>NZ_JARXYJ010000001.1:1884000-2512000 GCF_029894425.1 Streptomyces sp. SAI-127
CCGGCTCGACCCAGATGCCGAACTGCATGCCGAGCCCGTGCACGTACTCGCCGAGCGGCTTGAGGCCGTTCGGGAAGCGGTCGGGGTTGGGCGCCCAGTCGCCGAGCCCGGCCCGGTCACTGGTGCGGGCACCGAACCAGCCGTCGTCGACGACGAACAGCTCGACGCCCATCGCCGCGGCCCGCCGGGCGAGGGTGCCCTGCTGCTCCTCGGAGATGTCGAAGTTGGTGGCCTCCCAGGAGTTGAACAGCACGGGCCGGTCCTCGTCCGCGCCCGGGATGACGTACGCCCGCTGGTAGGCGTGCCAGGCACGGCTCGCCCCGCCGAACCCGCCGTCGCTCCAGAGACCGGCGAACACGGGGGTCGTGAACGACTCCCCGGCCGCCAGCAGGAGCAGACCCGAGTCGTCGTATCCGGCGCCCCCGGTGATCTGCACGCGCGCGTCGGGGAGTTGCGCGACGGCGATCCGCCAGGACCCCGACCAGCCGAGGGCGACGCCGTAGACCTCACCGCGCTCCTCGGTGGCGTCGGTGTCGAGGGCGACCCAGGGCAGGTGCTGGTGCCCGGTGTGGCCGCGGCGGCTGCCGATGACCTTCTCGCCGTAGGTGAGGGGGGTCCGCGTGAGCAGGGATTCGGCGGCCCAGCGGCCGTGCAGCTGGGACAGCCGCCAGCCGTCCTCACGGTCGGGCAGGGTCCAGGTGGCGGAGTCGGCGCGCAGCAGCTCGACGGGGGCAGGGCCCTGGTTGTCCAGGGTCACCCAGCGCTCCAGGACGTCGTGGCGCATCCGGTAGTGCAGCGTCACGGTCAGCCCGCCGTCACGGAACCGCAGCCGCAGCTCGTCGCCCTCCGTGTCGTACGCCTCGAAGCTCCACTCGGTGCCGCGCCGCTCGTCGGTGCGCACGGACAGGGCCGGGCGTGCGAAGCGGGGGCCGCCCTCGACGGGGTACTCCTCGCGTCCGTCGAGCGGGGCCTCGAAAGGCCGGTACTCGGGCAGCGGGCTCACCGCGAGGGCCTCGGCGTCAGCGAGGGCGATCCGCGGGCCCCAGTGCAGGTGCAGCAACTCGTCCTCGGCGGTGAGGTGCAGGGCGTAACTGCTGGCCGGCCCGGACAGAATCCATGTACGGCCGTTCTCGGCGATCTCCAGCATCGTGCTTCCCTCACAGATTCGAACAGGTGCCAACAGGTGCACTCAGGCGCCAACATCATCAATGGCCACCCGCCCCGGGTGCAACGGCTGTGGACAAGTCATTGCCGGCCCTGTGGAGAACTCATTGCCCCAGGCACCATGTCGTATCGTCGAGAGCGTGCCCGTCGACGAGCAGCGCCGGCGGAGCCCGGCTGGGAGGAGCCCCCGTGACGCAGCAGATCCCGTCGACCGAACCGGAACTGGCAGGTGTCCGCAACTTCCGTGACGTGGGCGGGCTGCCGACGGCGGACGGACGGCGGGTGCGCTACGGCGTGCTGTTCCGCAGCGGTCACCTCGCGCACGCGACGGAGGACGACGCGGCCTTCCTGGCCTCCCTGGGTCTGCACACGATCTTCGACTTCCGCAACGCGGCTGACCAGAAGCTGGAGGGCCCGGACGTCGACCTGCCGGGCGTCGCCAATGTGAACCTGCCGCTGAGCGACCCGGCGGAGGGCACCTGGTTCTGGAAGATGGTCCGCGACGGGGACATAGAGCAGTTGCGCGAGCTCCTCGGCGACGGCAAGGCCGCACAGCGGATGATCAACTCCTACCGCACGATGATCAAGGAGCGCACCGCCGAGCACTCCCAGGTGCTGCGTTCCCTCGCCGAGGACAGCGTGCCCGCCCTCATGCACTGTGCGGCGGGAAAGGACCGCGCGGGTCTGTCCATCGCGGTGACCCTGCTCGCCCTGGGTGTGGAGCGCGAGGCGATCGTCGCCGACTACCTGGAGTCGAACGCCAAGCACCGCCGCTACAAGGTCCGCCGCACCAGCACCTCCGCCGACGCCTACTCCCCCGAGGTCATGGAGCTGCTCAGTCCCCTGTTCGAGGCGCGCGCCGAGTATCTGTCGGCGGCCTTCGAGACCATCGACGAGACATGGGGCAGCGTCGAGGTGTATCTGGAGGAGGGCCTCGGCCTGACCCCCGAGATCCGCGAGCGGCTGCGCGAGCGGCTGCTCGACTGAGCCGTAGGGCCGCTACTGCCCGGCTCCCACCTCGAAGAGCAGGAAGATGAAGGCCGCGAAGACGTGGCCGATCGCGAGATAGATGATGAGGCGCACCCACAGGGCGCGGGGGAACTTCTCCTCCATGTCTTTCATGGCATCTCTCCAGGGGTGGGGCCCAGGCACAGCGTGGCCGTGGGACTCTGCAACAGGGTGTGGACGAACAGGAGCTCGACTCCGCCGGGATCCTGGGCGGCGATGCGATGCGGGGTCAGCGAGTCGAAGTGCGCGCTGTCGCCCGGGCCGAGCCGATGCGTGGTGTCGCCGAGGCGCAGCCTGAGCCGCCCCTCGAGGACGTAGAGCCATTCCTCGCCGGGATGCACGCGCACGATGTCGCCCTGCGAGCCGTGCGGCACCCGCACCCGCAGGGCCTGCATCCCACGGCCGGGCGCGCCGGCCTGGAAGTACGTCCAGCCGCCCGCCTCGGTCGCTTCCATGTCGGCCGCGCGCACGACGGAGTCCCGCTCCGCGACCGTCTCGCCGAGCAGTTCCGAGACCGTCGTACCGTAGATACGGGCCAGCGCGAGCAGCATCGGCAGCGAGGGCTGGCGCTGACCCGTCTCCAGCCGGGAGAGATGGGCGGGCGACAGCCCCGCCGCACCGGCCGCGGCCTCCAGGGTGAGGGAGGCGCGGCGGCGCAGGGCACGAAGCTGAGGAGCCACCGAGGGCAGCTCCGTGAAGGCTTCCGGAGAGCTCATACCTCCATTGAGCCGGAGCCTTGCCTCTGCGGCAAATTTCTTGCCTCAGAGGCAAAAACGTCAGGCGGGCCGCTACCGGTTGGCCACCGCCTGCTTCACCAGCGTCTTGCTGAAGTCCCACATCAGCCCGCTGCCGCTGTGCGCGTCGTCCATGACGTCGGTGAAGGCGTCGACGAACCGGTCCACCTCCTTCTCCCCGACGACGAGCGGCGGGATCAGCTTGATGACCTCCAGATGGTCGCCGGAGACCTGGGTGAGGATCCGGTGCCGCTGCAAGAGGGGGACGACCACCATCTGCGCGAACAGGCCCTTGCGCGCGGCCTGGAGCATGGTCCAGCGGCTGCGCAGCTTCAGCGATTTCGGCCTGCCGAACTCGATGCCGATCATCAGGCCACGGCCGCGGACGTCGGCGAGCAGTTCGTACTTGTCGATCAGTGCGGTGAGCCGGGACCGCAGCAGGTCGCCCGTGACGCGGGCGTTCGCGACGATCTGCTCGTTCTCCATGACCGACAGAACCGCGAGCCCGGCCGCCATCGCCTGGGCGTTGGATCCGAAGCTCGCCGAGTGCACCAGGACCCGGTCCATCGACGAGTAGACCTTCTTGAAGATCCAGTCCTTGCCGAGGGTGGCGCCGACCGGCACATAGCCGCCGGAGAGCGCCTTGGCCACGCACACCAGGTCGGGCTCGACCCCGTCCTCGTGCTGGTAGGCGTAGAAGTCCCCGGTACGGCCGAGCCCGGTCTGCACCTCGTCGGCGATGAGCAGCGCCTTGTGTTTGCGCAGCAATTCCTGCGCGGCCCGCAGATAGCCGGGCGAGGGCTCGTGCACACCCTTGCCCTGGATCGGCTCCACGACCAGGGCGGCCACATCGCCCTTCTTCAGCTCCCTTGCCAGGGCGTCGAGATCACCGAGAGGCACGGCGGTGTCGGGCAGCAGGGGCGCGAATCCGTCCCGGAAGCCCGACTCGCCGTTGACCGACAACGACCCGGTGGTCAGTCCGTGGAAGGCATGGTCGCAGTACAGGACCCGGGGCTTCCCGGTGGCGTACCGGGCGAACTTCAGTGCGGTCTCCACCGCCTCGGTGCCGCTGTTGCCGAAGAACACCCGGTCCAGGTGCGGGCTGTGGGCGAGGAGCTTCTCGGCCAGCAGCCCGGGCAACGGCTGGCAGTCGAAGCGGGTGAGGTCGGCGAGCTGGGCGTCGAGGACGTCGTGCAGTGCCTTGCGGACGACGGGGTGGTGGCGCCCCAGGCCCATGACGCCGAACCCGGCGAGCATGTCCAGGTAGTCGTTGCCGTCCGCGTCCCAGAAGTAGGCGCCCTCGCCGCGCTCGTAGACCTTGTCGAAGCCGATGGTGTGCAGCATGCGCGGGAGCTGGTGGTTCAGGTATCTGCCGTGCAGCTCGTAGCGCTCGGCTCCGCGCTCGGCCAGGAGTCTGCCGAGGTCGAACTCCGTGGTCATTCAGCCTTCTCCCTGACTTCGGTCTGTGCCTTCACGGCCAGACTCGCGCTGATCCGCCCCGCCACCTCGACCGGCGTCAGACCGATGTCGGCGAGCACCTCGCCCCGCTTGGCGTGCGCGAGGAACTGCTCCGGGATCCCGAAACGCCGTACGGGTACGTCGACTTCGGCGTCGCCGAGCGCCAACGCGACGGCGGCGCCGACCCCGGCGGCCCGGCTGTTGTCCTCCACGACGGCGACCAGCCGGTGTTCCGCGGCGAGACCCGGCAGCGAGGGGTCGACGGGCTTGACCCAACGCGGGTCCACGACCGTGCAGTTGATACCCCGCGCTTCCAGCAGCTCGGCGGCCTGGAGGCAGACCGGGGCCATGACACCGACGGCGACCAGCAGCACCTCGGGCTGCTCCCCGCGATGCAGCACGTCCAGGCCACCGACCCGGTCGATCGCCGGCACCGAAGGGCCCACCGACTCCTTCGGGAACCGCACCAGGGTCGGCGCGTCGTCCACGGCGACCGCCTCCCGCAGCTGGGCCCGCAGCTGGTCGGCGTCCCGAGGAGCGGCGATCCTCAGTCCGGGCACGACCTGGAGGATCGACATGTCCCACATGCCGTTGTGGGAGGCCCCGTCGACGCCCGTGACCCCGGCCCGGTCCAGGACGAACGTGACCCCGCAGCGGTGCAGGGCGACGTCCATCAGGAGCTGGTCGAAGGCCCGGTTCAGGAAGGTCGCGTACACGGCGACGACCGGGTGCAGCCCACCCGTGGCCAGGCCTGCGGCGGAGACCGCCGCGTGCTGCTCGGCGATACCGACGTCCCACACCCGGTCCGGGAAACGGGCCGCGAACTTACCGAGGCCCACCGGGTGCAGCATGGCCGCCGTGATCGCCACGACGTCCTCCCGCTCCTCGCCGATCGCGACTATCTCGTCGCCGAACACCGAGGTCCAGGAGGGCCCGTTGGACGGCGCGAGCGGCTCACAGGTGAGGGGGTCCATCACACCGACGGTGTGGAAGTGGTCCTCTTCATGGGCCAGGGCGGGCTCGTATCCGCGCCCCTTCTCGGTCAGGCAGTGGACGAGCACCGGCCCGTGGAAGCGCTTCGCACGCCTCAGCGCCGACTCCACGGCCCCGATGTCGTGGCCGTCGATCGGGCCGACGTACTTCAGCCCGAGGTCCTCGAACATGCCCTGCGGCGCGAAGGCGTCCTTGAAGCCCTTCTTCGCACCGTGCAGGGACTCGTAGACGGTGTTGCCGACCAGGGGGGTTCTGAGGAGTACGTCCTTCCCCCAGGCCAGCACCTTCTCGTAGCCGTCGGTCGTGCGCAGGGTGGCGAGGTGGTTGGCGAGCCCGCCGATGGTCGGCGAGTACGACCGCTCGTTGTCGTTCACGACGATGATCAGCGGCCGGTCCTTGGCGGCCGCGATGTTGTTCAGCGCCTCCCAGGCCATGCCGCCGGTGAGCGCGCCGTCGCCGATGACCGCGACGACATGCCCCTTCGCCCCCTGCACCTGGCGGGCCTTGGCGAGCCCGTCGGCCCAGCCGAGCGCGGTGGAGGCGTGGCTGTTCTCGACGATGTCGTGCTCGGACTCCTCGCGCGAGGGGTAGCCGGACAGGCCGCCCTTGCCGCGCAGCTTGGAGAAGTCCTGACGTCCCGTCAGGATCTTGTGCACATAGCTCTGATGGCCGGTGTCCCACACGATGCGGTCAACCGGTGACTCGAAGACCCGGTGGAGCGCGATGGAGAGTTCCACCACACCCAGATTGGGCCCGAGGTGTCCGCCGGTCCTGGCGACCGCGTGCACCAGGAACTCCCTGATTTCCTCGGACAGTTCACCGAGATCCGATTCGGACAGCGCCTTCAGGTCGCGTGGTCCCCGGATGTTCTCCAGAATGGTCACGCTCGGGCCCCCTTCGGTCCGTGCTGTTCAACTCACGGTGACGGCCGGCTCCCCCGACGCGACGCCGTCCTGCTCCATCTGTTCGGCGATCTTCATCGCCTCCTCGATGAGGGTCTCCACGATCTTCGACTCCGGGACGGTCTTGATGACCTCGCCCTTCACGAAGATCTGCCCCTTGCCGTTGCCGGAGGCGACCCCGAGGTCCGCCTCCCGTGCCTCGCCGGGGCCGTTGACCACACATCCCATCACCGCGACCCGCAGGGGCACTTCCATGCCCTCGAGACCCGCCGTGACCTCGTCGGCCAGCTTGTAGACGTCGACCTGCGCGCGCCCGCACGAGGGACACGACACGATCTCCAGCCGGCGTTGCCGCAGGTTCAGTGACTCCAGGATCTGGATGCCGACCTTGACCTCCTCGACCGGCGGGGCACTCAGCGACACCCGGATGGTGTCGCCGATCCCCCTGCTGAGCAGCGCGCCGAAGGCCACGGCCGACTTGATCGTCCCCTGGAAGGCGGGCCCCGCCTCCGTGACTCCCAGGTGCAGCGGGTAGTCGCACTGCTCGGCGAGCAGTGTGTAGGCGCTGACCATCACCACGGGATCGTTGTGCTTGACGGAGATCTTGATGTCCCGGAAGCCGTGCTCCTCGAACAACGACGCTTCCCACAACGCCGATTCGACCAGCGCCTCCGGAGTCGCCTTGCCGTACTTCTCGAGCAGCCGCCTGTCCAGCGACCCGGCGTTGACCCCGATCCGGATCGGTGTGCCGTGGTCCTTCGCGGCCCGCGCGATCTCCTTGACCTTGTCGTCGAACTGCTTGATGTTGCCGGGATTGACCCGTACGGCCGCGCAGCCGGCCTCGATCGCGGCGAACACGTACTTGGGCTGGAAGTGGATGTCCGCGATCACCGGGATCTGCGACTTGCGCGCGATGGTCGCCAGCGCGTCCGCGTCGTCCTGCGTGGGACAGGCGACGCGGACGATCTGACAGCCGGACGCGGTGAGCTCGGCGATCTGCTGGAGAGTGGCGCCGATGTCCGACGTGCGGGTCGTCGTCATCGACTGCACCGACACCGGGGCCCCGCCCCCGACCGCCACCGGTCCGACGTGGATCTGCCGCGACAGGCGCCGCTCGGCGATCGGCCGGACCGGTACCTCGGGGACGCCCAAGGAAATGGCGGTCATGGCGCTACTCGCGGTTTCCGGAGACCGTCTCGCGCATGGCGCGCAGCGACTCCTTGAGCGAGCCCATGGTGGCGAGGACGGCGGTGGGCTCGTAGCCGCAGTGGGCCATGCAGTTGGCGCAGCGCGGGTCCTTGCCGCGGCCGTACTTGTCCCAGTCGGTCTCCTCGATGAGTTCGCGGTACGTCGGGACGTACCCGTCGCTCATCAGGTAGCAGGGCCGCTGCCAGCCGAACAGGGAGTAGTTCGGGATCGCCCAGGCCGTGCACGGGAAGTCGACCTTGCCCTCCAGGAAGTCCAGGAAGAGCGGGGAGTGGTTGAGCCGCCACTTCTTGCGGTTGCCGCCCGCGAAGGCCTTCTTGAACAGCTCGCGGGTCTGCTCCACGCCCAGGAAGTGCTCCTGGTCGGGCGCCTTCTCGTAGGCGTAGGCGGGCGAGATCATCATCTCGTCGACCTTGAGGTCGTCGTTGAGGAAGTTGAGCACCTCGATGATGGTCTGCGGGGTGTCGGTGTTGAAGAAGGTCGAGTTGGTGGTGACCCGGAAGCCGCGCTTCTTGGCCTCCTTGATCGCCTCCACCGCCTCGTCGAACACCCCCTCCTTCGCCACGGACTCGTCGTGCCGCTCACGCAGCCCGTCGATGTGCACCGCGAAGGCGAAGTAGGGGGAGGGCTTGAACTTGTCCATCTTCTTGCGCAGCAGCATGGCGTTGGTGCAGAGGAAGACGTACTTCTTCTTCGCCACCAACTGCCGCACGATCTCGTCGATCTGAGGATGCATCAGCGGCTCACCGCCGGCGATGGACACCATCGGCGCACCGGACTCCAACACCGCCCCGACGGCCTGCGCCACCGGCATGCGCTGCTTGAGGACACCCGCAGGATGCTGGATCTTGCCGCAGCCCTCGCATTTGAGATTGCACGCGAAGAGAGGCTCCAGCTCCACGATCAGCGGGAACTTGTCCCGCTTGCGGAGCTTTTGTTCGGCCAAGTATGTAGCGACCTTGATGGACTGGCGCAGCGGCATGGCCATCTGGCTCACCTCCTGGGGAGCAGCAAGGAACGGTGCCATTCATGGAAAGCTGGAAGAACGGAACGAAGGACGCGGAAGGCCGATATTCCACCGCGTACCGTGCCGATCCGGACGAGTTCATGTTCTGGAGCATCCACGACCACCCGGACGGCCGCAACAGGGTGCTCGCCCGCCCGCACGGCGCTCAGGAGCGTGGCGGCGGACTCCATGTCGACCGCGATCGCGCCGGTCGCGAGCAGATCCGACCGCTCGTGACCACGGACGACGTGATCGGAGCCGGTGAGCGGTCCGGTGTGCACGGTACGTCCCGGTACGGCCCGTACGAGCTCCTTGACCAGTAGGTCGGTCTCCACACACGGAACGGTTCCGTCCGGATCCCGGGTCTCCTCGGCGACCACCAGATCGCCGGGGTGCATCCCGGGGGCGAGCCCCGCGCAGAAGCCGGTGGCCAGGACGGCGGCCCCGGCGAGCGCGCGGTCGGCCAGGCGCCGGGTGACGGACCGTTCCGCCGCCTGGGGGCCCATGCCCGTCCTGAGCAGGGTGACCGGCCCGCCGGCCCCGCCGCGGTCGCCGGTGCGCAGGGCGAGGTGCTCGATGCCGAGAGCACAGGCGATCAGCAGCGGGGCGGTGGCGGGCCGGGTGCTCATCAGACCGCCTCGGTCCGGGAGAACGGTTCTCCGTGGACGTAACGGCCCAGGGCGGTGAGCGGGAAGACCTGCCGGTAGAGGTGGTAGTTGATGGAGAAGTCCCAGGGGAAGCCGGTGCCGGTGAAGTAGGGCTCGTCCCAGGAGCCGTCCTCGCGCTGGGTGCTCGCGAGCCACTCGATGCCGCGTTCGACGGCCTTGGAGTCCCTCTCCCCCGCGGCCAGCAGCGCCATCAGCGCCCAGGCCGTCTGCGAGGCCGTGGAGGCGCCGCGGCCGCTCCACTCCTTGACGTACTTGTAGGAGCGCAGGTCCTCTCCCCAGCCGCCGTCGTCGTTCTGCACCTTCTCCAGCCAGGCCACCGCCCGCCGGATCGCCGGGTGCGAGGCGGGCAGACCGGCGGCGGTCAGCGCGGGCACCACCGACCCGGTGCCGTAGACGTAGTTGACGCCCCAGCGGCCGAACCACGAGCCGTCCGCCTCCTGTTCGGCGAGCAGCCACTCGATGCCGCGCCGGGTGCGCGGGTCGTGGGAGAGCCCCTCGATCGCGAGCATCTCCACCACGTGCGCGGTGACGTCGGCGGACGGCGGATCGATGACCTCGCCGAAGTCGCAGAACGGCAGCCGGTTGGGGAACGGGCTGGTGTTGTCGACGTCGAAGGCACCCCAGGCCCCGTTCTTCGACTGCATCCCGAGGTTCCAGCGCACCCCGCGCCCGATGGCCTTCTCCACCCGCTCGGGGTCGTGGTGCCTGACCCGGCGCAGCGCGAGGACGACCTCGGCGGTGTCGTCGATGTCGGGGTAGTTGTCGTTGTGGAACTCGAACGCCCAGCCACCCGGCGGGAGTTGGGGCCGCTTGACGGCCCAGTCGCCGGGCCGGACGATCTCCTCGCCGAGCATCCAGTCCGCGGCCTTGACGAGCTGCGGATGATCGGCGGGCACGCCCGCGTCGGCGAGCGCGATGGTCGCGAGGCAGGTGTCCCACACCGGCGACTGGCAGGCCTCGATCATCCGGGACCCGTCCTCGCGCCAGATGGCGAAGCGGTCCAGGGACTCCAGCCCGGCCCGCATGACCGGGTGTTCGAGGTCGTAGCCGAGCAGGTGCAGCGCGATCACCGAATAGACGGCCGGGGGCTGGATGCCGCCCCAGCAGCCGTCGTTCTCCTGCCGCTCGATGATCCAGCGGGCCGCACTGTTCATCGCGGCTCTGCGCAGTCTGCGCGGGGCGACCTTGCGCAGCTGGTGCAGCGCCTTGTCGAGACGCTGGAAGGCACCGTCCCAGCTCGCCACCGGGGCGAGGGGCTTGGCCGGGTTCGGGTCGGCCGGGTCGAGGTGCAACTCGTCGAGCGGGAAGGGCGCGGGCCGGACCGGGCGCTTCGCGGAGACGATCGTCAGCGGGACGATGGTCTGGCGGGCCCAGCAGCCGAAGTCGTAGATGTTGAGCGGCATCCACTGGGGGAAGTAGATGAGCTCCGGCGGGAGTTCGGGCAGGTCCTCCCACTTCCACCAGCCGAACAGGGCGAGCCAGATCCGGGTGAACACCCGGGCGGCGGCGATACCGCCCTGAGCACGGATCCAGGCGGAGGCCCTCGCCATGTGCGGGGCGTCGGGCGCGTCGCCGTCCAGGCGGAGAGCGACGTACGCCTCGATGGTGGTGGAGAGTTCGCCGGGCCCGCCGTAGAAACTGGCCCAGGCGCCGTCCTCGCGCTGCTCGCCGCGGATGAACGTGGCGGCGGCCCGGGTGGTCGACTCGTCGCGGATGCCCAGGAACTGACGGAGCAGCAGGTCCTCGGCATCCATCGTGACGTTGGTCTCGAGGTCGCCCTTCCACCAGCCCTCTGCGTCCTGCCGGGCGAGCAGGTGCTCGGTGGCGCGCTGTACGGCACGTACGGCGGCTTCTTGTATCCCGGCCGCCACGGGGGTGTCGAGGTGGATTTCGCTGGCCGCGGCAGCGCGGGGCGGCAGGGCCCCGGTGCTTCCGTCGGTCGTCGCTGTCATGGCTTCCCCTTCGTGCAGTGTGCAATGTGGTGCTCTGCTGTGGGTCCGCCGTCGGCCGGTGCCTTTCCTTTCCTCGCAGCACCGGCCGGCGACTACGCGAGGGCTATTCGACCGATAGTGATCATCTCTTTCGTACGACGACGAAGTCGGCGAGCGCCGTGAACCGGTCCCGTACCCGGTCGGGCATGTCGATGGCGTTCAGCGCCTCGATGGCGACGGTGTGCTGACGGCGGGCCTCCGCCGCGGTCCACTCGCGGCCTCCGGCCTCCTCGATGAGGGCGGCGCGGGCCGCGAACTCCTCCTCGGAGAAGTTCTCGAAGTCGCTGCTCTTGGCGTCGGCGGCGAGGATCTCGCCGAGCCGCTCGGAGGCGGCACCGCCCGCCGCGAGCGCGGCCACGACCGGCAGGGACTTCTTGCGCTGGCGCAGATCGCTCCAGGTCTGCTTGCCGGTGGAGACCGGGTCGCCCCAGATGCCGAGGAGGTCGTCGACGGCCTGGAAGGCGAGGCCGAGGTGGTAGCCGTACTTCTCCAGGGTGTCGGCGGTGCGGTCGTCCGCGCCGCCGAGCACCGCGCCGATGGAGGAGGCGCAGGCGAGCAGGGCGCCGGTCTTGTTGCCCTCCATCTCCAGGCACTCCTCGACGCTGACACGGTCGCGGTGCTCGTAGGAGATGTCCTGGGCCTGGCCGTCGATCAGGGCGCGGGTGGCAGTGGTCAGACGGCGGGTGGCGCGGCCGGCCTCGACCGTGCCGAGCTCGAGCAGGACCTCGTTGGCCAGGGCGAACAGGGCGTCGCCGACCAGGATGGCCTGGGCGGGGCCGTGCACCTTCCACACGGTGTCGCGGTGGCGGCGCTGCTCGTCGCCGTCCATCAGGTCGTCGTGCAGCAGGGAGAAGTTGTGGACCAGTTCGACGGCGACGGCGCCGGGGATGCCGGTCTCGGGCGGGGCGCCGGTGACCTCGGCCGAGAGCACCGCGAGGGCGGGACGCACGGCCTTGCCGCCGTCCCCGTCCGCCGGGTTGCCCTGAGCGTCGATCCAGCCGAAGTGGTAGGCGGAAACGGTGTCCATCGGGGGTGCCAGGCGGTCGACGGCCGCCTTCAGCTCCGGTGTCGCCAGGGTCCGGCCGCGCTCGAGGAGCGCGGTCACGTCCACCGCGGTCCTCGCAGCGTCCGTCTCTGCCGGGGGCACAGTGGGCACAGTCTCTCCTCTTGTTGCGGTACCGGAGGTGCTGGGGCCTGACGCGCCGTGCTGATCGAGCATCACGCGGCCTCCTCGAACTCGAAGAGGCGGGCGGGGCGGGGCCGGCCCAGGGCGGCGAGGGCGGCGTCCGCCGCACTCACACCGCTGCGGACCGCACTCTCCATCGTCGCGGGCCACCCTGTGGCGGTCCACGCGCCGGCCAGGTAGAGGCCGGGGGCTTTCGTACGGGCGCCGGGCCGCAGCCGTCCGACGCCGGGGGCCGGAGCGAACGTCGCCGTGCGCTCCCGGGTCACGAAGAAGTCCCTCACCTCGGCGCCGCGCGCGAGCGGAAGCAGCCGCTCCAGCTCGGGCAGATAGCGCTCGCGCAGCGCGGCCACCGGCTCGTCGATCTCGTCGTGCGCGGCCGACTGGGACAGGGCGAGGTACTGGCCCTCGCGCAGCCCGGAGGCGTCGGTGCGGTCGAAGACCCACTGCACCGGGGTGCCGAGGGCCGCGAAGAACGGCTTGTCGAGCACCTTGCGGTCGTAGACGACATGGACGTTGAGGATCGGCGCGGTGCCGATCTCCCGAAGTTTTTCCGGGGCGTCCAGCGCACCCTCCGGCAGCAGGTCACACGCCTCGCTCTGGGCGACGGCGAGGACCACCGCGTCGGCGCGGAGCGTCTCCCCGGGAACCTGAACGCTCCAAGTGCCGTTCTCGTCAGTAGAGATGGAGGTGACGCGTGTACGGACCTCGGTACGCACGCCCGCGGACTCGAGCGCCTTGCGGGCGAGCCGGTCATGCAGTTCACCCAGCGGGACGTGCGCCCAGCCGATGTCGGCCGCGCCCGGGTCGGACAGCAGACCGGTCTTGAACACCATCGCGGCGAGCCCCAGCGAGGCGTCGCCCGCGACCGCGTTGAGGGTGGCGACCCCGACCAGGTCCCACAGGGCCTCGACGGCACGCGCCGACTGACCGTGCGCGGTCAGCCAGCTGCCGAAGTCCTGTGCGTCCAGGCTCGGATCGGCGAGGTCGAGCCCCTTGAGCGCGAGCGCGGCGCGCCCCACCCTGGCCCGCTCGGCGAGCGAGAGATGCGGATAGGTCGCGAGGCTGCGCCCCAGATGCAGGGGCACCGGCAGCGCGTCGCGCCGCAGTCTGCCGAGCCGTCGGCCCTCGGGCCGGGCCACGTCGAGCACGGGCACGTCGAGGCGATCCTGCAGCGGCGCCAGCGCCGTTCCCTCGATGCGGTCGAGGAACCAGCGGTAGGCGGTGCAGCAGCGCAGGTAGACGTGCTGTCCGTTGTCGACGGTCAGTTCGCCGCGCTGGAAGGAGAAGGCGAGTCCGCCCAGGCGTGGTCTGCCTTCGAGCAGGGTGACACGCACCCCGGCGTCGGCGAGCGCGAGCGCGGTGGTGATACCGGCGAGCCCACCGCCGATCACGACGGCGTCCCGCCCGGACTGCTGCCCGTCGGTCATCGCACACCCTCCCCTGCGCGGACGCCGTGGTGCTTGAACGATGCACGGCCGGCCGTTGCAGTCAGGGACGCCGTCCTCGAGCGGAGGGTTGCGTGCCACTTTTCTCCGATGGCATCACCTTGGACCGAATTGTCCATCAGGCGCGCCTCCTGACGGACTGCCGCGTCACATGCCGTGCGTCCAGGCCGGACAGGCCGCGGACGGCGACGTACGCCTTCTCGCGTCCGGGCAGCGAGACCCGGCCGCGCAGCACCGCCTCGGGGTCGCGCTCGATGCGGTCGAGCAGGCGGCGGTAGATGCCGGCCATGGCGGCCACACAGGCGCCGCTGCGCCGGTCGAGCATGGGGAGCAGCCGGTAGCCCTCGGCGAAAAGGGTGCGGGCCCGTCGCACTTCGAAGTGCACGAGGCCCGCGAAATCGGCGCCCTCCGGTGGTTTCGGTCCCTTGAAGCCGGCCGAGCAGCCGAACTTCGCGAGGTCGTCGGCGGGCAGATAGATGCGTCCGCCCTCGGCGTCCTCGCGGACGTCTCTGAGGATGTTGGTGAGCTGGAGCGCAAGACCGAGCGTGTCGGCATACTCCGGCGCGCGTTCGGCGGCGCGCGCCCCGGGTTCGGTGCCGAACACACCGAGCGAGAGCCGTCCGATGGCGCCCGCCACACAGCGGCAGTACACCTTCAGGTCGTCCCAGGTCTCGTAGGTCTCGCCGCGTACGTCCATCAGGACGCCGTCGATCAGCTCGTCCAGGCCGCCCAGCGGGATCGGGAAGGTCTTCGCGGCATGGGCGAGGGCGACGGCCACCGGATCGGTGTCGTCCTCGTCGACCGAGCCCTCCCGCACCCGGGTCAGCATCGCCCGCGTGTCCTCGAGTCTCGCTGCCTTGACGTCGTCCGCCAGCGCGCCGTCGCCGATGTCGTCGACGCGCCGTGAGAACGCGTAGAGCGCCGACATCGCACGCCGCTTCGATGTCGGCAGCAGCCTGATGCCGTACGCGAAGTTGCGCGCCTGCTGTCCGGTCACGGTCTCGCAGTAGCTGTAGGCGGCGAGTACCGGTGCGGACACATGCGGTGGTGACTCCACGGTCCGGATCACCCCTCTCCTCGCAGAGTGACGCCCACCTCGCGCAGCAGCTGGAGCTTGCCGGGCTTGGGCGGGCCGGGAAGTACGTCGTGTTCTGCGGCGGCGATCGCGCGGAGCGCCGCCCTTCCCCCCGCCACGAACCCTGCGAGCAGCAGCTTCAGTCTGCCGTGGACGCTACCCACCAGGGGGGCGCCTTCATTCAGGAGTTCGCGGGCGCGTTGTGCTTCGTATGCAACCAGAGCGCGCACCGATGCGCTCGCGGTTTTCGCGGCGAGATCCGCTTCCTGGACGTGAAAGCGCTTCATGTCCTCGGCGGGCAGATAGATCCGGTCGCGGCCGAGGTCCTCGGCGACGTCCTGGAGGTGTTCGACGATCTGGAGAGCCGTGCAGATCGCGTCCGAGAGACGGATCCGCTCGGGGGTCGAGGTGCCGGTGACGGCGAGCACGAGACGGCCGACGGGGTTGGCGGACAGCTCGCAGTAGGCGAGCAGGTCGTCGTAGGTCTCGTAGCGGGTGACGAGCTGGTCCTGGCGGTTGGCGGCGATCAGGCCGAGGAAGGGCTCGGGGGTGAGCGAGCGGCGGCGGACCGTGGTCTGGAGGCGGCGCAGCAGGGGGTGGGCCGGGGTTCCGTGGAAGACCCGGTCCAGGTCGGCCTCGAAGGCGTCCAGGAGGAGCAACCGGTCCGCGGCCTCCGCGGGCGACACGCCGAGCAGCCTGGCGTCGGCTCCGCCGGGGGCCAGATCACCGTCGCCGATGTCGTCGACGAGCCGGGCGAAGCCGTAGACCGCGATGAGATCGGTGCGCCAGTCCTTGGGCAGGAAGAACGGAGCCACGGGGAAGTTCTCCCCCGCGGCCTTGTCGAGCGTGCCGCGCTCCGGATCGCCGGCGCGCGCCGTACCGGTTCCCGTCACCGCTCACTGCCCGGGGCAGGGACGGCACGAGCTGGGCGGAGCTGGGGATCTTCGGTCGCCATTGCCGTCACATCTCCCGTTCTACACCGCAGACCCAATACAGACTATTTCGGACACGCCGCCCGGCCGTCCGCGCGGCGCCCCAGTGATCGGGTGTCGCGCATTATCGCCCCACTTGCCGCGATTAGGCACCCGTACAGCTTACGTTGTACAACGCGGCAAGGATCGTCGGGGTGTCCTGCACATCACAACAACACACCGATTGGCCCCAAGATTCCTAAGGGGGCCCGAAGTTGACGTTTCCTTTGCAGACGCGGGGCCCCGCCGGAACAGTTCCGGCGGGGCCCGGTCAAGCGGAGCGGCCCTGTTCGTCCGCGGCGCAGTGGACTACTTGCCCGTGAACTTCTCGTACTCCTTGATGACCTCGTCGGTCGGGCCGTCCATGCGCAGCTCGCCGCGTTCCAGCCACAGGACGCGGTTGCAGGTGTCACGGATCGACTTGTTGTTGTGACTGACGAGAAACACCGTGCCCGCGGTCTCGCGCAGTTCGCGGATGCGGGCCTCGGAGCGCTTCTGGAAGGAGCGGTCGCCGGTGGCCAGGGCCTCGTCGATCATGAGAACGTCGTGGTCCTTGGCGGCGGCGATGGAGAAGCGCAGGCGGGCCGCCATGCCGGAGGAGTACGTGCGCATCGGAAGGGTGATGAAGTCACCCTTCTCGTTGATCCCGGAGAAGTCGACGATCTCCTGGTAGCGCTCCCTGACCTGCTCCCGGGTCATGCCCATGGCGAGCCCGCCCAGGATGACGTTCCGCTCGCCGGTGAGGTCGTTCATCAGGGCCGCGTTGACGCCGAGCAGGGAGGGCTGGCCGTGGGTGTAGACGCGGCCACTCTCAGCGGGCAGCAGACCCGCGATGGCACGCAGCAGGGTCGACTTGCCGGAGCCGTTGGAACCGATCAGGCCGATCGCCTCGCCCTTGTAGGCGACGAAGGAGACGCCCTTGACGGCGTGCACCCTGCGCACGCCCCGCGCCGACTCGTCGGAGCCTCGCTTGAGGATGCGGCTGAGCGCGGCGGTCGCGCTGCCCTTGCCGGTCTTGGCCCCGTTGACGCGGTAGACGATGTGCAGCTCGTCCGCGATGACGGTGGGGGTGTGCTCGTCCGCGGTGGCGGTGGGGGCGTGCTCGTTTCTGATGTCCTCAGCCACGGCCGTACCTTTCCTCCGCCTTCCAGAAGTACACGAAACCGCCGAGCGCGAAGAGCGCGGCCCAGCCGCCCGCGGCCGCCCAGACGTGGTCGGGCAGGTTCTCGGCGCCGTACTCGTCGATCAGGGCGAAGCGCATCAGGTCCATGTAGATGGCCGCCGGGTTCCACTGGAGCACCGTGGCGACCCACTGCGGCTTGTCGGCCAGCATGATCGGGATCGAGAACATCACGCCGGACGCGTACATCCAGGTACGCATCACGAACGGCATGAGCTGCGCCAGGTCGGGGGTCTTGGCACCGGCGCGGGCCATGATCAGCGCCAGGCCGGTGTTGAACATGAACTGAAGGATCAGCACCGGGACGATCAGCGCCCAGGACAGGTCCGGATAGTGGCCGAAGCCGACCGTCACGGCGAACAGCACGACCATCGAGAACAGCAGCTGCTGGAGCTGCTGGAGCGCGAAGGAGATCGGCAGGGAGGCACGCGGGAAGTGCAGCGCGCGGACCAGGCCGAGATTGCCGGAGATGGCGCGGACGCCCGCCATCACGGAGCTCTGCGTGAAGGTGAACACGAAGACGCCCGTGACCAGGAACGGGATGTACACGTCCTTCGACATGCCCCGGCTGGCGTTCAGGATGACGCCGAAGATGAAGAAGTACACGGCCGCGTTCAGCAGCGGCGTCGCCACCTGCCACAGCTGGCCGAGCTTGGCCTGGCTGTACTGGGCGGTCAGCTTCGCCCGCGAGAACGCGAGGATGAAGTGGCGCCGGTCCCAGAGCTGGCGGACGTAGTCGACGAGTGAGGGCCTGGCGCCGCTCACGGTCAGGCCGTTCCGGGCGGCGAGCTGTGCCGCCGTCAGGCCTTCGTCGGGCGACGCGGGCGCGCTCACCGCGACCGTGCCGTCGTGCGTTGTCTCACTCACTGATGGATAGCTTTCCTCTTCGGGATGCGCGGCCTGTGGGGGGCTGGGCATGAGCGTGGGGCCGCGGTGCGGCCCGGTGGCTCTCAGGAACGAGCTTGTCAGATGACCGGGGGCCGGCCCAGTCGGGTCAGGCGCCAGACGGTACGCCACTTCATCGGCCTGCGCGGTCCGCACGGCGTGCTCCAGCCCTCCCGGAAGCCGCCGAACCAGGCCTTCAGGGCGGGCCGCGAGGGGCGGCGCAGCAGCGTGAGGAGCAGCCAGACGCCGAGGTAGACCGGGATCAGCGGCGCGGGCAGGTTGCGGCGGGCGAGCCAGACGCGGTTGCGGGCGACCATGCGGTGGTAGACCGCGTGCCGCGAGGGCGCGGTCGTCGGGTGGTACAGCACCATGTCGGACCGGTAGTCGATCATCCAGCCCGCGTCGAGGGCCCGCCATGCGAGGTCGGTTTCCTCGTGGGCGTAGAAGAACTCGTCCGGGAGGCCGCCGACTTCGGCGAAGACCTGGGTGCGTACCGCGTTGGCGCCGCCGAGGAAGGTGGTGACCCGGGAGGAGCGCATCGGGTCGGCGGCCCGCAGCCGGGGGACGTGCCGGCGCTGGGTGACCCCGGTGTCGGGGTCGGCGATGCGGAAGCTCACGATGCCGAGCTTCGGGTCGGCCTCGAAGGCCTGGCGGCACAGTTCGGCGGTGTCGTGGTTCGGGAGGAGGCCGTCGTCGTCGAGGAAGAGCAATATGTCGACGTCGCGGCCGCTGGGACCGAAGGCCTCGATGCCGACGTTGCGGCCGCCGGGGATGCCGAGGTTCTCCGGCAGCTCGATCGTGCGGACGCCGTCGGGGACGTCGGGGACGGGCGAGCCGTTGCCGACGACGACCACCTGGACCGGGTCGCCGTCCTGCTTGGCGACCGAGTCGAGCAGGGCGCGCAGCTCCTCGGGGCGGTTGCCCATGGTGATGATCACCGCGCCGACCTTCATGCCGGTGCTCACTTCAGCCTGCTGGAGGCGAGGATCGACACGAGGTGCAGCAGGGTCTGGAGCAGGGCGATACCGGCGAGCACCGCGACGCCGAGCCGGGTGAAGAACAGGTCGTCGCGCATCTGGTCCACGATCGCGAGGACCAGGATCAGCAGGGAGGCCTCGATGCCGAGGATCAGCCGGTGGAACTTGAACGCGGCGGCGGCCCGGCGGGCCAGTGCCATGCCGGACGTGCGCATCTCGGCGGCCGCCTCCTTGACCGGGGGCAGTCCGCCCTGGTGGCGGGCGACGCCGACCAGGTCGGTCTCGGCCTTGATCAGGATGGCGCCGAGGGCGGCCAGGGTGCCGAGGAAGGCCCACAGCCAGTCGATACGGCCGCTGCCGAACAGGTCGGCGGCGCGCAGTCCGAAGCCGACGAGCACGGCGGCGTCGGTGAGGTAGGCGCCGACCCGGTCGAGGTAGACGCCGTTGAGCGAGTACTGCTTCTTCCAGCGCGCGATCTCGCCGTCGACGCAGTCGAGCAGCAGGTACATCTGGACGCACACCACGCCGAGCACGGCTCCCGGGATCCCCGGCACCAGGAGGGCCGGGGCCGCGAGGACACCGAAGACGGTCATCAGGTACGTGAGCTGGTTGGGCGTGACCCTGGTGTTCACCAGGTAGCGGTCCACCCGCAGGGACACCTCACGCATGTAGAGGCGTCCCATCCAGTGCTCACCGCTGCGCCGGTCCTTGACCCCTGCGGGGTGGACGACCGGACGGAGTTCAGCTACCGATGGCCTTGACATAGTGGGTGTAGATGTCCTTGATCTGGTCGGTCTTGAGGTCGAGGTGTTCGAGGATGGTGTAGCGGCCGGGGCGGGTCTGCGGGGCGAACTCCACGGCGCGGACGAACTCCGCGGGCGTGAACCCGATCTCCTCCGGCAGGACCGGCAGTCCGTGCCGGCGCAGCACCTCGGCCATGTACGCCGATTCCTCGTGGGCTCCGCGCAGGTACATCGCGAAGGCCGCGCCCAGTCCGCACTGCTCGCCGTGGGCGGCGGCGCGTTTGGGGTAGAGCAGGTCGAACGCGTGGTTGATCTCGTGGCACGAGCCGGACGCGGGCCGTGAGTCGCCCGAGATCGACATCGCGACGCCGGTGAGGACGAGGGCCTCGGCGAGCACCTGGAGGAAGTCGTTGTCGCCGACGCCTCCCGGGTGCCGGAGCACGGCCTCGCCGGCCTGGCGGGCCATGGCGGCCGCGAGTCCGTCGATCTTCTCGCCCTTGACGCGGTTCGCCAGCTCCCAGTCGGCGATCGCGTTGATGTTGGAGACCGCGTCGCCGATGCCCGCGCGCACGAAGCGCACCGGGGCCTCGCGGATGACGTCGAGGTCGATGACGGCCGCTATCGGGTTGGGCACGCCGTAGGAGCCGCGGCCCGCGTCGTTGTCGAGGGTCGCCACGGGCGAGCACAGACCGTCGTGCGCGAGGTTCGTCGGTACGGCGACCAGGGGCAGGCCGATGCGCGCCGCGGCGAACTTGGCGCAGTCGATGATCTTGCCGCCGCCGAGTCCGACGACCGCGTCGTAGTGGCCGGCCTTCATCTCGCCTGCCAGCCGGATCGCGTCGTCGAGGGTGCCGCCGCCGACCTCGTACCAGGTGGCGCCGGGCAGGGCGGGAGCGAGCCGCTCCTTCAGCTTGGCGCCGGAGCCGTTGCTGACGGCGACGGCCAGCTTGCCGGAGTGCGAGATGCGCTCGTCGGCGAGCACACCGGCCAGGTCGTCGAGGGCACCCGGGCGGATGTCCACGACGACCGGCGAGGGAATCAGCCTTGTCAGTAGCGGCACGCGATCTCCCGTCCGCGGGCGAGATCGTCGTGGTTGTCGATCTCCACCCACTGGACGTCGCCGATCGGCGCGACGTCGATGCGGAAGCCTCGGTTCACGAGCTCCTGGTAGCCGTGCTCGTAGAACTGCTGCGGGTCGGTCTCCCAGACCGTCTTCAGGGCGTCGGCCAGTTCCGGGGCGGCGGCGCCCTCGATGAGGGTGACACCGATGTACTCGCCGGTGGCCTCGGCCGGGTCCATCAGCTTGGTGATCTTCGTCATGCCCTTCTCGGCGTCGACGACGACCTTCATCTCCTCGTCGGCGAGGGACTTCACGGTGTCCAGGGCGAGGATGATCCGCTTGCCCTCGCCGCGGGCGGCGAGCAGCGTCTTCTCGACGGAGACCGGGTGCACGGTGTCGCCGTTGGCGAGGATCACACCGTCCTTGAGGGCGTCACGGCCGCACCACAGGGAGTAGGCGTTGTTCCACTCCTCGGCCTTGTCGTTGTCGATGAGGGTGAGCTTGAGGCCGTACTTCGCCTCCAGCGCCGCCTTGCGCTCGTACACGGCCTCCTTGCGGTAGCCGACGATGACCGCGACCTCGGTCAGACCGATCTCGGCGAAGTTGCCGAGAGTGAGGTCCAGAACCGTGGGTTCGCCCTCTATGCCCGCGGGGCCCACCGGCACCAGAGCCTTGGGAAGGCTGTCGGTGTAGGGGCGCAGACGGCGTCCGGCGCCGGCCGCCAGCACGAGGCCGATCATGCGGGTTCTCCTTCATCGTGTACGGCGGGAGCCCCTGCGGACACCCAGAAGCGGATGCTCTCGACGAGCACCAGCAGGGCCACGGCCACGGCCAGGACCGTGAGCGCGACCGTGAACTGCGAAGCGGTGAGCAGCGCGGCCAGGACGGTGACGAGCAGCGTCCGTCCCTCGTGCCCCCCGATGGCGCGCACCAGCCAGGCCGGGGGCGCTCCGGCGTTGCCGCGGATGCGGTACACCGTGTCGTAGTGATGGTAGGCGACGGCGGCCACCAGGCCGAAAGCCGCGGGAAGGGCTCCGTTCACGTCCGCTGTGGCGGCGAGGATCAGGACGGTGCCGTATTCGGCGGCGCGGAAGAGCGGGGGGACGAGCCAGTCGAGGGCGCCCTTGAGGGGGCGGTACAGGGCCTGAGCGGCGGCGATCGCGTAGACGACGGCACCGGCGACGGGTGCCCAGGTCACGTCCGAGAAGAGGGCGACGGCCAGGACGGCCGTGCCGGCCAGAGCCACCAGGAACGGGGCACCGAGCGGGGCGCGCGCGACCCGCGACAGGAGTCCGGCCAACGGCCCGTTGTCCGCCAGGTCCGCCAGCGCCTGCGCCGCCCGGTCGGTCCGCTGAGCCTTCCGCGTCAGCGACCGCAGCACCCGGCCCGCCGTCGTGTAGGTCGCCGCGAAGGCGCACCCGATGAGAAGGGCGTAGAAGGTGATACGAGGAGTGGTGGCCGCCGTCAGGACCGCGATCATCGCCCAGCGCTCCCCGATCGGCAGGACGATCATCCGCCGTACCCACACCGTCCAGCCGACGCTGTCGAGCTTGTCCGAAAGGGCCGCCGTGGGGCTGGTGTTGGCGGTCGCGTCGTGGTTGGCCTCGTTGAACGAGAAGTCGACGACGTGCCGGCAGGTCTGCAGGACCATCGCTCCGAGCGCCAGCGCCCATACGTCGTCGCCGCCGCGGGCCGCTCCGAGGGCGAGGCCCGCGTAGTAGGCGTACTCCTTGGCCCGGTCGAAGGTGGCGTCGAGCCAGGCGCCGAGCGTGGAGTACTGGAGGGAGTAGCGGGCGAGCTGCCCGTCGGTGCAGTCCAGGACGAAGGACGCGATGAGCAGGACGCCGGCGGCGATGAAACCGCCCCGGGTACCTGTGGCCGCGCAGGCCGCCGCTATGAGCGCGGTGATCAGGGAGGCGGTGGTGACCTGGTTCGGGGTCAGGCCGCGGCGGGCGCACCAGCGGGCGAGGTAGCGGGAGTAGGGGCTGATGAAGTGGGTGGTGAAGAAGCCGTCCCGGGACTTCACGGCCGACTTCAGGCGTACGGCCTCGTCGTCGACGTCCGCGACGGCCTGCCGTGCCTCGTTGCGGGCCTGCGGGTCGGCGGGGACGGCGGCGACCAGGCTGCCGAGCTCGGGGCGGTACACCTCGGCGCCGTCGTCGGCCAGCGCGGTGACGATGCGGTCGGGGAGGCTGTCCACCGCCAGCGCCGTGCCGCCGCCCGCGGAGTTGTCGCGGGCCAGCGCCCGGGTGAGCGTCACGCGCCCTTCGGGCTGTGCGGTGACGGCGCCGGGCACGGCGGCGAGCGGGAAGCGGGGGTCGGTGAGGCCGAGGCGCAGGGCGTGCACGTGGCCGACGAAGCGGGCGTCGACGAGGGCGACCCGCTGCTCACAGGGTGCCTCGGCGACCAGCCGCTCGGCGTCGGCGGCGTCCGCGGCGACCCGCACGTCGAAGCCGAGGGACCGCAGATCACCCTCGATCGACGATCCGGGGACCGGCTGACCGGTGAGGATGGCGGTCGACAACCGAACTCACTCCCTGGGTGCCGACGCGCGGGCGCCGGTCATGTGCACGATGGGGGCGCCCCTTGGCTGCACCAGGCGGGCGGCATGTCGGCAGAGGCTATCGGATGCCAAGAAGACTGCGTTCACCGCCCGTTAACGGGCTGATCGACACCGCCTTCCCCGGCCTTTGCCGCGATCATCATCGGTGATCCGGGCCCCCGCTCACAAACCGCGCCCCACAGAGCGGACATCCAGGACATCGCTTGGCGCACGGAGCGTCGGCATAGGGTGGGCGACCATGACGTGGCTGATCACCGGCGGTGCCGGGTACATAGGGGCGCATGTGGCGCGGGCCATGACGGGGGCCGGGGAGCGGGTGCTCGTCCTGGACGACCTCTCGGCGGGAGTGCCCGCGCGGCTCCCCGCCGACGTGCCGCTGGTGCGGGGTTCCTCACTCGACGGCGGCCTGCTCAAGCGGGTGCTGGCCGAGCACGCGGTGACGGGTGTGGTGCATCTCGCGGCGCGCAAGCAGGTCGCGGAGTCGGTGGCTCAGCCGACCCGCTACTACCAGGAGAACCTCGGCGGCCTCGCGACCCTCCTGGAGGCGGTCGCGGAGGCCGGTGTCGAGCGCTTCCTGTTCTCCTCGTCGGCGGCGGTCTACGGCAATCCCGATGTGGAACTGATCACGGAGGAGACGCCGTGCGCCCCCGTGAACCCGTACGGCGAGACGAAGCTCGCCGGGGAGTGGCTGGTGCGGGCGGCCGGGCAGGCACACGGGATCTCCACCGTATGTCTGCGCTACTTCAACGTCGCCGGGGCCGCGACGCCGGAACTCGCGGACACCGGGGTCTTCAACATCGTGCCCATGGTCTTCGACCGGCTCACCCGCGACGAGGCCCCGCGGATCTTCGGTGACGACTACCCGACGCCGGACGGCACCTGCGTCCGTGACTACATCCATGTGTCCGACCTGGCCGAGGCCCATCTCGCGGCGGCCCGGCACCTGAGCGGACAGAGCGGTGATCTGACGGTCAACATCGGTCGCGGCGAGGGCGTGTCCGTGCGCGAGATGGTCACGGTGATCGGTGAGGTGACCGGAGACCGACGGCCGGCCGTCGTGGAGCCGCGGCGTCCGGGAGACGCGCCGGTGTCGGTGGCATCGGCCGCCCGGGCCGCCGAGACGCTCGGCTGGAGCGCGCGGCGAGGGGTGCGCGAAATGATCGACTCCGCCTGGCGGGGCTGGCTGCTGCACCATCGCTGAGGGCGCCCTGACCTGCGATTCGTTTCCGCAGGTCAGGGCACATGACAACGGTGTTCAGTGCCGCGTTGCCCGGTACCCCCCACCCGTAGTTCACTGTGATCCCGGACGGGCTGTTCCGGGACAAACGCGTAGGAGGCGGCTTCCATGGGGGCAGGGCACGATCACGGGCACTCACATGCGCCGGCCGGCGGTACGGCGACCGCGGCGTACGTCGGCACGCTGCGGGTGGCGCTGTCGATCACGCTCACCGTCATGGTGGTCGAGATCGTCGGCGGCTTCCTCGCGGACTCCCTCGCCCTGGTCGCCGACGCGGCGCACATGGCGACGGACGCGCTGGGTCTCGGCATGGCCCTCCTCGCGGTCCACTTCGCGAACCGCCCGGCGACCGGCAACCGCACCTTCGGGTACGCCCGCGCCGAGATCCTCGCCGCCCTCGCGAACTGTCTGCTGCTGCTCGGCGTCGGCGGCTATGTCCTGTACGAGGCGATCCAGCGGTTCGTCACGCCGGTCGGCACCGAGGGCGGGCTGACGATCGTGTTCGGCGCCATCGGTCTGGTCGCGAACATGATCTCGCTGACCCTGCTGATGCGCGGCCAGAAGGAGAGCCTGAACGTCCGGGGGGCGTTCCTGGAGGTCGCGGCGGACGCGCTGGGTTCGGTCGCGGTGCTGATCTCGGCCGTGGTGATCCTCACCACGGGCTGGCAGGCCGCCGACCCGGTCGCGTCCCTCGTCATCGGCCTGATGATCGTGCCGCGCACCGTCAAGCTGCTGCGCGAAACCCTCGACGTGCTGCTGGAGTCGGCCCCCAAGGACGTCGACATGACGGAGGTGCGGACGCACATCCTGGCCCTGGACGGTGTGGAGGACGTCCACGACCTGCACGCCTGGACGATCACCTCGGGCATGCCGGTGCTGTCCGCGCACGTGGTCGTGCGCTCGGACGTCCTCAGCGCGATCGGTCACGAGAAGATGCTGCACGAACTCCAGAACTGCCTCGGCGACCACTTCGACGTGGAGCACTGCACCTTCCAGCTGGAGCCGAGCGGGCACGCGGAGCACGAGGCACGCCTGTGCCACTGACACACGTGTACGGTGCATGAAACGCCCGTTCTGACGGAATGCACCGATCCGGCGCACCTTTGCGTCCTCCACCCCACAGCACCGCCCCGAGCGGTTCCCCGCCCGCCGCGCCGGGCACGATCAACTGCCGGGAGTGCCGGACACGTGCGGCACACTTGGGGCGCGAAGACCGATGTGAAGGATGGGTATGCCGACCACACCTGCCACCACGACGCACACTCCGTCGAACGGCGCCGCGAACGCGATCCTGCTGGAACTGGTCGACGAGCACGGTGTGACGATCGGCACCGCGGAGAAGCTCGCCGCCCACCAGCCGCCGGGGCAGCTGCACCGCGCCTTCTCGGTGTTCCTCTTCGACGATCGGGGCCGGCTGCTCCTCCAGCAGCGCGCCCTGGGCAAGTACCACTCCCCCGGCGTGTGGTCCAACACCTGCTGCGGCCACCCCTACCCGGGCGAGGCTCCCTTCGCGGCGGCGGCCCGGCGGACGTACGAGGAACTGGGCGTCTCCCCGTCGCTGCTCGCCGAGGCGGGCACGGTCCGCTACAACCACCCGGACCCCGACTCGGGCCTGGTCGAGCAGGAGTACAACCACCTGTTCGTCGGCATGGTGCAGTCCCCGCTCGGCCCGGACCCGGAGGAGGTCGGCGCGACGGCGTTCGTGACGCCGGACGAGCTGGCGGAGCGGCACGCGAAGGACGCCTTCTCGTCCTGGTTCATGACGGTGCTGGACGCGGCCCGCCCCGCGGTCAGGGAGCTGACGGGCGCCTCCGCCGGCTGGTGACCGCCCTCAGGGCACGCGCACGGCCTTGAGCGGCAGGGCGGCCCAGATCACCTTGCCGCCGCTGGACGTGTGCTCGACGTCGCAGACCCCGCCCGCCTCCCGGGTGACCTCACGGACCAGCAGCAGCCCCCGGCCCCCGGTCTCACTGTGGGCGGCCTCCAGAGCGGTCGGCCGGTACGGGTGGTTGTCCTCCACGGACACCCGCACCCACTCCGCGCCCACGGCCACCTCCACGGCGAGCATCGGCGAGAGCAGGGCCGCGTGCCGGACGGCGTTCGTGACGAGCTCGGACACGATCAGCAGGAGGCCCTGGACGAGGTCGTCCGAGACGGGCACTCCCTGGCGGTACAGCAGGTCCCGCACGGCATGTCGCGCCTGCGGGACCGACGCGTCGACAGCGGGTGCGGTGAACCGCCACACACCCTCGTACGGCAGCGGATCCGGTGTGCCCGGGTCGAGGGGGTCCGGCCCGAGGGGGTCTTCTCCGCTGTCCGGTGGGCGAGGGCCGGACCCGCGCCCATGGTCGTCCATTCTTCGGTCGCCACCCTTGCGCTCGATTGTCACCACATGTCGAGTGTTGGCAGCGCGTCACTCCGCCCCTGATACCTGAACAGAAGTCAGCGGATATCGAGTGCCCCTGACCGATTCCGCGCAGAACTATTCGGGATGTGTCGGTTTGGCGGCGGCCTCTTGCTGCTCGGTGACCATTCCGACGATCTTGCGGCCTCCCAAGCCGGTGGCCATGAGTCCGAGGCCGTCGAAGAGCAGGCCGAGCGAGAAGAAGCAGCCGATCACGTACTTGCTGCTGCTCGGCCAGGAGGCCAGTACCAGGATGCCGAGCAGCAGACCGAACGCGCCCTGCACGAGGGTCCAGCCGAACTGCGGTCCGCGTACCACCAGGCTGCCGGCCAGCCGGAACACCCCGCCGGTCAGGAAGAGCAGCGCGGCGAACATGGTCAGGGCCGCGGCCGCCGCCTCCGGACGCACGATGACGACGACGCCGGCCGCGATGTTCAGGGCGGCGACCACGACACCGAGCCAGAAGAAGTTGGAGCCCCGGGCCTGGACCGCGTGCAGCAGTCCCACCTCCCCCAGTCTCGACTTCGCTCGACCGGGCGGTGCCCCCATCGCCGATCAGCAGGAGCCAGCCGAACAGGATCATCGAGGTGAGCGTGGCCACACCGGTGTAGATCAGCCCGACGAGTCCGGCGAGCACCAGGATCACACCGAGCGCCGCGAGCCAGCCGAAACTGCGGCTCAGCCTGGCCGTCTCGGGGTTCTCCGCCTTGTTCACCGCCATGCGGGGCCTCCTCGCGCCGCGGCCCCCTCCTTGATCGTGGGGTCGGGGCATACGACTAGCATCCGACGCCATGGAGCTCTCGGAGCCGCAGCTGCTGCACACCGTCACCGACTCGGTCGCTACCGTCGTAGTCCACCATCCGGCCAAGCGCAATGCCATGACGGCCGCGATGTGGCGGGCGCTGCCGCCGCTGCTGGACACGCTGGCCGCCGATCCGGGCGTACGGGTGCTCGTGCTCACCGGTGCGGGCGGGACGTTCTGCGCGGGCGCCGACATCTCCACGCTGCGCCGGTCGCCCGAGGAGGCGCAGGGGCTCGCGGTGCGCGCCGAGGAGGCCCTCGCGGCGTTCCCGAAGCCGACGCTGGCGGCGATCCGGGGGCACTGTGTGGGCGGCGGGTCGCAGCTCGCGGCGGCCTGCGATCTGCGGTTCGCCGAGGAGGGCTCACTGTTCGGGGTGACCCCGGCGAAGCTCGGGATCGTGTATCCGGCGTCCTCCACCCGGCGGTTGGTGTCGCTGGTCGGCCCGGCCGCCGCCAAGTACCTGCTGTTCTCCGGCGAGTTGATCGACGCGGAGCGTGCGCTGCGCACGGGTCTGGTCGACGAGGTGCTGTCCGAGGGTGAACTCGCCAAGCGAGTCGGGGAGTTCACCAGGATCCTGGCGTCCCGCTCGCAGCTGACGCAGGCCGCGGCGAAGGAGTTCGCGAACGGCCGCACGGACCGGGACGCGTACTGGACCGGGCAGGCGCAGGGCAGCGGCGACACCGCGGAGGGCGTCGCCGCGTTCCTGGAGCGCCGTCAGCCGCGGTTCACGTGGTCGGTTCCTGGCCGAGGATGAACCGGCTCCTCGACCGGATCAGCTCGACGACGTCCGCGGGCGCCTTCTCGGGGGCTCCGGCGTCGTAGGGCGGTTGCGGGTCGTACTCGATGCCCAGTTGTACGGCCTGCGCCACGAAGTCTCCGGAGATCCGGCCGAGCAGGGCGAGCCCCATGTCGATGCCGGAGGAGACCCCGGCCGCCGTGACGTACTTGCCGTCCGTCACGACCCGCTCCCCCGTCGGCTCGACCCCGAACCTCCTCAGTTCGTCGAGCGCCAGCCAGTGCGAGGTCGCACGACGCCCTTCGAGGCGGCCCGCGGCCGCGAGCAGCAGGGAGCCGGTGCACACGGACGTCGTCCAGGTGCTGGTGGTGTCGGCGACGCGGATCCAGTCGAGGAGGGCCTCGTTCGTCATCTGCGGGGTCTGCCCCGGGCCGCCCGGGACGACCACCACATCGGGGTTCGGCACCTCGGCCAGGGTCCTGTCGGCGATCAGCGCGAGGTTCCCGCTGTCGGTGCGGACGGGCCCGGTCTCCTCGGCGACGAACACGACCTCGGAGTCGGGGAGACGACCGAGGGTCTCGTACGGTCCTACGGCGTCCAAGGCGGTGAAGCGGTCGTAGAGAACGATGGCGATCTGCACGGGAGTCCTTTCAGTGGGCCGGGGTCGGGTGGAAACGGCGGCGGTACTCGGACGGGGCCGTGCCGAGGGCTTTGACGAAGGCGCGGCGCATCCCCTCGGGGGTGCCGTAGCCGCTGGCGCGGGAGATCTCCTCGATGCCGTCGGAGGTGTCCTCCAGGAGACGGCGGGCGTGTTCCAGCCGGACCCGGTCGACGTACCGGCCCGGCGTCATGCCGGTCTCGGTCTGGAAGGCGCGGGCGAAGTGGCGGGGCGAGAGACGGGCCCGGGCGGCGAGGGTCTCGACGCTCAGGTCGCCGGCGGGGTGCTCGGTGATCCACTGCTGGACCTCGCGCAGCGGCTCGCGCCGGGCGGTCTGGGCGGCGAGCTGGGCGCTGAACTGGGCCTGGTTGCCGGGCCTGCGCAGGAAGACGACCAGGTGGCGGGCGATGGCGAGGGCGGCGTCCCGGCCCAGGTCCTCCTCGACCAGGGCGAGCGCGAGGTCGATGCCCGAGGTGACGCCGGCGGACGTCGACACCTGCCCGTCGCGTACATAGATCGGGTCGGGGTCCACTTCGACGGCCGGGTGGTCGCGGGCGAGCTTGTCGCTGTACGCCCAGTGCGTCGTGACGCGGCGCCCGTCCAGGAGCCCCGCCTCGGCGAGCCGGATGGCGCCGGTGCACACCGAGACCAGACGCTCGGCCCGGGGTCCGTGCTCGCGCAGCCAGTCGGTGAGGCGCGCATCGGGGCGCCGGGTGCCCTGGCCGCCGGGTACCAGGAGGGTGTGCGGGGCATCGGCCCGCGCGAGGGTTTCGTCCGGTACGAGGGTCAGGCCGCTGGAGGTGCGTACGGGAGCGCCGTCCAGTGAGGCGGTACGGATGCGGTAGGTGCCCGGGGTGTGCTGCTCGGCCCCGGCGAAGACCTCCAGCGGGCCGGTGACGTCGAGGCTCTGCATGCCGTCGAAGAGGACGAAGAGAACGGTTCGCTGGGCCATGTCCTCGATTCTTGGGGGCGCCGACGATGGCGGCAATGACGAGTTCCCCACCTTTTCTGCCATCAGGAACTCCCCCGTAGAGGAGATACCAAGCGGTCGGTAACCTGCACGCCATGACTACTGCCGTCCTGGAACCGCGCGCCGGCCGCCGCTGTCACAACCCGCTCAACTCCTTGCACGCCGCGCACTACTTCTCGCCCGACCTGGGCAGGGAGCTGGCCGCGATCGGCGTCACGCATCCGAGGGCCGTCAACTTCGCGGTGCGGTCCGCCGCGCTGGGGCCGGTCGGCCCGGGGGCGGTTACCGCCGCGTTCTACAACTACAAGCACCAACTGGTGGCCGAGCACGTGCCCGCGGTGTGGCGGACCGCCGCGCCCGAACGGGTCCTGGCGGCACGCGCGCGTGCCGTCGACGCGACACTGCGCCGCCTGCTGGGTGAGGAGGCCGTGGCATCCGACGAGATGGCCGAGGCCGCGCGGCTCGCCCTGCGCGCCACCGAGGCCTGCTCGCGTGCCGCGCGCCCGCTGTACTCCGCGCACGCCGACCTGCCGGTGCCCCAGGAGCCCCACCTGGCGTTCTGGCACGCCGCGACACTGCTGCGCGAGCACCGCGGCGACGGGCATCTCGCTGCCCTGATGTCCGCGGAGCTCGACGGCCTCGAAGCCCTGGTGACCCACACCGCGACGGGCAGGGGCATGACGCCGCCCTGGGTCTTCACCACGCGCGGATGGACGCGGCAGGAGTGGGACGCGGCCGTCGAACGGCTCCGGGAGCGCGGGCTGCTGGACGCCGACGGCGAACTGACGGAGCGGGGTACCGCCCTGCGCGAGAAGATCGAGACGGAGACCGACCGGCTGGACCGGGCCCCGTACGAGCACCTCGGGGCCGAGGACGTGCGGCGGCTGACGGAGCTCGCGATCGGGTTCGCGCGTACCGCGGCGGCCTCGGGGGCCTATCCCGCGGACCTGATCGGCAAGCGCTGAACCACGACGGCCCGAGTCCTGGCATCGAAGATTGCCGGAGCGTCACGGAGGTACCCGTTCATCTCCGGTCGTGGTGGCCGGGAGAGGAAAGGGGATGCACATGTTCCGCGCGATCGCAGACGTACTGCGCCAGATCGGTGGCGCCATCGCCACCGTCGTGACGCTGCCGTTCCGGGCGCTGGCCCGGCTCTTCGGCGGTGCGTCCAGCTCCACGAGGAGCCGCAGGGCGTGACGACCACGGCCGGATGACCGCGCCCTGAGCCCCGACTGTCGGTGCCGCCTGTCACAATTGCCGCGCAACCTCAGTGAGAAGGCGGTACGGGATCGTGACGACACCCGGGTCCAGCGGGTCCAACGCAGGGTCGATCGAAAGCAGGATCGCCGAGGAACTCGGCGTACGCGAGCGGCAGGTCAAGGCTGCCGTGGAACTGCTCGACGGCGGTTCCACGGTTCCCTTCATCGCCCGCTACCGCAAGGAAGCGACCGAGATGCTCGACGACGCGCAGCTGCGCACGCTCGAGGAACGGCTGCGGTATCTGCGGGAGCTGGAGGAGCGGCGGACGGCGATCCTCGACTCGGTGCGCGAGCAGGGCAAGCTCACCGAGGAGCTGGAGGCGCGGATCCGGGGCGCGGAGACCAAGGCGCGCCTCGAGGACATCTATCTGCCGTTCAAGCCGAAGCGCCGCACCAAGGCGCAGATCGCGCGCGAGGCCGGCCTCGAGCCGCTCGCCGAGGGCCTGCTCGGGGACCCGGGCGTCGCTCCGCTCGCCGCGGCCGCCGCGTTCGTGGACGCCGACAAGGGCGTGCCCGACGCGCAGGCCGCGCTCGACGGCGCCCGGGCGATCCTGACCGAGCGCTTCTCGGAGGACGCCGACCTGATCGGCGAACTCCGCGAGCGCATGTGGGTGCGCGGCCGTCTGGCCGCCAAGGTGCGGGACGGCAAGGAGGAGGCGGGCGCCAAGTTCGCCGACTACTTCGACTTCGCCGAACCCTTCACGAACCTGCCCTCGCACCGGATCCTGGCGATGCTGCGCGGCGAGAAGGAGGAGGTCCTCGACCTCGTCCTGGAGCCTGAGGAGGCCACGGACGGCCCTTCGTCCTACGAGGGCATCGTGGCCCACAGGTTCGGGATCGCCGACCGCGGCCGTCCCGGCGACAAGTGGCTGACGGACACGGTCCGCTGGGCCTGGCGGACCCGCATCCTCGTGCACCTCGGCATCGACCTCAGGCTGCGGCTGCGTACGGCCGCCGAGGACGAGGCGGTCAACGTGTTCGCGGCCAACCTCCGCGACCTGCTGCTCGCCGCCCCGGCCGGCACGCGCGCGACGCTGGGCCTGGACCCCGGATTCCGTACGGGTGTGAAGGTCGCCGTGGTCGACGCGACCGGCAAGGTGGTCGCCACCGACGTCATCCACCCGCATGTCCCGGCCAACAGGTGGGACGAGGCGATCGCCAAGCTGGCCCGGCTGGCCAGGGAGCACGCGGTCGAGCTCGTCGCGATCGGCAACGGCACGGCGTCCCGCGAGACCGACAAGCTCGCCGGTGAACTCATCACCAAGCATCCTGAGCTGAAGCTCACCAAGGTGATGGTGTCCGAGGCGGGCGCGTCCGTGTACTCGGCCTCCGCGTTCGCCTCGCAGGAGCTGCCGGACATGGACGTGTCGCTGCGCGGCGCGGTCTCCATCGCGCGCCGGCTCCAGGACCCGCTGGCCGAGCTGGTGAAGATCGACCCGAAGTCGATCGGCGTCGGCCAGTACCAGCACGACCTGTCCGAGGTGAAGCTGTCGCGTTCGCTGGACGCGGTGGTGGAGGACTGTGTGAACGGCGTGGGGGTCGACGTGAACACCGCGTCCGCCCCGCTGCTCGCCCGGGTCTCCGGGATCACCTCCGGGCTCGCCGAGAACATCGTGTCGCACCGGGACGCCAACGGTCCCTTCAAGGCGCGTACCGAGCTGAAGAAGGTGGCCCGGCTGGGTCCCAAGGCGTACGAGCAGTGCGCGGGCTTCCTGCGGATCCGCGGCGGCGACGACCCGCTGGACTCCTCCAGCGTGCACCCCGAGGCGTACCCGGTGGTGCGGCGCATGGTGAAGACCGCCGGGCAGGAGGTCGCCTCCCTCATCGGCAACACGGGTGTGCTGCGCTCGCTCCGGCCGCAGGACTACGTGGACGAGACGTTCGGTCTGCCCACCGTGACCGACATCCTCAAGGAGCTGGAGAAGCCGGGGCGTGACCCTCGGCCCGCCTTCAAGACGGCGACCTTCAAGGACGGCGTCGAGAAGATCTCCGACCTGTCCTCCGGGATGGTGCTGGAGGGGGTCGTGACGAATGTGGCGGCGTTCGGGGCGTTCATCGACGTCGGTGTCCACCAGGACGGTCTGGCGCATGTCTCCGCGCTGTCGAAGACGTTCGTCAAGGATCCTCGGGACGTCGTGAAGCCCGGTGACATCGTCAAGGTGAAGGTGCTCGAGGTCGATATTCCGCGGAAGCGGATCTCCTTGACGCTGCGGCTGGACGACGAGGCGGCGGCCTCCGGCGGGGAACGGCGACAGCAGCAGCGGGGTGGGCGGCCGCCTCAGCAGCGGCAACAGCCTCGTCAGCAGCAGCGGTCGGCGCCTGCTCCGGGCAACAGTGCGATGGCTGATGCTCTGCGGAAGGCCGGGCTGCTGGATTCCAAGAAGAAGGGGCGGTAGCGGTCGTGGGGAGCGGCCGGCCCGTTGTGGCTGGTCGCGCCCACGCGGCGGAGCCGCACACCGATACAGCCCCGCGCCCCTTCAGGGCGCTTCGGTCACCTTGCCCGATGAGAGCTCCAGGCGGCGGTTCACCCTCACCGCGTCCAGCATTCTGCGGTCGTGCGTGACCAGGAGCAGCGTGCCCTCGTAGGCGTCCAGCGCCGCTTCCAGCTGTTCGATGGCCGGCAGGTCCAGGTGGTTGGTCGGCTCGTCCAGGACCAGGAGGTTGACGCCCCTGCCCTGGAGCAATGCCAGGGCCGCCCTCGTACGTTCGCCGGGCGACAGCGTCGCCGCCGAGCGCAGGACGTGGTCGGACTTCAGGCCGAACTTGGCCAGCAGGGTGCGGACCTCCGCCGGTTCCGTGTCGGGGACCGCCGCGCAGAAGGCGTCCAGCAGGGACTCCTCGCCGTGGAAGAGCTTGCGGGCCTGGTCGACCTCCCCGATCAGGACGCCGGAGCCCAGGGAGGACTGGCCGGCGGTCAGCGGCACCCGGCCCAGCAGGGCGCCGAGCAACGTCGACTTGCCGGCGCCGTTCGCGCCGGTGACCGCCACCCGGTCCGCCCAGTCGATCTGGAGGGACACCGGGCCGAGGACGAAGTCGCCGTGGCGGACCTCGGCGTCCCGCAGCGTCGCGACGACCGCGCCCGAGCGCGGGGCCGACGCGATCTCCATCCGCAGGTCCCATTCCTTGCGCGGCTCGTCGACGACATCGAGGCGCTCGATCATCCGCTGGGTCTGGCGGGCCTTCGCGGCCTGCTTCTCGCTGGCCTCGCTGCGGAACTTGCGGCCGATCTTGTCGTTGTCGTTGTTCGCCTTGCGGCGCGCGTTCTTCACGCCCTTGTCCATCCACGAGCGCTGCATCTGCGCCCGGTCCTGGAGGGCGGACCGCTTGTCGGCGTACTCCTCGTAGTCGTCCCGGGCGTGCCGGCGGGCCACCTCCCGCTCCTCCAGGTAGGCCTCGTAGCCACCGCCGTAGAGGGTGATCTGCTGCTGGGCCAGGTCGAGTTCGAGGACCTTGGTGACGGTGCGGGTGAGGAACTCGCGGTCGTGGCTGACCACCACCGTGCCGGCCCGCAGACCCTTCACGAACCGCTCCAGGCGATCCAGGCCGTCCAGGTCGAGGTCGTTGGTCGGCTCGTCGAGGAGGAAGACGTCGTAGCGGGAGAGCAGGAGGGAGGCGAGGCCCGCTCGCGCCGCCTGGCCGCCCGACAGGGACGTCATCGGCAGGTCCAGGTCGACCGCGAGGCCCAGGGAACCGGCGACCTCCTCGGCGCGTTCGTCGAGGTCGGCGCCGCCGAGGTCCAGCCAGCGCTCCAGGCTGGTGGCGTACGCGTCGTCCGCTCCCGGCGCCCCGTCGACCAGCGCCTGGGTCGCCTCGTCCATCACCCGCTGGGCCTCGGCGACTCCGGTGCGGCGGGCGAGGAACTCCCGCACGGTCTCGCCCGGGCGCCGCTCGGGCTCCTGCGGGAGGTGTCCGACGGTCGCTGCCGGCGGGGAGAGCCTGAGCTCCCCCTCCTCCGGCGCGACCAGGCCCGCGAGCATCCTGAGCAGCGTGGACTTGCCCGCGCCGTTGGCCCCGACCAGGCCGATCACATCTCCGGGCGCGACGACGAGGTCGAGCCCGCTGAACAGGGAACGGTCGCCGTGGCCGGCGGCGAGGTTCTTGGCGACGAGGGTGGCAGTCATCAGACCGTCGATCCTAATGGCCGCGGGCGGATGCCCGGCGCTTCGGTTCTCAGCGGGCCATCGCCTCCACCAGGACACTTCCCGAGGTCCGCGCCACCACGAACGATTCTCCCCTCACCGCCTTGGCGTCCAGGGCGATACGGTGCCGGCCCGCTTCCAGGACGCCGTCGAAGACCTCGTGCGCGTGGGTGCGGTACAGCCGGTCGAGGCGGTACGCCGTCAGGCGCACCCGGCACGGTGAGGTGACCTCGACGGCCGCCTCGCCGTCGGCGGCGACCAGGCGGGTCAGCCGGCGCCGTTCGACGGGGCTGCGGTCAAGGGCGTGCTCTATCTGGGCCACCAGCAGCGGAATGATCGGGGCGAGGCCCTCGACGTAGGTCACCTCGACGCCCACACGTTCGAAGGCAGCGCGGACGGCGGCACGTTCCTCCTCGGTGACCGCGCGGCCGAAGGCGACCGCGCCGTAACCGCGCAGTTCGTCGGCGTGGACGGCGCCCACCTCACGGGTGATGTCGGCGCCGATGCCGATGGTGCGCAGGGCGGCGGCCAGTTTGGCGAGGACGGCGACGCGGGCGCCGATGAGCAGGACGCGGCGGCGGGCGCCCTCCGGTTCGGTGCCGCCTCGGAGCAGGGAGTCGAGCGCCGCGCGGTACTCGGCGCCCTGGAAGCGGAACGGCCCGATGCCGTGGTAGCCGTTGAGTTGGAGGTCCACGGCCTCCTCGGTCTGCCAGGCGAAGTCCCGCCAGATGAAGTCGTCGCCGTCCCGCTCGATGACCGCGGTGACGGCTCCGCAGGCGAGGTCCTCGCACTCGGGGCAGCCGTAGATGACGTGACGACCGCTCGGAAGCGGGGCGTCCGTCTCGCCCAGGAAGCTGCGGACCTGGGCGGTGAAGATCGCGGGTGGGACGTCGGAGGCGAGTGGGGAGACGGCGTCGAGGTCGGAGAGCTGGAAGAGGAGCGGGCGGCCGTCGACGATGAAGTCCACGAAGTCCCGGTGTATCTGGAAGTCACCGTTGGCGAGGACTCCACCGGCACGCATCGCCGGTGCCAGGCCGAAGGTCGCGTAGGCGGCAGACATGGTGTGAGTATTCCCGGCTTTGGGCCGGTCTGAGCACGGCATGCGTCATTCCGCTCACGCCGGGCGGCGCGGCCCGGCGTCAGGGGCGCGCGGAGGAGGCGGTGGGCCGGCTCGCCTCCTCCCGACATGCGCCGTACTCAGCTGTGGTCGTGGCCCAGCGGGTCGCCCTCCGTCTCGGTGCCGGGGCCCGGACCGATCTGGATCCCGAAGTCGCCGTCGTACTTCCTGTGGCCCTCGATCACGGCGAGTTCGACGGCCTCGGAGCCCATCTCGCCACGCACGATCACCGGGTCCTGGCGCAGGTCGCGCATGAGAGCGACGCACATGCCGATCATCACCAGCACGAAGGGCGCGGCGGCCAGGATCGTGAGGTTCTGCAGGCCGGTGAGCGCGTCGCCCTGGCCGCTGCCGACGAGCAGCATGATGGCGGCGACCGCTCCGGTGACCACACCCCAGAACACGACGACGAATCGGCCGGGTTCCAGGGCGCCCCGCTGGGAGAGCGTGCCCATCACGATGGACGCGGCGTCGGCTCCCGAGACGAAGAAGATGCCGACCAGGATCATCACCAGCAGGCTGGTGGCGGTGGCGATGGGGAACTCCTGGAGCACGCCGAAGAGTTGGCCCTCCGGAGTGGACTCGCCGCCGAGCGCGCCGCCCTCCTTCAGCTTCATGGCCGTACCGCCGAAGATCGCGAACCAGACCAGGCTGACCGTGCTGGGCACGAGGATGACACCGCCGACGAACTGCCGGATGGTGCGGCCGCGGCTGATGCGGGCGATGAACATGCCGACGAAGGGCGTCCAGGAGATCCACCAGGCCCAGTAGAAGACGGTCCAGCTGCCGAGCCAGTCCGCGACGCCCTTGCCGCCGCTGGCCTCGGTACGTCCGGCGAGCTGGGGCAGGTCGCCGAGGTAGGAGAAGATCGAGGTCGGCAGCAGGTCGAGCACGATGATCGTCGGTCCGGCGATGAACACGAAGACCGCGAGGATCAGGGCGAGCACCATGTTGGTGTTGGACAGCCACTGGATGCCCCGCTCGATGCCGGAGACGGCCGAGAGCACGAAGGCCAGGGTCAGCACGGCGATGATCGCGACGAGCAGACCGGTGCTGACGTCGTCCATCCAGTCCAGCTCCTGGAAGCCGGAGCCGATCTGGAGGGCGCCGAGACCGAGAGAGGCCGCGGAGCCGAAGACGGTGGCGATGATCGCGAGGATGTCGATCACCCGGCCTACGCCGCCGTTGGCGTGCTTCTCCCCGATGAGCGGGGTGAAGACGGCGCTGATGGTCTGGCGCCTGCGCTTGCGGAAGGTGCTGTAGGCGATGCCGAGGCCGACCACCGCGTAGATCGCCCAGGGGTGCAGGGTCCAGTGGAAGAGGGTGGTGGCCATCGCCGTCTCCATGCGCTCGCCGGAGTTGGCGGGATTCGTGCCCGGAGGCGGGGTCGTGTAGTGCGAGAGCGGCTCGCTGACGCCGTAGAACATCAGGCCGATGCCCATGCCGGCGCTGAACATCATCGCGACCCAGGACACGGTCTTGAACTCGGGCTCCTCGCCCTCGGCGCCCAGGTGGATGCGGCCGTAGCGGCTCATCGCGAGCCACAGGGCGAACACCACGAAACACGAGGCGGCGAGCATGAAGGCCCAGCCGCCGTTGTGGATCAGCCCGTTGAGCATGGAGGTGGAGACGTCCTCCAGTGAGTCCGTCGCGGCCCAGCCCCAGATCACGAAGGCCAGGGTGATGGCGGCGGTGACTCCGAACACCACCCGGTCGGTCTGGTGGCCGAGAGTCCCCGCGGGGCCTTCCCGGCCACCTCTCTTCTTCAGGTCTTCAGTCATCTGCGGCACCTTCCCCTGGAGCGGTGGGTACGCCGGTTTTCACACAGTTCCCCAGGACCTACCACAGGTGCCGCAGATTAGAACCGCTTCAACAGCCGGTGTCGGGCTCCCCGGCCGTGAGGTGGTACGGGGCGCGTTCGTCGAGGAGCAGCGGGACGAGGGCGCGCAGGGGTTGGCGGAGCGGGACGTAGGTGCCCTTCGTCCTCACTCCGTGCAGGGCGAGTTCGTCCTTCACCTCCAGGTACTGGGCGTCGGTGAGCCGGTAACCGCAGGGCGGGTCCTGGATCACCTCGGCCGGTTCGGGCGGGTCGTTGTCGGCGCCGCCGAGGTAGACGGGGCCGGTGGTGGGCTTGTCGCGGGCCTCGGTGGTGGCCTTCTCGACCCGGGCGCGACGGTGGTCGACAAAACCGAACAGGCCCTTCAGAGCCGCCAGTTGGGAGTTCACCCGGCGTCGGTTGTTGCCCGCCTCGTCGGTGTCCCCCAGCGGTTCGACTCTGCTCTCGATCAGCAGGCCGATCGCGTGCTTGACACCCGACATGTTGCGCAGGATGCGCTCCTGGCCGTCACCGGCGACCTGTTTGACCGGGTCGCCGGTGACCGGGTCGGTCCAGATGCCGTACGTGCCGGTCGTGTAGCCGGCGCGCTGGGCGGCGGGGCGTACGTAGGCCTGGGACAGGGTCTCGGCCTCGTCGTGGACGGCCTGGTCGGTGTTGGGGTTGCGGGGCCAGAGGTCGAAGAGGTCCTTGTCGTAGTACCGGGGTGTGGCGGAGTACTCGTGCAGGTCGTAGATCACGTCCGGTCGCCGGTCGCGGACGACCTTCGCCATGGCGCGGGCCTCGGCGGTGGCGAGGGCGAGGTGGTCGCGGTTGATGTCGACGCCGTCACCGTTGCCACGGGTGTCGGCGGCCCGGCCGTCCGGGTTGGCGGTGGGCACGACCAGCACGGTGGTGCGGTCGAGGAAGCGCCGGGTGCCGGCGTCCTTCGCGTACGCCAGGTCGCGGACTGTGGTGAGACAGCCCTCGCGCCCGGAGGGCTCGTCGCCGTGCTGGCTGCACACGAGCAGGACCTTGGTGGGGGCGTGGCGTGCGCCGACCTGGACGAGGTGGAGGGGGCGGCCCTGTTTCGTCGTACCGATGCGGCTGAGCATGACCCGGCTGCTCGCCCGGTCGACCTCGGTGAGGAAGTCCCGCTCCTCGGACTCGCTCGTCCAGCGGGCGCCGTTCGACTGTTCGAAGCCGGTGCGGGGCGGGGTCTCGGTGGCTTCGGCCGGGATCGCGACCAGGGAGGCGACCAGGGCCGCCGTGCTCACGGTGACGGTTCGGATCGTCATCCTCCCTCCGGGACCCGGTGGGCGGTGCGCGGCGCCCGGACTCCGTCAAGCGCCCCTGCCGCCTCGGGTACGGCGGTCTCGGCGCCCTTCGTGGCATGGGCGAAGGCGGCGGCGCCGCCGACCAGCGGGACGCGGGCCGAGGTGCGGGACAGGTCGATCGTGAGGGTGGGCTTGGTGGACGGCGGGTCGATGAGGTCCTTGTCGGTGCCCGCGACGATCAGGGCGAGGCGGTGGCCCGCCGGGACGACGTGGTCCGTGGCGCCGAGGTCCAGGGTGATGGTGTACGCCTTGCCCGGGGTGAGCGGGACGCCCTTTCCGGGGTCGGCGTAATTGCCGAGGTCGGCCCAGCCGCGGCTGACGACCGTGTAGTCGACGGCGGTGGTCTTCGCCTGCGTCTCCTTGAAGCAGGCGCTGTCACCGGACGTGCTGACACCCCAGCAGGTGCGGTTGGTGAGGGTGGTGATGCCTTCGCCCGCGGCCGCGTAGTCGCGGATGGTGTCGGGGCCGAGGTCCACGAGTACGGCGGAGAGGTGGGCCGTGGTGGTGGTCGGGCTCGCCGTCACGGTGACCTTGGAGGAGCCGGACAGGCGGAGGTCCTTGGTGAGGGTTCCGGTGGTGAAGCCCGCCTTGCCGGGGGTCGGCGTGTCGATCCGGGCGGCCCAGTCGGTCTCGCTCAGCGCGGGGTCGTCGGTGAAGGTCTCGGTGCCCTTGGCCTTGGTCAGGCCGAGGGTGCCGACGCCGGGCTGGGGCCCCTTGGCGGGGCGCAGGGTCGTGGTGGCCGTACCGCGCGGGGGCCAGGTCTTCGAGGTGACCCACTGGTCGGGGTGGCGTTCGATGTCGGCCATGGGTTCGCGGTCGATGCCGTTGTCGTAGCCGAGGAGTTCGTGGTCGAACCAGCGGTGCAGGGTGTCGACCCATTGCGCGCGGCGGAAGTCGAAGGGGTCGACGTGGCCGGTCTGGGAGAGCCAGATCTTGCGCTCGACTCCGTTCTTCGCGAGGGCGTCCCACCACGGACCGAGGTGCTGGAGGCGGACGTTGAGGTCCTGCATGCCGTGGATCGCGAAGACGCTGGCCTTGACTTTGCCGGCGTCCTTCACATAGTCGCGCTCGGTCCACAGCGGGGTCCGGTCGCCGGTGCGGGGCGCCTGGTCGACGAGCTTCTGCTGGACGGCGGCGCACTTGGCGCGGGCGTCGGGGCTGTCGACGTAGTCGGAGAGCCAGTCGGGGCCGGAGTCGTAGAGCGGGGCGCCCTTGGAGAAGTAGTAGTCGTACCAGGTGGAGATGGCGCTGATCGGGACGATGGTCTTCAGTCCCTCGACTCCGGTGGCGGCGACGCCGTTGGCGATGGTGCCGTCCCAGCTCTTGCCGATCATGCCGGTCCGGCCGTTGGTCCAGCCGGCCTTGGCCTTCGCTGTGCCCGTGCGGCTGGTGTAGGCGGTGGCCCGGCCGTTCAGCCAGTCGACCACCGCCTTGGCGGACTGGATGTCGGAGCGGCCACCGACGTCCACACAGCCGTCGGAGCGGTTGGTGCCGGCGAGGTCGACCCCGACGAAGGCGTAGCCGCGGGGCACGAAGTAGTTGTCGTAGAACAGCGGCATCTGGACGACGTTGCCGTTCGCGTCGTACGTCTTCAGCTGGCTCTCGTTGCCGCGTCCGCAGCAGGAGTAGTAGGGGCTGGCGTCCATGATGACCGGGACCTTGCGGCCCTGGGCGGCGGGTTCGCGGGGCCGGACGATGTCGACGGCGACGCGGTCGGTCTTTCCGTCACCGTCGCCGTCGAGCCGGGTGTCCACCCAGACGGCCTCGCGGACGGCGTTGCCGTACGAGTAGATCGGTTGGCTCTCTCGCGGGGCCGTCCGCTCCTGTGCCTCGGCGGTCGCGGGTGCGAGGAAGGTCGCCAGCAGGGCGGCGGTGGCCGCCGCGGCTGTCGCGAGCGGTCTCCAGGTCGTGAAGCGCGTGCGTATCGACATGCGCGGACGGTACAGCGGTCAACTCCCGTGCAAAAGAGGGCCCCTTGAGACCATGACGGCCGAATGGCGATCGTGTGACACGGGTGGCCATGGACACATCCAGCTCACAGGTGATGAATAGGCTGCGAACAGACTTCGGGCCCCTACGACTTGGAGCTTTCGTGCACCGCAGACTCATCGCACCGGGCGCACTCGCGACGGCCTCCCTGATGCTGGCGATCCCGGCGTCGGCGGCGGACTTCTCCCCCGGCGCACCGGGTATCGGCGACCCCTACTACCCGGCCTACGGCAACGGCGGATACGACGTCTCCCACTACGACCTGCGGCTGAAGTACCAGCCGGCGACGGACGAGTTGGAGGGGACGGCGACTCTTCTCGCGCGCACCACGCAGGATCTGTCCCGCTTCGATCTGGACTTTCTGCTCGACGTGAGCGAGGTGCGGGTCAACGGCGCCAAGGCGTCGTTCGCGACCACCGGTGAGCACGAACTGGAGATCACGCCGAAGTCGCCCCTGGCCAAGGGCACTCCCGCGACCGTGGTGGTCCGTTACAGCGGGGTGCCGTCGTCGAAGCAGGCGTACGGCTTCACCAGCTGGCACCGCACTCCCGACGGCGGGGTCGGGGCGAACGAGCCCGAGGCGGCCTGGTGGTGGTTCCCGAGCAACGACCACCCGCTCGACAAGGCCACCTACGACGTGTCGGTGCTCGTGCCGGACGGCAGCCAGGCCATCTCCAACGGGACGCTCCAGTCGACGAGTTCACGCCTCGGCTGGACGCGCTACTCCTGGCGCTCCGACAAGCCGCAGGCCACCTATCTCGCGACCCTGGCCGTCGGGAAGTTCGACATCACGACCGGGACGACCGACAGCGGGATTCCGGTCGTCAACGCCTACAGCAAGGACCTCGGGGCCAACTACGGCGCGGCCCGAGCCAGCGTCGAGCGGACCGGGGAGATCGCCGACTGGCTGAGCGGGTACTTCGGGCCGTATCCCTTCAACGCCCTCGGCGGATATGTGCCGAACACCACCACCGGGTACGCGCTGGAGACGCAGACCCGGCCGTTCTACAGCCCGCGGCAGTTCGCGAACGGATCCAACACCTCCGTCGTCGTACACGAGTTGGCCCACCAGTGGTACGGCGACCTCGTGTCCGTGCGCGGCTGGAAGGACATCTGGGTCAACGAGGGCTTCGCGCGGTACGCGCAGTGGCTGTGGTCCGAGCACGAGGGCGAGGGGACGGCGCAGGAGCTCGCCGACTACGTGTACGCCTCGCATCCGGCCGACGACGCGTTCTGGACGGTGAAGCCGGGTGATCCCGGGCCGGAGAACCAGTTCGACATCGCCGTCTACGACCGGGGTGCGCTGGCCCTGCAGGCGCTGCGGAACGAGATCGGCGACGAGGCCTTCTTCGCCGTGCTGAAGGGCTGGCCGCAGAAGTACGCGTACGGCAACGCGTCCGTCGCCGACTTCCGGAGGTACGCCGAGGAGGTGTCCGGGCAGCCGCTGGCGGCGCTGTTCGACACGTGGCTGTTCCAGCCGTCGAAGCCGGGGGCGCCGGCGGCGCGGGGGGCGTCGATCGCGAAGGCCGCGGAAGCCGCGAAGGCCTCCGTACAGCCGAAGTCGTGGAAGAAGATCGCCGCGACGAACGACGTGCACGAGCACGGCGAGTAGGGCCTGGGGCGGAGTTGGAGCGGGCGGTGTCGGGGCGGTCCTGTCCTTCGACCCCTGTCGAGGTGTGGGGCGCCCCGACCGGCTTGGATTCCGGCGAGCCGCGCTGTCTGAGGTAGACGGACAGGATGGCCATGGAGGCCACCGCGAGGAGCTCGGACTGCCAGTTCTGAGGGGTGCGGCTCCAGAAGTCCGCCGACCCTATGGAGCTGTCCCAGCTCATGGGGGCCTGGGGCCGGCGGAGCTGTTCCTCGTTGTAGGCGGCGACGCCGCTGATCGACTGGGCCAGCCAGGACAGGACGAAGATGGTGCCCATGACCAGTCCGAGGGAGTGGGAGTAGAGCGCCTGGCGCAGTCCGCCGGCACCGGCCCATCCGGGGGAGTCGCGGTGGGCGTACCGGCCGACCCGCTGGTCCCGGTCGGACTCCGTTCCCGCTTTGTGCATCTCCTTCGACTCCGGAGAGCCCCGCTGGAGGAGCCAGACGGTCGCGGTGTATTCCCCGGCCCCGCCGAGCACGAGCACATCGATGTCCCGGCTCACGTCAGTCCTCCCCGTGGTCGTACACGGTGACGGCGACACCCCGCTTCGCCAGCCGCTCGTCGATCAGCGGCTCCACGCGGGACCATTTTCCTCCGGCCAGCCCGCACCCTATCCGTGGCATGTGCACCGAGGCGCCGAGTTCCGCGGCTTTGTCGGCCAGCCGCCCCAGGGCCTGGTCGATCGCCTCGTAGCGGACCGGGACACCCTTGCTGCCCCTCCGTATCCCCCGCTGCCCGATCATGTTGGCCACCCATACATATGGCTCGACCTGCACGAACTGCGCGGCCCCCAGCCCGAAGTCGTTCGACGCGCGCCCCCGGTGCCAGGCGCGGTAGGCGGCCTCCGGTTCGGGCCATCTGTGCGACACCGCGACGACGAAGCCCTTGCCCCAGCCCCCGATGTCGTTGCAGACGTGCGCGATCAGCTTGGTGCCCTTCACCGACGGAGCGGTGGCGTCGCCTCGGATGTACTTGATCTCCCCCATGACGTCACCGTAGAGGGCGCCACTGACAGTGGCGCCTCGTCAGTCCGTGAGGTCGGTCAGTTCGCGGTCTGTGGTGCGTTCGACCCTGCGGCGGATGCCGAACCAGCCGCCCACCAGGAGTGCCGCGATCACCGGGATCAGCAGGAGGGTCCTGCGGCCGACCTCGGGGTCGTTCCACATCATGCCCAGGCAGGCCAGGAGGAAGGCGATCGTGGTGATCTCCGTGGCCGGGCTGAAGGGCAGGCGGAAAGAGGGGCGGGTGAGCAGACCCGCCCGGGCGCGGCGGACGAAGACCAGGTGACAGACCATGATGATCACCCAGGTGCTGATGACGCCGAGGGAGGCGACGTTCAGCACGATCTCGAAGGCCTGGCTCGGCATGAGGTAGTTCAGGCCGACACCGAGGACGCAGACCGCGCAGGTGAGCAGGATGCCGCCGTAGGGGACCTGGCTGCGGTTCATGCGGGCCGTGAACCTCGGGGCCGAGCCCGCCGTCGCCATGGAGCGCAGGATGCGGCCGGTGGAGTACAGGCCCGAGTTCAGCGAGGACATCGCCGCCGTCAGGACCACCAGGTTCATCACGTCACCTGCCGCCGGGATGCCGATCTTCGACAGGACCGTGACGAAGGGGCTCTCGTCGGCCGAGTAGACCGAACCCGGCAGGAGCAGGGCCAGGAGGACGACCGAGCCGACGTAGAACAGGCCCACCCGCCACATGATCGAGTTCACCGCGCGCGGGACGACCTTCTCCGGTTCCGCCGTCTCCCCCGCCGCGACCCCGACCAGCTCGAGTGCGGCGTACGCGAAGATCACGCCCTGCATGACGAGGACGACCGGCATCGCGCCGTGCGGGAGGACACCGCCGTTGTCGGTGATCACGCTCGGGCCGGGTGTCCCGCCACCCACCTCGTGCCGGGTGGCCAGCAGGAAGATGCCGATCAGCATGAAGCCGACGAGCGTGGCGACCTTGATGATCGCGAACCAGAACTCCATCTCGCCGAAGATCTTCACCGAGATCAGGTTCACGGCGAGGACCACGGCCAGCGCGATCAGGGCCAGCGTCCACTGGGGGATGTCGGTGAACAGGCTCCAGTAGTGCGTGTAGAGCGCGATCGCGGTGATGTCGGCGATGCCGGTCGTCGACCAGTTCAGGAAGTACATCCAGCCCGCGACGTAGGCCCCCTTCTCGCCGAGGAACTCGCGCGCGTACGACACGAAGGACCCCGAGGAGGGCCGGTACAGGACCAGCTCGCCCAGGGCACGGACGACGAAGAAGGCGAAGACGCCGCAGACCAGGTAGGCCAGCGCCAGCGCCGGGCCCGCGGTGTGGAGGCGCCCTCCGGCGCCCAAGAAGAGACCGGTGCCGATCGCGCCGCCGATGGCGATCATGTTGACGTGGCGGGCCTTGAGGTCCTTGCTGTAGCCGGCGTCGCCCGCGTCGGCGGGCACCCGGGCCACGTCGGTGCGGGAGGCGGCCTGTGCCGAGTGCACGGCGTCCTTGCTCACGGTGGTTCCACTCTCTGGTGCGCCCCGGCGGGTCTCGCTCGGGTCTGCGGACGTGCGTCGGCCCGTACCCCTTCGGTCAAGGGCACAGGCCGAGGGCTCGCCTTCCCGGGAGGCGGCCCCGCACACGGTGGCGGACGTCACAGAGGCAGACATCTGGAGGTTGTCGGAACAGGTGTCACAGCAACAGGTGTCACAGCAATGGTGAGACAGCGATACTGCTCCACATGACGACCGACACCTCAACCGACGCCGAGGAACCGACCCTCACCGTCGACGAGCTGGCCGCGCGGGCGGGGGTCACGGTCCGCACGGTCCGTTTCTACGGCACGCGAGGTCTGCTGCCGCCGCCGGCGATCGGTCCGCGCAGGGTCGGTCACTACGGCCGCGAGCACCTCGCCCGCCTCGCTCTGATCGAGGAGCTCCAGCACCAGGGCATGACCCTGGCGGCGATCGAACGCTACATGCAGCAGCTGCCGGCCGACCTGAGCCCCCATGACCTCGCGATCCACCGGGCCGTGGTGGCCTCCTGGGCCCCCGACGCCGTGGAGCTGGTGACGCGCGAGGAGCTCCGGCGGCGGGCGGGACGGGCGCTGAGCGACGACGACCTGGAACGGCTCGCCGCGATGGACGTCGTACGGCCGGACGGCGACGGCTACCGCGTCGACCTGGGCCTGCTGCGGCTCGGTGTCGGACTGCTCGACGTCCCGCTGTCGCTGGAGGCGATCCTGGCCTCGCGCAAGGTGCTCATCGAGCACTCCCGGGCCGCCGCGCACGAGTTGTCGCAGCTGTTCCGGGGCGAGGTGGCCCAACGCGACGCGCAGGACGTGAAGTCACTGTCCGCGCACATGGAACCCCTGGTCGTGCAGGCGCTGTTGACGACCTTTCAGCGGTCCCTCAAGGAGGAGCTGCGGGAGTGGACGTCAGAGGTGGGCGGAGGCTCCTGACCCGTTGAGGGTCTGTCCGGTGCGGGCGCGCGGACTTCGGCTACGGCCGCAGCGGTACGTCGACGAGCAGCGGCCCGGTGAGGTCGCTCGCTCCGGCCACCAGTTCTTTGACATGGTCGGCGCTGTCGGCCCGGATCGCGTCGACGCCGAAGAAGCGGGCGGCCGGGGTGAAGTCGAGGGGGCCCAGTTCGGTGCCGGGGCAGGTGCCCTGGACGCCCATCGCCCGGTAGGTGTCCTGGAGCGTGCGGTAGACGCCGTTGTTCATCACGACGAACAGGACGGGGGTGTTCTGGCGGGCCGCGCTCCACAGGCCCTGGAGGCCGAAGAGGGTGCCGCCTGGCCCAGGACGGCGACGACGGGGCGGGTCGGGTCGGCGAGGGAGCGGCCCACGGCGGTGCCGATGCCCCAGCCGAGGCCGCCACCGACGGTGTGGATGTAGCTGCCGGGGTTTTCCAGTCGTACGTGCCTGCGGAGCAGGCGGCCGACGGTGATGGCCTCCTCGACGACCACGGCGTCCGGAGGCAGACCGCTCGCCACGGCGTGGGCCGCGGCCCAGGGAGCGAGTGGGGCCGGGGAGTAGGCGGCGCGGTCCACGCCCTCGTCGCGGAGGATGTCCAGGACGGCGAGGGCGGGACGGTGACCCATGAGGGCTCCTCGTGGCGGGAGTTGAGGCGCGACCGGCTCGCAAGCCAGCGTCGGGTCCGGGGGTGCGGGCAAGGGGGCGGTCGCTCAGCCGTACGAATCCCGTCGGCGCGAGAGCCGCGCATGTCCCAGCCCGTACGGATGCGCCCGGAGACGCGGTGGGACGGGCTGAGTCACCCGCCCCTACCGCCGGGCGAGCCGCAGTCGCCCACCCCCGAACGCCGGGCGAGCCGCGGTCGCCCGCCCGGCGTTCATGGCGTCCGCGTCACTGGTCCCCGAAGCGCTCCCCGTTCTCCGCCTTCGCCACCAGCAACGCCGGCGGTGTGAACCGCTCTCCGTACCGCTCCGCCAGTTCACGTGCGCGGGCCACGAAGCCCGGGAGGCCGCCCTCGTAGCCGTTGATGTACTGCAGGACCCCGCCCGTCCAGCCGGGGAAGCCGATGCCGAAGATGGAACCGATGTTGGCGTCGGCGACCGAGGTCAGCACCCCCTCCTCCAGGAGTTTGACCGTGTCCAGGGCCTCGGAGAAGAGCATGCGTTCCTGCATGTCCCTGAAGGGGATCTCCGAACCCGCGCGCGTGAAGTGCTCACGCAGGCCCGGCCACAGGGACGTGCGCCTGCCGTCGTCGCCGTAGTCGTAGAAGCCGCCGCCCCCGCTGCGGCCCGGGCGGCCGAACTCGTCGACCATGCGGTCGATGACCGCCTCCGCGGGGTGGGGTGTCCAGGTTCCGCCCGACTCCTCCACCGCCTGCTTCGTCTCCTTGCGGATCTTGCGCAGGAGCGTGAGCGTCAGCTCGTCCATCAGGGACAGGACCTTCGCCGGGTAGCCCGCCTGGGCCGCCGCCTGCTCGATCGACGCGGGCTCGATGCCCTCGCCGACCATGGCCACACCCTCGTTGAGGAAGTGGCCGATGACGCGGGAGGTGAAGAAGCCGCGGGAGTCGTTCACGACGATCGGCGTCTTCTTGATCTGCCGGACCAGGTCGAAGGCACGGGCCAGCGCCTCCTCGCCCGTCCTCTCCCCCTTGATGATCTCGACCAGCGGCATCTTGTCGACCGGGGAGAAGAAGTGCAGGCCGATGAAGTCCGTCTGGCGCTCCACGCCCTCGGCCAGCGCCGTGATCGGCAGGGTCGAGGTGTTGGAGCAGAGCAGCGCGTCCGGCTCGACGATGTGCTGGATCTCCTGGAAGACCTTGTGCTTCAGCAAGGAGTCCTCGAAGACGGCCTCGATGACCGCGTCGCAGCCGGCCAGGTCCTGCGGGTCCGCCGTCGCAGTGATGCGGGCCAGGAGCGCGTCCGCCTTCTCCTGGGTCGTCCGGCCGCGGGAGACCGCCTTCGCGCAGAGCTTCTCCGAGTAGGCCTTGCCCTTGGCCGCCGCCTGCGGGGACACGTCCTTCAGGACCACGTCGATGCCCGCGCGGGCGCACGAGTACGCGATGCCCGCGCCCATCATCCCGGCGCCGAGTACGGCCACCTTGCGGACCTGCCGGGGTGCCACGCCCTTGGGGCGGTTCGCGCCGGAGTTCACCGCCTGGAGGTCGAAGAAGAACGCCTGGATCATGTTCTTGGACGTCTGACCGGCGGCCAGCTCGACGAAGTAGCGCGCCTCGATGACCTGTGCCGTCTCGAAGTCGACCTGGGCGCCTTCCACCGCTGCCGCGAGGATGTTGCGCGGGGCCGGGTAGGGCGCGCCGTTGGTCTGCTTGCGGAGGGTCGCCGGGAAGGCGGGGAGGTTCGCCGCGAACTTCGGGTGGGCGGGCGTGCCGCCGGGGATGCGGTAGCCCGGCTTGTCCCAGGGCTGCTGCGACTCGGGGTGGGCGTCGATGAAGGCGCGGGCCTTGGCCAGGAGTTCGTCCTGCGTGGTGGCCACGTCGTCGACCAGGCCGTTCTGGAGGGCGCGCTGCGGGGCGTACTGGGTGCCCTGGAGCAGGACCTTCAGGAGGGCGTCGGCGATGCCCAGGAGACGGACCGTACGGACGACTCCGCCGCCCCCGGGGAGCAGGCCGAGGGTGACCTCGGGGCAGCCGATCTTGGAGCCGGGTGCGTCGAGGGCGATGCGGTGGTGGCAGGCGAGGGCGATCTCGTAACCGCCGCCCAGGGCCGCGCCGTTGATCGCGGCGACGACCGGCTTGCCCAGGGTCTCGATGCGGCGCAGGTCGCGCTTGATCGCGAGGCCGCCGTCGAGGAGTTCCTGCGCGGTTTCGGGCGTGACGCGGATGAGGTCGCGCAGGTCGCCGCCCGCGAAGAAGGTCTTCTTGGCGGAGGTGATGATGACACCGCGGACGGTGTCCTTCTCGGCCTCCAGGCGGTCGGTGATCACCGCGAGGGAGTCGCGGAACGCCTGGTTCATGGTGTTCGCGGACTGGTCGGGGTCGTCGATGACGAGGGTGACGACGCCGGTGCGGTCCTGTTCCCAGCGGATGGTCGTGGACTGAGTGCTCATGTGGAAGTGCTCCGTGTGATCCGTCGTGTCCGTGGGAGGGGGTCAGATGCGCTCGACGATGGTGGCGATGCCCATGCCACCGCCCACACAGAGGGTCGCGAGGCCGTACCGCTTGTCCTGGCGCTCCAGTTCGTCGATCAGGCTGCCCAGGATCATGGCGCCGGTGGCACCGAGCGGGTGGCCGAGCGCGATCGCGCCGCCGTTGACGTTGACCTTGTCCAGTGACAGGCCCATGTCCCGCACGAAGCGCAGGACGACCGCCGCGAAGGCCTCGTTGATCTCGACCAGGTCGATGTCGTCGATGGTCAGCCCGGCCTTGGCGAGTGCCTTGCGGGTGGCGGGCGCGGGGCCGGTGAGCATGATGGTGGGTTCGGACCCGGAGACCGCCGCGGACACGATCCGCGCGCGGGGGGTGAGGCCGTAGCGCTCGCCGACCTCCTGGGAGCCGATCGCGACCAGCGAGGCGCCGTCCACGATGCCGGAGGAGTTGCCCGCGTGGTGGACGTGGTCGATCTTCTCGACCCAGTGGTACTTCTGCAGGGCCACGGCGTCGAAGCCGCCGAGGTCGCCGATGTCCGCGAAGGACGGCTTGAGCTTGCCGAGGGAGTCGGCGGTCGTGCCCGGCCGCAGGTGCTCGTCGTGGTCGAGGACGGTCAGGCCCGCGCGGTCCTTCACCGGGACGACGGACCGGTCGAAGCGGCCCTCCTTCCAGGCCGTGGCCGCGCGCTCCTGCGAGAGGGCCGCGTACTCGTCGACGTCACGGCGGGAGAATCCCTCGATCGTGGCGATCAGGTCGGCGCCGATGCCCTGCGGCACGAAGTTGACGGCCAGGTTGGTCATCGGATCGTTGAACCAGGCGCCGCCGTCGGAGGCCATCGGCACCCGGGACATCGACTCGACGCCGCCCGCGAGGACCAGGTCCTCCCAGCCTGAACGCACCTTGGCGGCCGCCATGTTGACGGCCTCCAGGCCCGAGGCACAGAAGCGGTTCTCCTGTACGCCCGCGACCGTGTCCGGCAACCCGGCGGCGACGGCGGCGATCCGGGCGATGTCGGAGCCCTGGTCGCCGACCGGGCCGACGACGCCGAGCACGATGTCGTCGACCGCGGCCGGGTCCAGGTCCGGGAAGCGGGTGCGGATCTCGTGGATGAGTCCGATGACCAGGTCGATGGGCTTGGTGCCGTGCAGGGCGCCGTTCGCCTTGCCGCGGCCGCGCGGGGTGCGGATCGCGTCGTACACGTACGCTTCGGTGCTCACGGGAAGCCTTTCGGGAGAGTCAGCTCAGGAGGGAACGGCCGATGATCTCTTTCATGATCTCGGTCGTGCCGCCGTAGATGGTCTGGATACGGCCGTCGGTGAAGGCCTTGGCGACCGGGTACTCGCTCATGTAGCCGTACCCGCCATGCAGTTGGAGACAGCGGTCGGCGACCCGCTTCTGGAGCTCGGTCGCCCACCACTTGGCCATGGAGGCGTGGACGGCGTCCAGTCCCCCGTCGGAGTGGTCCTCGACGCAACGGTCGACGAACGTCCGCGTGACCGCGCACTCCGTGGCCATCTCGGCTATCTCGAACCGGATGTGCTGCTTGGTGGCGAGCGGCCGTCCGAAGGCCTCGCGCTCCTTGACGTACTCGGTGGTGATCTCCAGGAGGTGTTCGGCGGCGGCGATCGCGGAGACGGCGATGCTCAGGCGCTCCTGGGCGAGGTTGGTCATCAGGTGCCCGAAGGCGCCGTCGCGCTCGCCGAGGAGGTTCTCCTTCGGCACGCGTACGTCGTGGAAGAACAACTCGGCCGTGTCCTGGGCCTTCTGGCCGATCTTGTCGAGGTTGCGGCCGCGCTCGAAACCCTCCGTGCCGCGCTCGACGACCAGCAGCGACAGCCCGCGGGCCCCGCCCTCGGGCGTCGTCCTGGCGACCACGATCACCAGGTCGGCGATGATCCCGTTGGAGATGAACGTCTTGGAGCCGTTCAGCAGCCAGTGGTCGCCCCGGTCCTGCGCGTGCGTGCGGATGCCCTGGAGGTCGGAGCCCGCGCCGGGCTCGGTCATGGCGATGGCGGTGACGAGCGAACCGTCACAGAAGCCGGGCAGCCAGCGGCGCTTCTGCTCCTCGGTGGCGAGGCCGGTGAGGTACGGGCCGATGACGTCGTTGTGCAGCCCCAGGGCGAGGCCGGGAGCACCCGCGCGCGTGAACTCCTCGGCCAGGACGGTGGCGTAGCGGAAGTCGGTGGTGCCGCCGCCCCCGAACTCCTCGGGCACGGCGAGCCCGAGCAGGCCCTGCTTGCCGGCCGCCCGCCAGGCCTCGCGCGAGACGATGCCGTCCTTCTCCCACTGCTCGTAGTGCGGCAGGACCTCCCTGGCCAGGAAGGCGCGCACGGTCTCGCGGAACGCGTCGTGCTCGGGGGCGAAGAGCTGCCGCTTCATTCGGGGCCTTTCATTCGGGCCTTTCATTCGGGCCTTTCAAAAGATCCGGTACGTCCCAGTCGCGTGCCACGTCCGCGGTGTCGGCGCCGGCCGTGACGGGCCCCGTGCGTACGGCCGTGGGGGTCGCCGAGAAGCGGGGCGCGGGCGCGGGCTGGGTGATGCCGCCGTGGTCGGTGAAGGTGCCGCGGGCGGCGAGGTGCGGGTGGTGCGGGGCCTCGCGCAGCGACAGGACGGGCGCCACGCACGCGTCGGTGCCCTCGAAGACGGCCGTCCACTCGTCTCTCGTACGGGACTTGAAGCGGGCGGTGACCGCCTCGCGCAGTTCGCCCCAGCGGGTCCAGTCCTTGCGGGCGTCCTCGAAGTCCGGCAGGCCGAGCAGGTCCAGGAACAGGTCGTAGAACTGCGGCTCCAGCGCGCCCACCGCCATGTACTTGCCGTCGGCGGTCTCGTAGGTGCCGTAGTACGGGCAGCCGCCGTCCAGGAGGTTGGCGCCGCGCCGGTCCTGCCAGCCGCCGGCGGCGGTCATGGCGTGGATCATCGCGGCGAGGTGGGAGGTGCCGTCGACGATGGCGGCGTCGACGACCTGGCCGGTGCCGGTCGCGCGCGCGTGGTGCAGGGCGGCGAGGACGCCGACGACGAGGTACAGGGAGCCGCCCGCGTAGTCGCCGAGGAGGTTGGCGGGGACGGCGGGGGGCCGGCCCGGTTCGCCGATCATGCCGAGGGTGCCGGTGAGCGCGATGTACGCGATGTCGTGCCCGGCGCGCTGGGCGAGCGGCCCTTCCTGTCCCCAGCCGGTCATCCGGCCGTAGACGAGGGCGGGGTTGCGCGCGTGGCAGTCCTCGGGGCCGACCCCGAGGCGCTCGGCGACTCCGGGGCGGTTGCCCTCGATCAGGATGTCGGCGCGGGCGGCGAGGTCGAGCACGCGCGCGGGGCCGTCGGGGGCCTTGAGATCGACGACCACCGAGCGTTTGTTGCGGTTGGTGAGGTCGTAGGCGGGGTTGATCGACAGGGAGACGCCGCCCGGGCGGGACACGTGGACGACGTCTGCCCCCAGGTCGGCGAGGAGCATGGCGGCGAACGGGCCGGGCCCGATACCGGCCAGCTCGATCACGCGTACGCCGGCGAGCGGGCCGGGCCCGGGCGTCGTTGCCGTTGTCATCCAGCCCCCATTGGCGTGACACAACTGATGTAACACCAGTGATGCTATGAACGCGTTCCAGTGGACACAAGACCTGGGCGAGCAAGCGCTTAGCCAATTATGGGCCCGGTCGCCGGGTGTCGAGCTCCGTTGTCAGCCGTTTCGGCGCGATCGCGCGGTAGCTCTCCTCGACCCAGTCGCACAGCAGGTCCGCCGCCGGGGAGCCCTTCTCCGCGAGCGGGACACGCACCCAGCCGGCCTTGCCCAGGCCGTATCCGGCGGGCTCGGCGCCCGGGGAGGTCAGTGCGTGGGCGTGGGCCTCCGCGTCCTTGAGCTTCACCGTGACGCCCATCGGGTAGCTGCCGTCGCTCACTCCCAGGAAGACGAAGACCTTCTTGTTGACCTTGGCGACGGTCTCGCCCCAGGGGAACTCCTCCGCGGCACCCGGCAGCCCCAGCGCGAACTCGCGCACTTTCTCCCACGTCTTCAGGGCATTTCTGGGCACGGCCACCGTCCCACCTCCGGTCTCGTCGTCGGGCTCCGCACTCTTCACGCTAGCCTCGGCCACCGACAACGGCGCGCGGCGGCATCCAGGAGTGTCATGAGCAGGCTGAAAAGGGCGGACCGTCCCTACGACATCGTGCTCTTCGGAGCGACCAGCTTCGCGGGAGCGCTCACCGCGGAGTACCTCGCCGCACACGGCCCGGAGGATCTGCGCTGGGCGATCGCCGGCCGCAGCGAGGACAAGCTCCGCGCGCTGCGCGAGAAGCTGCACAAGGGCACGGACGTCGAGGTGCTCACGGCCGACGTCTCGGACCCGGAGTCGCTGCGCGCCCTCGCCGGGCACGCGCGCGTGGTCGCCACCACGGTCGGCCCCTATCTGACGTACGGCGAGGAGCTCGTCGCCGCCTGCGCGGACGCGGGTACGGACTATCTCGACCTCTCGGGCGAGCCGGAGTTCGTGGACCTGATGTACGTCCGGCACGACGCACGCGCGCGTGAGACGGGCGCACGGTTGGTGCACGCGTGTGGGTTCGACTCGATCCCGCACGACCTGGGGGCGTACTTCACGGTCCGGCAGCTGCCGGAGGGCGTGCCACTGACCGTCGACGGGTTCGTGACCGCCGACGCCACCTTCTCCGGCGGAACGTTCGCCTCGGCGTTGAACCAGTTCGCGCGCGGCCGGCAGATGATCGCCGCCGCCCGGGACCGCGGACGCCACGAGCCGCGCCTGGTGGGCCGACGGGCCACCGCGCCGACCGGAACCCCGCGGTACGCCCAGGAGATCGGCGCCTGGGCCCTGCCGCTGCCGACCATCGACGCACAGATCGTCCGCCGCTCCGCGAAGGCCCTCGAGCGCTACGGCCCCGACTTCCGCTACCGCCACTACGCGGCGGTACGGCGGCTGCCCATGGCGGTGGGCGGGGTCGCGGCCGTGGGCGCGCTGTTCGCGGCGGCGCAGGTGCCGCCCGCGCGCCGCTGGCTGTCCGACCGGGTCAAGCCGGGCGACGGGCCGAGCCCCGAGAAACGGGCCAGGAGCTGGTTCACCGTGCGCTTCGTCGGCGAGGGCGGCGGCCGACGGGTGTTCACCGAGGTCGCGGGCGGCGATCCCGGATACGACGAGACGGCGAAGATGTTCGCCGAGTCGGCGCTGTCCCTGGCCTTCGACGACCTGCCGGAGACCGCCGGTCAGGTCACGACGGCCGTGGCGATGGGGGACGCGCTGATCGAGCGGCTGCAACGGGCCGGCATCACCTTCCGGGTGGCGTCGAGCCGGTGAGCCCGCGTCAGAAGGACCAACCCGCCACGGTGTAGATCATCCCCGCGATCCAGCCGAGTCCCGCGAGCACACCGAGGACCAGCGCGGCGGTGACCGCGCGCTCGACGGGCCGGTTCGGGTCGGCGAGGGGCTTGGGAGAACGGTGGGTCATGCGGTGCGTCGTCATGCGGGACAGCCTGCCGATCACACCGGGGCGCGCACATCCGTACAGATACTCAGACGACGTACTCAGTCCCCCTCCTCGGCCCCCTCCTGGAGAGCGCTCAGGCGGTCGCCTCCCGCAGCGCCTTCCGGCACAGCGCGTCCGCCCTGCGGGTCGTCTCCGGGAGCCGGTACGCCGGCGTGAGGGCGAGGGTGTGCGCGCAGGCGTTGTCGAGGCTCACCCGGTGTCCGACCGAGACGAAGACCGGCTTCACGGCCTCGCGGGTCCGCAGGGCCCGGCCCACCTCCTCCGCGTCCGCCAGCAGCGGCGCCCACGCGCCACGCCGGGCGCCGGGATCGTCGTAGGTGAAGACGAACGGGTTCTTGGCGACGCCGATCGTCGGCAGACCGGTGAGCACGCCCAGGTGGCTCGCGAGGCCGAAGCGGCGGGGATGGGCGAGGCCGTAGCCGTCGCACACGACCAGGCCGGGCGGACCCGGCAGGGCGCCGAGGGCGGCCAGGACCGTGGGGATCTCCCGGAAGGCGAGCAGGCCGGGGACGTACGGGAAGGAGATCCGCCCGACGGCCGTGGCCTCGGCGACGACGTCAAGGGTCGCCGCGTCCAGCACCACGGCCGCCGCCGCGACGACGTCCCGTGCGTCGTCGTAGGCCACGTCTACCCCGGTGACATGGCCGGTGCCGGGCGGCGGACCGGGCTCGTCGAGGACCGTCCTCGCCCTCAACTCGTCCTGGACCGCGCGGGCCTGCTCCTCGGTCGCGGGCCAGCCCGCGGGAATGTCTACGGTCGTCATGGTGGGGACGAGGGTACGGCGAAGCGCGTACGCTCGCGATCATGTTCGTACTGGAGCTGACCTACACCGCCCCGCTCGATGCCGTGGACGCCGTGCTGCCGGCGCATGTCGCCTGGCTGGACGAGCAGTACGAGCGAGGCGTCTTCCTGGCGTCCGGGCGAAAGAACCCCCGCGACGGCGGGGTGATCATCGCCGTCGCGGAGGACCGCGCGCGGATCCAGGAGATCGTCGCGGGTGACCCGTTCGTCACGGCCGGGGTGTGCGCGTACCGCGTCACCGAGTTCGCCGCGACGAAGACGGCCCCCGCGCTGGAGGAGTACCGCGAGACCCTCGGCTGAGCGTCAGCTCTTGCCGCCCAGGGCACGCTGGAGCTCGCTCTTGTTCATGTCCGAACGGCCCTTGACGCCCTTGCGTTTGGCCTCCTCGTAGAGCTGGTCGTAGGTCGGACCCTGGGAGCCCTTGCCGGACCGCTGGCCGCCCCGCTTGCCCGAGGACATGTCCTGGGTCGAGGTACGGCTGGCGGTCTTGGACTCGCCGGACCGGGCGCGTTCCTTGTTGACCGTCCGCGCCGCGATCTCCTTGGCCCGTCCGGTGCTCTCGCCCCGGTCCTGGGCGCTCTCCTTGATGTGCTCGTACTGACGCTCGCGCTTGGAGCTAGAACCGGCTGGCATGGGGGATCACTCCTTTCGCCGTCGGCGACCGGGTACCCACATTCCGCCACTCAGCCCTCCAGACGAGCCACCCGCCCCTTCTCCCCGGCAGCCCAGCAGCCGCCGTCGACCGTGCAGTCCACGGTGTCGTACGAGCTGGTGTCGACGGTCCGCCAGGTCCGGCCGCCGTCCCTGGTGAGGTCGGTGCCGGTCGGGCCGACCGCGAGGGCGGCGGTGCGGCTGTGCGGGAGCCAGGCCACTCCGGAGCGGTAGCCGTTCACCGGCACTGCGGCGGGCCGCCAGGCGGCGCCTCCGTCGCCGGTCCGGGCGGCGGCCTGCGGAGAGCTCTGGTCGGGCCGGTAGTCGCCGCCGACCGCGAGTCCGTGCGCGCGGTCGCGGAAGGCGAGCGCGAAGACACCCTTGGCCGGGTCGCCCGCCGGGATCGGCGTGTCGGAGGCCGTCCAGGTCAGCCCCCGGTCGGCGGAGTGCAGTACACGCGCGCGTGCCGCCCCGCCGGTGGCCAGCCAGACGTCGCGCGGCCCGGAACTGACCAGGCACTGCCCGCTCGCCGCGAAGCCGGCCTCGCCGTCGAGCGCGGCCGGCATGCCGGTGTTCGGCAGCACCTTCCAGGAGCGGCCGCCGTCGGAGGTCGACAGGATGCGGAACTTCCCGTCCACCGGGTCGCTCATGGCGAGGCCGTGGCGGGGGTCGAAGAAGGTGAGGCAGTCGTAGAAGGCCTTGGCGTCGGTGTTGCGGAAGGACTCGGTCCAGGTCGCGCCGCCGTCGTCGGTGCGGTACAGGCGGGACGCCTCGCCCTCTCCGATGGCCAGGACCACGGCCCGGCGCGCGTCGAAGGACTCGATGTCGCGGAACTGGAGTTCGGCGGCACCGGGCGGCGAGACGTTTCGCCAGCTGGCCCCGCCGTCGGTGGTGCGCAGCACGGTGCCCTGGGTGCCGGCCAGCCAGGCGGTGTCCCGGCTGACGGCCGACAGACCGCGGAACCGCACCTCGGGGGTGCCGCTGTCCTTGAGCTCCCAGTGCGGAGTGCGGCCGTCGGGACCGTGCGCCTCGGCCGGTACGGCGGCCAGGGCGGCCAGCGCCGCCGCACAGGCCACCCCCACGGCGATGGTCCGGCCCGTCAGGCCCGTGCGTCTCTTGCCTCGCGTGTTCCCCAAGCGCCTCATGGCGGGCGAAGCTAGTCCACGCTCCGGGTGCCGTCCAGATGCCCTCGGCCGTCCGCCCTGTGGTGCGGGGGTTGCCACAAGTGCCCCTCGGGGCACGGGAAGAGGACTGAGTCACACCTGTGCATGAAGACGGTGACAGAGGTCACTCGACTTTCGTGTACACGGATTGGCTCATTCCGTCGTCTCTTCCAGTGCCCGTCCTCACCCCGAAGCCCCACCAGCCGTCACAAGGGAGCAAGGCGTTGTCCACCGTCATCGAGCAGCCCGTCGAGGCCCGTCTCGTCGCCGCGGCACCGCGGATGCCGAGCATTCCCGCCACACTGCACTACGACCGCTGCGATCCGTTCGCGGTCCGTATGACCTTCCCCGCCCCGGCCACCCTGGAGGGGGTCGAGGTCTGCTGGACCTTCAGCCGCGATCTGCTCAGCACCGGCCTGCACGAGCCCGATGGCCACGGCGACGTCCGGGTGCGGCCCTACGGCTACGACCGCACCGTTCTCGAGTTCCACGCCCCCGAGGGCACCGCCGTCGTGCATGTGCGCACGGGTGAGCTGCGCCGGTTCCTGGAGGCGACGAACGACCTGGTGCCGACCGGCCTGGAGCACCTCCAGCTCGACCTCGACCACGACCTGGCGGAGCTGATGCGGGACGCCTACTGAGGCGGGCCACCGAGGAGGGCGTCGAGCTCGCCGTGTCGACGAGCAGTTCGACGGTCCCCGGGTCGACGGCCCCGGGGACGAAGATCCCGTCGGCACCCGAGGTGAGGTAGGCGGCGGCCCGCTCCAGGGCTCCAGGGTGCGTGAGGTCCTCCCCCGCTGGGGCCACGCCGGTGTTCAGGTCCCGGCCGAGGCCGCCGCCACCGCCCCGCGCAGCTCATGGACGACCTTCCGCAGCGCCGGGGCCGCCTGTCCGCTGCGCTCGATCAGCTCCTCGACCCGGGTGTCGTGCGACTCCTTGCGGGCGAGCAGGGTCCGCAGCCCGGCGGCGGCCGCGAGCGCGACGACGGCCGCGTCCCGGTCGGAGATGTCCACGGCCGGAACCGGTCCCCGCAGCATCTGCCGCGCCTCTTCCTGGAGCGCCTCCACCGCGGCCGGGCGCGCCAGGTCGTACTCGACCGTGGGAAAGAGCCCGAGTGCCCGCCGCTTCCGCGCCCGCAGCCATCCCCCGGCGGCGAGTTGTTCCCGTACGGCGTCCAGGGTGATCCGGGTGTGCAGCGTCACCCAGGACCGCCACCGGTGCGGCCGGGATTCGCGGACCAGTTCGAGAAGCCCGTCCAGGACGGCGTCGCCGGTGGACGCGTCCATGTCGACCGGCGTGGCGATGCCGTCGTCGTCGACGAGCAGCCCGCGCTGGGCCAGCTCGGTGAGCGCACCGGCCCGGACCAATTGGGGGATCTGGGTGGCACCGGTGATCTCGGATTTCGAGGTGTCCCAGGCCAGCAGGTAGAGGTGGGCCGGCAGGGAGAGCGGGCCGACGGGCACGGGGCCTCCTAGGGAGCATTAACTCGTTGACAGCCCTGCGGCCGCCTCGTACGTTGTACAACGGTTCTGTTGTCGTCGATCGGAGAAGGACGTTGCTCGTCTGAGGTCCTGAGACACCGTGTCACACACCTGAGGTGTGTGCGCTGCGTGCGACCTCGGCACACGAGCCGTTCCGACGAGCCGGGCCCTGTCCGTGCCCTCCGGTTTCCTCTCGTCCCCCGTCGCCGCGGGTGTCTCGATACGCGTTTGCCCCTTCTCGCTTCGAGCAACCGCGGAGACTCGTATGTCTACTTCCATCACCTGCACCTCGCTCGCTTTCTCCTGGCCCGACGGCACCCCCGTCTTCGAGGGCCTCGACATCGCCTTCGGCCCCGGCCGGACCGGTCTCGTCGGCGTCAACGGGTCGGGAAAATCAACCCTGTTGAAGCTCATCGCCGGTGAACTCACCCCGGCCGACGGCGCCGTGCGCGTGGCGGGCGAGGTGGGTTACCTCCCGCAGAACGTCACGCTCGACACCGGCCTGAAGGTCGACGAGGCGCTCGGCATCGCAGCGCAACGCGCCGCCCTGCACGCCATCGAGGCGGGCGACGTGGCCGAGGAGCACTTCGAGACGGTCGGCGACGACTGGGACGTGGAGGAACGGGCCCTGGCCACCCTCGGCGAACTCGGGCTCGGCCACATCGGGTTGGACCGCGGGATCGGCGAGGTCTCGGGCGGCGAGTCGGTGCTGCTGCGGCTGGCCGCGCTGCTGCTGCGCCGCCCGGACGTCCTGCTTCTCGACGAGCCCACCAACAACCTCGACCTGTACGCCCGCAGGCGCCTGTACACGGCCGTCGCCTCCTGGCCCGGGGTCATGGTCGTGGTCAGCCACGACCGCGAACTCCTCGACCTGGTCGACCAGATCGCCGATCTGCGCTCCGGGGAGGTCACCTGGTACGGCGGCAACTTCTCCGCCTACGAGGAGGCCCTGGCCGTCGAACAGGACGCGGCGGAGCGGATGGTGCGTGTCGCCGAGTCCGACTTCCGCAAGCAGAAACGCGAACTGGTCGACGCCCAGGTCAAGTTGGCCCGGCGCAAGCGGTACGGCCAGAAGATGTTCGAGCAGAAGCGCGAGCCGAAGATCGTCATGGGGGCGCGCAAGCGGTCGGCACAGGAGTCCGCGGGCAAGCACCGCATCATGCACGAGGAGAAACTCGCCGAGGCCAAGGACCGGCTCGACGAGGCGGTGGAGGCCGTAAGGGACGACGACGAGATCCGCGTCGACCTGCCGTACACGGCCGTGCCGCCGGGCCGTACGGTGCTGACCCTCATGGACCTGGAACTCGCCTACGGCGCACGGGTGAAGGGCGGGCTCGACCTGCGGGGCCCCGAGCGGGTCGCGCTGATCGGGCGCAACGGCGCGGGCAAGACGACGCTGCTGCGCACGATCGCCGGGGAACTGGAGCCGGTGTCGGGCGAGGCGACGGCCCATGTCCCGCTCCGCTTCCTGCCCCAGCGCCTGGACGTCCTCGACGGCGAGCTGTCGGTCGCCGAGAACGTGGCCCGGTTCGCGCCGGGTGCCACCAACAACCGGGTGCGGGCCCGTCTCGCCCGCTTCCTGTTCCGGGGCGCCCGGGCCGACCAGCAGGCGTCGACGCTGTCCGGTGGTGAACGTTTCCGGGCGGCCCTGGCCGCGCTGATGCTGGCGGAGCCCGCACCCCAGCTGCTCATGCTCGACGAGCCGACGAACAACCTCGACATGGCGAGCGTGCGACAACTGACGTCGGCCCTGGAGTCGTACGAGGGCGCGCTGGTCGTGGCCAGTCACGACCTGCCGTTCCTGGAGTCGATCGGCATCACGCGCTGGCTGATGCTGGACGGTGAGCTGCGGGAGGTCACTCCCGAGGCCCTGGAGTTCCCCGCGTAGCGTCCACGGCGGTGACGACGGCCGCCAGATCCGCGCCCGCCCGGAGCAGCGCCACGCTCCGGGCGGCGAGCTGGTCGAGCCGTCCCCGCAGGATGCGCCGGGCGTCCTCGAGTCCGTCGAGGCCGTCCAGGGAGCCCATGACCTCGCGTACGGCCGGGATGCCGTAGCCGCCCGCGCGCAGGGCCGCGACGACACGTGCGGCCCCGATGGCCGCCGGCCCGTAGCGACGCGCGCGCAGGGTGGTCACCCGCTCGGGAAGCACGAGCCCCTCCTGCTCCCAGAACCGGAGGGTGGAGGACCGTACGCAGAGCGCCTCCGCGAGCTGTGTGATGGTCATGAAGTCGTCGTCCCGGCCGTCCTCTTCGGCCTGGATGCCCTGGAGGGCCTGCTGGGCGCGCAGTGCCTCCTCGCGTTCCCGCGCGAGCCGGGCGTGGACCCCGTCGACCGCCGCGGCCGCCTCCGCGATCGTCGCCGTCCGCAGCTCGGCGAGCAGGCGCCGGGCCTCGACGGGGCCGACGGCACCGGCGAGTCCGCGGTAGGCGCGCAGAGCGTGCACGTGGAGCGGCGTGTAGGAGCGGTAGCCGTTGTCCGACCGTACGGCCGGCGGGATCACCCCCAGTCGCTCCAGGTCGCGCACCTGCTGCACCGAGTACCCGGACTCCCTGGCGACGTCGGCGGTGCGCATCGTTCGGCCAACCCCACATGAGCACTTGAAGGTCACGCTTGAACCATGAGTATGGAGCAGATCATCGCGACCGTGCGCGAATTCGACGGGGCGCTCGTGGTCGTCCCGGAGCCCGGTGGGGACTTTCCCGAGATCGCGTGGGGCGACGCGTTCTTCTACTACGCCCCCGACGGCCGGATGCCCCGGGCCACACAGCCGTACGGCACGATCGTCACCAAGGACCACCCCGAGGACAGCGCGTCCGACCTCGATCCCCCGGGCCGCTGGCGGGTCAACGTCCATGTCGGCCGTGCGGCGCTTCCGGAACTCCTCGGGGGGCCGTACGACCTCGCCGCGGCCGACATGGTGCTGCCGCACCCGGTCTACGGCCCCCTCGGCTGGATCTGCGTCGTGAACCCCGGCGAGCGGACGACCGGGACCGTCGTACGCCTGCTGCGCGAGGCCCACGAGGCGGCACGCGCGCGTGCGGCGCGGCGGCGCTCGTGAGCCGTGGAGCGTCTCAGGAGGGCCACAGCCTGGCTGCGGGGGTTTTGTCGACACGGACCGGCGCTGCATGATGGCTGACCGGCGCCCGTCACGGGTGCCGCCCCTGTCCCGCCGATACGGAGTTCCCTCGTGCCCAGCAAGAAGGCCCTCGTCCGCCGCCCCAGCCCGCGCCTCGCCGAAGGTCTGGTGACGCACGTCGAGCGGGAGAAGGTCGACGTCGAGCTCGCGCTCGAACAGTGGGAGACGTATGTCGAGGCCCTGCGCGCGCACGGCTGGGAGACCGTCGAGGTGGACCCGGAGGACGACTGCCCGGACTCGGTGTTCGTCGAGGACACCGTGGTCATGTACAAGAACGTCGCGCTGATCGCCCGCTCCGGCGCGGAGTCCCGGCGCGAGGAGACCATCGGCGTCGAGGAGGCCGTGGCGCGCCTGGGCTGCTCGGTGAACTGGATCTGGGAGCCGGGCACCCTGGACGGCGGCGACGTGCTGAAGATCGGTGACACGATCTACGTCGGCCGGGGCGGGCGCACCAACGCGGCCGGCGTCCAGCAGCTGCGGGCCGCCTTCGAGCCGCTCGGGGCCCAGGTCGTCGCCGTACCGGTGAACAAGGTGCTGCACCTGAAGTCGGCGGTCACCGCGCTGCCCGACGGCACCGTCATCGGGCACATCCCCAAGGTGGACCGGCCCGCGCTCTTCCCGCGCTTCCTGTCCGTGCCCGAGGAGGCCGGGGCCCATGTCGTCCTGCTCGGCGGCCCCAAGCTGCTCATGGCGGCGAGCGCGCCGAAGACGGCGGAACTGCTCACCGACCTCGGTTTCGAACCGGTCGTGGTGGACATCAGCGAGTTCGAGAAGCTCGAAGGCTGTGTGACGTGCCTCTCAGTTCGACTGCGGGAGCTGTATGCCTGATCGGGCGTGCGCGGCATTCCAACGGCCCCGGACCTGCGGCTCCCGGGGCCGCTTGTCATGCCCCGGAAACACTGCTGATCAGGGGTCTTTACGGCGCGCTTAACCTACGGTCTCGTAACCTACGGTTTCGTAGCCTACGATTCCGTAGGTTCACCGGCGCCGCTCGCCGATCCCCTCAATTGTTCGCCGCGTCCCCCTGGAGTACCTGTGACGATCACTTCCCCTCACCTCGGCAGCCCGTCCTCCGCCTGGACCGACGCGCGACTGCTGTACGCGCTGGAGGAAGTGGTCGAGACGGAACTCAACCGGCATCTGAAGGTCACCAAGGACTGGATGCCGCACGAGTACGTCCCGTGGAGCGACGGCCGCAACTTCCCCGGTCTCTTCGAGGACGGCGAGGCCTGGGAGAAGGGCCAGTCCAAGGTCACCGAGATCGGCCGGATCGCCCTCGTCGTGAACCTCCTCACGGAGGACAACCTCCCCAGCTACCACCACGAGATCGCCTCGCTCTTCGGCCGCGACGGCGCCTGGGGCACCTGGGTGCACCGCTGGACCGCCGAGGAGGGCCGGCACGGCATCGTGATGCGCGACTATCTGCTCGCCTCGCGCGCGGTGGACCCGGACCAGCTGGAGCAGTTCCGGATGGCCCACATGAGCGAGGGCTTCGAGTCGGACAACCGCCACTCGATGCTGCACTCGGTGGCCTACGTCTCCTTCCAGGAGCTCGCGACCCGCGTCTCGCACCGCAACACCGGCCACCAGTCCGGGGACCCGGTCTGCGACCGCATGCTGGCCCGCATCGCCACCGACGAGAACCTTCACATGGTCTTCTACCGGAACCTGCTGAAGGCGGCCTTCGAGCTGGCGCCCGACCTGACGATGATGGCGGTGCGCGACGTCATCGTGAACTTCCGGATGCCCGGCCACGGCATGCCCGGCTTCGAGCGGGCCGCCGCACAGATGGCGATCGGCGAGATCTACAACATGCGCATCCACCACGACGACGTCATCCAGCCCGTCCTGCGCTACCTGAAGGTCCTGGAGATCGACGGTCTCGGCCCCGAGGGCCTCAAGGCCCAGGAGGAACTCGGCCTGTACATGAGCGGCCTGGACGCGGAGGCGTCGAAGTTCGACGAGAAGCTGGCGGCGCGCAAGGCGCGGATGGCGGCGCGCGCGGCGGGGGCCTGACGCCGGCCCGGCCGGCCCGCCGAATATCCGGTGCGGGCCGCCCGCCCCCTGCTTCCTGCCGGGCTTGATCGACGTCGACGCCGCCGCGCGGGTACGGCGGCGGATCGGCGCACCGCCCGCCCGCGAACGAACGCCGGGCCGCCTACGCCACCGTGCACGGGCACGGTTCGGCCGACCCGACGATGCGGCGCGCGGTGCTGCGGGGCGTGCCGTGCGGCCCGGGCCGCACGGACCCCCTGCCCGTGGACAACGTCCTTCGCAAGCACATGGCGTGCAGCACGTCGCTGCGACGGCAGGCCGAGAAGGGGCGCGTGCCTTGCCTGCCTCGTGCGCTCGGCGCACGCTGGTCGTATGGGTGCTCACGAAGGTGGCCCTACGCTCATCACCTCCGTGCAGCGTGCCCTCCGCCTGCTGGAGGCGGTGAGCGCGCACGAGAACGGTGCGCCGGCGAAGAAACTGGCACGTGAGACGGGACTGCCCCTGGCCACCGCCTATCACCTGCTGCGGACGCTGGTCCACGACGGATACATACGGAAACTGGACGACGGCGGGTTCGTCCTGGGCGACAAGCTGCAGACCCTGCACACCACGAGCCGCGGGCAGGCCTTGCTCGGCCGCGTCCGCCCCACGCTCGCCGCTCTGCGGGACGACCTCGCGACCGCCGCCTACCTCACCTTCTACGAGGAGGGCGAGATTCGGGTCGCTGAGATCGTCGACGGCCCCCAGGCACCCCGTGTCGACCTCTGGGTGGGATTCGAGGACGCGGGGCACGCCACCGCGTTGGGCAAGTCCGTGCTGCGAGAACTGGATGACGCCTCCCGCAAGGACTACCTCTCCCGGCACGCCCTCGCCGACCTCACACCACGGACCATCACCAGCTCTCCGGAACTGCTCCGGCGACTCGACTCCTCACCCGTGGCCCCGGCCGTCACGGACCTGGAGGAGTACGCCCTCGGTACGGTCTGTGTCGCCGTGCCCGTCTACAACGGGGACACACTCGGCTCGCTCGGCGTCTCGCTGCGGGCGGACCGGCTCTCACGACTCGAGGAGATCCTGGCGCGGCTGATCCCGGCCGCGAGTCGCGTGACCAGGGGTCTCTCGCTCACTATCTGAAAATCCCCTCCTTGTGGCGCCCGAGCCATACCCCTTTCCTGGATGAAAGAGACATTTCAGCAGCCCCCGCACAAGGTGAGGACTACGGACGAAGCATGAGTGAGGTTCGAGACCACGGCGGCGACCCATGGCCGATTCGGCCGCTCAGGAACCGAGTGGCCGGTCCCGGTCCCGGGTCGGCGGCCCGGAAACGCGCCGTCGCACAGTTGGCCGCCGGGACACCCGCACTGCCCGTGCTGATCGTCTCCGTCATCGTGCTCATCGACGTCATGTGCGGGGTAGGGACGATCTGGCTGCCACTGCTCGCGGCCGGGCCCGCGCTGGCCGCCACGACCGGCGGGCCGCGCGGAGTCCTCTGTGTCGGCCTTCTCGCCGCGATACTGGGCGCGACGCTCGGAACCCGGGACGGCGTTCCGGGACATGAGCTGACGGCCGTACTGTCCGCCCTGGCTGCCGTCACCCTGGCAAGCGGCCTCGCCAGCGCGTTGCGTGGGCGTCGTGAACGGGTGCTCGCGGCCGTCCGCTCGGTCGCGGAGGCCGCCCAGCATGCGCTCCTCAAGCCCGTACCGGCGACTGTCGGCCCGTTCCAGGTGGCCGTTCGCTACAGCGCCGCGGCGGCGGAGGCCCGTATCGGCGGGGATCTCTACGCGCTGGTGCCCACCCCGTACGGGGTCAGGCTGATCGTCGGCGATGTGCGCGGCAAGGGGCTGCCGGCCGTGGGGACCGCCGCACTCGTAGTCGGTGTCTTCCGTGAGGCCGCCTACGACGAGCCCGATCTCCTCGCCGTCGTCGGCAGGATCGAGCGGAGCCTGGCGCGCAACCTCGGTGCTGACGACTTCGTCACCGCCGTGGTCGCCGGGTACCCGCAGGCAGGCCATCTGGAGGTGGTCAACTGTGGCCACGCGCCTCCGCTCCTGGTGCGCGAATCCGGCACCGTCGTGGCGGTGGAGCCCGCCCATCCGGCTCCGCCCCTCGGGCTGCGCGCCCTCACGGACGAGACCCCCAGCCTCCAGGTGCTGGCTTTCGCCGACGGGGACCAACTGCTGCTCTACACCGATGGGGTCACCGAGGCCCGCAACCACAGCCGTGAGTTCTACCCGCTCGCCGAAGGGCTGGCCCGCCACGTGTCCGACGAGCCGGCCTGCACCCTCACCGCGCTCCATGACGAACTGCTGACGCATGTGGGCGGCCGGCTGCACGACGACGCGGCGCTGCTACTGCTCCGCATACCGGCCGCTTCCGCGAGCGAAGCCGCCCTTCCCGAAGCGGTGTCGGACGCCGGTCGCGGCAGCGGCTCACGCTCCAGCCAGGCTGCCGAGAGGACCGAAGCAACGGGGGGTGCTGGTATCCCCGTCGTCGCGCACGCAAACGGCCCCGGACAAGGAGTCCGAGCCCGGATAGAACGCCTCCCTGAGGAGAGAAACCCCTGGTCAACGTCTTAGCGTAGGCTCATCGGTTTTCCACCCGCCTGATCGCCAGCCGCTCCTTCTCGGAGAGGCCGCCCCAGACGCCGAAGCGTTCGTCGTTGGCCAGGGCGTACTCGAGGCAGGCCGAGCGCATCTCGCACATGCCGCAGATGCGCTTCGCCTCCCGTACCGAGCTGCCCGGCTCGGGAAAGAAGAAGTCCGCCCCGGTCTGCGCGCACAACGCCTGCGCCTGCCAGGCGGGGTCGGTCGGGGTGATGGTGTCGATGTGCATGGCCGAGATCGTGCCGGGCAGCGAAAAACGTTCGATCAACGCGGGATCAACGGCGCCGTTCATGGCCTCCGGTCTCCTCGATGGTCCTCCGCCCGGTAAGGGAGTGCACGGCGGCGCACGGAAACGGTTCCTCCGACGGTCCGCGGCGTCGTCCCGGCGGCGATTGTCAGTGGACGGTGCAAGACTCGGCAGTGCAGGCAACGGGACCCCTCAGAGGAGGGCAGAGATGCTCACGACCCGTTATGTCACCGGCGCTCCGAACTGGCTCGACCTCGGCACCCCGGACATCGACGGCGCCACCACCTTCTACGGCGGCCTGTTCGGCTGGGAGTTCCAGCCGGGCCCGCCCGAAGCCGGCGGTTACGGCTTCTTCCAGCTCGCCGGCAAAACCGCCGCGGGCGGCATGCAGACCACACCGGAGCAGGGCCCGCCCTCCTGGACCGTGTACTTCCAGACCCCGGACGCGGACGCCACCGCGAAGGCGGCCGAGCAGGCGCACGGCTCGGTGCTGATGCAGCCCATGGACGTGATGGACCAGGGCCGCATGGCGATCCTCGCCGACAAGGCGGGCGTGTCCTTCGGCATCTGGCAGCCCAGGCAGAACAAGGGGCTCCAGGTCACCCAGGAGCCGGGCTCGCTGTGCTGGGTCGAGCTGTACACGGCCGACCTGCCGATGGCCGCCTACTTCTACCGTGCGGCTCTCGGCCTGGAGACCTACGGGGTCGACTTCCCGGGCGGCACGTACACGACCGTGCTGCCGGACGGGCAGGGCGAGGACGCCATGTTCGGCGGCATCGTCCCGCTCGCCGACGATCCGCTGGAGGCGCGGGCCGGGGCGTACTGGATGCCGTACTTCGAGGTCACGGACACGGACGAGACGGTGGCGAAGGCACAGGAGCTGGGCGGCAGCATCCGGCTGCCCGCCACGGACGTGCCGGGGGTCGGCCGGGTCGCCAAGCTGGCCGACCCGTACGGCGCCCGCTTCGCGATCCTCAAGAGCGCGCCGCAGCAGACGTGACCGGGGCGGGGGATCACGCCGAGGCGCGGCGGATCAGCGTGGTCGGCAGGACGACACCGGCCGGTGTGGCTCCCCCGCTCCTGCGGTCGAGGTCCCGCAGCAGCAGGCGGGCCATCAACCGGCCCATCTCCTCTATGTCCTGACGGACCGTCGTCAGCGGCGGATCGGTCTGTTCGGCGACCGGCAGCATGTCGTCGAAGCCGATCACCGCCACGTCCTCGGGCACCCGGCGCCCCCGCTCGCGCAGCACGCGCAGGGCGCCGGACGCGGTGAGGTCGTTGGCGGCGAACACCGCGTCCACGTCCGGGCACCGGTCGAGGAGTTCGCGCATCGCCCGCTCCCCGCCGGCCGGAGTGAAGTCGCCCCGTACGACAAGCTCCGGGTCGGCGTCGCCCATGACGTCCTTGTAGCCGTCGAGCCGGTCCGCGGCGGAGGTCTGGTCGAGGGCGCCGGTGATGTGGGCGACACGGGTGCGTCCGAGTCCGACGAGATGCCGCACGGCCTCGCGGGCACCGCCCCGGTTGTCACTGTCGACGTACACGGCATCCGTCGTCCCGTCGCTCCACCCGGGCCGGCCGCCGAACACCGTGGGGACACCGGCCCGTTGGATCAGTTGCGGCAGCGGGTCGTCCAGATGCAGCGAGAAGACGAGCGCGCCGTCGACATGGCCTCCGGCGAGGTAGCGTCCGACGCGGGCGTGGTCGTCGCGGCCCTCGGTGAGCAGCAGGACGAGTTGATTGTCGTGGGCGGTCAACTCCTTGCTGATTCCCCGGAGTTGCAGCGCGAAGAAGGGGTCCGCGAAGACCCTGGTCTCCGGTTCGGCCACCACCACGGCGACGGCGTCATGGCGCCGGGTGACGAGACTGCGGGCGGCCTGGTTGGGGACGTAACCGAGCTCTTCGACGGCCCTGCGCACCCGCTCGACGAGCGGCTCCCTGACCCCGTCCCCACCGTTCACCACCCGGGACACGGTGGCCCGCGACACCCCGGCCCGGGCCGCCACGGCCTCCAGTGTGGGGCGCGGCACTGTGTCGGTCACTTCGGTGCTCCTCGTCGGCGGGTGCGGATCAGGATAGCCCCGGCGCAGGACACCGGTGAGAGCGCTCTCGGGATGGGCGAAGGGGCTTGCGCAACGGGATCAGCTCGGTGAGGATCACCGCATGATCGGCCGGGCGCACTGGCTGCTCAACGCGCGGGATCCGGGCGGGCAGCGTGTTCTTCGGGGGACAAGGCGCCGATCGCGACCGGCTCGTGGAGTGCCACCTCAGCCAGGACACCGTCGAGTCCGGCGCCGAGGGGCGCCAGGTGCGTCCCGACGGCAGCGGCTCGGTCGTCGCCGTGCCGTCTCTCGAGGTCCGCGTCTCTACGTCCAGGACGCGGCCGCCCGGGACTGGTCGGTGCCGGACATCTCGTGACGGGATTCAGGACAGCAGGTCCACCCGCCGTCCGATCCCCTCCCGCTCGGCCCGCCCGTACGCCGTCCAGGCCAGGGCGAGGTCCTGCCAGGGCATGCCCACGGGGGCGTAGACCGTGCGGTCCGTGTCGGTGGTCCGGCCGGGGTGCTCGGAGCGCGCCACCTCGCCGAGGGTCGCGTCGGCCGGCCTCAGCACTCCCACGCTCGCCGCGAGTTCACGATCGTCGACCACCAGGAGCCCAGCGTCCAGCAGATCGGCGGCCAGTTCCGCCTTGCCGGGCTCGTCCACACCCAGGCTCGTGAAGTGCTGGCCGGGCCTGGTGTCCCGCAGGTGCAGCAGTGGTTCCCTCGACCAGGTCGCCGACAGGACGATGTCCGCGGCGACGGCGACCTCCGCGGCGCGGGACACCACACGCCCACCGTGTCGCGCGGCGAACTCCGCGGCGCGGTCGGCGGACGTGTCCTGGACGACGAGGGCGCTGCGGGGTCGTAGCGCCGCAAGGCCCCGCACCAGCAACTCGGCCTGTGCGCCCGCCCCGATCACTCCGACGACGTCTCCCCGGCCGGCGAGCAGATGTGTGCCCAGGGCGGCCGCGAGGCCTGTTCGCCAGGCCGTGACCGTCGCCGAGTCCAGCAGCGCCAGCAACTCGCCGTCGGCGCCGCTGTGCAGGCAGATCACCCCGCGCAGGGCGGGCCGGGCGGCGGGGAACTTGGCGTTGACCTTCACCGTGTAGGCCGGAATGCCGGGGAGCAGGCCCGGGATCAGCGCGGTGGCCGTACCGGGGAACGGGAGGTCCGTGCGCACCCGTTGTCCCACGATCGGCACCGCCTCCGCGTGCCGGAAGCCGTCCCGCAGGGCGTCGATGCAGGCCTCCGGCTCCAGCACCGCTTCCAGATCACCATGTGTCAGAACAAGAGTCACCCGTCCATGATCCGTCAGTGCTCGTGCCCGGCCTGGTGCTCCGTGTGCTCGTGCGGCTCGTACCCGGGGATCGTGCCGTCCGTCTTCTTCACCAGGAACAGGCCCACCATGCCCATGTCGGAGTGGCTCTGGACGTGGCAGTGGTACATCCACGCGCCCGCCCCGACCCCCTCCCCCGCGATCACCTGGAAGCCGAAGGAGTCCGCCGGGCCCACGATCTTGTTGTCGATGACCTGGCTCGGGTCGTCGGGCCCGGTGAGCATGCCCGTGCGGTTGTCCGCCCAGCGGTGACCGTGCAGGTGGAAGGTGTGGTAGTACTCGCCGTGCGTGATCATCACGAACTCGACCCGATCGCCCACCGTGGCCTCGAAGTCGGGCCCCGAGTGGGCGGGCTTGTTGTTGATGAGCATGTCGTTGAAGACGATCGTGTGGGTCGCGTCGGGGAGGACATCGCCCTTGCGGCGGACGATCACGGGTCCGTAGAGGCCCTTGCGGATGCCGCCGGTTCCGTGTTCCGTGCCGACCACGTGGTCGTGGTAGTGCCAGTAGCCCGCGCTGCCCGCCCGCCAGGTGCCGTCGCTCCGGCGGCCCGGCACATGGGTGCGCCAGGTGTAGGTGCGGGTCCCGCCCGGCTCGACGTCGCTCTTGTTCAACCTGGTGCCGTCGCTGGAGATTTCGTAGTCCAGGCCGTGGACGTGCAGGCTCGCCCTGACGTCCATGGTGTTCTCGAACTCGATGTGCAGGGTGTCGCCCTCGTTGAGCTCGATGAGCGGACCGGGGACGGTCGCCCTGCCCTTCTCGAGGCCGTAGCCCATCTGTCCGTCGGCGAGCTTCTCGGCGTACAGCTTGATGCGCTTGACCTCGCCGCCGCCCGGGGCGGCCGTCGCCGGGCCCGTGTCGCTCCGGGCCTCCGGCGCCAGGGACAACGATGTCGCGACGGCCGCGCCGCCGAGCAGCACCCGCCGGTTGAAGCCACGTCTGTCCAGTGCGCCCATGCAGAACTCCCCACCGTGATACGGATTTTGCGGAGACGTACCTGTGATGAACCTGTGAGACGGTACCGGCCCCCGAGTCGTTTATCCACACTCAGGACAAAGTTCGTGCGATCCCGGTCATAGGTATTGGCGAGTGACGCAAAGCGGTCTAGCTTCCATGGCGCTGTTGCTGTGACCGAGGAGGTGCCCATGCACTTACGAGGGTTGAGCGCGAGAAGCGGAGGAAGCACGAGAAGACGGGCCTGGACGGCCACCGTGACCGCGGGGGTCGTCGCCGCCGGGCTGATGTCCGGACCTGCGGCGGGGGCGCTGCCGGCTCCCGATCCGTCCGCGACAACGATGTCCGTCAAGTCGCCACCGGGCGGCGCCGATGTACGGGTGCTGGTCTTCTACGGGTCCGCGGCCGCCGGGGACGAGTCACCGGTCGTCAACGCCGGGATCGCCGCCGTCGAGACGATCGGGCTGTCCGGTCCCGTGAACCAGCGGTTCGAGACCGAGGCCACGGACGACGCCAGAGTCTTCACCGACGAGAAGGCCCTGGGGAGTTACAACGCGATCGTCTTCCTGACCGGCGGCGGCGATGTCCTCGACCCCGACCAGGAGGCCGGCCTGGAGGCCTACATGGAGGCGGGCGGCGGCTTCGTCGGCATCCATGACGCGGCCCGCGCCGAGCCGTACTCCGACTGGTTCACGGGCCTCGTCGGTGCCCGTCCGGCCGCGTCCAGCCCAACGGCCGTTCAACGGGCCACCGTTGAGGTCGGCGACCGGCAGCATCCGGCGACCAGGGATCTACCGGTGCAGTGGAAGCGTCCCGACCAGTGGTTCAACTGGACGAAGAACCCGTCCGGTGACGTGCACACCGTGGCCCGGGTGCGCGAGTCGACCTACCAGCCCGGCGCGAGCGCCAACGGCTGGGACCACCCGGTGAGCTGGTGCCGGGACTACGACGGCGGCCGGTCCTTCTACACCGGCATGGGCGGCACGGCGGCCTCGTACGACGAGACCGACTTCCGGACCCATCTGCGCGGTGCGCTGCTGTGGACCTCGCGGCTCGTGCAGGCCGACTGCAAGGCGACCATCAACGGCAACTACAAGGCCGAACGTCTCACCCAGCCAAACCAGGCGGGGCAGAGCGACCAGATCGGCGAGCCGCACGGCCTGGTCACCGCCCCCGACGGGCGCGTCCTGTACATCGGCCGGGGTGGCGCCGACTCCTCCCAGCCGGTGATCACCGACTGGAACAACCCGGACATCGGCAAGGGCAAGGGCCAGATCCACGTCTACGATCCGGCGGCCAGGAAGGTCACCCTGGCGGGCGAGCTGACCGTCTTCGGCAACAAGGGCGGCGGCGACGAGCTGGTGAAGGTCGAGGAGGGCCTGCTCGGGATCGAGCTCGACCCGCGCTTCGAGCAGAACGGCTGGGTGTATCTGCACTACACCCCGCACGCTCAGCTCAACCGCGACACCCGGATCGCCGAGCGGCGGGTCTCCCGCTTCACCCTCGACCTCGCGACGAACAAGCTGGACCTGAACAGCGAGAAGGTCCTGCTCAAGTGGCCGGTCCAGGTGCACAGTTGCTGCCACGCCGGCGGCGGGATGTCCTGGGACTCCAAGGGCAACCTGTACATCGCGACCGGCGACAACAACTCCAGTGGCTTCAGCGGCGGTTACTCGGGCAACAACCCGCAGCCGAACTTCAAGGGCGTCTCCTTCGCGGACGCGCGCCGCACCGCCGGCAACACCAACAACCTCAACGGCAAGATCCTGCGCATCCACCCGGAGCCCGACGGGACGTACACGCTGCCCGAGGGGAACCTCTTCACCGGCAAGGAGACCGCCGAGGGCGGGGGCAAGACCCGCGGCGAGATCTATGTCATGGGCGTCAGGAACCCGGCCCGCATCTTCGTCGACAAGAAGACCGACATCCTGTACGCGGGGTGGGTCGGCCCGGACGCGAGCGCGCCCTCGACGACCTGGGGCCCGGCCAAGTACGACACCTTCGCCGTCATCACCAGGGCGAGCAACCGGGGCTGGCCGTACTGCATGGGCAACAAACAGCCCTACCGGGACCGCAACCTGCCGAACCCCGACCAGCCGCTGGGCTGGTACGACTGCGACCACCCGAAGAACGAGTCGCCCAACAACGACGGTCTGGTCAATCTCCCGCCCGTCACCGGCAACAACATCTGGTACTCGCCCCAGGGCGGCGCCCCGGACTACCCGCGCGACGCGAACGGCATCCCCTCCTACAAGCAGGAGGACGCCAAGTACCTGCTGCCGTGGCTCAAGGGCGGCGGCCAGGCCGCGATGAACGGGCCGGTCTACCGCTACGACACCGCCTCGGCCACCAGCACCGTCAAGTGGCCCTCCTACTGGGACGGCAAGTGGTTCGTCGGCGACTTCTACGACGCCGACCAGCCACGCAACGCCGTCATCACCGATCCGAGGAACCACGGGGACGGCGGGCTGCCCGTCCACTCCGAGTCGCTCAAGAAGATCGTGCCGATCGGCAACGACGGCATCAAGAACCTCATGGACTGGAAGTTCGGTCCGGACGGCGCGCTGTACGTCCTCGACTACGGGCGCGGGTTCTTCACCTCGGACGCCAAGTCGGCGCTGTGGCGGGTCACTTATACGGGCGGCGGGCCCACTCCGGCCGCCGGCCAGTTGGTACGGGGAGGACAGTGATGCGCCGACAAAGACCTCTGACCGTTCTGCTGGCCGCCCTGCTGATGATGCTCGGCCTGCAGTCGACCTCCACGGCACAACCCGAGCGGACGAACGCGGCGGAGCAGGTCCTCACCTGGACCGCCGGCGACGACATCACCCAGTACAACTCCGCCCCGACGACGGCCGTCGCGGGCACGGCCACGATCGTCTTCGAGAACAGCACGGCCACCGGCAACACCACCGGTATGCCACACACGTTGACCTTCGTGACCAGCGACCCCGAGTTCAACGACGACGTCGAACTCAACATCCTCGCCAACCCGAACGACGACATGGGCGGCCGTCACACCGCCGAGGTCACGCTCACCCCGGGCCGCTACTTCTACCACTGCACGATCCCGGGTCATGGGCAGATGCAGGGCATCCTCGTGGTGACCGAGGGCAGCGGCGAGGACACCACCGCGCCCTCGGCGGCGGCCCAGGTGACCGGCACGCAGAACGCGCAGGGCCAGTACGTCGGTTCGGCGAGCGTGGCGATCACGGCGACCGACGAGGCCGGCGGCTCCGGCGTCGACCGGATCGAGTACGCGACCGGGGACACGGGTGCCTGGCAGCCGTACACCGCCCCGGTCGTCTTCGACCAGGTCGGCGACCACACGGTGCGTTACCGGGCCGTCGACAAGGCGGGCAACGTCTCCGCGGAGAAGAGCGCCGGCTTCACGGTCGTCGCCCGGCCGTCCGACGACACCGTCCCGCCGGACACCTCGGCGACGGTCAGCGGCGAGCAGAATCCCGACGGCACGTACCTCGACATGGCGACGGTGACCGTGTCGGCCTCCGACACCGGATCCGGGGTCAACACCATCGAGTACGCCGTGAACGACGGGAGTTGGCAGCCGTACACCATGCCCGTGATGGTGCATCAGGTCGGCTCCCACACCGTGCGCTACCGGGCGACCGACAAGGCGGGCAACGTGGCCGCCGAGAAGAGCGTCCGGTTCACGGTGGTCGCGACGGCCCCGCAGGACACCACCCCGCCGGTGACCGGTGTGACCGTGGACGGCACGCGGAACTCCGACGGGGCGTACGTGGGCAACGCCAAGGTGACCGTGAGCGCCACGGACGAGGGCGGTTCGGGTGTCGCCGGCGCCGAGTACTCGATCGACGCCGGACCGTACCTGGCGTACACCGCTCCCGTGGTCGTCGACCGGGCGGGCACCCACACCCTGGCGTACCGGGCGACGGACAAGGCGGGCAACACCTCGGCCGCACGCACGGTGACCTTCACAGTGGTCTCCAGTCAGGTCCCGGCGCCCAACTGCGCGGAGCTCGACGAGCGGTTGACGGTGATCGTCGGCACGGTCGACAGCGGGGTGCCGAACCGGATCACCAACAGCCGGTGCCGCATCAACGAGTTGATCGAGGACGAGAAGGAGTGGACGTCCCACGCGCTGTTCCTCAAGCACGTGAAGACCGTCCTGGACAAGCTCTTCAGGGAAGGGGTCGTCGACGAGCGCGAGTACGACGCCATCGACGCGGCGGCCCGTGAGTCCGGCATCGGCAAGCCGGGGCAGACCGAGGGCTACCGCACGATCCTCGACGGCAGCGCGGCGTCCTTCGCCAAGTGGCAGCAGGTGGGCGGCGGTTCGTTCGCACCCAACGGCGACGGGTCGATCACCTCCGGCACCACGAAGGACGGCCTCGGCATGCTCTGGTTCCCGGAGCGCAAGTACGGCGACTTCTCGCTCAAGCTCCAGTGGCGGGACGACGCCCCGGGCACCGGGAACGCCAACTCCGGTGTGTTCGTGCGGTTCCCGTGGATCCACGACCACCCGGAGGAGCCCCGGCCGGAGTGGGCCGCCATCAAGTACGGCCACGAGGTGCAGGTGCTCGACCGGCCCGACGGCGACATGTACAAGACCGGTTCGGTCTACGGCTTCGACCGGGTGGGTCTGGCCGGTGCCGGCGTCACCCAGAAGGGCACGTGGAACGACTACGAGATCCGTGTGGTCGACCAGCACTACTCGGTCTACCGCAACGGCGTGCTGATCAACGAGTTCGACAACATCGGCGGTCAGGACTTCTATCCGGCCCGCTCGGACGACCCGGGCACGGACGGGCGGCGGTTCGCCTCCGGCTACATCGGACTCCAGGTGCACGGTACGACGGACGTGGTCTCGTACCGGGACATCAGGATCAAGGAGCTGTAGGACCGGGCTTCCTGGCCCTGCTCGGCTGTACCCGCTTGGGCTCCCCCGGCATCTTCGGATACTCGGGCGGGTACGGCAGATCACCGAGCCCGTGGTCGTGCTCGTCACGGCGGGCCAGGTCCAGCAGGGCCTCCAGCGAGAACGCGTGATCGTCCATGTCCGCGTGCACGTCGCCGAGTTCGGCGAAGCGCGCGGGCATGGTCGCGATGTCGAAGTCCTGGGGGTGCGCCTCGCCGACCTCCTCCCAGCGCAGGGGTGCGGAGACGGGGGCGTGCGGGCGGGGCCGTACCGAATAGGCGGAGGCGATCGTACGGTCGCGGGCCGTCTGGTTGTAGTCGATGAAGATGCGCTCGCCGCGCTCCTCCTTCCACCACCTGATGGTCACGTGGTCCGGCATCCGGCGCTCCATCTCACGCCCGACCGCGATCGCGGCCCGCCGCACCTGGGTGAAGGTCCAGCGCGGTTCGATCGGCACGAAGACGTGCAGTCCGCGTCCGCCGGAGGTCTTGGGCCAGCCCCGCAGACCGCCGAACTCCTCGAGCACCGACCGCAGTTCATGAGCCGCGCGTACGGCGTCGTCGTAGTCCGTGCCGGGCTGCGGGTCGAGGTCGATGCGGAGTTCGTCGGGGCGGTCGACGTCGTCGCGGCGGACCGGCCAGGGGTGGAAGGTGAGGGTGCCGTACTGGGCGGCCCACAGGACGGCGGCCTCCTCGGTCGGGCACATCTCGTCGGCGCTGCGGCCGCTGGGGAAGGTGATGTGGGCGGTCGGTATCCAGTCGGGCATGTTCTTGGGCGCCCGCTTCTGGAAGAAGTTCTCGCCGGTCACGCCGTCCGGGTAGCGCTCCAGGGTGGTGGGGCGGTCGCGCAGGGCGCGCAGGATGCCGGGGGCGACGGCCTGGTAGTAGCGGGCGAGGTCCAGCTTGGTGAAGCCGCGCTCCGGGAAGAAGATCTTGTCCGGGCTGGACAGCCGTACGGTCCGGCCACCCGCCTCCAGTTCCACCGCGTCACCCATGCGGCCACGGTAGACGAGCCCGGCATGTCAGGCATTTCGGAACACTCGCATGCAGAATCGGACCATGGATCTGCCGGTGATGCCCCCTGTGAAGCCCATGCTCGCCAAGTCCGTGGCGAGCATCCCGCCGGACATGCACTACGAGGCGAAGTGGGACGGTTTCCGGGCCATCGTGTTCCGGGACGGAACCGAGGTCGAGCTGGGCAGCCGTACCGGCAAGCCGCTGACCAGGTACTTTCCCGAGCTGGTGGAGGCACTCGCGGCGCGTCTGCCCGAGCGGTGCGTGATGGACGGGGAGATCGTGATCGCGCGGGAGGGCCGGCTGGACTTCGACGCGCTGACCGAGCGCATCCATCCGGCGGCCTCGCGGGTGCGGACGCTCGCCGAGCGGACGCCGGCTTCCTTCGTCGCCTTCGACCTGCTGGCCCTTCAGGACGAATCGCTGCTGAACGTTCCGCTGACCGACCGCAGGAACCTGCTCACGACGGCTCTGTCCGGGGTCACGGCCCCGGTGCACCTCGCACCGGCGACGACGGACATCGACGTGGCCCGCCATTGGTTCGAGCAGTACGAGGGCGCGGGCCTGGACGGTGTCATCGCCAAGCCGCTCGCCCTGCGCTATCTGCAGGACGAGCGCGCCATGTTCAAGATCAAGCACGAGCGCACGGCGGACGTGGTGGTGGCGGGCTACCGGCTCCACAAGAGCGGCCCCGTCGTCGGCTCCCTGCTGCTGGGGCTCCACGACGACCGGGGCGTCCTCCAGCACGTCGGCGTGTCCGCGGCCTTCCCCATGAAGCGGCGCGCCGAGCTGGTCGACGAACTGGAGCCGCTGCGGATGGAGGACCCCTCCGGGCACCCCTGGGCGGCCTGGGCGGAGGCAGCCGCACACGAGAGCGCCCGGCTGCCCGGGGCACCGAGCCGCTGGTCGGGGAAGAAGGACCTGTCCTGGGTGCCGCTCAGGCCGGAGCGGGTGGCGGAGGTGGCGTACGACCACATGGAGAACGGCGTACGGTTCCGCCACACCGCCCGCTTCCGCCGCTGGCGGCCCGACCGGACGGCCGAGAGCTGCACGTACGCGCAGCTGCAGGAGCCGGTGCGCTACGACCTGGACGAGATCCTGGGCTGACGCGCCCGGTTCAGGGCCGCATCAGCACCTTGACCGCGCCCTCCTGCTTCTTCTGGAACATCTCGTACGCGTGCGGGGCGTCCGACAGCGGCACGTGATGGGTCGCGAAGTCGTCGACGCCGAGCGGGTCCTCGTCCGTCAGGTACGGGATGATCTCGTCGCTCCAGCGCCGCACGTTGGCCTGGCCCATCCGGATCTGGATCTGCTTGTCGAACATCGTGAGCATGGGCAGCGGGTCGGCCATGCCGCCGTAGACGCCGGTGAGGGAGAGCGTGCCGCCGCGGCGCACCAGTTCGATGGCGGTGTGCAGGGCGGCGAGCCGGTCGATGCTGAAGCGCTCGGCGAACGGCCCGCTGAGCTTCCTGGGCAGCAGGGCCGAGGCGTTCTGGGCGAGCCGGGCGGCCGCGCTGCCGTGGGCCTCGGTGCCGACGGCGTCGATGACGGCGTCGGGGCCGCGCCCGTCGGTCTCGTCGCGGATCGCCTGGACCAGTTCCTTCTCGCTGTCGAAGCTCCTGAGGTTGTACGTCTCCACGCCCCGCGTGCGTGCCCGCCGCAGCCGTTCGGTCACCAGGTCCACGCCGAAGACCCGCCCGGCGCCGCGCACCTGCGCGACCCGGCAGGCCATGTCGCCGATGGGGCCGAGGCCGAGCACGGCGACGCTGCCGCCCTCGGGGATGTCCGCGTAGGCGACGGCCTGCCAGGCGGTGGGCAGCACGTCGGAGAGGTAGACGAAGCGGTCGTCCGGCGGGCCCTCGGGAACCTTGATCGGCCCGTACTGGGCCTGCGGGACCCGCAGGTACTCGGCCTGGGCGCCCGGTACGGCGCCGTAGAGCCGGGTGTAGCCGAACAGGGCGGCGCCCATGCCCTCGCTGGTGATCTGGGTGGTCTCGCACTGGGTCGGCAGCCCGGTCATGCACATCCAGCAGTTGCCGCAGGCGATCTGGAAGGGCACGACGACCCGGTCGCCCGCCGCGAGGTCCGGCACCCCGGCGCCGACCTCCTCGACGATGCCCATGGGTTCATGGCCGAGGATGTCACCCGGCGTCATGAACGGGGTGAGCACCTCGTAGAGATGCAGGTCGGAGCCGCACAATCCGGTCGAGGTGATCCGGATGACCGCGTCCGTCGGTTCCATGATCTTCGGATCGGGCACCTCCTCCACCCGTACATCCCGCTTGCCCTGCCAGGTCACAGCCTTCATCGCCGGGCACTCCCTCCGTCACCTCGCGTGTCGGTCCTGGGTAGGCGCCCCGGGTACCCGAGGCGCCTCCACCGAACCGCGATCCAGGGCCGATCGGCGTACTCGACGCGACTAATCAGAAACGGACGGGTATGGCCACCAAAGAACTTATAAGCGCACAATCAAAGACACGAGACGGGTGGGCATGGCGGGCATGGTGGATACGGAACACAGGGGGCGCGCGCGACGCGCCCGTACGGCGGCGGCACTGCTGACCGTCACGGGCCTCTTCGCCGCGGGCTGCACGGGACACGACTCACCCCGTGTCCCGGCCGACGACGGACGCGGACAGTTCCGCACGGATCGACCGAGCACGTCACCATCGAACCCATCGGAACCGAGCAAGGAGGCCGACCATCCCTCCGTGCTCGCCGTGAAGATCGACAACGTGCGGGCGGCCCGCCCGCAGACCGGTATCGACTCCGCCGACGTCGTCTACGCCGAGCAGGTCGAGGGCGGGCTCAGCCGCCTCATGGCGGTGTACGCGACGAAGCTGCCGAAGGCCGTCGGCCCGGTCCGCAGCGCCCGCGAGTCGGACCTGGAGCTGCTGCGGCAGTTCGACGAGCCGACGCTCGCCTTCTCCGGTGCCCAGGGCAAGCTGATGCCCCTGATCAACGGGGCACCACTGGTCGCCCAGACTCCGGAGAAGGCCTCCCGCGCCTACTTCCGCGGTGCCGACAAGGTCTTGCCGCACAACCTCTTCCTGCGCCCGAAGCGCCTGCTGCCCGCCACGCCGGGCGCCGCCGCGCTGACCACCGGCTTCCACTACGGCCCCGCGCCCGCCGGCGGCACCAAGGACACCTCGGAGACGGTCCGCTTCCCGGCCGCCCGCTTCACCTTCACCTGGTCGCAGAGCCGGGAACGCTGGCTGGTCTCGATGGACGGCACCCCGGACGTGACGTCCGACGGGAAGCGGCTGGCCCCGGCCACGGTCGTCGTGCAGTACGTGAAAGTACGCAAGTCCGCCTTCCACGACTTCCTCGGCAACAACACGCCGTACACGGTGACGGTGGGCTCGGGCCGGGCGAAGGTGCTGCGCGACGGCCGCGCGTACGACGTGAACTGGAAGCGGGCGAAGGCCACGGACGGTACGGAGTTCACCACCAAGGACGGCTCCCGGATGAATTTCGCCAAGGGCCAGGTGTGGGTCGTCTTCGCGAAGGCGTCCTGATCAGGGCTGGGTGACGAGGGGTTCCGCGGGATTGCGGAGCCCCTCCGCCGCGTCCGCGACCCGGCGGATCAGCTCGAAGAACTGGCCCTGTTCCGCGGCGGAGAGCGGGGCCAGGAAGATCTGGTTCATCCGGGCGGTGCGCACGGTCAGCTTGCGGTGGGTGCGCACCCCGTCGTCGGTCAGGCGCAGCAGGAAGCGGCGGCCGTCCTGGGGGTCGCGGACCTTGTCGAGCAGTCCGCGCCTGCCGAGCCGGCTGATGACCTCGGCGATGGTGGAGCGGTCGAGACCCACCCGCTCCCCCACCGTGCGCTGGTCGAGCCCCGGCTCGGCGACCAGCGCGTTCAGGACCGCGAACTGCGGCGAGGTGATCTCCTCGGAGACCATCGTGTTCCACAGCAGGTAGTGGGCCTGCTGGAGCCGCCGGGCGAGGTGCCCGGGGTGGGTGGTGAGGTCCACCGCGGCCATGTGCGCTCCCGAGTCGTATTGGTTGGTGCACTGAAGAGTAGTGAACCTTGACGCCAGGCTGCCACAGTGGCAGCTTGAGAGAAACCTCGCCGAGATAGTCAGTGCACTGAGCGAATCGCAGGAATCCCCATGACTCTCACCCAGCAGGACATCGACCGGGAAATCGCCGCCGAACACGCCGCCTACGAGAAGCGGCTCGCGGACGGCGCTCCCGTCGAGCACCAGCCGCGCCGCGACTACGCGCCGTACCGCTCCTCGGTGCTGCGGCACCCGAAACAGCCGCCGATCAGCATCGACGTGTCCAAGGACCCGGAGCTGGTGGAGCTGCGGTCGCCCGCCTTCGGCGAGCGGGACATCACCGACATCGACAACGACCTGACCCGGCAGCACCCCGGGGAGCCGATCGGCGAGCGGATCACCGTCGAGGGGCGGCTCCTGGACCGCAACGGCCGTCCGCTGCGCGGACAGCTGGTGGAGATCTGGCAGGCGAACTCGGCCGGCCGCTACGCCCACCAGCGCGAGCAGCACGACGCCCCGCTGGACCCGAACTTCACGGGCGTCGGCCGCACGCTGACCGACGACAGCGGCTTCTACCGCTTCACCACCGTCCAGCCGGGCCCGTACCCGTGGCGCCAGCACGTCAACGCCTGGCGGCCGGCCCACATCCACTTCTCGATCTTCGGCACGGCTTTCACCCAGCGGCTCGTGACGCAGATGTACTTCCCGAGCGACCCGCTGTTCCCGTACGACCCGATCATCCAGTCCGTGACGGACGACGCGGCCCGCCTGCGGCTCGTCGCCACGTACGACCACAGCCTGTCCGTACCGGAGTTCTCGATGGGCTACCACTGGGACATCGTGCTCGACGGGCCGCAGGCCACCTGGATCGAAGAAGGACGCTGAGCAGCCATGACGAAGATCGACACAAGCCGCCCGGAGACCGTGCTGCCGACGCCGTCGCACACGGTCGGCCCCTTCTACGGCCATGCCCTGCCCTTCCCCGGCGGTGGCGACATCGCGCCCATCGGCCACCCGGACACCATCGTGCTCCAGGGCTACATCACGGACGGCGAGGGCAATCCGCTGCCGGACGCCTTCGTGGAGCTGTGGAGCGCCGACCCCGACGGCGACGTCCCGCAGGCCGACGGATCGATCCGGCGCGACCCCGCGAGCGGTGGCTACCTGGGCCGCAACGGCGTGGAGTTCACCGGCTGGGGCCGCATCCAGACCGACGCCAACGGCCACTGGACCGCACGGACACTGCGGCCGGGCGCGCGCGGGCAGAGCGCGCCGTACATCAGCGTGTGCGTCTTCGCGCGCGGGCTGCTGGTGCACCTGTACACCCGGATCTACCTGCCGGGCGACGAGGCGGCCCTGACCGCCGACCCGCTGCTGGCCCGGGTACCGGCGGAGCGGCGCGACACGCTGATCGCGCGTCGGCAGGGCGATGGCACCTACCGTTTCGACATCCGCCTTCAGGGCGAAGGCGAAACGGTCTTCCTGGAGTTCCAGTGACTTCTCCCGATCCGGACACCGGTCTGCTCGCCCCCGGGTGGGCAGGCTCCCCCGCCGCCTCCGCGACCACCGACGGCGCCTACCTCCAGGCGATGCTGGACGCGGAGGCGGCGCTGACCCGGGTCCAGGCCCGTCTGGGGCTCGCCCCGGACGGGGCGGCCGACGCGGTGACCGAGGCGGCCCGCGCGGACCGCTTCGACGTACGGTCCCTCGCCGACCGTGCGCGCGGCGGCGGCAACCCCGTCATCCCGCTGGTCGCCGACCTCACCGAGGCGGTCGGCGAGGAGTACGGCCCGTACGTCCACCGGGGCGCGACCAGCCAGGACATCCTGGACACGGCGACGATGCTGGTGGCGGCGCGCACGCTCGACCTCGTGCTGGCGGACCTCCATCGCGTCCAGCAGGCGCTGGCCCTGCTGGCCGCCGAGCACCGGGACACCGCGATGCCGGGACGGACGCTGACCCAGCACGCCGTGCCGACGACGTTCGGGCTGAAGGCGGCCGGGTGGCGTTCGCTGGTGCTGGACGCGCGGGACCGGGTCGTCGAGGTGCGGGACGACCTCCCCGCCCAACTAGGCGGTGCCGCCGGGACATTGGCGGCTTTCACGGCGTACGGCGCCCAGCACACCATGGCCCTCACCACGGCCTTCGCCCGGGAGCTCGGCCTGGACGCGCCGCTCCTGCCCTGGCACACCCTGCGCACCCCGATCGCCGACCTGGCCGGATGTCTCGCCTTCACCGCCGGAGCGCTGGGCAAGATCGCCACGGATGTACTCACCCTCGCCCGTACCGAGATCGCCGAGGTCGCGGAGGGCAGCGGGGGCGGTTCCTCGGCCATGCCGCACAAGGCGAACCCCGTACGGTCCACGTTGATCGCCGCCGCCGCCCGGCGCGCGCCGCAGCTCGCTGCCACGCTGTACGGCTCGCTCGCCGCCGAGGACGAGCGGCCGGCCGGGGCCTGGCACGCCGAGTGGGAGCCGCTCAGGGACCTGCTGCGGCTGGTCGGCGGAGCCGCACGGGACGCCGCCGAACTGACGGAAGGGCTACGGGTCCACGCCGACATCATGCGGGAGCACCTCGATCTCACCCACGGGTTGATCGTCTCCGAGCGGCTGTCCGCCGCACTGGCACCCGTGCTGGGCCGGGCCCGCGCCAAGGCGTTGCTGACGGACCTCGCCAAGCGGACGTACGCCGAAGACCTCTCCCTCGGCGAACTCCTCGCCGGTGAGCCCGAGTTGAAGAACCTCGATCTCGGCGAACTCACCGATCCCGCCCGCTACACCGGCTCCGCCGGAGCCCTCACCGACCGTGCTCTGGAGCGACCTTGACCGACAAACTCCTCAACCACCGCACCGAGGGTTCCGCTTCCGCTCCCCCGCTGCTGCTCGGGCCGTCGCTCGGGACGTCGTACGCCCTGTGGGACAAGGTGGCGCCCGAGCTGTCCATCAGCCACCGGGTGGTCCGCTGGGACCTGCCCGGGCACGGCGGTTCGGCGGCCGATCTGATCGGTCCCGGCGCCACCGTGGCCGGCCTCGCCGACCTGGTGCTGGCGCTCGCCGACTCGCTCGGCATCGAGCGGTTCGGCTACGCGGGGGTGTCGCTCGGCGGTGCGGTCGGTCTGCACCTGGCCGTACATCACCCGGAGCGCGTCGAGTCGCTCGCGGTGATCTGCTCCTCGGCCCACTTCAACGGCAGCAGGCCGTGGGAGGAGCGGGCCGAGCGGGTCCGGCGGGAGGGGATGCAGTGGCTGCTGGAGAGCGCGAACTCGCGTTGGTTCGCGGGTGACTTCAGCGTTCCGGAACTAATCCGCGACCACGCCGAGGCCGATCCGTCGTCGTACGCCGCCTGCTGTGACGCCCTGGCCTCCTTCGACCTGCGCGACCGGCTGGCCGAGATCTCCGCGCCGACCCTGCTGATCGCCGGCCGTCAGGACCCGGCGACCCCGCCGCCCCATCTGCGGGAGATCGCCGACGCGGTGCCGCGCGCCACGCTCGTCGAACTCCCGGGTGCCTCGCACCTGGCACCGGCGCAGTGCCCGGAAGCCGTCCTCACCACCCTGCGCGCACACCTCGGCGGGGGTGCCAAGCGGGGCATGGAGGTGCGGCGCGAGGTGCTCGGGGACACGCACGTGGACCGCGCACAGGCCCGGCAGACCCCCTTCACCGCACGGTTCCAGGACTTCATCTCGCGCTACGCGTGGGGCGAGATCTGGACAGACCCCACGCTCAGCCGCCGCGAGCGCAGCATGATCACACTGACGGCGCTGGTCGCACACGGCCACTACGACGAACTGGCCATGCATGTGCGCGCGGCGCGGCGCAACGGGCTCACGCCGGAGGAGATCGGGGCCGTACTGCTCCAGACTGCGGTCTACTGCGGGGTGCCGGCGGCGAACTCCGCGTTCGCCACGGCGCAGCGGGTGCTCGCCGAAGAAGAAGGGTGACCCCAGCGGTAGCAGCTTCGTGAGCGGCGCATGCTCCCGTCGTGTGCCTACGGTGGGAGCATGTCCACGATTCTGATCACCGGCGCCACCTCGGGTCTCGGCCGCTACGTCGCCTTCGAACTGGTCCGTTCCGGCCACCTCGTACTCGCCCACGGCCGTGACCCGGGCCGCACCGGGAGCCTGGTGGAGGAGCTGCGGTCGGAGGGGCGGGCCGAGGGCTTCGTGGCCGACCTGGCGTCCCTGGCGCAGGTGCGCGATCTGGGTGCGAGGGTCACCGAGGCCCACCCCGGACTCGATGTCCTGATCAACAACGCGGGTGTGGGCGCGGGTTCATCCGGCTCGGGCCGGGAGGTGAGCGTCGACGGTCATGAACTGCGCCTGGCGGTCAACTACTTGGCGCCTGTCGCCCTGACGCGTGCCCTGCTGCCGACGCTGACGGCGAACACCCCGTCCCGGATCGTCAACGTCGGTTCGGTGGGGCAGGAGCCGGTCGCCTTCGACGACCCGGAGTTCACCCACGGCTACGCCGGCTTCGCCGCGTACTGCCGCGCCAAGTTCGCCCTGGCGGCCCACACCTTCGGCCTGGCCGAGGAGTTGGCGGACACGGGGGTCGCGGTGAACGTCCTCCACCCGGCGACGTTCATGGACACGGCGATGGTCCGCGAGGGCGGGGTGGCACCGTGGTCCACGGTGGCCGACGGTGCTCCGGGAGTCCTGGCCCTGGCCACCCAGGACCTGGGCTCGGGCCGCTATTTCGACGGGACGAGTCCGGCGCGGGCGCACGAGGAGACGTACGACAGGGACGTACAGAAGCGCCTGGGTGCGCTGACGGACCAACTGCTCGCGCTGTAGCTCCCCGGGCGAACGCCGCACCCGGTCACCGCAACCCACGCCCCGTCTCCAACACCTCCCGGGCCTGCGCCACCAACCCGTCCGCCCCGCACGAACGCGCCAGCGCCAGGCCCCGGTTGAGCTCCGCCACGGACCGCGCCGCGATGCCGTACTCGACCCGGGCCGCCGCGTGCTCGTACTGGCAGGGGGAGGCCTCCAGATAAGCGACCGCCTGCGCGGCCAACCTCACCGCGCGCTGCCCGGTCTCCAGCACGGCGGCACACCGCAACGCCTCACCGATGGCCGTGTCCGTACCGAGCCGCTCGGCATGCCGCCGGACATCCTTGGCCAGCTGAGCGGCCCGCACCGGGTCCTCACCGGCGAGCGCCCGGGCGAGATCGGCGGCCCACGGCACCAGCACCGGGTTGTGATGCCCCCGCACGGCCGCCGCCTTCTCCGCCGCGTCCAGTTCGTTGATGCCGTCCTTGGTCCGGCCGACGGCCAGCAGCAGCCGTCCCCGCACGGACCGGGGATCGGGCAGCACGATCGTGGACGGATACGGCGGCGTGAACCCGTACTGCTCGGCGATCGCCCATGCCTCCTCGACATGCCCGCGCGCGAGCAGCGTGTCGATGAGGTTGCAGGTCGCCGACCAGTACAGCGGCAGCCCCCGTCCCACCCGCTCGGCGAGCCGGAGCGACTCGCGCAGGGAGGTCTCCGCCTCCCGGAGCCGTCCTCGCCGGCGGTGGGCCAGGCCGACGTAGGCGTGGGCGAGCGCGAGGTGGCCGCCGCTCCAGCCGGCCGACTCGTAGGTGCGCAGGGCGTCGGTGTACAGGGCCTCGGCGCGATCGAGCCGGTCCGTGAAGGCGTACGCGCTGGCCAGCATCAGCGGCAGTTCGAGGCCCCACTCGGTGTCGGTCCAGCCGAGTCCGGGCGCGAGGCGGCCGTTGACGAGGGAGCGGTCGCACACTTCGGCGATCTCCTCGGCGCTCTCGCCGCGGGCCATCGCGTCGAAGCCACGCAGGATGAGCAGGGCCCGCTCGGAGTTGTCACGGCCGGTGCAGGTGGCGGCCAGGGCGGCGAGGCGCTCGGAGCGGTCCGGGGAGGTGGCCTCGCCCGGGTAGAGCCCCTCCCATGTGTACTGCACGGCCTGGAGGCGGAGTCTGGCAGGGCCTTCCTCGTGCCGGGCGGCCTCCGCCTCGACCGTGTGGACCGCCTCCTCCAGCTGGTTGTTGTGCATGAGTGCCTGGGAGAGGCGGACGACGGCGTCCACCCGGGCGGAGCCCTCCAGGCCGGGCATGGCTAGCGCGGTCTGGAGGTGGCCGATGGTCTTGGCGGGGGCGGTCAGGAGGGTGGCGCAGCCGAGTTCGAAGAGCACACGCGCGTGGACCTCGGGTGCCGGGGGCTCCACCAGGGCGCGCTCCAGACAGCGGCGGGCCGCGTCGGGGGCGCCGACGAGGAGGTGCTCGCGGGCTGCCTCGCGCAGTTGCTCGACGAGTTCCTCGTCGTCGTCCGGGTGGACCTTGAGCAGGTGCCGGGAGGCGGCCGCGGCGCCGAGCCCGGAGTCGGTGACGAGTTGTGCGGCGATGCCGTGCATGGCGGTGCGCAGGGCGTCGGGGATGGAGTCGTAGACGGCGGTGGCGATCAGCGGGTGGACGAACTCCAGCTCGTCGTCCGCCGTCCCGGAGTCGGTGAGGATACGTGCGTCGCGCAGCAGTTCGGCGCAGAGCGTGGCCTGCTCCGGCTTCAGGGTGGCGAGCCGGGCCACCAGGCCGACGGAGATGTCGGTGCCGAGGATCGCGGCCGCCCAGGCGAACCGGGTGGCGTCGATGCCGAGTTCCTCGAGGCGGGAGACGAGTCCGCCGCCGCGGGCCGAGCGGTTCAGCTCCCGCAGTTCGTTCGCCGAGCCCTCGCTGGGCTCCATCTGGCTTTCCCGGACCTTGGCGAGGAGTTCGACGGTCTCGTAGGGGTTGCCGCCGGTGACGGCCCACACCTCGCGGCAGAACGGGGCGTCGGCATGTGCACCCAGCGTGGCGCGGGTGAGCCCCGCGGCGGCGTCCGGGGTGAGGGCGCTGAGGTGGGTGACGGGGCGGCCCGCGGCGGAGGCCACCGTCTCCAGGAGGCGGGCGCTCTCGGCGGTGGCCTCACCGGGACGGCGGGCCACCACGACCAGGACGGACAGGTCGTCCAGGCGCTCGGCGAAGGCGGCGAGCCAGCGCAGGGTCTCCTGGTCGGCCCAGTGGGCGTCGTCGACCATCAGCACGAGCGGCCAGTCCCGGCGGGCCAGCCGGCGCACCGCGGCGACCAGTCCGTCGCACACGCCCTGCGGGTCGGCCTGCCGCTCCCCCGGGTCCGCTATGCCGAGGGCGGGGCCGGCGATGTCGTACCAGTCGCCGAGGTACTCGCGGGCCTCCTCGGGCATCAGCGAAAGGAGGGCGGGCTGGAGCAGTTGTCGTACGACGTTGAAGGGGACGGACCTGAGGGTCTCGCCGCCGCGGGCCGACCAGACCGAGCAGCCGCGTGCCTCGGCGATACGGCGGGTCTCGGCCAGCAGGGCGGTCTTGCCGAAGCCCGCCTCGCCGCGGATCACCAGCACGCTGCCCGAGGACGTGCGGCCCGCGCACAGGGAGTCCACCGCGTGTTCGACGGCGGCGAGTTCCTCGTCGCGCTCCCACAGCGAGGCCGGGGCGGCCGCAATCGGCCGTGCCTCCGTCATCCCGCTACCTCCCCAAGTCGCCCGAACGACGTACAGATCTCGAGCGTAGCCGTCCGGGTGCGGAAGAGGGGGGCGGTAGGGGCAGCTCTTGCCTTCATGGGTGACCTCGGGTACGGGCAGGCGACGCGACCCGTCCGGTGACCTGCCGTCAACCAAGCTGACCATCAGTCAGTCATTCCCGTCGGGCGAAGTGCGCGGGATCGGCCGGCGCCCCTCTCATCCCTCTTTCACCGAGGCCTCATACGGTGGAGACATGACGCAGGAGACTCCCCCCGGGTGGTACCCCGATCCCGGGCAGACAAGTGACGGTCCCGCCACCGAGCGCTGGTGGGACGGCAAGGCGTGGACGGAGCGGACCCGGCCCGCCGGAGCGGCCGCCGCATGGGGTCCCCCGGAACAGGTCGCGAGCCCCGGGGACCCCGGAGGATACCCGGCCTATCCGGCGTATCCGGCGCAGCCGCCCGCCGGGTCGCGGCGCGGCCGTATGGGCATAGCCGTGGCGGTGGCCGTCGTGGTCCTGGCGAGCATCGGCGTGGGTGTGTACGCGCTGGCCGACAACGGCAACGGCAACGGCGGCGCCGCCGACTCGCAGGGGCCGGGGGGTCAGGGCGGCACCGGGGGCCAGGGCGGGCCGTTCGGCGGCAACGGAGGGTCCGGCGGCTCCGGTGGCAGCGGGGGTTCCGGGGGCGCTTCGCCCTCCCCGCAGGAGTCCGAGGCACCGAAGATCGAGAGCGGTTCGGTGACCGACTCGATCGACGGGATCAGCCTGCCCATCCCGGACGACTGGTACGGCCAGGAGATCTCGGTCGGCGCGTCCGTCACCTCGAACGACTCCTACGCCTGCCCCGGCGACACCTCCGAGAAGTGCACGAAGGGCGGTGCCTACTCGGCGCCCGCCCTGGCGCTGGGCACCAAGGGCAGCACGGCCGAGCAGATCGCCAAGGCCGACATCCAGGTGAACGCCGAGCAGTCCTACGGCGGCAAGACCTACGGTTCGATCACCTCGCACGACGTCCTCGCCTCCGAGGCGGTGACCGTGGCCGGGCAGAAGGGCTACAAGGTCCGCTGGAAGGCGGTCACCGGCAAGGGCTCCGACGGCTTTGTCGAGTCCCTGGCCTTCCCGTCCCCGGCGAACCCGCAGCAGATCGTGGTGGTGCGGTTCGGTGTCGACGTCGAAGAGGGCCAGACCGTGATCGACGACATCACCAAGGGGATCAAGGTGTCGACGGGCGGCGGCAGCGGCCAGGACGTCTGACGGCCGGCCCCGGACACCGGTCGGCCGGGTGGGGCGCCTCTCCGCTCGAGAGGAACCCCACCCGGCCGGGGGGTGCGCGCCGCCCCCGTCCCCACGGTGCGGCGCGAGCAGGTCGCCGTCCAGTCATCCCGTGGACGGCGGCCCGGGTCTCAGGTCAGGCCGAGCGCCGGCAGCAGGGCCGCCTCCACGAAGCGGACCAGGTAGTCCGGGTCGGCGTACTCCCCGTCGATGACGGGCCGGGCCCGGATGACGCCGAACATCTGGGCCGGGATGTACTCCAGCGCCGGGTGTCCGGTGGCGATCTCACCCCGGTCGACCCCACGCTGGAGGATGTGCCTCAGTGCGGCGATCTCCGGGTCGATCAGCGCCTCACGCAGGGCCTGCGCGAGCTCCGCGTCCTGCGTGACGGCGTGGCCGAGCGCCTGGAGGAGCTTGGTGTCGTGCATCGACCACCGGCCCGCGGACCGGGCGGCCTCGCGCAGATCGTCGGCGAGAGATCCGGTGTCGATCCCGTCGAACTTCGACCTGCGGCGGGAGCGCAGGGCGGCCACCACGAACTGGGGCTTGGTCTTCCACTGCCGGTAGAGGGTGGACTTGCTGCAGCGGGTGCTGCTGGCGACGCCCTCCATGGTCACGGCTTCGTATCCGCATTCACGGATCTGTTCGAGCACAGCGTCGAAGAACTCCTGCTCACGCTCGGGCGTGATCTTGGAGCGGCGCGAGGCGGCGACCGTCTCCGGTCCGTCCGCGGCCTGCGACGTCATCCCCTCATCCCCTCATTCGCCTCGGCGGCCGGCCTGCTTCGAGGCCGCCGCGTTTCATTCCCGGATTCCAGTGTGTCGTATGTCTATCGATACGCCAGTGTACCGGTACCCGATCGTATCGGTACACTGGCGTATCGGTACGATGTCGTACCGATGAGTTTCGGAATCAGGACGAGTCACCAACTTGTTCAGATTTCAGTAGCCGCACCACCATCAGCGAAGGGGCCGGGGGATGAATGCCCTCACCGAGCCTGCAGAAGCGAAGCCGAGCGCCATAGCGCGGCCGCCGCTCGTCCGTGAGCTCCTGCTCGTCGTAGGACTCTTCCTCGTCTACAAGTTCGGCCGGCAACTGGTCACGGGCCACACCCCCGAGGCCTACCGCAACGCCGGCCGCGTGTGGAACTGGGAACGCGCCCTGGATCTGCCCGGAGAGGGCTCGGTGCAGTCGCTGCTGCTGCACGGCGACACCCTCGCGCACCTCGCGAACACCTACTACGCGACCGTCCACTTCCCGGCCACGGTCGCCTTCCTGGTCTGGCTGTACCTCAGGCGCCCCGCCCACTACGTCTGGGCCCGCCGTATCCTCGCCCTGCTCACCGGCGCCGCCCTGGTGCTGCACCTCGTCTTCCCGCTGGCCCCGCCGCGGATGCTCGCGGCGGCCGGCCTGGTCGACACCGCGAAGGTCTACGGCCCTTCCGTGTACGGCCCGCCGCAGACGGACTCCCTCTCCAACCAGTTCGCCGCGATGCCCTCGCTGCACTTCGGCTGGGCCCTGATGCTGGCGATCGGCCTGATCGTGGCCACCCGCTCCCGCTGGCGCTGGCTGTGGCTCCTGCACCCGCTGGTGACCCTGCTGGTGATCGTCGGGACGGCGAACCACTACTGGATGGACGCGATGGTGGCGACGGGCATGCTCGGCATCGCCCTCGCGGTGATCCGCCCCCAGACTTCGTCCGGGGGGACCCCCATCTCGCTTCGCTCGCCGCACCGCACGGCGACCACGGCAGGCCGGGCACAGGAGAAGCTCGCCCCGGCCGAACCCAAGGAGAACGTCCTGGTCGGAGCGGGCCGATGAACGCCACCCTGCTCGCCCTCGCCCTCTCCCTGCTCTCCTCCGTCGCCTACGCGGCCGCCGCCGTCGCCCAGGAGCGCCTCGCCTCCCGCAACCCCGGCTCGGGTGTGCTGCGGATGCTGAGCTCGGGCGCCTGGTGGGGGTCGGTCGCGCTCAACGCGGCGGCCGCGCTGCTGCACGTCGTCGCCCTCAAGTACGGCCCGCTGACCGTGGTCCAGCCACTCGGCGCCCTCACTCTGGTCGCCGCGGTGCCGCTGGGCGCGCGGATCGCGGGGCGCCGGGTCAGTGCGACGGAGTGGCGTGGCACCGCGTACACGCTGGCCGGCCTCGCCGCGATCCTCGTGGTGGCGTCGGGGTCCGCGCCCGGAAAGGTTCTGAGCACGTCCGAGGCAGTCGCGGTGGCTGCGGTGACGGCGGCCCTGATCGGTCTGCTGGCCCGCCCCGGCGCCCGGCCCGGCATACGGCACGCGTCGGCGTCCGGGGTCGCCTCGGGGGTGGCCTCCGCGCTCACCCAGACCGTGACGGTGGCCGCGACGGACCGTTCCGAGTCACTTCTCAGCGTCCAGGTGATCGGTGTGGCCCTGCTCGTCGCGGCCTTCGCCGCGGGCGGACTCCTGCTCTCCCAGACGGCCTACCGTGACGGCCTGGGCGCCCCGCTGGCGGTGGTGACCCTGGCCAACCCGGTGGCCGCCGCGGTGATCGGGCTGTCCCTGCTGGGCGAGGGCCTGCGGGGCGGCGCGGCGGGTGTGCTGCTCGCACTGGCCGGAGCGGGCCTGGCGGCATGGGGTGTGGTGCTGCTGACCCGGATGTCCCCGGTACCGGTGGACGACGACCACCCGGTGGCGGCGGTACTGGCACTGGAGCCGTCGACGGCGTCCGTGGAACCGGCACTGCGGGAGATGTCCGTGGAGCCGGCACTGCGGGAGATGACTGTGCCCCGGCAGTCGGAGCCGGGGCACCTCACACCGCTGTAGGGAACAGCGCCGCAGGGACGCTCAGCCGAACCCGCGGGCGTCCTGCTTCAGCGCCGTGTCGACCGTCAGCGCGGTGGCGACGACCAGGCTCAGCAGCGGCTCGGGCAGCTGGTAGTGGATCTGCAGCACGTAGTTGTCCGCGGTCGTGAACATCGTCTTGGCGAGCCCCTCCCACGTCTTCGTGATCCGGGCCACCTCGTTCTCGGTGTGGTCGACGATCGCGAAGTTCCAGGCCCGCCAGTTCTCCGCCTTGATCGCGCCGACCTTCTGCCCGTTCACCATCATCGCGAAGTTGATCTTCCCGATCATGTTCTGCTGGACGATCTCACCGACCGGCGAACCGTCCGGACGCTCCACGATCACCCGCGACTTGAAGATCTTCCCCGGCCGGGTCAGCAGCATGACCGGCTGCCCGTGGGCGTCGCGGATCTCCAGCCTGATCTTCATGAACTGGTCGATGCTCCACAGGAACCGCACGATCTTCCGGAAGGCGCTCTGCCCGACCTGGGTGACGGAGCCGACCTGGTTGCCGTTCTGATCCATGACCTTGTACTCGTTGGTCAGCTCGATCAGCTTGGCCTTCTGGTTGACCACGAGCACCGGCTCGGAGAAGAGCGTGCCGCCGCCGGGACCGCCCGCGGTGACCCCGGCCTGCTGCTGCACCTGACGCTGCACGCGCGGGTCGGGACCGGCCGACTGCTGAGGTATCTGCGGTGCCTGCTGGACCGGCGGGGCCTGCACGGCCTGAGCCTGGGCCTGCCCCGCCCCCTGCTGGTCCTGGTGGGTGTGCTGCGTCCACTGCGCCCCGTCCCAGTAACGGAGCGTCTGGGACGCTCCGTGCGGATCGGGGTACCAGCCTGCAGGTGTGTTCGAATGCGTGGTCACCGGGGCACACTACCCCGGGACCACGGGGATCCGGCCAGGTGGACGACCGCTCTCGCGGCGGCTTTACCTGGTGATTACGGCCGGGTCGCTCACTCCGGTACGCCCGTTCTCGACATGTCCGGCGAATCGCCTGAGGAACGCCGGCTCGGCGTCGGAGGTGACCGTGAGGTCGTACCAGCGACGGCTCCTGGCGAGGCGGAAGGTGTGTCGGACGGTGGCACCGGCCCGCACCGTGAAGGTCCTCGCGGGGTCGCCGTAGCCGCTCACGGCCTTCAGACGGACCGTGCCGGAGCCCTTGTTGGTGAACGTCAGCTCGACGTCGTCACCGGTGTGCCGGGCGGTGACCTCGGGACCGGCTGTCCCGTTCGGCCCCTTGAAGACGCGCAGGAAACCGGCCGGGCCGTGCACGGTCAGGTCGTACGACCCCTTCGAGTACGCCGAGTTCCAGGTGTCCGAGACGGACTTGCCGGCCTCGGTGGTGTAACTCCAGGGCCCGTCGGTGCGGTTGCCGGAGGTCACCAGGAACGCCGCGCCCGCCTTGGCACCCGAGGCGAAGGCCAGCGTGAACCTGCCGCTCGCCGCGTCCACCGAACCGTCCACGTGCGGGGCGTACTTCAGCGGGCGGGCGGGGCGCAGGCCGCGCTCCTGCTTCGGCAGGGCGCCGACGGCGGGCGGGACGGGCACGTAGTCGGGGTGGCGCTCGCGGTCCGGCGGCTCGTAGCCGTCGGTGTCCGGGAGGGCGACCGGCTTGGTGTCCCTGCGGGAGAAGTCGAAGGCGGAGGTGAGGTCGCCGCAGACCGCGCGCCGCCAGGGCGAGATGTTGGGCTCGTGGACGCCGAAGCGGGTCTCCAGGAAGCGGATGATCGAGGTGTGGTCGAGCGTCTCGGAGCAGACGTAACCGCCCTTGCTCCAGGGCGAGACGACGAGCATGGGCACGCGCTGGCCGAGGCCGTAGGGGCCGGCCGGGTGGCTGCTGTCGCCCTTGAACAGGTCGAGAGCGGGGTCGACGGTGGATTTGCCCTGGGCGGCCGAGCCGGGCGGGAAGGCGGGGACCACGTGGTCGAAGAAGCCGTCGTTCTCGTCGTACGTGATGAACACGGCGGTCTTCGCCCACACCTCGGGGTCCGAGGTGAGCGCGTCCAGGACCTGGGCGATGTACCAGGCGCCGTAGTTCGCGGGCCAGTTGGGGTGCTCGGTGAAGGCCTCAGGCGCGACGATCCAGGAGACCTGGGGCAGCTTTCCGGCCTTCACGTCGGCCTTGAGCTGGTCGAAGTAGCCCTCGCCCTTGGTGTAGTCCGTGCCGGTGCGGGCCTTGTCGTACAGCGGGTCACCGGGCTTGGCGTTCCGGTACTGGTTGAAGTAGAGCAGCGAGTTGTCGCCGTAGTTGCCTCGGTAGGCGTCCTGGATCCAGCCCCAGGAGCCGTTCGCGTCGAGGCCGTCACCGACGTCCTGGTAGATGTTCCAGGAGACGCCGGCCTTCTCCAGGCGCTCGGGGTAGGTGGTCCAGCCGTAGCCGACCTCGTCGTTGCCCAGGACCGGCCCGCCGCCCTGGCCGTCGTTGCCCGTGTAGCCCGTCCACATGTAGTAGCGGTTCGGGTCGGTCGAGCCGATGAACGAGCAGTGGTAGGCGTCGCAGACGGTGAACGAGTCGGCGAGGGCGTAGTGGAACGGGATGTCCTCGCGGGTCAGGTACGCCATGGTCGTGGAGCTCTTGTTCGGGACCCATTTGTCGTACTTGCCGCCGTTGAAGGCGGCATGTCCGTCGTTCCAGCCGTGCGGGAGGTCCTGGATGAACTGCAGGCCCAGGTCGTCGGCGTCGGGGCGGAACGGCAGGACCTCCTTGCCCTTCGCGTCCTCCTGGTGCCAGACGGACTTGCCGTTCTGCAGCGTCACCGGGCGTGGGTCGCCGAAACCGCGAACGCCCCTGAGCGAGCCGAAGTAGTGGTCGAAGGACCGGTTCTCCTGCATCAGGACGACGACGTGCTCCACGTCCTCGATCGTCCCCGTGCGGTGGTGCGCCGGAAGCGCGGCGGCGCGCTGGATGCTGTTCGACAGGGCGGTGAAGGCCGTGGTGGCACCCGCGAGTTGGAGGAATCTGCGCCGGTTGACGTCGGACATGGGTGAGGGACCTCTCAATCGTGCGCACCGATGGCCGGAACGTGACGGAAGGTGCGCGCAGCGAGTGTTCCAAGTGCACCAAACGTCAGGGAAGGGTCCGGTGGAGCTGATGTGAAAGTCGCGGGTACGGGAGGTGCGCCGGACCGGCGCAGCTACTCACTGCGTACTGCATCACGAGACACCGTCTCGCAATATTGACCGTTCCGCAGACGTCTCCTATGGTTGAGGCACTTCTCGAAAGGACGGGACCAGCATGAGGCCAGTCCCTCTGATCGGCGTCCTGCTCGTGTCGTGCGCCGGCCGCCGGACCTACGACGAGCCGCTCAGTTACTTCCCTCCCCGGGAGGGACTGCGCCCCGGCACGGCCGTCGGCGAGCCTCAGACTCCGTTCTGAGTGCGGCCCGTCGCCGCGCGACGAGCCCCCGCCACACCGAACGTTCGTCGTCCGTCGACGTTCGTCGTCCGTCGTGACGTCGCCGACGGGCATTTCCACCTCTTCGAGGAGTGCATCATCGTGACCACCACTGTCGGCCTTCAGCCGGTCTCCGGCCCGTCCGCCTGGCGCGGCGACGAGCTGTCGAAATCCACCGAGTGGATCCACGTACTCAGCGACGCCGAGCGCACCGAGCTGGAAGGCCTGGGACGGCGCTTCGTCGCCGACGACCCCGACCTGCGCACCGTCACCGCCGCCGACTACCCGCTCGACGCCTGTCTCGCCCTCAACGACGAGTGCGCCCACCAGATGGACGCCGGCCGGGGCTTCATCCTGGTGCGCGGCCTGCGCACCGAGGAGTACGGCGACGCCGTTTCCGGGGCCATCTTCTTCATCATGGGCCTGCATCTCGGCCGGCCGATCGGGCAGAGCCAGCGGGGCGATCTGCTCGACCACGTCATCGCCACGTCGAACAAGACGATGTCCGACGAGGGCGCGCTGCCCTCCCGTATCCGGGACCGGCTGCCGTTCCACTCGGACAGCTCCGACGTCGTCGCCCTCATGTGTCTGCGCGGTGCCAAGGAGGGTGGCGCCTCCAGCCTGGTCAGCGGCACCACGATCTACAACGAGATGCTGCGCCGCCGGCCGGACCTCGCCGCGCGGCTCTTCGACACCTACCACTGGGACTGGCGGCGTCAGGACCCCGACTCCCCTGAACTCACGTACACCTCGCCGATCATCAGCCACGTCGACGGCATCTTCAGCACCTACGCGGGCAACTCGATGATCTTCAGCGCCCAGGAGTACCCGGGCGTCCCGCCGCTGACGCCCGATCAGGCCGCGGCCATCACCCTCTTCGACGAGATCTCGCAGGAGCCCGGTCTGCCGATCGACATGGACTTCCAGCCGGGGGACGTGCAGTGGCTGCTCAACTACGCCGCACTGCACTCGCGCACCAGCTACGTCGACCACCCGGAACCTGAGCGCCGCCGCCATCTGCTGCGTCTGTGGCTCAAGCGCGACGTCGGCCGACCGCTGGCCCCCCGGTTCGGCAAGCACGTGGTCGTGATGGGTGAGCCCACCACACCCCTGGTGCCCGGCGGCCGGTTCCGCATCGCCGACGCCGTCACCGTCAACGACGACTGGGGAGTGTGACGCCGCGCCCGGCCGTACCTCGGCGGGCTGACCCCGCCGGGAAAACCAACGACCGCCGCAGCCAGAGCAACCTCTGGCTGCGGCGGTCGTCTGCCACGGCAAGTTCTGCACGGCGCTCGCGCCCGCTCTACGCCGGCAGCTCGGACAGCAGCCGGCGGTAGATGCGCGCGTAGGCGGTCAGCTGTCCCAAGGACAGGGCGTCGCGACGGGGGTCGCCGGCGGCCGGCTTCGCCTGCGGGCCGAGCCGCACGGTGTCGACGCCGCGGGCGCGCAGTACGACGCCGTCGGTCGAACCCGTCCAGCCGGTGATGGGCGGCGGCTGCGCACCGAACTCGTCGAGCCAGGCCGCGCGGGCGGCCGTCACCACCGGGGCATCGGCAGGCGTCGCCGCGGCTGCCGCGACCGGCTCGGCCTCGACCTCGACCGCGCAGTCGCGCAGCACTGATCGCGCACACCGTGCCCGCAGCCGGTCGGCCAGCTCGGCCGCCAGCACGTTCGGGTCCACCGGGTCACCGGTGACGACGTACAGATCGATCCCCAGTCGGGCCGGCAGCAGGTCCGGCTTGTCCGGCCACCCGCCGCTGATCGCGCCGATGCCGCATGCCCGGCCGGTCTGTCCCGCCCGCGGGTCGGTGGCCAGGTAGGCGGGTGCGCCAGCGGGCCAGTTCGTCCAGGACGACGCCGGCCGAGGCGACGAGTCCCCCGGGCGGTGTGGCCGACTCCGGCATCATCGCGGCGCCGGAGCGGCCGGTCACCCGGACGGTCAGGTAGAACGCGCCCGGCTCGTGCCACAGCAGCGTGGGCGGGCCGCACTTGGCGACGATCGCCGAGCGCGGGAGCGGACACGCGTCGGCGTAGGCCTCCAGGCCGGTGGTCCCGCCACTGCGGCGGTGCGTACCGGAGCCGGCGAGCAGCAGCCGTCCGGCGCCCGCCTCGGCGAACGCGACCAGCGCGGCCGCCGCCGGCCCGCGGGCCACCCCGAGTCCGAAGCCGGTCACCACGTCGCCGTCCACGGCGAGCGGGGCGATGGGTGCGTCGTCGCCGGTGACGAGCTGGTTGTGCGGACCGCCGTCGTCCAGTGACGTGTCGAGGTGGGAGTACAGCAGCGGACCCGCCCCGTGCGCGGCGACCAGGCTGCCGCCCGCGGGACCGTGCTCCAGTACCTGCCACTCGACGTGCGGCCACCGGCGCGCACACCAGGTGCGCAGCCGGTGGGCCGCCGTCCGCTCCCGCCCGCGAGGGGCGGGAGCGGTGTCGAGCAGGTTCAGGACGTCAAGCAACTGCTGTCTCAAAAACGTCCCCAGTCGTCGGACGCCGGACGCCACACGTCGATGTTGCGCGGGTCGGCCGGCATCCTGCGGGGCCGGTGCGTCTCGTGCTCCTCCGGCGTGAACACCCGGTGCCGGTCGCACAGTTCGAACCGCGGACCGAAGCGCGTGTCGTGCAGGTAGAACGCGATCGACGTCGACGCCGAGTGGTTGACGATGTCGGAGGCTATCGGCGCGCCCTTGTACAGCGCGCGGGCGCGCATCCGCATGACGTGGTCGAGGCTCTTCATCGCGAAGCACAGGTGCGCGACGAAGTGCTCCTTGTTGTTCTGCACCGCGAGGCTGTGATGGTGGCGGTCCTCGCCGCGGAAGAACGTGGTCGAGCCGACGACGTAGTCCGAGGGGATGAACCGCAGGACCTTCTGGTAGAAGTCCTGCGTCTCCTGGTACTTCGTGGTGGCGATGAAGGGGTGCACCAGGTCGAGCGGCCGGATCTCGATGTGCGGCGGCTCGGCGTACTCCTGGAACTCGGTGAACAGCTCGACGATGAGCCCGTTGGGGTCCTTGACCGCGAAGCCGTTCTCGCACAGCGCCTGCTGGCGTTCCTGCAGGTCGAGGACTTCGAGGCCGGCGTCGAGGACGCTCTTGTGCAGCTGCTCCAGGACCTCCTCGCTCTCCACGCTGTAGCCGACCGCGGTCGTCCACCCGTCGGTGCGCTCGGGAGCGTTGATCAGCTCGATCGCGTGGTGCTCGATGTCGGCGCGCAGATAGGCGTACTCGTCTGTACGCTGCTCCAGCTGGAGCCCGACGTGGTACTCGAGGAAGTCGATCGTGGCCTGCATGTCCGGAACCTCGATCCGGGCGTACTCCATGCCGTACGGGGCGTGCGGGCGGGTGCTCACGGGCGCTGTCCTTCCTGAGGTGAGCGAGGGGCGCTCGGTGTACTCGAACGAGGTGATGGCCTGCCGGTCGATGACCGGTCGCCAGCGCGTGTGCACGAAGCTCTCGTGGGACTCGCTGCCGAGATAGGCGAGCAGGTCGTCCTGGCTGTCGAAGTCGACGGCCATGGTGTGGGTGAAGGTCCGGTCGCGGGTGCTGACGTTCTCGCCGAGGACGAAGCCGCGCATGGCCGGGTACCGGTCCGGGAAGGTGCGCAGCTCGGCCAGCACGGACTCGCGCGTGGCCTGGTCGACCGAGTCGGCGAAGCGGAAGGACAGGGTGTGTCGGATCATCGGGTCACCATCCGTCGCCGGTCAGAGGATGAAGCTGAGCCGGGCGCCTGCCGCCAGCGACTCGTGGCCGAGGATCGAGCGCCGCAGCCGGAAACGCAGTCCGTCCTCGGTGGGCACCAGCACATGCTCGTACCAGCCGACGTAGGCGTCGAAGTGGCCGTCGCGGGCGCGGTGCACCACGAAGGACGCCGCGACCCGGAAGGAGTCCTCCGTGTGCTCGGAGAGCCGCACGTTGGACACCAGCCGGTGGGTGCGCGAGTGCGGGTTCTCGGCGTGCGCCTTGCGGGACTTCAGGCGCTTGACCCGGGCGCGGATCAGGTCCCAGTCGTCGTCGACGAAGGAACCGGTCTCGTGCGGCGACCAGCCGGGGCGGTGGTCGGTCGTCGGGATCTCGTAGCGGGCGCCGGGCTCGAAGAGGGCCAGCCAGCCGTCGTAGTCCCAGTGATCGAGGATGTCCGCCTCGGCGTAGAGGAAGTCCTCCACCTCCGGGCGGGTGATGACGCGCCCCTGGCACTGCACGGAGTGGGTGTTGGTGATCGTGGTCATCGCATGTCCCTGCCTGCGAGGAAGGACGCCGGGCGGTCGCCGTGGACCTGGAGGCCGTCATCGAGCCCGACGGCGTCGATCCAGTGCCGCCAGAAGCCCCGCATCGCACCTTCGTCGGTCGACCTGCCCTGTACGCCCTTGACCTCGTCGGCCATACCGCGTGACATGTCGCTGTAGTCCAGCTCGGGCACAGCGGTGCCGGCCGTGGCCTGGATGCCGCGCTGGACCGCCTCGTACGCCTCGATGTCGTCCGGTGTGGCGAGCCCGCCCGGGCCGACGAAGCTGACGACCGTCTTCATGCGCAGGGCGCGCGCGGCCGGGTCCTCGTCGCGCGGGACCAGCTGCCAGGCGCGTACGTCGGTCTGGTCGGGTGCCACCGGCTCCAACTGCCGGATCGACAGCCCCTCGATGTCGAACAGGAGCAGGTTCGGGAACACGAACAGGATGTGGCTCTCGTCGGCCACGTAGTGCGCCCGCTTCTCCCCCAGCCGCTCGGTCATCTCGGCCCGGTGCTGCTCGGTGCGCACCCGCTCGTCCTCGCCGAAGCGTGGCTCCCAGAGCATGCTGATGCGTCCGCCGTGCCCGGTCAGGACCAGCAGTCCGTGGCCGTTGCCGAGGTTGTACGCGTACTGGTTGTCGTCGGTGACGGCGAAGCCGCTCTCGCGCAGGTAGCCCACGAACGTGTTGTGGGTCGGCGCGAAGTGGTAGCCGTCCATCGCGTTCTCGACGGCGAGTTTCCAGTTGCCCCGCACGCTGTACTGCTGTGTGCCGGGCAGCGTGGTCATGCCGCCGGCGTGCTGCTGTTCGATCATCGTCATGTAGTCGGCCGCTTCGCCGAGGTGTTCGAGCAGCGGCGGGACGTCGGGGTCGAACGCGACGAAGACGTATCCCTCGTGGATCTCCAGGCGCGGGACGCCGCGCAGGCCCATGGACGTCTTGAACTCGTCGCTCGACTCGTACGCGTCGGCGTCGGGGATGGCGGCGAGGTCACCGTTGTTGCGGAACGTCCAGGCGTGGTAGAAGCACTGGAACAGCCTGGTCGAGCCCTCGCTCTCGCGGCACAGCACCGTGCCGCGGTGGGGGCAGGAGTTCAGGAAGGCGTGCACCTCGCCGGCGGTGTCCCGGCAGAAGATCAGCGGTCGTCCGCCGAGGGTGCGGACCTTGAAGTCGTTGGGGTGGGGGATCTCGGTCTCGTGGCCGAGGTAGAGCCAGGTGTGTGTCCATACCCAGCCGCGTTCCCGGGTGAAGATCTCCGCGCTGCGGTAGGCCTCGCGGTTGACCCGGAAGGTGAGCCGGTCCCAGTCCTCGACGATCATCGGTGCTGGGACGGTCCGGGGGTTGCTTCCCATTACGGCGTATGCCTCTCACAAGTCCCGACCCGAGTGGCGTTCTGTGAGACGCCATCTCGTATGTCGCGCCAGCTTCCCTTAGCACGGGCGGCAGTGTCAAGCAATCGCCTGATGGTTGACACCCCGGGCCTGCACCGTCATCATCCATTCCACATTAGAAGACACCATCTCGCATTCCGTGCGACCGTGTGAAGGGCAAGAAGCCCGTGCCGTATGTCATCACTCAGGCATGCCTCGACGTCATGGACAAGTCGTGCATGGAGGAGTGCCCGGCCGACTGCATCTACGAGGGCGACCGGATGCTCTACATCCAGCCCGACGAATGCGTCGAGTGCGGGCGCTGCGAACCCGTCTGCCCGCAGATCTCGATCTTCCACCACGAGGACCTGCCGGCCGAGGCCGAGCAGTCCCAGCGCGTCAACGCCGAGTTCTTCACCCTCGAGATCGCCGGAGCCGAACCGCTCGGGTCGCCCGGCGGCGCACGCAAGGTCGGCAGGGTCGGCCGCGACCACCCCGAGGTGGGAGCGTGAGCGGCTTGCCGGCCACCACGGGCGCCGGCCCCGACGTGTCCGTCGACCTACTGATCATCGGTGCCGGTCCGACGGGGCTGTACGGCGCGTACTACGCCGGCTTCCGCGGCATGAGCGTCGCGGTCGCGGACGCCCTGCCCGAGGTGGGCGGGCAGATCACCGCGCTGTACCCCGAGAAGCTCATCCACGACGTGGCCGGCTTTCCCGCCGTCCGCGGCCAGGACCTGGTGGACCGGCTGGCCGAGCAGGCCGGACAGTCGAACCCGACGTACCTGCTCGGGCACGGGGTCACCGACCTCGACGACGCGGGTGAGCACATCGTCGCCACGACCGACGCCGGCACGCGAATCACCGCGGGGGCGGTGCTGGTGTGCGGCGGGATCGGGAACTTCGTGCCCCGCGAGCTCCCTGTGGGCTCCGACTACCTGGGCCGCGGACTGCGGTACTTCGTGCCCCGGCTGGACGAACTCACCGGACAGGACGTCGTGGTCGTCGGCGGCGGGGACTCGGCGCTGGACTGGGCGCTGTCGCTGGAGCCGATCGCCTCGTCGGTGACGGTGGTGCACCGGCGTACGCGGTTCCGGGCCCACGAACGCACCGTCGAGCAGGTGCAGGCATCCTCAGTGCGCGTCCTGACGCCCTACGAGGTCGAGAAGATCTCCGGCGACGGGTCGGTGTCGGAGGTCGTGGTCGCGTCGGACGGCGACCGCATCAGCCTGTCCGCCCAGTCCGTCGTCGCCGCGCTCGGCTTCATCGCCGACCTCGGGCCGATCGAGCGGTGGGGGCTGGAGCTGCGCCGTCGGCGCATCCTCGTCGACCGCACGATGCGCACGAGCCGGGAGCGCGTCTTCGCGGCCGGCGACATCGCCGACCACGACGGCAAGGTCAGCCTCATCTCGATCGGCTTCGGCGAGGCCGCTCTGGCCGTCAACCACATCGCCTCCCTGCTCGACTCGGCCCGCTCCCTCACGCCGGGGCACTCCTCCGATGCGTGAGGGCCTGGCACACGTCATCTCTTCCCGCACATTTACACGGCTCTCACCGTTACGCTATCCAATACGGCGTTCCACGCGACGTCTTACCACTTTACTAAGTACGCGACAGGAGCAGGATTCATGGCCACGAAGGCGCAGCCCGGCACCGGCGAGCAAGGGGCTCCCGACACGACCGCGCCGACGATCCAGACGGTGCAGCGTGCGGCGCTGATCCTCGGCTCGTTCACGGTCGGCAAGCCGCACATGAGTCTCAACGAGATCACCGCGCGGCTCGGGGCGAGCAAGGCGACCGCGCACCGCTACACGAAGGCGCTGCGGGCGGCGAACCTGCTGCGCTACGACGAGCGCACCTCGCTGTACTCCCTCGGCCCCCAGGTGCTCACGCTCGCGACGGCAGCACGGGCCGGCCTGCCGATCGTCGCCGCCGCCGAGCCGTACATGGAGGAGCTGGTCCGGCGCATCGACGAGACGATCGTACTGTCGGTCTGGGACGGCGAGTCGCCGACCGTGGTGCGTTCGGTGGACAACACCGACCACATGGTGCGGATCAGCGTCCGGGTCGGCTCGCGTCTCGACCTCACCTCCTCGGCACAGGGACGGATCTTCCTCACGTTCCTGCCCCCGGACCAGGTACCGGCGCTGCCGCGCTCGGTCCTCAAGTCCTCCGAGCTCACCGAGGAGCTCGAGGCCATCCGGCAGCACGGGCTGTCGGTCAACTCCCCCGCTGTCAACGGGGTCCGCACCATCGCGGCGCCGATCTTCGAGGGCGACAAGATCAGCGGAACGCTCGCTGTCGTCGGCACGACGGCGACCGTCCCCGACGACGTCAAGTCGCCGATGGCGCAGGCACTGCTGGAGACCGCCCGCGCGCTGTCGCAGCGACTGGGCACCTCGGACGGCACACCCAACGGGGGCTGACCCACGTACCGGGACGACGGCCGGCCCACCGCAAAGGCGGTGGGCCGGCGGTCGTGACCTGCGCATCACCCCTCCACGGCATCGCGGTGAGCGTCATGCCGGACTCGGCGGCGCCGATGCCGAGGAGGGCCTGATCGGCTTCTGGCGGCCGTGCCGCCGGGGCCCCGTGCCGGCCGAAACCGTCGTCGCAGGCGTCCCTGAATTCAGGCCGCCCTCTCGGTTCCGTTCGTTCTCCCTTCGCGGTGGATGGGCCTGCCCGAGTCGGTCAGCGGGATCCCCGTCCCACCGTGCCGGGCCGCGATGATCTCTGCCGCGATGGAGACGGCGGTCTCCTCGGACGTACGGGCCCCGAGATCGAGGCCGATCGGGGACCGCAGCCGCGACAGCTCGTTGCGCCGGTCGAGTCCACGGCGGTCACGTGCGGCGGCGGGGACGGAGATCTTCCCCGCGCCCCGGGCAGCGTGGAAACCGCCCGCCGAGCCCACCGTGATCACCACCTCGGGCACCTGCTCCAGCAGGGCGTCGGCCGCTTCATACGGAGGCCTCCCGGCAGGTGACTCGGCCGGCGACGGACGTGGCGGGACGTGGTTGAGCAAGTCGGTCCGTCCGGGCACCGGTTACCGCACGACCCGGTGCGTCAGGAAGCCGGTCCTTCGGTCAGGGAAGCAGGTCGGCCCTCGGCGGGACGAAGAAGTCGATGTTCACGCAGGGAGCCTCCGTCGGCTCCACGTAGTGCTCACTGCCGCGGGGAACCAGCAGGAACGACCCCGCACGCATGTCGTGCGCGACACCGTCCACGTAGTAGTTCGCACGCCCCTCGGCGATATGGACCAGCTGGTCGAACTCCTCGTGCCGGTGCGGGTTGAGCGTCATGCCAACGTCGAGTTCGTGGTGGCAGATCATCATCTCGTCCGTCGCGTACACACGACGGCGTACCCCCGGCCGCACCTGGGTCACCGGCAGCTCGTCCCAGTTGAGGACGGTGCTGAACAGCGCTGCGTTGCGTGTGGTCACTGGTTCTCCTCTCCTGCGGCCACCCGCAGGGCGGCCGCCAACATCTGCAGGTCCGAGCCGACGACCAGGTAGTCGGCGTCGCTCAGGCCCAGGTCGGCTGCGGCGCCCCGGGCCGGTGCCCAGCCGCCGAACGCCACCCCTGTGGAGCGGGCGGCCTCGCGCACCCGGTCCACCGCGGCGCGCAGCACCGCGGGGTCGGCCGGCAGGCCCAGGTCGACCGCGAGGTCGGTGCTGCCGACGAAGCACACGTCGAGAGGGGCGAGCAGATCCGGCAGAGGATCGGTGCGCGCGGTCTCGATCTGGCCCACCAGCACCGGTGGGTCGTCCCGCTCGGCGCGCAGGAAGGCGGCCAGCGGGAGCGCGCCGAAGCGGGCGGCCCTGTTGGCCAGGCTGACCGAACGGCGGCCGGCCGGCGCGAACCGGGTCGCCGCCGCGAGTGCCTCGGCCTGGGCGACGCGGGTGAGCATGGACAGCTGGATGCCCGCCGCCCCGGCCTCCAGCAGCCGGTTGACGGCGGCGGTGTCCACCTCGGGCACGCGGACCAGGGCCGGCAGGCCGCACGCGTGCGCGTGCCGCACCAGGTCGACGGCGTTCTGCTCGGTGAGGGCGGAGTGTTCGAGGTCGACGACCACGAACGCGAACCCGGCCGCCTCGGCCAGTTCCACCACGTCGGGCGACGCCAGCTTGACGAACGTACCGACGGCGGGTCGCCCCGTGGTCAGGGCCGCGCGCAGCCGACGCCGCAGCGGATGGACGTCACCGACGCTCATCGCGTCCTTCCCGGGACGGGCGGGCGTCTCATGCCGCCGGCAGACCGCGCCACGGCACGATGTCGACCTCGGCGCCGGCGTGCAGTACGACGGTCGGCTCCAGGCGCGGCGCGACGATCGTGTTGCCCGCGGCGTCGGGCAGGGTGACCTCGTCGGTCCAGTCGACGACCGTGACGTCGGCCCGTCCGCCGACCTCCAGGCGGCCGTAGCCCTCGGTGTCGAGCCCGAGCAGCCGCGCCGGGGCGACGGTGGCCCGCCGGATGCACTCCTCCAGCGGCGCGCCGAGCGCGACCAGCTTGGAGACGCTGGTGAGCAGGTCGAACACCGGGCCGCGCCAGTTGCGGGCGCTGGTGTCGGAGCTGAGGATGTCGGGCAGGAATCCGTCGGCGATCGCCCGGCGCGCCACCTCGAAGCTGAGGTTGCTCTTGCCGTGGGCGGAGTCGAACAGCACGCCGCGCTCGCGGGCCGCCATGACCGCCGGGTGCACCTGGTCGCCGTCGAGGATGCCGTTCGGCTTCCCGGTGTAGCAGTGCGCCACGATGTCGCCGGGGCGCAGGTAGTCCAGCACGACGGGCACCGGCTCCTCGGTCTCGCCGATGTGCACCATCAGCGGGAGGCGGGCCTGCTCGGCCAGCGCCACGGACTTCTTCAGCAGCGACTCCCAGTTCTCGCCTACGACGTCCTCGGACAGCCGGATCTTGAAGCCGCGCACGATGTCGGGGTGGGCCTCGGCGGTCGCGAGCGCGTCCTCCGGGACCAGGGTGTCGGGGTTGAGCAGCTCGCCGAACCTGAAGTCGATCAGACCGAGCACCGAGACGTTGAGGAAGTTGACGATGCGCAGCGGGTTCGCCTCGACCACCAGCTTGCGGAAGGCCGCGAAGGTCGAGGCGCCGGCCGTGCCGGCGTCCGCCGCCGCGACGACGCCGCGCCGCAGGTGGGCCTCCTCGGCGGGGGCGCCGACCGCGGAGACGTACTGGAAGATGTGGGTGTGGCCCTCGACGAGGCCCGGCAGCACGGTGGAGCCGGTGACGTCGATCGTGCGGGTCGCGCCCGCCGCCAGCCCTTCCCCGATCGCGGCGATGCGGTCACCGGTGACCGCCACGTCGAGCCGGGCGTGGGTGCCCGACGCCGGATCGATGACGGTGCCGCCGGCCAGGACGAGGTCGTAGGACGGCGTGGAGGAGATGGGCATCGGTATGGGCTCCAGGGTGAGAGGTGGTCAGCTGACCGGTTCGGTCAGCCGGTGGTCGTGCGGTGAGGCGTCCGCGGGGCGCACGACGCGGGTGACGAGGGGCAGCACGCCGTCCACCTCGACGCGTACCTCGTCGCCGTCGGCGAGGAAGCAGCCGCGGTCCTGGCCGGTGCCCGCCGGAGTTCCGGTGAGGACGACATCGCCGGGTTCCAGCGCGGCGAACCACGACAAGCGGCTGAGCAGATCGGTGACCGCGAAGATCATCCCGGCGCTCGTGTCGTCCTGGACGAGTTCGCCGTTGACCCGGGTCCGTACGCGGATCGCGTCGCGGTCGGCGAGGTCGTCGGGAGTGCGGATGGAGGCGCCGAGCGGCGTGAATCCCGGGTAGCTCTTGGCGAGGGCGGGCGTGGCGGTGGCGCGCATGACATCACGCGCCGTCATGTCGTTGGCCGCGGTGATGCCGGCGATCGCGGGCCAGACCTCCGACTCGGACGCCTGGTACAGCCGGCGACCGACGACGACCGCGATCTCCCCTTCGTAGTCGGGTTCGGTCGCGGCCCGCGGGATCACCACCTGCGCGCCGGGCGCCAGGACGCCGGACGACGCGGCCAGGTACAGGATCGGCTGCTCGGGCACTCCCCGGCCCGTACGGGCCGCCTTCGACACGTAGTTGAGTCCGACGCCCCACACCGCGCGGGGACGGCCCAGCGGCGCCACGATCGTGGCCTGGTCGAGCGGGATCCGTCGGCGCACCGCGCAGGACGCCAGGCCCTGCAGCGAGCCTTCCTGCTCCAGGACCGCGCCGACGTGCGGCAGAGCCGTGTCCAACAGGGCGATGGCCCCGTCCTCGATCCGGCCCAGGCCGGACTGCGTTGTCACTACTTGCATGACGGCATCTTTCATTGCGAGACGACATCGTGTCAAGCAATGCGAGACGGCGTCATGCAAAGCGATACGCAGGTCAGGTGGGGATACACCGGCACCCCGTCCGCGCGAGAGGCGGACGGGGTGTCAGGGGCCTGGTTCCGGGCTTCCGGCCAGGGGCGTCAGGAGAGCTGCCGCTGCACCTCGCCGCTGTCCCAGTAGTCCGTGCGACGCGTGATGAGGCCGTCGGCGACGGTGAACACGAAGACCCCGCGCACTCGTACGGGGCGGTCGCCGGCCGAACGCATCAGGAACGTCATGACGTACGGCACCGCGGCGGACTCGCCGTCGACGAGGAAGCCCTCGGGCGCGTAGTGCAGGTCCCCGAAGTTCTCGAGGAACCCGGTCAGCGCGGCGCGGTACTCGGCGCGGCCCTTGCGGCTCTGTCCCATCGACGACGTGTGCTCGTTGACGAAGTCCTCGGCCACGCAGGCGGCCACGGCGTCGGCGTCGTGCGCGTTCAACGCCGCGAGGTACGCCTCGACGGCGGCGCGGGTGTCCTTCAGGACGAACCCCACTTCGCGCGGACCGAGTCGAAGACCCGCTGGTCGTGGGAGATCTCGACGACGTTGCCGTCGGGGTCCTTCAGAGCGCAGATGTAGCCGACGGGCTCGGGCATCTGCCGGGGCTCCCAGTGCAGGCAGCCGAGCTCGCGGGCCCGGTCCGCGAGCGCGTCGACGTCCTGGCGCGTGGGCACCTCGATGCCGAGGTGCGCGAACGGGTGCAGCAGGCCCAGTTGGTTGCCCTTGTCCTTGTTGAAGGACACCAGGACGAGCACGAACGGCGTCTCGGCCTGCTGGTCGTTGGAGAGCCAGACGCTCTCGCCGTCGGCGTCCTTGAACCGCTCGACCACGACCAGCGGGGTCAGTGCGGTGTAGAACGCGATCGATTTGTCGAGATCGCCGGTCGGCAGCGCGACGTGAGTCCAGCGTGCCGAGGTGAGACCGGTGGCCACGGTACCTCCAGTGAGTGGTTCGGATTTCTTTGTTCGGATTTGTTTGAGCCTAGGCACGCATGCACCGGCGGGTCGATGTGCTGCGGACACAACACGCAGGCCGGCGATGCTGGCCCCGCGCGACATCGGTTCCGGGACTGCCGCTGTGCGAGCCTGCGAGAGGACAGCGACACGGCGTCGGCTGGGAGACGAGGGCGAGCGTGCACTACCGGATTCTGGGTGGGACGGGCATCGAGGTGAGTCAGCTCTGCCTCGGGTCGATGATGTTCGGCGCCTGGGGCAACACCGACGAGGCGGAGTGCCACCGCATGGTGGCGACGGCGCTGGACGCCGGGGTCAACTTCGTCGACACCGCCGACGTGTACGCCTTCGGCGAGTCGGAGGAGATCGTCGGCCGGGCGCTGAAGGGACGGCGCGACGAGGTCGTCCTGGTGTCGAAGGTCGCGAGCCGGATGCCCGCGGGTCCGCTCGACCGCAACCGGGGCGGCGCCTCCCGGCTGTGGATCACACGTGCCGTGGAGGACAGTCTGCGCCGGCTGGGGACGGACCACCTGGACGTGTACCTCGTCCACCGTCCCGACCCCCTCACCGACGTCGAGGAGACCCTCGGTGCGCTCAGTGACCTGGTGCGGGCGGGCAAGGTGCGGGCGATCGGCACCTCCAGCTTCCCGGCCGAGGAGATCGTGGAGGCGCAGTGGGCGGCGCGGCGCGGTGGCACCGAGCGGTTCACCGTGGAGCAGCTGTCGTACTCGGTCCTGGCCCGGCACGCGGAGGCCGCTGCCCTGCCCACCGCTGAGCGGCACCGCATGGGCGTCATGGTCTGGAGCCCGCTCAACGGCGGCTGGCTGACGGGCAAGTACCGGGCCGGCGTCGGACCGGAGGCGGACTCGCGCGCGCTGAGGAACAGTGACCACTTCGACTTCGCCGACGAGCAGATGCGCGAGCGCAAGCTCGCGGTCGTCGAGGAACTCGTGCGCCTGGCCGCCGAGGAGGGCTGCACGCTCGTCGAGCTTGCGCTGCGGTTCGTGCTCGCCCATCCCGGCGTCACCTCGGCCGTGATGGGCGCGCGCACCCACGACCAGCTCCTGTCGCAGCTCACCGCGGTGGACCGGCCGCTGTCGGCCGAGGCGCTGGACCGGATCGACGCGCTCGTCGCGCCGGGCAGCGCCCTCAACCCGCTCGACACCGGCTACACGCCACCGGCGCTGGAGAGTGCGGCGCTGCGCCGACGCTGACGGCGATGGCAGCTCACCGCGGTGGACCGGCCGCTGTCGGCCGAGGCGCTGGACCGGATCGACGCGCTCGTCGCGCCGGGCAGCGCCCTCAACCCGCTCGACACCGGCTACACGCCACCGGCGCTGGAGAGTGCGGCGCCGCGCCGACGCTGACGGCGATGTCGCACACCTACGGCGGATGCCGGCCCCGCACGGTCGCGGAACCGGCGTCCGCGCTCGCCGCTCCCGGCCGGCAGGTCGTGCCTCGCGGTGGACCGGATCCACGCACCCCTCACACCCGGCAACGGGCCCGGCTCCACCCCGCCGGCGCTGCAGAGCGGGGCCCTGCGCAGCCGGCGGGGTCGCGCACCAACGGGCTCCGTGTCTTCGCGCAAGCAGCATCCGTGCTCGTCCGGTCCCGGTCATCAGGTCGACCCGCGCTCGAAGGGCCGGCCGAGCGCGCCGGGCTCCCGGTGCTGGGTGGTGAACAGGAGCATGGCCAGGAGCGCGAGCAGATACGGGGCCGCGACGAGCAGCTGGGCGTTGAGGGTGACACCGAGCGCCGGGAGCGCCAGGCGCATCGCGTCGGAGAGGCCGAAGACCAGGCAGCCGAGCATGGTCCTCCCGAGCCGCCACGCCCCGAAGATCACCGCGGCGATGACGATGTAGCCGCGCCCGGCGGTCATGTTCTGGTTGAACGATCCGACCTCGCCGACCGCGAGGTACGCGCCACCGAGACCGGCCAGCGCGCCGCACCACAGCAGCGCCTGCCGGCGCCGCATGTTCACCTTGATGCCCGTGACGTCGGCGGCCTGGGGGTTCTCCCCCACCGCCCGCAGTTCCAGGCCCCAGCGGCTGCGCTCCACCAGCCACCAGGTGAGCGGCACCAGCGCGAACATCAGGAAGGCGGGCCAGCGTTCGGAGAACAGCGGCTTGCCGATGAGCGGTATGTCCTGCAACAGCGGGATCGACAGGATGTGGACCTGGTGCGAGACGAACTGGTTCGTCGTGATCAGGTAGCTCGTCAGCCCGAGCACCAGCGCGTTCAGCACCAGGCCGACGACGAAGGTGTTGATCTGCGCCCGGTGGGAGAGGTTGCCGTGCACGAAGCCGAGGACGAGGCCGGTCAGGACGCCTACCGCGAGGCCGACGGTGGCACTGCCGGTCGCGCTCGCGGTGGCGATCGAGGTGAACGCGGCGCCGAGCATCATCGCCTCGACGGAGATGTTCATCGTGCCGGCGCGTTCGGCCACGTACTCACCGCAGGCGGCGAACGCCAGGGGCACGGTCAGCCGGACACCGCTGGCGAGGATGGTGGTGGTGCTGTCCAGAGCGCTCACGCGGCTGCCTTCACCTTGGTCGGGACTACGGACAGGCCGGGCGCCGCCTGCGGTGTGGCACCGCGACGCCGGCGGAAGAGATCGACGAGCACGGGCGGCGCGACGAACGCGAGGACCAGCAGTGATTTGACGACATCGACGAGGTAGTACGGCACTCCCGTGGCCGAGAGGAAGTCGCCGCCCGCGCGCAGCACGGCGAACACCAGCGACACCGGGATCGCGACCAGGGGCCGGTTGCGTGCGACGAGCGCGACGAGCAGGCCGTCCCAGCCGAAGTTGTCCGAGAGCCCGGCCTGCAGCCGGTTGGTGCCGACCGGGCTGACCATCAGCAGCCCGCCCGCGAGCCCGGCGAAAGCTCCGGACAGCGCCAGGGTGAAGCCGCCGAGCGCGGCCACCCGGACACCGGTGTGCTTGGCCGTCAGCGGATTCAGTCCGAGCATGCGCACCCTGAAGCCCCACCGGCTGCGGGTGAGGACCACAGCGACACCGGCCGCCGCGACCAGCGCGATGAACAGGCCGATGTTCCACTGCACCGACGGGTACTGCCCGAAGCCGCCGAGCAGGGCATTGGCCGGCAGTTGGTTGGACGACGCGTCGGCGATGCCCGAGGAGCCCTCCGCGCTCTCCTGGAGGAACCAGGGGGTGCTGACCGCGAAGGTGACGAGCTGGATGGCGAGGAAGGTCATCAGCAGCGTGCTCACCGGGACGTTGACGCCGCGCAGGCGGAGCATCCCCGCGCTGAGCGCGGCCCAGGCGCCGCCGCCGACGGCCGCGGCGATCAGCACCACGACCACCAGCATCGGGCCGGGCACGGCCAGCCGCAGTCCGACCCAGGCTCCGGCCAGGCCGCCGATGAGGACCTGCCCCTCCTGGCCGATGTTGAAGGTGCCGCCCGCCGCGCAGATGCACGCACCGACCGCGACCAGCAGCAACGGCGCCGCGTTGAGCAGCGTCGTCGTCCATCCGTTGGCGTCGGCCAGACTCCCGGTCCATATCGCGTCCGCCGACGCGCTCGGCGAGCCACCGGTCAGGACGAGCAGCAGCGCGGAGGCGCCCGCGGCGACGGCGACCAGCACGGCGGTCAGGCCCGCCGTCAACCAGCCGTCGCGCCCGGGACGAAGCCGGGCGAGAAAACGCCGGGCGAGGTCGTCCCCGTTCGTCAGCGAGGCGGCGCTCATGCGGCCTCACCGCCGACCAGCATGCCCAGTCGCTCGGGGGTCGCCTCCGAGACGGGCAGTGCTCCGGTGATCCGCCCGGACGAGATCACCGCGATCCAGGTTGCAAGGGCCATGACTTCCTCGAGTTCGGTGGAGATGAGCAGCACTCCGACGCCGTCCGCGGCCGCCTGGCGGAGCCGGGCGTACATGTCCTCGATGGCGCCGACGTCCAGCCCGTGTGTGGGTTGCGCGGCCACCAGGACGCTGGTGTGACCGGACAGTTCCCGGGCGAGCACGACGCGTTGCTGGTTGCCTCCGGACAGGCTGCGCACCGGCGCGTCGAGCGAGGGCGCGACGATGTTGAACTCGTCCGCGAGGCGTCGGGCTTCGGCGATCATCGCGCGACGGCGCAACAGGAACCTGCCGCTGAGCTTGTCGAGCGACTTCATGGTCAGGTTCTCGGTGACGCTCATGTCCAGGACGACGCCGCTTTGGTGCCGGTCCTCCGGCACGATGCCGAGACCCGCCTTCCCGAGCGCGCCGGGCCGGGCCACATCGACCCGGCGGCCGGCGACCTCGATGCTGCCGGCGGTCGGCAGGACCAGCCCGGCGAGGACTTCGCCGAGCGTCGCCTGGCCGCTGCCCTCGACACCGTAGAGGGCGCAGATCTCGCCCGCGCCGACGGTCAGGTCGATGCCTTGGAGGACCTTCACCCCGCCTTTTTCGACGGTGAGCCCGGCCAGGCTCAGGACGGGCGGGGGCCGGTCGTGGGCCCCGCCCCGGCCCGTGCCGGTCGTGCTGACCGGCAGCAGGCCGAGGGCGGCTCCCTCGTCGTGCAGGGAGACATCGCGGCCCACCATCTGGCGGGCCAGTTCCGGCGCGGTGGTCTCGGCGGTGACCGCCCGGAAGGCGACCCTGCCCTTGCGCAGGACCGTCACCCGGTCCGTGGCCTGAGCGATCTCGGCAAGCTTGTGACTGATGAGGATGACAGCACGCCCCTCCTCCTGCACCACCCGGCCGAGCACAGCGAACAACTCCTGCGACTCGGCCTGGGTCAGCACGGAGGTGGGCTCGTCGAGGATCAGGATCTGAGGGTTGCGCCGCAGGCACTTGACCACCTCGACGCGCTGCCGCTCGCCCGCCGCGAGCGCGTCGACGCGCGCCTCGGGGTCGACCGGCAGCCCGTACCGGGCGGCGACCTCGGCGATGTCGGCGCAGATGGCCTGCTTGTTCACCGCGCCGGTATCGCCGAGTGCGACGTTCTCCCACACGGTGAGCCCGCTGATGAGGCTGAAATGCTGGTGCACCATGCCGATGCCCAGCTCGGCCGCTTCCTGCGGGCTGTCCAGCGCGACCTGTTCGCCGCGCACCAGCACGGTGCCGGCGTCGCGCCGGACCAGCCCGAGCAGGACCTTCATGAGACTGGACTTGCCCGCCCCGTTCTCGCCCAGGAGACCATGGATCTCGCCGGCGTCGACGGTGAGGTCCACGGCGTCGCAGGCCGTGACGGATCCGTAGGACTTGGTGATGCCACGCAGCTCGAGAATCCGGGCCGCTGAGGTCGTCGGTGTCATCGCGTCTGAATCTCCTGGGTCGGGGTCGGCACGGTCAGCCGAGGCGCTTGACCTCGGCCGCCGGGTCGATCTCCTTGCTGCCGATCTTCTTCATGAAGGCCTCCAGCTGCTTGTCCTCGTCGCCCTGGCCCTTGCAGATCTTGACGGTCGGGTAGGGATCGACGCCCAGCTGCCACACGCGCGTCGTGCCCATCTTCAGGTCGTCCTTGGCGAAGTCCTCCAGCGCGGCGCGGAAGTAGTCACCCGGGCTGAAGATCACCGAGATGTCGAACTTGGGGCTGGTCGAGTCGCACCGGTCGGTGCCCGGGGTGAGGGTCAGCACGCCGTTGGCGTTCGCCAGCTGTGCCGAGGCGTCGGTCGCCCCGCCCAGGTAGGGGTAGATGACCTTGACGCCCTGGCTGATCTGCGCCTGGGTGGCCTCCTTGGCCTTCGCCGAGTCGTTGAAGTCGCCGGTGTAGGTGCTCGTCACGGTGGCCTTCGGGACGACCTCCCGGATACCGGCCAGGAAGGCCTTGGCGGCAAGGACACTGAAGGAGGCCTTGTTGCCGGTGATGAACCCGGCCTTGGTGTAGCCGGCGGCCTTCATCTTCAGGCCCGCCGCGTAGCCTGCGGCGAGCAGATCCTGGTTGGGGTCGTCGGTGGACAGCAGGACCCGCGGGCTCTGGTTGATGTTCGCCGACGACGGCACATACCAGGCGGTCTTGGCGCAGACCGGCTCCTCGGAGGCCGGGATGGCGGTACTCAGCTCACTTGCGCCGAGCGCGACCATGTCGACGTGCTGCTGGCACAGCGCGCGTGCCGCGGTGAGTGCGTCGCCCGCGGGCACGCTGCCGCGCTTGATGACCGTCCAGCCCTTTTCCTTGGCGAAGGCGTCCGCCGAGTCGACGAAGCTCTCGTAGTAGCCGTGGTCGTTGATGTCACCGGGGCTGAGGACACCGATGACGACCTTGCCGTCGCCGTTGACATCGGGCTCGTTGAGGCCCGAGCCGCTGCTGCTGCTCGCCTCGGGGGTCGTCTTGGTTGCCGTCGCCGCGTTGCTGGTGCAGCCGGAGAGCGCGAGGGCTCCGGTGAGGGCGAGGGCGAGGCCGAGCGGGGCCCGACAACGGCGGAGCGAGCTTCTTGCGGTCATGTGCGTTCCATTCACTGGGTGCCACCGCCTCGTCGAGGTGGTGGCGAAAAGGAGGGGGGGCAGTTGGTGGGGTCAGTTGGCGGGCGTGTCGGCCCGGTCGAGGTCGGCGTAGGCGACCCGCTCCTGGTGGAAGACGGACTCCTCACCCGCGGCGACGAAGTACGGGAAGCCCATCCGCCCGACCGCTCGGACCCGGGTGGGGTCGATGCGGTCCGGGGCGGACATGATCGAGTCGTCGGTGGTGATGCAGACGACCTCGGCGAGCACGATGTGCACGCCCGAGAAGCAGGACGTGTGATCGCCGCGGTCGATGACCTCGTGCACACGGCACTCCAGGTGCGCGGGGCTGTCGGCCAGCGACGGCGTGTCGACGACCTGTGAGGGCACCGGCCGCCAGTCGGCGACGTCCATCTCGCTCACGCCACGGGGGTACTCGCGGGCCACCGCCTCGATGTGCTCGGCGATCGCGACGGTGGTCAGGTTGACGACGAACTCGCCCGTGCGCTCGATGTTGAGCCAGGTGTCCTTCGGCTCCGCGGTGCCCTCCCGCTGGGCGCCGATGGTGACCGCGATCAGCGGAGGTTCGCCACAGACCGGCATGTAGTAGCTGTACGGCGCGACATTGACCCCTCCGTCCGGGTCGAGCGTCGTGATCATCGCGATCGGCCGCGGTACCACCAGTTGCGAGAGCAGGCCCTGCTTGTGGGCCGGAGAGCGTCCGGACATGTGGATGACGTTCAACGGGTGGTCTCCTTTGCGGTGCCCGCCGGCCGAGTCGGCCAGGTCGGGCGGGGCGTGAGGCCGGCGCGCCGCAGGAGGGAGGCGGACCGCTCGGCGGCTGCCTCGGCGACGGCGGCGAGGTCGATGCCGGTCGGCCGCCGGTCGCGGACGACCACGCGGCCGTCGACCAGCACGTCACGGACGGTGCGTGAGACGTGGCCCCAGACGAGCTGGCGGGCGAGGTCGCCGCGGGGCATCCAGGCGGGGTCGCTCGTGTCGAGTACGACGATGTCGGCGGCCTTGCCGACCTCGAGGGAGCCGGTCCGCTCGCCGAGTCCGATCGCCTCGGCGCCGTCGACCGTCGCGAGCGCGAACGCCTGCTCGGCGCGGATCGGGTCGGGCAGGTCACGGTCGCGTTCGAGACCGGCGAACAGGTAGGCGGCCAGGAGGACGTCCGGGGCGTCGCCGGCGTTGTGGGCGTCGCAGCCCAGGGCCACCCGGCCGCCCCGGCGCACCAGTTCGGCGTGGCGCGAGGCGCGGGTGTAGCCCTGGGCGAGACGCAGATAGGCCCCGGGGCAGGCGGCGACCGCGGTACGGGTGGCGAGGATCGCGTCGACCTCCGCGTCGTCGAGCCAGACGGCGTGGCCCAGCAGCAGGCGCGGGCCGAGTACTCCCAACTCGGCGAAGTGGACCACCGGCCGACGCCCGCTGCGCTTGGCGTATGCCTCGACGTCGGCGGGTCCCGGCGAGACGTGCCAGGTCAGTCCGGTGTCGAGCCGCTCGGCCAGGCTCGCCGCTCCGGTGAACAGCTCGTCGCTGGCGAGGTCATGGCCGACGAGCGTCACCCACCCGGTGACCGGCCCGGTGACCGGCAGGGACCGGACGATGTCCTCCTGCCTGGCGAGCACCTCGTCGGCGGGGGCGCCGAACGGCACGCCCTCGGCGTCCCAGCCCCAGCCGCCGACCCGCGCGCGGATGCCCGCGGCGGTCAGGCCTGCGGCGACCCGCTCCGGGTAGGCCACCGTGCCAGGTTCCAGCACGGTGGTGATGCCCCGGGTCAGGCACTCGACGGCGGTGATGGTCGCGGCGAGTTCGTCGTCGTCACCGTCGGCGTGGGCGTGCAGCGGCACGATCCAGTCGAAGATCGACTCCTGCGAGCTGATGTGGTCCGGGATCGTGCTGCGTACGAGGGGGTCGACGGTCGTGTGCTGGTGGGCGTCGACGAGGCCGGGGATGACGACACAGCCCGACGCGTCGATCTCCTTTGCACCCGGGAAGCGGGTGCGCAGGTCCTCGGCCGTGCCGAGCGCGGCGATGCTGTCTCCGGACACGGCGAGCGTGGCGCCGGTGAGGACCCTCCGTGCGGAGTCCATGGTGACGATGTCGCCGCCCACGATGAGCAGGTCGGTCATGGCGCGATCACGACCTTTCCGATGGTCTCGCGGGCGCCGAGTACGTCCCAGGCGTCGGCGAGGTCCTCGAGCGGGAACTGGGTGGCGGTGGGCAGGTGAAGGCCGTCGGAGAAGCAGGCTGACGTGGCGGCGGCGAAGTCGGCCGCGGTGTAGCCGCCGGCGCCCAGCAGTTTCAGGCCGCGGTGGAAGACCTCGCTGAGCGAGAACGCCACTTGGTCGCCGCTCGTGTTGCCCAGCATCAGCAGCCGTCCGCCGATGCCGAGGCAGTCCAGTGAGGTGCGCCAGGTATCGGTGCCGACGTGGTCCAGGACCAGGTCCGCTCCGGCGCCGTCGGTGAAGGCCGACACCGCTTTCGCCGGGTCCGGGTCGTCGTTGCGCAGCGCCAGGTCCGCGCCGGCCGTGCGGGCCGCGGCCAGCTTCGCGTCGCTGCCCGCGAAGGCGACGACCGCGGCACCGGCCCGCTTGGCCAGCGCGATGGCCGCCAGGCTGACGGGACTCGCGGCCGCGTGCACGACGAGGGTCTCGCCGGTGTGCAGGGCCCCGACGGTGTGCACCGCGTGCCACGCCGTGGCGAAGGCGGTGGGGAGGGTGACGGCCGCGGCGAGCGACACGAACGGGGGGACCCGGACGATCGTTTCGGCGGACGACAGGACGTATTCGGCGAGCGCGCCGGGGATGTTGCCGCCGATGACGCGCGGGCTCGCGCAGTACGCACGGTCGCCCGCCGAACAGCGCGGGCAATTCCCGCAGCCCTGGGTGGGGTCGGCGATGACCCGGTCGCCTGGGACGATGGAGCCGACCGCGGCGCCGGTCGCCACCACCGTTCCGGCGAAGTCCATGCCCGGCACATGCGGAAGGCGGAAGCCGGGGATCAGGCCCGGCCCCTTGCGCTGCAACAGGTCCAAGCGGTTCAGCCCGCAGTACGCGACCTCGACGACGACGTCACGCGGTCCGCACACCGGCTCCGGGACGTCCTGCAGGGACACGACCTCGGTTCCTCCGAAATCGGTCTGCACCATCGCTCGCACCGCGGCCCTCCTCACCTCTGCCGTCTCGCATTGCGAGTCGGTGGAACGTATTGTGAGGCCACTCTGCCCATGCCGAACAGTGCTGTCAACGCTTGTAGGGAAAAACTGGGTTTCGTCGGCGTTGCGCCTGTCCGTCACCCTCGCGGCGCAGGCCGCAGGCCGGAAAAGGCGGGGCGGACGCACGCTCGGCGCCACCCCCGCCGCGCAGAAGGACGTTCAGTGTCCGGCTGAAACCGGCTCGTCGCCGGGCGGCTGCCGGTCGTCGGCGGCGAGCAGGTCGAGCGCCGCGAGCGCCAGGTGCAACTCCGCCGAGGCGGCGGGAAGCAGCGGGTCCGTGCCCAGAAGGTTCTTGATCTGGCGTACTCGATAGCCCACCGAGTTGCGGTGGAGATGAAGCTGTTCGGAGACGCTCTGCCGACTGCCCCTCTCGGCCAGCCAGGCACGGAGGGTCGCCATCAGCTCCGGACGCTGCCGGATCGGCCCGAGGTGCGCCTCGGCGTACGCCTCGAGGTGCGCGCGCGGGAGGGGCAGCAGCACCTGGACCACCCCGCATCCGCCGAAGGTGAGCAGCGGGACGCCCCGGATCCTGGCCAGACCGAGCAGCCGTTCGGCCTCGGTGAAGGACCGGGCCAGACCGATGGCCGATTCGGGGTGGGAGCCGCTCGCCGCGACGACGTCGTCACCCGCGGCCTCGTCGCCGGTCATGTGGCGCAGCCGGTTTCGCAGGCGGGCGAGCGTGACCTCGCCGGCCGCCACCGTCCATGCCGTGCGCGCCTCCTGCTGCACCGGGTGCTCCAGCCAGGTGAGAGCGGTGGACCAGGCGCGCAGGCGGGAGCCGCTGTAATGGAGGACGGCACCGGCCGGCGGTCGCTGCAGATCGATCCCCAGCTCCGCGGCCGCCGCGCACACCGAGGGGCTCACCGTCCCGGACCGCAGCGCGGCGACGACGTCGGCCGGTGTGGGCGGCGGCGGGGCCTCGGCGGAGTCGTCCCCCGCGCGCACGGCGTCGATGAGGAGCGCGGTGACCGCGGCACCGGCCAGCTGCTGCACGCGCGGATCACCGGGGCCGACGGTCAGCAGCACGCCGGCCACCGTCGTCCCCGCACGCACGGGCAGCGCCGTGGCCCGCAGCCCGTCCAGCGTGTCGACCACCGGTCCGGCCGCGCCGGCGAGCACGCCGTCCGCCACCGCCGCCGGCACTCCTGATCCGCCGTCGGTGGTCGCCAGCACCGCGCCCTCGGCGGACAGCAGCCGCATCTGCCGGCCGGTCGCCCGGACCAGCGTGCGGAGCACGTCCGAGCGCGCGGCGCCGGCGAGCACGGCCTCGGTGAGTTCCCGCTCCAGCACAGCCGTTTCGGCGTCCGGACCGGCCCTGTCGTGGGCCGGTCCGGACCGTGCTTCGGCGACGGTTCCCATGGTGTCGAGTCTCAGCGGGCCAGCAGCCGGATGGCCACGCCCTTCTCCTGCGTGTACTCGCGCAGCGCCGCGTATCCGCCGCCCCGGCTGAAGCCGCTGTCCTTCTGCATGTTGAAGGGGAAGCCGATCACTCCCGCGTCGTGGAACTGGTTGACCGCCACCTGCCCGGAGCGGACGTCCTTCGCCAGGCGCAGCGCCCGGGAGACGTCGTTGGTCCAGATGCAGGCCAGCAGGCCGAAGTCCGTCGCGTTCATCAGCTCGGTCGCCTCGGCGGTGTCGCGGAACGACTGCACGGCGAGGACCGGGCCGAAGATCTCCTCGCGGGCGACGCGCATGCCCGCGTCCACGCGGTCGTACACGGTCGGCTGGACGAACCATCCGTCGCCGGTGGGCGCGCCACCGGTGACCAGCCGCGCGCCGTCGCGAGGCGCGTCCTCGAGGAAGCCGCTGACGCGGGCGAACTGCGTGGCGCTGACCAGCGGCCCCATGTCCGGGTCGGCGTCCCAGGGCCCGGTCTTGACGGCGGCCATGGCGGCGGCGACCCGCTCCACGACCTCGTCGTGCACCGAGGCCTCGACGAGCAGCCGGGAACCGGCGTAGCAGTTCTGTCCCGCGTTCTCGGTGATCGAGCCGACGACCGCCTCGATCGCCGTGTCGAGGTCGGCGTCGGCGAACAGCACGTTCGGCGACTTGCCGCCGAGTTCGAGCTTCACCGGGACGAGGTTCTGCGCGGCGGCCGTCATGATCGCCCGCCCGGTCGTGGTGGAGCCGACGAAGCTGATGTGGTCGACGCCCGGGTGCGAGGTCAGTGCGGCGCCCGCCTCGGGGCCGCCCGCGACGACGTTGATCACCCCGGGCGGGAACCCGGCACGTCGGGCGAGTTCGGCGAGTGCGAACGGGGCCAGCGGCGCGATCTCGGACGGCTTGAGGACGACCGCGTTGCCCGCGGCGAGCGCCGGCGCGACGTTCGCGGCGGTGAGCACGGCGGGCACGTTCCACGGGATGACGACGGCGCACACGCCGTACGGCTCGGGAACCGTGTAGCCCAGGTAGTCGGGGCTGCGGGTCGGCAGGGTGACGCCGGTGAGCTTGTCGGCGGCGCCTGCGAAGTAGTCGATGATGCCGTGCGCGATGTAGATGTTCGTCCGGCCCCCGGACAGTGGTTTGCCCACGTCCCTCGCCTCTACGGCCGCCAGTGCCTCGACGTCGGCGAGGATCAGGTCGGCCCAGCGCCGGATCAGTGCCCCGCGCTCGCTGGGGTTGGTCGCCGCCCAGCCGGGGGAGGCGCGGCGCGCCGCGGCCACCGCGTCGTCGACATCGGCTCCACCTGAAAGCGCCACCGTGGTGATCACCTGCCGGGTGGCCGGATCGACGATGTCCAGGGTGCCGCCGTCGCGGGCCGCGACCCACTCGCCGTCGACGAATTGCTGGGAGGAAGGGAAGTCAACAGCCATACGTGAACCTTGACCGACCTTGTCACGCATGTCAATATGCGATCTCGCTATGTGAGTCACTGAGGAGGCCTGGTGCGTGCCACCGCCGCTCTGCTGGAGCAACCCGGACAGCCATTCGTCCTGACCGAGGTGGACCTGGACGAGCCCCGCCCCGACGAGGTGCTCGTCCGCGTCGCCGGGGTCGGCATCTGCGGCACCGACCTGGAGTTCGCCACCTTCTTCCGCACGCCCGCGCTGCTCGGGCACGAGGGGGCGGGCGTCGTAGAGAAGGTCGGCGCGCATGTCACGTCCGTGCGCCCGGGCGACAGCGTCACCATGTCCTTCGCCTCGTGCGGTACGTGCACGCTGTGCCGCACCGGCTCGCCCGCCTACTGCCGCAGCTTCGACGCGGTGAACTTCTCCGGCCGGCGGCCCGACGGCTCCACCGCGGTGACCCATGAGGGGCGCGAGGTCAACGCCCACTTCCTGGGCCAGTCGTCGTTCGCCGGCCATGTCGTCGCACCGGAGCGGGCGGTCGTCAGGATCGACCCCTCCTTGGACCTGCTGCGGGCCGGGCCCTTCGGCTGCGGCTTCCAGACCGGGGCCGGCGGCGTGCTCAACGTGTTGCAGCCGCGCCCCGGCTCCTCGATCGCGGTCTTCGGGGCGGGGGCCGTCGGTGTGGCCGCCATCATCGCGGCCTCGCTGAGCGGCTGCGCGATCGTCGCCGCCGTCGACGTGAACCCGGCCAAGCTGGAGGCGGCCCGCGGCTACGGCGCCACGCACACCGTCGACTCCTCGGCCGGGCCGGCCGCTGAGCAGCTGGCCGCCCTCGTCCCCGACGGGTTCGACTTCGTGATCGACACGACGGGCCGCGAGGACGTCCTGCGCACCGCGGTGGAGTCACTCGGGCCGCTCGGCCGCGCCGGGGTCATCGGAATCGGCCCGAGCGAGACGATGAGCTTCGACTGGCGCAGCATCCTCAACGGGCGCAGCGTCACCGGCATCATCGGCGGGTCCAGCCTGCCGCAGGTGTTCCTGCCGAAACTGCTCGAACTCAACGCCAAGGGGCAGTTCCCGGTCGAGAAGATGATCACCTACTTCCCGTTCGAGCAGATCAACGAGGCCGTCGCGGCGGTCCGGTCCGGTGCGGTCGTCAAGGCCGTGCTGACCTTCTAGACGGCGTCGGTCCAGGTCTCACGACGTCACCCAGGACACGTTGTCGCACGCGGCGGCACACCTTAGGGTGGCCCGACGCAGATGAGGCACCCGTTCACCCGGTGGCGCGGCCGGTCAACACCGCGCAGAAGACCGAGCACGTGGAGCGTGCCCTTCATGTCCGCCGACATCGACTTCGATCACCACTCCGACGAGGCCAACGCCGATCCGGTCGCCTACTACGCGCGTTTTCGCGAGTCCTGCCCGGTAGGCCGCACCACCGCCCACGGCGGCTTCACCTATACGACGCGGTATGCCGACGTGGCCCGCATCGCCCGCGACGACGCCACGTTCTCCTCGGCCCGCAGCGACCACGGCGGCCAGGGGGTCGGCATCGTCATCCCCAAGGGACCGGGGCTCGACCAGTACCCGATCGAGCTCGACCCGCCGCGGTCGACCGAGTACCGGCAACTGATCAACCCGCTGCTCACCCCGGAGGCGATCGAGCGGCTGGTGCCCATGATCGAGCGGCACGCCGCCCGCGTCGTGGACGACTTCGTCGAGCTCGGCTCCTGCGACTTCGTCCGTGACCTCACCAACCCGCTGCCGGCCGCGGTGACCTTGGACTGGCTGGGTTTCCCCGAGGAGGACTGGGCGAAGCTGGCCGGTCCGATCCACGACATCTTCGCCGCACCCGCCGAGAGCGAGCGCGCCGTACGCGGGGCCGCCGGACTGGCCTACATGGACCGGCGCATCCGCGAGCTGATCGCCGAGCGCCGTCTCGCGCCACAGGCCGATGCGGTCAGCGCGCTGGTGGCCGGCCGGCGCGGTGACGGCGGCGAGTTCGGCGAGGACGAACTGGTGTCGGTGATCGGCCTGCTCATCGCAGGCGGCGTCGACACCACCACCTCCCTGACCGGATCGACGCTCGTACACCTCGCTCGCCACCCCGACCAGCGCCAGAAGCTGATCGACTCCCCCGATCTGCTGGACTCCGCGACCGAGGAGTTCCTCCGCGCGTTCGCCCCGTCGCAGTCGATGGCGCGCACGGTCACCCAGGACGCCGAGGTCGGCGGCTGCCCGATGCACCGGGGCGACCGGGTACTGATCCCGTGGGTCGCCGCGAACCACGACCCCGCGGTGTTCCCCGACCCCGAGCAGGTGCGGCTGGACCGCGACGCCAGCAGGCATCTCAGCTTCGGGATCGGCTCGCACCGGTGCGCCGGCGCGCATCTCGCCCGAGCCATGTTCCGCGCGATGATGACGCAGGTGCTGACCCGGCTGCCCGACTACCGGGTGATCGAGGAGGCTCTCGTCGCCTACCCGACGCGTGGCAACCAGTCCGGCTGGGACGCGGTCCCGGCGGTCTTCACACCCGGCCCCCGGGCAGGTGCGGCGGCAGGCTCGGTCCGCGCCCTGACCACGCCCACACCACTGCGGGTGACCGCGGTGCGCGCGGCGGCGCAGGACGTCGTCGCCGTCGACCTCGCCCTGCCGGACGGAGGCGACCTCCCCGCCTGGCGGCCCGGCGCGCACATCGAGCTGCGTCTGCCCTCGGGCAGGCTGCGTCAGTACTCGCTGTGCGGTGACCCCGCCGACGCCGGCACGTGGCGCATCGGTGTCCTGCGCGAGCCCCAGGGCCGGGGCGGATCGGCCGAACTGCACGAACTGACCCGCCCCGGGGCACTGTTCGCGGTCCGCGGGCCCCGCAACCACTTCCCGCTCACCTCGGCGCCGTCCTACCTGTTCCTCGCCGGCGGCATCGGCGTCACCCCGATCCTCGCCATGGTCCGTGCGGCGGCCGGGCGCGGCACGCCGTTCACCGTCGTCTACGGCGGACGCACCCGGTCGACGATGGCGTTCGCCGACGAACTCGCCGCCGTCGCCGGTGACGCGCTCACCCTGCTCCCGCAGGACGAGGCCGGGCTGCCGGACCTGCCCCGGCTGCTGGGCGGGCTGGACGCGGACACCGCCGTCTACGCGTGCGGGCCGGCGCCGATGCTGGCGGCCGTCGAGGGCGAGTGCGCCCGTCTGGATCTCACCGACCGGCTGCACTTGGAGCGCTTCGCCGCCGGCGACGACCTCGAGACGGCGTACGACGCCGCGGAGAACCGGGACTTCGACGTCCGGCTCGCGCGCACGGGAGGCACGCTCACCGTGCCGGCCGACCGCCGCCTCATCGAGGTACTGCGCGACGCGGTGCCCGGCCTGTCCTACGACTGCGAGAAGGGATACTGCGGCGCCTGCGAGACCCGTGTGCTCGGCGGGACTCCGGAGCACCGGGACTCCGTGCTCAGCGAGGAGGAACGCCTTGCGGGGCGCACGATGATGATCTGTGTGGGGCGATGCCGGGGCGACCGACTCGTCCTCGACCTCTGAGCCGACCTCGGCCGTACGGGGCCAACAGCGGATGTGACGTCCGCTGTTGGCCCCGAGCGCTGCCCGGATCGGCGCAGCTTGAGGTTCACCCTGTGCAACTCATGCGAGATGCCATGTTGGAATACGAGACAGCGTTACGGCACGGACCCTGATCGGAAACACCGGGGCAACGGGACGTTCCTAGCGTCGGGCCAGCCCTTCCCCTCCATGAAAGGTCGGCCATGACTGCGATCGACTCGCCCCTCCTCGACGTCGCCGCGACCGGATTCCCGATCCTCCAGCCCGGCCACGGAGCGATCGCGTCGACGACCTACGTCCCGTCAACGCCCGCGAACACCCTGTGGGGCCGTCTGCCCTGCGAGGCGGACGCACCGTGCGCGGTCGTCCGACCGGGCTCCGTCGTCACGGTCGACACACTCAGCCACGAGGGAGTCCTCGAGGACCAGGGCCGTAACCCCGCCCGGTTCTTCGGCCGCTACGGTGTCGGCGGCGGCCATGTGCTCGACGACGCCCAGCAGGTGGCGGACTCCGGTATGCCGCACGATTTCGACGACGACGGACCGCACCTCGTCACCGGACCGATAGCCGTGGCCGGCGCCCGGCCCGGCGATCTGCTCGCCATCACCGTCCTCGGCCTCACCCCTCGGGTTCCGTACGGCATGGTCTCCGCCCGGCACGGCTTCGGCGCACTCCCCGGCGAGATGCCGTCGCTGCCCGGTCCCGCGTTCACCTTCGCCACGGCACACGCGGATCGCGACGGCGCGTGGGGCCGGATGGCGGTGGACGCGACGGACCCCTCCCGCGGTTCACTGCGCTTCCCGCTGCGGCCGTTCCTCGGCGTGATGGGCGTGGCGGTGCCCGGGGACGAGCGGCCGCACTCGGTGCCGCCGGGGCGCCACGGGGGCAACATCGACATCTCCCTGCTCGGCGAGGGCGCCACGCTGTACCTCCCGGTGCAGGTCGACGACGCGCTGGTCTACTTCGGTGACCCCCACTTCGCGCAGGGCGACGGCGAGGTCGCCCTCACCGCGTTCGAGGCGTCGTTGCGCGCCACCGTGAAGCTCGAGGTGGTGCCGGGTGGCGCGGCCCTGCGACCCGGCCACGGCCGCGTCGCCCCGTTCGCCGAGACGGACGAGCACCTGGTGCCGATCGGGCTGGACAGGGACCTCGACGAGGCGATGCGCGACTGCGTGCGCTGCGCGCTGGACCTGCTCGCGACCGACTACGGCATCGACCGTCATCTGGCGATGGCGTATCTCAGCGCGGCGGGCGACTTCGCGGTCTCCCAGGTCGTGGACGACGTGAAGGGCGTCCACGCGAAGATCCGCAAGTCCGACTTCCGCGAGGTCCGCCGACCGAGCTGACCGGCGAGCGCGCGACGGGATCAGGTCCAGGAGGAGAGCGCTCCGAGCCACACACAGGCGGCGACCGCGGTCAGGATCTGGGCACAGGCCGGGCTCATGGACCGCAGCATCGCCTCGGGCCCGCCCCGCTCCCGACCGCCCGACGCGGCACCGCACGCACCGGCCAGCGCCGCCAGCGCGACCGAGCGCTCCGAGGCATCGGCCGCACTTCCGAGAGACCGGACCGCGGCATCCCGCCTCTCCCCGTCCAGGACGTCGTAGCGACGAGCCAACCCGGCCGGCAACGGCAACCGTCCCGGCGCACGAACGAGAACGCCCTCGGCGATCATGCGGGCCGACAGACGCTTGTGTGCGCCGGCGCTCAGTGCCCTGACCCACTCCGACGCCGTGCGCGGCTTGCGGGACGACCGGATCCGCACGAGAACCTCGCCGAGCGCGGGGTCCTGCGGCTGTGCACCGTGGACGGCGACGATGTATCCGTCCACGGTGTGGAGGAACCCGTCCAGAGCGAGTTCCATCAGCATCGCGCCGCTCAGGCCGAAGCCGAGGCCGGTGCCGTAGCCGGGAACACGGCCGTGCGCGTCCAGATACACCGCCAGCATGAAGTCTCCGCAGAGGCTCGAGGTGGCATCGGTCTTCATCCCGGTCTCCCCAATACGGCGCTACGGCACTATGGCGGGCCCAGGGACCCCGCGTCAATGCAAGATATCGTCCCGGCATACGGGACCCGGCCCTTCATCGGGCCAGGCTCCCAGATCGATATTTCAGCGGTATGTCATGACCCCGAGAGGCCAGCGCCCGCTTCGCCACCGCCGTTCCCGACCTCAGCGCGGCCACCGGATCAGCGGCCTCGTCCAGTTCGATCAGGACCGTACCCGCGCCGGGCGTACCGGACATCGCGTCCGCCCAGCCCTCCCAGTCGACGATCCCCGTACCCAGCTCCGTCATGTACGGCTGCTGCCGGGAGTACACCGTGTCGTCGATCGTGAGGTGGACGTCGATCGGGGCGACCGCGTCCTTCCAGTGGGCCAGGGCCGTGCGCGGTGTGTGGCGCCGGGCCACCGCGACGGGGTCGCCGCCGCCCAGGGCGATGTGACAGGAGTCGGGGCACAGCCAGACATAGCGCGGGTCGGTCAGGGCCATGAACAGGTCGATGTCCCGCTCGTACCAGAGGGTGCTGTGGGACTCGGTGTGGAAGGCCAGCCGCACTCCGTACCGGGACACCGCCTCGCCCACGGCGTGCGCGATGTCGGCCATGCGGGACATGTAGGCGGCGTCGACGAAGAAGGGCGGGCGAGTGCCGTACGTCGCCCTCATCGGCAGCCCCGCGACGAGGACTTCGGCGCCCACCTCGGCCAGGAAGGCGGCCCGGCGCTCGGCGTCGGCGACGATCGCGGGGAGGTTGCCGCCGTGCCGCCAGTCGGGGGCGTCGCTGTCGGCGATGAAGGCGCTGACGACGGCCAGGCCCCGGCCGGCCAGTTCCCGGCGGAACGCTTCCGCGCTGCCGTGGGCGCGCAGGACCGAGTCGATGTCGCCGGGCGCGAACGTCAGCTCGATGCCGGTGACCTCGGTCTCGGCGAGCGTGTCCAGCACCCGCTGCCAGAAGCGGTCCGGATGATCCGCGGCCCAGTCGCGGACCGCGTCGGCGGAGTCGAGGCCCCAGAATCCGGGGTGGTAGAAGGTGATGACGTCGGTCGCGAAACGGGGGCTCATTCCGTTCCTCCGCGCGCGTTGTAGACGACGACCTCGTCGGATTCGTCAATGGCCTTGCGGTAGTCGCGGAACACCGTGAGCGCCTCGCCCCTCAGGACATCTCCGACGACCTCGATGCCGCGTGTCTCGAACTGCTCGGCCCAGTCGGAGCGGACCGGGCCCTCGTCGAAGGTGGTGATCTCCTCCAGTTCCGGGCCCTGACCCGCGACCACCAGGCCGCGCACCCCGGACCACATCGTGGCGCCGTAACACTGCACGCAGGGACGCCAGTTGACGACCAGTTCGTGGGAGGGAAGGCCGTCGCCGCCGAGGTCCCAGCTGCCGGTGGCCGTCTGGGCGAGGCCGAGCGCGACGACCTCGGCGTGCGCGCTGGAGACTCCGCTGGACAGGACGACGTTCACGCCGACGGAGACGATCCGGCCGGACTCGCGCTCGGCGACGAGAGCGGCGAACGGACCGCCGTTGCCCTCACGCCAGTTGCGGTCGGCGAGGCGGTGTACGAGACGCATCCGGTCCTCACGGGAGGGTACGGCGGCGGGCACGTCGGCGAGTTCGTCGTCGATCCAGGCGGGCAGCGCCACGTGGTATTCCCTGGCGATGTCGATCACGGTGGGGTTCCTCTCGGTGGTTCAGGTGCGAGCGGTGACGGCACGGGCGGCCCGTACCGCGGTGACAGCGCCGGTCAGCGTGACGTTGGCGGCCATCGCCGTGGGTACGACTCCGTTGCCCGCCAGATACAGGTTGTCGAAGCCCCACACCCTCCCGTCCGGGTCGCACACGCCGGTGCCGTCGTCGGTGACGCCTGCCCGGACCGTGCCGGTGAGATGCAGCGACGAACCGGGCGGAAGCACCGTGGACTCGGTCGCGGGATCGAAGGGGCCGAACTCCTGGGCGACGGACCGGACTTCGTCCAGGGCCCGCCGGATCAGCGCGCGGTCGGTCTCGGAGTAGTCGAACTCGACGCGGATGCGGGGCAGCCCGGCCAGGTCGGTCTCGCTCGCCGAGAACACGAGCCGGTTCTGCGGGCGCGACTCGACGGGGACGTACAGCGACAGACCGACGGAGTGCGCGAGGGGCCGCCCGGCCTCGTCGACGTAGGTGCGGTTCATGATCTGGCCGTGGAAGGGCTGGGCGGGGCCGTTGCACGGCAGCCACAGCGAGTCCGTGCTGAACTCGCCGGGGCGCGGCAGGGGCAGGGCGTCGGGGTCGAGGCCGAACCGGTCGAGGTCGAGCAGGACGCGGGCGGTGACGAAGGCATGCTCGTTGAGGTGGCGGCCCAGGGCCTCGGGCCGGATGCCGGAGGCGTACAGGAGTTGCGGGGTGCGCAGGGCGTCGGCGCACACCACCACGGCGCCGGCGCGGAGTTCGGACTCGGTGCCGTCGGCGACGCGGCGCAGGCGGGCCCCGGTGACCCGGCCGGCGTCCCGGCCGAGGGCGGTCACGAGTGTGCCGGTGAGCAGGGTGAAGGCCGGGTCGCCGCCCTCCGCGAGTGCGGGGAAGATCGTCCCGGGTGCCGTGCGGGGCATGGGGCCCGACGGTGTGGGCGTGACGGCCATGGGCATGGGCTGCGGGGCCCGGTCGGCGGGCCCCGCGCCGCCGTAGCGTCGGCGCAGGACGTCGAGGACGAGTTCGCCGACCTTGGTCGGGCCGATCGCCGCGGGTGTGACGGCGAGCAGTCGGCCTGCGGTGTCGAGGTCGGCCGCCCAGGCGTCGGGGTCGCCGAAGTCGAAGACCTCGTCCCCGGCGGGCCACGGCGTGGCGGCGGTCCAGTGGACGCCCATACCGCCCGCGTTCCAGGCGAGCGCGGCCTGCGGCATCGCCTCGGCGTCCTCGCCGAAGGCGAGCGCGTGGAACATGCCGGGGGTGAGGCCGGGGAGGCTGCCCGCGGTCTCACGGACCACCTCCGCTCCCGTGTACATGCCCTGGACGCCGGTGGCGACCTTCTCGTTGTAACGGGACCACAGGTCGGGGTCGTCGAGGTCGTGCAGGTGCCGCCCCGGCGTACCGCCGATCGGGCTGCCGCCGTCGGCCATGGTGATGTGCAGCGCCGGATCGCTCCGGCGCAGGAGGCGGGCCACGAGGGATCCCATGATGCCGCTGCCCACGATGAGGACGTCGGTGCGGGGGGTGTGGGTCAAGTGGAGCTCCGTGTACGTGTGGTGTGGGGGTCAGTCGACCGGGACGAGCGGTCCGAACAGCTCGGTGTCCATGCGGTCCAGGGCGAGCTTCACCGCGCCGATGAGCGGGGCGTCCTGGCCGAGCGCGGTGGCGCGCAGTTCGACCGCGGGGGTGCGGGCGTCCCGCAGCGCGTCCCGCACCCGGGGCAGCAGGACGTCGGCCGCGTCCTCCAGCCCGCCGCCGAGGACGATGAGCGAGGGGGCGACCGTCCAGGACAGGGTGGTGAGGATCGACGCGATGTTCTCCACGAACTCGTCGACCTCGGCGAGCGAGGCGGCGTCACCGTTGCGGGCCGCCTCGAACCGGGCCAGGGCGAGGGCGCGTTGGGCGGGCAGCGGTGAGGTCAGGGCGGCGACGGGCCGGTCCTCGACCGAGCCGGCCGGCAGCGAGCGGGCCTCGACGATCTCGCCCGCGGCACCGTCGAGCCCGCGGTGGACGGCCCCTCGGATGAGGATGCCGAGGCCGGTCCGGTTCCCGAGCATCGCCCATACGACGTTGTCGTGATCGGCGGCCACTCCCCGCCAACGCTCCGCCAGCGCACCGAGGTTGGTGTCGTTGTCGGCGAACCAGGGCACCGGGACGCGCCGACCGAGCTCCTCGGGCAGGTGCACGCCCTCCCAGCGCGTGGTGTGCACCAGGCGCCGTACGACTCCTTCGTCGTCGATGGCGCCACCGCCGGCGATGGCCCCGGCGCGCAGCCGGTCCACCGAGCCGCCGGCGTCTTCGAGGGCCTCAAGGACCAGTTCGGCGGCGTCGTCGAGGGTGGTGCTCGGGTCCTTGTAGGCGCGCAGCGGCCGATGTGCCCGGCCGAGGATGTGGCCGCGCACGTCGGCGACGACGGCGGAGACATCGACGGTCGTGATGCGTACGGCGGCCAACAAGGCGTGTTCGGCCCGTAGTTCGTAGCGGCGGGCCGGGCGTCCGGCGCAGCCGCTGTTGGGCACCCGGTCGAGTTCGGCGACCCAGCCCGCCTCGACGAGCGAGTCCAGGATCAGCTCGATGGTGCGACGGGACAGACCGGTCTGCCCGGCGAGCTCGGTGAGTTTCCTCGGTCCGGCCGACACCGCCAACGCCCGCAGGATCACTGACGTGTTGACTCGTCGGACGGCGCTCTGGTTCATGCCGGCCGTCAGCACGGCTCCCCTCCCGTCACCGGGTCGTACACGCCCCGGGTGTCGGCCGCGAGCGGTCGGCCGTATTCACGGGCGGGGTCGCCGAGCCGCCCGGTCGCCCTCTCCCAGGCCGGGGGCTCGCCGCGGACGAAGCCGACGAGGTCGGTGTGCATCCGGGCGGCCAGTTCCGCGGGCGGGTTCGGGCCGAGCGCCTCGGGGACGCCGGGCGCGTCGAGCACGTCGAAGAAGAAGGGGAGGTCGACGCAGTGCACGGCGCCGCCGAGGGCCGGGGAGGGCCATTCGAAGGAGTACAGCCAGGTACCGGCGGGGGCCGCGCGGCGGGCGGCCGCGGTGCGGGGGCAGGCGGAGCGGAACAGGGTGTCCGTGATCCGGGTGCCGGCCGCGCGCGAGCCGTGCTCGCCGTCGCCGTCGAACTCGTCGCCCGTGGCGCCGAGCAGCAGCGGGACGTCCTGTCCGTGCCCGGCCAGCCCCTCGGCGAGCGGCCGCGGCAGGATGTCGTCGCCGACGACCGGGCCGAGCACGAGCAGGTCGTCGTCCCCGCGCAGGTCGAGCACGCCCCGCTGGAGCGACTCCGGTGCGCACAGGGCGAATCCGGCCCGGGTGGGCGGCACGCTTAGACGCTCGCCGAGCCGCGCGAGGAAGTCGCGGGTCCGGGTCGCGTCCACCTCGAACAGGCCGCCGGACAGACTGACCGCCCGTTGGAACCGGCCGCGCCCGGCGGGCGACGACAGCAACGCGAGCACCATCGCTGCCCCGGCCGACTGGCCCGCGACGGTGACCCGGTCCGGGTCGCCCCCGAACGCGGCGATGTTCTCCCGCACCCAGTCGAGCGCGAGGAGCACGTCCCGAAGCCCGAGGTTGGTGGGGACGTCGTCCAGTACGGCGAATCCGTCGACGCCGAGCCTGTAGCCGACGGTGACGGTGACGACGCCGTCGCGGGCGAAGGCGCGGCCGTCGTACCAGGGGCTCGCCGGGCTGCCCGCGAGGAAGCCGCCGCCGTGGATCCACACGAGCACCGGGCAGCCGTCCGCGTCGGGGGCCGTGACGGAGACGTTCAGTATGTCGTCGCCCGGCACCGACGGTTCCGGGATGGTGGTCGTGGCGAACAGCGGCACGCGCTGCGCGGTGGCTCCGGGGCGGGAGGCGTCGTACGGCCGCATGAAGCGCCCGCGTGGGAGCGGCGCGGCGAACCGCCGTGGGCCGGTGGGTGCTTCGGCATACGGAATGCCCAGGAAGCGCCGCACGTCCCCGTGTCGACGGCCGGTGATCGTGCCCGCCGGGGTCCGGACGGTGACCGGCGTACTCATCGCAGCCCCGTTCCCGCGATGCCCTGTACGAAGTACCGCTGCAGGAAGAGGAAGAGCACGAGCACCGGCAGCATCACGACGATCGCTCCGGCGAGCAGCAGGCCGTAGTCGGTGACATGGGCCGCGGCCTGACTGGTGGCGGCGAGGCCGACCGGGAGGGTGTAGGTGGACATGCTCTGTGCGACGACCAGCGGCCAGATGAAGTTGTTCCAGGAGTTGAGGAACGACATGATCGTGATCGTGGCGACGGCGGGACCGGCCAGTGGCAGGAAGATCCTGAAGAAGATCCGGAACTCTCCCGCGCCGTCGATGCGGGCCGCTTCGAGGAGTTCGTCGGGGACCGACAGGGCGTACTGGCGCACGATGAAGACCGACAGGGGAAGCGCCGCGCCGGGCAGGGCGATTCCGGCGAGGGTGTCCGCGAGGCCCAGGTCCACGGTGATCACGAACTGGGTGACGAACACCGCGGTGAACGGCACCATCATCGCCGCCATGACCGCGCCGAACGCGAGCCGCCGGCCCGCGAAGTCGAGTTTGGCGAGGGCGTATCCGGCGGCCGACGCGGCCAGGATGTTCCCGGCCACCACGATCAGCGCGACGACGACGCTGTTGACCAGGAACCGGCCGAAGCCCTGGGTCTCGAACAGCCGGGTGAAGTTGCCGAAGGTGAGGTGGTGCGGGAACAGGGCCCCGGGGTCGGAGCGGATCTCGTCCAGGCTGCGCAGCGAGCCGCTCACGCCCCAGGCGAAGGGCAGCGTGGTGAGCAGGGCGCACAGCACGAGGGCGGCGTACATCACGGGGCGGGCGGCACGGTTCATGTGCGGGACCTCAGCAGCCGGAACTGGACGGCGCTCACCACGGTCACCAGCGCGAGCGTCACGAAGGACGCCGCCGAGGACATCCCGAACTCACCCGCCCCGAACTGGCGGTAGGTGTACAGCGCGACCGACTCGGTGGAGCCGAGCGGGCCGCCGCCGGTGAGGAGGTAGGGCTCGTCGAAGACCTGGAGGTAGAAGACGGTCAGCAGGACGGAGACCATGAGCGTGGTGGGCAGCAGCAACGGCAGTGTGATGTGCCGTAGTTGGCGCCAACGGCCCGCCCCGTCCAGGGCGGCGGCCTCGTACACGTCCCGCGGGACCGCCTGGAGACCGGCGAGGAACAGCACCATCGCGATGCCGAAGTTGCGCCAGACGCCGAGCAGGATGACGACCGGCATGGCCAGGTCGGGGTCGTCCAGCCAGTTCGGTCCGGCGAATCCGACCACGCCGAGCAGCTTGTTGACGGTGCCGTCGAGGTGGAAGGCGTACTGCCAGATCAGCGCGACGGCGACGACGTTCGTGACGACGGGCGCGAAGAAGACGGTGCGCAGAACACCGCGCAGCCGGCTGATGCCGGAGTTCAGCGCGAGGGCCAGCGTGAAGCCGACGCCCATCGTCAGCGGTACGCCCACGGCCACGAAGAGGGCGGTGTTGAGGATGTCCCGTACGAAGGTGTCGTCCCGGAACAGCCGGAGGTAGTTGTCGACGCCGGTGAAGTCGACGGCGAAGGGGGTGCGCAGATCGGCGCCGCGGATGTCGGTGAGGCTCAGGGCGAGCGCGGCGACCGTGGGGATCGCCGTGTAGACCAGGAAGACGAGGCCGAAGGGGGCGAGGAACAGCCAGGCGACGGCGGTGCGGCGGGCGCGGGACGCCCTGTGTGCCGCCGCCTTCGGTAGGGCCCTGGCCTTCTCTGCGGCCGGTGCGAGAGTCGTGGTCATCACTGCGTACCTGTGCCGACGCTCTCGGCGTACGCCTGGATGTTCGCGGCCGCCTTCGCCGCGGTCTGCTTGCCCTTGGCGACGGCCTCCACCTCCTTGCCCAGCCGGGTCGCGACCTGCTGCCACGTGCTGACCTGAGGGAACGCCCGGGTGTTCTTGAGCTGGGTGAAGAAGGCGGCCAGGAGCGGCTGGCTCTTGATCGCCGGGTCGTCCCAGGCGGCGATGACGGCCGGCAGCGAGCCGTACGCCTTGTACTGCGCGACCTGCGTGCTGGGCTCGGCCAGATGCCGGACGAGCTTCCAGGCGGCGTCCGTGTTGCCGCTGTCGGCGAGGACGCCCCAGGTGCCGCCCGCGGAGAAGGAGACGCTGCTCGACGCTCCGGCGGGCAGTGGGGCGGTGGCGACGTGGGAGGCCGTCCAGCCGTTCTTCTTGGCGGCGGTGTCGAGCTGGCCGATGACCCAGGGCCCGGTGATCATGCTCGCCGTCTTGCCGGAGACGAAGTAGGGCTGTGCGTCGAGGAAGGTCGGCCCGCTGGTGTCGGCGGTCCCGGCGGTGAAGAAGGACGCGTTGTAGTCGAGGGCGTCGACCATCTGGGGCGTGTTCAGGTTCCACTTGCCGGCGGAGGTGACGAGTGAGCCTCCGGCCTGCCAGGCGTACATGGCGACGTCCTGGCCGTTGAAGATGTCCCACCCGATGTCGGCCCCGAGCGCGTGGGCCGCGCCGGCGCTCTGAAGGGCCTTGAGGAAGGGTTCCATGCCTGCCCAGGTGGTCGGCGCCTCGACGCCCGCCTTCTTGGCCAGATCTGATCGGTAGACGAGCGCGTATGTGTACGCGTACCAGGGGACCGTGTAGGCCACGTCGTCCACGACGCCGGCGTCCCAGAGGCTCTTGAAGAAGCGGCCCGGATCCACCAGGCCGTCCGGCACGGGCCGCAGGGTCGACGAGTCGAGGAACTGCGCCTGCGACTCGGGGAAGAACTGGGCGACGTCCGGTCCCTTGCCCGCCGCGATCGCCGCCTGGAGCTTGGTGTAGTACTCCGCGTTCGGGATCAGCGTGGTCTTCACGACCAGGTCGGGGTTGGCGGCCTTGAACGGCTTGACGACCGTGCCGAGCACGTCGGCGTCGCCCTGGGCGGCCCAGACGTTCACGGTGCCGGTGGCCGGGGACGCGTCGACCTTCTTGGCGCCGGAAGCGGCGGCAGCGTCGTCTTCGCGCCCGCAGCCGGCCAGGGGAAGCGCGGCACCGAGGGCCATTCCGGCGGTCAGCCGCAGGGCGGTGCGGCGGGAGAAGTTGGGCACGGGGACTCCTGTGACACGAGATTCCTCACGAGTACTGAGGGCAGTGGCGTGATGTGTCCCGACGCTATGAACCGCGTGTTTCGGCCACGTGGCGGTCCCCGCCCCGAATAATTTCGGAACTTGTAGCGAAATCGGTGCGGCGAGGGCCCGGTGCACGGAATGCGCACCGGGCCCTCGCCGCCTCCTGGGGCGCGCCGCTAGCTGTGACCGCCGCTCGTGAACTTCTCGAAGGTGTGGCTGAAGGCCCAGGTGTCCTGGACGATGCCGGAGCAGGAGTTGGAGCCGCCGGTGCCGGGGCAGCCGCCGTTGTCGCGCTGGAGTGCCCAGAAGGAGAGACTGTTGATCTGCCTTGCCTCGGCCCACTGCTCCACCGCGACCGCGTTCTCGACGGTGAAGGTCTCCTCGGGGCCGTAGTCGTCGATGCCGGGCATCTCGATGACGCCGATCATGCTCCACAGCTTCGTGGAGCTCTTGTGCGGGTAGAGGGCGGCGAGCTGGCCGTGCAGCCCCTCGGCGGCCGTCCTGGTGTCGGCCGCCATGTCGTGCGTGGCGCCGTCGTAGTAGTCGAACGTCATGAGGTTGACGACATCCACGCGTGCGCCGTTGTCGACGGCGTTCTGGAGCACGGCGAGGCCGTTGGCCGCGAGGCCGGTCGTGGAGGTCGGGAGGGTGTAGGAGAACTGCACGGTGCGGCCGGTGCGTTCGGCCCAGCGCTGGACCTTGGCGATCGCCTTGTTGCGGCGGTCGATCCCGGCGGCGTTGTTGATCGAGTCGCCCTCGATGTCGAGGTCGATGCGGCTGATGCCGTAGGTCGTGACGAGGCTCTTGAACACCTCGGCGATGGCGTCGACGCTGGTGCAGCTGTCGGCCAGCTCCGTGCCGGTCGTGTCCGCGGACCAGCCGCCGAAGGACGGGATGACGTCGCCGCCGCGCGCCTGGATGGTGGCGATGTCAGGGCCGAAGGACGCCTTCGAGATCGGCTGACCGCTCTCACCGTTCCAGTAGGCGGTGCAGGAACCCACTGTGGCCGTCTGAAGGAAGGCCATGGTGAGGTACTTGTTGCCGGAGGCGGCGGCGAGCGCGGCCGGGCTCTCGCCCGTCCACGTCTCGACGTAGGGCGCCGCCACGTGGGCGGGCAGGGGCTTGCCGAAGGCCGTGAGCGAGGGGGAGGACGGCGCCGCGAGTGCGCCCCCTCCCCCGAGTCCGACGAGCCCGGCGGACAGAGCGCTCACGCTCAGACAGGACAGCAACGCACGAAGGTGACCAGGTCGTCTCACTGACGCTCCCAGGGGGAAAGGGCATGCGGGGACAGCGGAATGGCCGAACCGCGGGGAAGAACCGTGCCCATAATTGGACTAGACCATCTAGCAGTCAAGGTTCTTTGCAGTTAAATGGTCTAGTCCACCCCGGGAGGGTGTCCGGCCTTCCTCTTCCGTGGGACGGAAGCGGTGTTGCCGTGCCCCTGTGAACGCCAAGACGATGCCACCACAACGACAGACGGGAGCCGCAACGATGCCGCACACGACCGCCTTCGCCAGGAACCAGTGGTACGTCGCCGCCTACAGCCATGAGGTCGGACGCGAGGAGTTGCTCGGCCGGACGATCCTCGGTGAGCCGCTCGTGTTCTACCGGACCGAGGAGGACGGGACGCCCGTCGCACTCGCCGACCGGTGTGTGCACCGCCGGTTCCCGCTGCACGAGAAGCCCAGCCGGCTCGACGGCGACCGGCTCGTGTGCGGGTACCACGGGTTCACGTACGACACGACGGGCACCTGCGTGTACGTGCCGGGCCAGAAGCGCGTCCCGCGCACCGCGCGGGTCGCCTCCTACCCCGTCGTCGAGCTGGACTCCCTGATCTGGGTATGGATCGGCGACCCGGCCCTCGCCGACGCCGACACCATCCCGCGGGCCAGGCACCTCGACTCCCCCGGCTGGGTCACCGTCCGCGGCATGGAGCCGATCGACGCCGACTACGGTCTGCTGGTCGACAACCTCCTCGACCTCTCCCACGAGACCTATCTGCACGGCGGCTACATCGGCACCCCCGAGGTGGCCGAGACGCCGATCACCACGGAGGTCGACGAGGGCGCGGGCATCGTGCGGGTGAGCCGGCACATGGACGACGCCGAGTGCCCGCCCTTCTACGCCAAGTCCACCGGGATCAGCGGCCGGATCACGCGCTGGCAGGACATCGAGTACCACGCGCCCTGTCTGTATCTGCTGCACAGCCGCATCGCCCCGGTCGGCGTGCTTCCCGAGGCCGACGGCAGCGACCCGAACGGCTTCCACACCGAGATCACGTACGCCATCACGCCGTCCAGCGACGGTCACGTGTACGACTTCTGGATGGTCTCGCGCGACTGGGCGACCGAGGACGCCGAGGTCACCGAGTTCCTGCGGGGCAACAACCACACCGTCGTCATGCAGGACGTGGACGCGCTCAACCTGCTGCAGCGGACGCTCGGCACCGAGCGCACCGGCTACCAGGAGCTGAGCATCAACATCGACACCGGCGGTCTCGCCGCCCGCCGCATCCTCGCCCGGCTGGTCGAGGAGGGCGACAAGCCCGTGGAGAAGGTCCTGTGAGTGCCGGACCCACCGGGGAGATCTACCGCATCGACTGGCTGCCGGGCACCGATGTCCTGCACGGCACCTGTCACTGCGGCCGCGAGCACACCTCGCAGGACCCGATCGAGATGTGGGAGTGGATGCTCGCCCATCCCCAAGGGCACGAGCCGCCCTCACACGAGCCGCAAGGAAACAGTTCATGAGTGACGCGTACGAAGCCGAACTCGTCGTCGACCGCAGGGACTCGGCGGCCGACGGCGTGCTCGCCCTCACCCTGCGCCACCCGCTGGGCGAACAGCTCCCGCAGTGGGAGCCCGGCGCCCACATCGACGTGGTGCTCGGACCCGGTCTGGAGCGCCAGTACTCCCTGTGCGGCGACCCGGCCGACCGCACCGCCTGGCGGATCGCCGTGCTGCGCGAGCCCGCGGGGCGCGGCGGATCCGCCCATGTGCACGAGCAGTTGGGGCAGGGTGACAAGGTCAGGGTGCGCGGCCCGCGCAACCACTTCACCCTGCGGCCCGCACCCCGCTACCGCTTCATCGCGGGCGGCATCGGCATCACCCCGATCCTCCCGATGCTCGCGGCGGCGGAGGCCCAGGGCGCGGAGTGGACCCTGCTGTACGGCGGGCGGACACGCGAATCCATGGCGTTCACCGAGGAGTTGAGCCGTTACGGCGATCGGGTCACCGTCGCTCCCCAGGACGAGACCGGCCTCCTGGACCTGCCGTCGGTGCTCGACGGGGTCCCCGAGGGAACCCTCGTCTACTGCTGCGGGCCCGGCCCGCTGCTCGACGCGGTGGAGGAGCGCTGCCCGGCCGGACTGCTGCACGTGGAGCGGTTCACGCCGAAGGAGCAACCGGCCGCGGAGAACACGGAGTTCGAGGTCGAGCTGGCACAGACCGGCACGACGGTCACCGTCGCCCCGGACGTCTCGGTGCTCGACGCCGTGCGCGCCTCGGGTGTGGAGGTGCTGTTCTCGTGCACCGAGGGCACCTGCGGCACCTGTGAGACCGACGTCCTCGACGGCACCCCGGACCACCGGGACTCGGTGCTCACGGACGAGGAGCGGGAGGCCGGGGAGACGATGATGATCTGTGTGTCCCGGTGCCGTGGGAAGAAGCTGGTACTGGACCTGTAGCCATCCCGAGATCGGCCTCGATGCCCGCGACCGTCTCCAGCAGTGGCGGCAGCAGGTCCCGCCGCAGGGCGGCGAGTGTCGTACGCCCCGCCTGCACGGGGATGTTGACCGCCGCCACCACCTCGCCGCCCCGGTCCCGCACCGGGGCGGCGATCGAGCGCAGCCCCTCCTCCAGCTCCTGGTCGACGAGGGCGTACCCCTGTCGGCGTACCCGGTCGAGTTCCGCCCGCAGAAGGTCGGGGGCGACGATGGTGCGGGCGGTGAGCGGGGTCAACTCGGCGTGGGCGAGGCGTACTTCGATCTCCTCCTGCGGCAGATGGGCGAGGATCACCCGACCGACCGAGGTGACATGGGCCGGGAAACGGGTGCCGACGGTGATCGACGCGGTCATGATGCGACGCGCGGGAACCCTGGCGACGTACACGATGTCGTCGCCGTCGAGTACGCACAGGGACGACGACTCCCTTGTGCTCTCCACCAGTTGCTCCAGATGCGGTTCGGCGATCTGGGCCAGCGAGAAGCTCGACAGGTAGGAGTAGCCGAGCTCGAGGACGCGCGGGGTGAGCCGGTAGGTGCGGCCGCCGGCGCGGACGTATCCGAGATCGGCCAGCGTCAGCAGGAAGCGGCGGGCCGCGGCGCGGGTCAGTCCGCAGGCGCGGGCGACTTCGCTGAGGGTGAGTTCCGGGTGGTCGGCGTCGAAGGCGCGGATGACGGCGAGGCCGCGCTCGAGGGAACGTACGAAATGGGGAGCGCGGGCTGCTGGGGACATCGTCGCCTCCTGGGAGTTGTTTCCCATGAATGTCAACAATATTGTCAGCCAAAGGCATTGACCCCACCCCCGCGAGCCCCATACCTTTCGCGCTGAGCACCACTGTGCGGTCTGCGCACAGCCTGTCGGAACAACAAGTCTGCACAGGAGGAGCCATGCGTCGTCAGCTCGTCGCCCTCGCGGCCGGAGCATTACTGGTCACCGCGTCGGCCTGTGGTTCGTCCGGTGACTCGGGGGACTCGGACTCGGGATCGTCGTCCGGCGGCACCACCACCGTCAAGCTCGGCCTCATTCCGATCGTCGATGTCGCGCCGGTCTATCTCGGCCAGAAGAAAGGCTTCTACGGCAAGCGCGGGCTGAAGCTCGAGATATCGACCGCGTCCGGCGGCGCGGCGATCGTGCCCGGAGTCGCCAGTGGGCAGTTCCAGTTCGGTTTCTCCAACGTCACCTCCCTGCTGATCGCCCAGTCGTCGGGGGTGCCGGTCAAGGCGGTCTCCAACGGCATCGCCTCAACGGGCGTGGCGGGCAAGGACTTTGCGGCGATCGCGGTGAAGAACGGCAGCTCGATCAAGTCCGCGAAGGACCTGGAGGGCAAGAAGGTCGCCATCAACACGCTGAAGAACATCAACGAGTCCGCGGTGCGCGAGTCGGTCCGCAAGGACGGCGGCGACCCGGACAAGGTGAAGTTCGTGGAGCTGGCCTTCGACCAGATGCCGGCCGCTCTCGACAGCGGCCAGGTCGACGCGGCCTGCGCGGTCGAGCCCGCGCTCGCCACCATCAAGAGCCAGGGCGGCCAGGTGATCGCCTCCCCCATGGTGGACGTGGCGCAGGGCACCACGGTCGCCATGTACTTCACCTCGACGCGGTACCAGCAGCAGAACGCCGACGTGGTGAAGAAGTTCCAGGAGGCCACGGCCGAGTCCCTCGCCTACGCGGACGCCCACCCGGACGAGGCACGCCAGATCATCACGACGTACACCAAGATCCCGGCATCCGTGCTGGCGCAGGTGACTCTCCCGAAGTGGCCGGCCGAGCCGAACAAGGAGTCCATCGAGGCGCTGGCGAAGCTGGGCGAGGAGGACGGGTTCTTCAAGAAGACCCCCGACGTGGACGCGCTGCTTCCGTGAGGCTCCAGAACGCGGCGCTGGGCGCCGCAGGACTCGCGGCCTTCCTCGCCCTGGGCGAGGCGGTGCCGCGGCTCGGTCTGGTCAAGGAGGAGTACTTCCCGCCGACCAGCCGGATCGCGAGTGCCTTCGCCGACGAACTCTCCGACGGCGCGTTCTGGACGGCGCTCGGCGACACCCTCACCGGCTGGGCACTGGGCCTGGCCATCGCCGTCTCCGCGGGGATCGTCATCGGCGTGATCGTCTCCGTCGTGCCGTATCTGCGCGAGGCGACGGCGTCGACGATCGAGTTCCTCCGCCCCATCCCCTCGGTCGCCCTCATCCCGCTGGCGGTGCTGCTGTACGGCAGCGAACTGCGCTCGGTGCTGCTGCTCGTCGTGTACGCCGCCTTCTGGCAGGTCCTCATCCAGACGCTCTACGGCGTCCAGGACGTCGACCCCGTCGCCGACGAGACGGCACGGTCGTACGGCCTCGGCACCTGGGCGCGGATCCGGCATGTGCTGTGGCCGACCGCGCTGCCGTATGTGATGACCGGTGTCCGGCTGGCCGCGGCCGTCGCGCTGATCCTCGCCATCACCGGTGAACTCGTCATCGGGGCACCGGGGTTGGGCGCCCGGATCGCGGTCGCACAGAACTCGCAGGCGGTCCCGGAGATGTACGCGCTGATCGTGGTGACCGGTCTTCTGGGGCTGCTCATCAACGTCGGCGCGCGTACCGTGGAGCGACGGGCGCTGGCCTGGCACCAGTCGGTGCGCGGGGAGGTGGCGGTGTGAAGCGGCTCGTTCTCCGGCTGGTCTTCGTGCTCGCGCTGCCCGCGCTGCTGGTCGCCGTCTGGTGGCTCGCGTCGGACGGCAGCACCAACGTCTTCTGGCCGCCACTGCGCACGATCCTGCAGACCTTCCCGGACGTGTGGACCGCCGAGCGCCTGCGCGCCGACGTCCTGCCCAGCATCTGGCGACTGGCGGCCGGTTACGCGCTGGCGGCCGTCGTCGGGGTGGCGGTCGGCACGGTCATCGGCTCCTACCGGCGGGTGCGGGCGGTGTGCGAACCGGTCCTGGAGTTCCTGCGGGCGGTCCCGCCGCCGGTTCTGCTCCCGGTCATCATGCTGTTCGCGGGCATCGGCGACACCATGAAGGTCACGGTGATCGCGAGCGGCTGTGTCTGGCCGATCCTGCTCAACACGGTCGAGGGCGTGCGCGCGGTCGACCCGGTGATGCTGGAGACGGCCCGTTCCTACGGCATCACCGGCCCCTCGCGCCTGCGCAACCTGGTGCTGCGCTCGGCGAGTCCGCAGATCTTCGCGGGTCTGCGCCAGTCCCTCTCGATCGGCATCATCCTGATGGTCATCAGCGAGATGTCCGCGGCCAGCAACGGCATCGGTTTCACCATCGTCCAGTTCCAGCGCAGTTTCGCGGTCCCCGACATGTGGACCGGGATCCTCGTCCTCGGTCTGCTCGGCTATCTGCTCTCCGTCCTCTTCCAGCTGGTCGAGCGGCGGGTCCTCGCCTGGTACCACGGTCTGCGCGCCTCGACCCGGCGGTCCCCGTGAATCACCCGAACCCGAAAGGGCGGTCCATGCGCGCGCAACTTGGCGTATCCGGCCTGCAGAAGGTCTACGAGGGTTCCGGCCGCCGTGTGGAGGCGGTCCGCGACCTCACCTTCACCGTCGAAGCGGGCGAACTCGTGTGTCTCGTCGGCCCGTCGGGCTGCGGCAAGACGACGCTGCTGAAGTGCATGGGCGGTCTGCTCACCCCGACCGCCGGCGAAGTCCACCTGGCGGGACGGAAGGTGAGCGGTCCCCCGCCCGGGATGGCCTTCGTCTTCCAGGAGTACGGCCGCAGCCTCTTCCCCTGGATGCGCGTCGCCGACAACATCGAACTGCCGCTGAAGCAGAAGGACTTGAGCAGGGCGAGACGACGTGAGCTGGTCGCCGACGCACTGGAGTCGGTGGACCTCACGGAGGCCGCCGGGGCGTATCCCTGGCAGCTCTCCGGCGGTATGCAGCAGCGCGTCGCGATCGCCCGGGCCCTCGCGTACGAGCCCGAAGTCCTGCTGATGGACGAGCCGTTCGCGGCCGTGGACGCCCAGACCCGCGCCGACCTGGAGGATCTGGTACGACGGCTGTGGCGGGAGCGCGGCATCACGATCCTGTTCGTCACCCACGACATCGACGAGGCGGTCTACCTGGGCGAGCGGGTGATCGTGCTGTCGGCCTCCCCCACGGTCGTGCAGGAGCAGCTGAAGGTCGATCTTCCGGACGAACGGGACCAGTTGCACACGCGTGTGGCCCCGCGCTTCGCCGAACTGCGCACCCATGTGTACGAGCAGATCCAGGCGGCGAAGCGCGGAGTCGCTCAGGACGCCGTCGTCACGAAGTCGGATACGCCTCCACCTCGCTGAACTGCCCTGCGGGCCAGCCCGTGTTGGCGCTGACGGAGAGCCGGAGGTAGCGCAGGCCGGTCCCGCTGGGCAGGGAGACGGTGGCGGTGTTGCCGGTCGCCGGGTCGAAGCGGTAGCCCTGCGCGCCGACGACGGTGGCGTAGGTGGCGTTGTCGGTGCTGCCCAGCACGGTGAGGGTCTGGGTGCGCGCGCCCCACGCGGAGGACGGCGGCAGCTTCAGCACCAGGCGGCGGACCGCCTGCACCGAGCCGAGGTCCACGGTCCACGACTGCGGGAACGCGTTGTTGGTGGACTCCCAGTAGCTGTTCGCGTCGCCGTCGACCGCCTTGCCGGGCGTGTATACGTCCTGGGAGCCGGTGGCGGTGGCCGGGCGGCCCTTGGCGAGGTTGCGGTTCGGATCGGGATCCGGGTTGCCCTGTCCGGGCTGCGGCCAGGTCGAGCAGTCCGACCAGGAGGTGCTCCAGCCGGAGTTGCCGCCGCCGTCGGTGAGGGCGAAGGTGCCCGAGTTCGCCGGGTAGGGGCAGTTGTAGACGCCGGCCACGCCGACGCCCGTCGCCGTGACGTCGCGGAAGGTGGCGGCGCCCTGCGCCTCGGCCTGCACGACGACGGTGCCGGCGTTGCGGACGGTCGCGCCGTCCACGGTGACGTCACGGACCGGATACCCCTGTCCGCCGCCGGACACGAACTCGAAGGCGCTGTAGGGGCTGTCGGTGATGGTCGTATTGGTGATGTTCACCGTGGCGTTGATGGCGCTGTCGTAGGAGTCGACCCTCAGCGCTCCCATCGGGTGGTTCCAGTTGGGGTTCATCGCGCCGGCGCGGACCAGGATGTTGCCGTCGACCGTGATGGTGCCGGCCAGCGGGGAGAACGGGTCGAGGAACTTCTGGTTGGAGATCGCGATGCCGCTGCCGAGGGCGTTGGTGTCGAGGACCAGGTTGTTCCTCACCGCGATGTCGGTGCCGCCGTAGATCGCGATGCCGTTGGCCAGGTTCGGCTGGCTGATGGTGTTGTTCTCGAAGCTGCTGTTCGTGTCCGGCGCGTACAGCGACCACATGGCGAGCGCGTCGTCGCCCTGGTTGCGCAGGAAGTTGTTGCGGACGCGGACTCCGCGCGCGTTGCCGTTGAGGTTGAGGCCGTCGGCGGTCATGTCGAGGAAGCGGTTGTTCTCGACGACGAGGTTGTCGTTGTCGCCCGTCAGCCAGAGGCCGACCTTGAGGTGCTGAAGCCACATGCCGGACACCGAACTGCCGCGTCCGAGCGATCCGTTGACGAAGTTGTCCGGGTTGGAGTCGACGCGCTCGGTGACCTCGCCGATGACCGCGAAGTCCTTGATGTGGACGCCCCCCGAGGAGCCGGACTGGTCGACGAAGCGGGAGGAGTGCACGACCGAGTGCCAGCTTCCGGCGCCCTGGAGGGTCACGTTCTGGACTCCGCTGAGCGCGGAGGTCAGCCGGTAGTCGCCCGGCGGGATCCAGACCACTCCCCCTTGGGCGGCGGAGATCGCCTCCCGGAAGGCCTGGGTGGAGTCGCCGTTGCCGGTGGGGTCGGCGCCCTTGGAGGTGACGGACACGGACCCGGCGGGCTGGCCGGCGGCCGCGGCGACCTGCTCGAAGTCGGCCACGTCCACGGTGACTTGGGTACCCGCCGCCTCGAAGGCGACCTTGTCGCCCGCCTGGACGTTCTGCCCGAGCAGGAGGCGGGCGTTGTCGAAGAAGTGGTGCGTCTTGGCCCCGGGGATCCAACTGGTGTCGATGTAGGAGTACTTGGAGGTCACCGGGAGGGTCTTCGCGAGTCTGGTGCCGTTGACGTAGACGTTCAGCGTGCCCGCCTGGCCGTCGGGGACGCTGTAGGCGACGTTCACGGCGTTGGCGGCGCGCGGCACGGTGAACTCGACGCGCCGACCCGAGGCGAGCTGTACCGCCTGCCGCCCGGACGCCTCCGAAGCGAGCGTGCCCTGCGTGTGATCGGGGCCGATCCTCGTGCCGGTCGTGGTGGCGGACTCGGCCTCGACCGAGGTGAAGGGGAGGGTGGCACCCGCCGCCGCGTGGGCGGTGGGCGCCGTGGCGGTGAGAAGGCCGGCGGAGAGGGCGACCACCGTGATGACTGGCATGCCCCTGACAGATCTGCGCATGTGCTGATCCCTTCCTGTGGGGGTGCCGCGGTCTCAGCTCCGGAGCCAGACCGCGGTGTCCTCGGGCAGTCGGCCCGCTTCGTCCAAGGGGCCGCTGGCAAGCAGCAGTGCGGTGTGCTCGGGCAGGTCCACGGCGGTGTCGGCGAGATTCACCACGCACCGGGCACCGCCCGCACGGGCGAAGGCGAGGACACCCTCGGGCGCGGGCAACCAGGTGAGCGGGCCGTGGCCGAAGACCGGCCGGAGCCGGATGGCCTCGCGGTAGAGGCTGAGCATCGACCCGGGGTCCACGGCCTGCCGGTCGACGGCGTACGGCGCCCAGTCGGCGGGCTGCGGCAGCCAGGGCTCGCCGCCGAACCCGGCGTGGGGCGCCCCGGCCGCCCATGGCAGCGGCACCCGGCATCCGTCGCGCCCGGGGTCCGTGCCGCCGGAGCGCACGTGCATGGGGTCCTCGATGCGGTCGCGCGGGATGTCCGCCTCGGGCAGGCCGAGTTCCTCGCCCTGGTAGACGTAGACGGCCCCGGGAAGGGCGAGCGAGAGCAGAGCCGCCGCTCGGGCACGCCGGGTGCCGAGGGCGAGGTCGGTCGGGGTCCCGAAGGCCTTGGCCGCGAAGTCGAAGCCGGTGTCCGTACGGCCGTAGCGGGTGACCGTGCGGGTGATGTCGTGGTTGCACAGCACCCAGGTGGCGGGGGCACCGACCGGGGCGTGCTCGGCGAGGGTCGTGTCGATCGAGGTGCGCAGCCGCCCGGCGTCCCAAGGGCAGGACAGGAAGGAGAAGTTGAAGGCGGTGTGCAGCTCGTCGGGGCGCAGGTAGCGGGCGAAGCGTTCGGTGTCCGGGAGCCAGACCTCGCCGACGAAGACTCCGTCGTACTCGTCGGCGACCGCCCGCCAGGAGCGGTAGATGTCATGGAGTTCGTCGCGGTCGACGAAGGGGTGCGGGTCGGGTCCGCCGGCCAGGTCGGGCAGCGCGGGGTCCTTGGCGAGCAGGGCGGCCGAGTCGATGCGCACGCCCGCCACTTGCCGTTCGAACCAGAAGCGCAGGATGTCCTCGTGCTCCTGGCGGACCGCCGGGTGGGCCCAGTTGAGGTCGGGCTGTTCCGGGGTGAACAGGTGCAGGTACCAGTCGCCGTCGGGCAGCCGCGTCCACACGGGCTCGGTGGAGCCGACGAACTGCGACGGCCAGTCGTTGGGCGGCAGTTCGCCGTGCTTGCCGCGTCCGCGCCGGAAGTGGAACAGCTCGCGTTCGGGGCTGCCCGGGCCCGCGTTCAGAGCTGCCCGGAACCAGGGGTGTTGGTCGGAGACATGGTTGGGCACGATGTCGACGATCGTGCGGATGCCCAGCTCCCGTGCCTCCCCGATCAGCTTCTCCGCCTCGGCGAGGGTGCCGAAGGCGGGGTCGATGGCGCGGTAGTCGGCGACGTCGTAGCCGCCGTCCTTCATCGGGGAGAGGTACCAGGGGTTGAACCACAGGGCGTCCACGCCGAGTTCGGCGAGATACGGCAGCCTGGCGCGGACTCCGGCGAGGTCGCCGGTGCCGTCCCCGTCGCCGTCGGCGAAGCTGCGGACGTAGACCTGGTAGATGACGGCGGAGCGCCACCACTCGGTGGGCTGTCCCACTGGGTTTCCCTTCTGTAGGAGGGCGGGCGGTGTCAGCCCTTCGTGCTGCCCGCGCCGATCCCGGCGACGATGTGCCGCTGGAAGACGAGGAACAGGGCGACCATCGGGATGCTGGCGATCACCATCGCGGCAATGAGCACGGTCAGTTGGATGTTCTGCGACAGCTGGACGAGCGCCACACTGATGGGCTGCTTGTCGGTGTCGGAGAAGACCATCAGCGGCCAGAGGAAGTCCTGCCAGACGGCGACCAGGGCGAAGATCGAGACCACCCCGAGGACCGGCCTCGACATGGGCAGCACGATCGACCACAGGATGCGCGGCTTTCCCGCCCCGTCGATCTCGGCGGCCTCCAGCACATCGCGCGGGAGCTGGTCGAAGAACCGCTTGAGCAGGTACAGGTTGAAGGCGTTGGCGACGGCCGGCAGCCAGATGGCGAGGGGGTCGTTGAGCAGGCCCAGATCGGCCACGGTCAGGTACTTCGGTACGACCAGGGCCTGGGCCGGGACCATCAGCGTGGCCAGGATCCCGCCGAGGACCACCTTGCCGAAGACGGGCCTGAGCCGGGACAGGGCGTAGGCGGCGGCCGTGCACAGGACGAGCTGGAACGCCCAGGCGCCGGCCGCCTGGACCACCGTGTTCCACAGGTGTTGCGGGAGCTGCATGAGGTCCCAGGCATCGGTGTAGCCGTCGAGGTGCCACTGCTCGGGGACGAGAGTGGGCGGCGTGCGCGTCACCTCGTCCGGTGACTTCATCGCCCCGGTGACCATCCAGTAGACGGGGAAGAGGAAGGCGAGCGCGAAGAGCACGACGACGGTGGTGAAGACGGTCCAGTAGACGGCCCTGCCGCGCGGGCGGGCGAGCGTCGCCGGGGAGATCAGGGTGCGGGTGCTCATGCGAGATCCCCCTCCGAGGACCGGGTCAGCCGCAGATACACGGCGGAGAAGGCGCCCAGCAGCACCAGGAGCATGACGCTCAGCGCACACGCCCCGCCGAAGTCGTTGTAGAGGAACGCGTACTTGTAGATCAGGTAGAGAACGGTGACCGTGGCGTTCTCCGGGCCGCCACCGGTGATCACGAAAGGCTCCGTGAACACCTGCATGGTCGCGATGATCTGAAGGAGCATCAGCATCAGCACGACGAACCTGGTCTGGGGGAGCGTCACATGGCGGATGCGCTGGAGGAGGTTCGCCCCGTCCAGTTCGGCGGCCTCGTACAGCTCGCCGGGGATGGACTGCAGGGCGGCCAGGTAGATCAGGACGGTGCCGCCCAGGTTGGCCCAGGTCGCCACGATCACCAGGGAGACGAGTGCGGTGTCGGCGCCGTTGGACCAGTTCGAGGTGGGCAGGTGCAGGAAACGCAGCGCCTCGTTGGCGAGGCCGGCTCCGGGGTCGTAGAACCACTTCCACAGCAGGGCGCTGACCACCGGCGGGATCATGACGGGCAGATAGACCACCACCCGGAAGAACGCCTTCGCGTGCCTCAGCTCATTGAGCACCAGGGCCATGACGAAGGGGATCGCGAAGCCGATGAGCAGGGCCAGCAGGGTGAAGGCGAGGGTGTTGCGCCAGGCGGCGGTGAACTCCGGGTCGTGCCACACGCGGGTGAAGTTGGCGGTGCCGACCCATTCGGGCTCGGAACCCGGCGTGTACTTCTGGAAGGCGATGACGACGGCGCGTATCGCCGGGTACCAGGAGAAGAGGGCGAAGCAGAGCAGTCCGCCGAGGAGGAAGCCGTAGGCGCGGGCCTGGTCGGCGAGGCGGCGCCGCCTCCGGTCCCCTGCGGGAGGCGGCGCCTGGATCGGGGGTACGGCGATGACCTCGTGGGGCGGGCTTTCCACCGTCTTCATGGGGGTCAGCTCCGGGCCAGGATGCCGTCGATCTTGCCGGAGGCGTCCTTCAGGAGCTGGTCGATGTCGGCGTCCTTCTTGGTGAGGACGGCGGAGACGGCTCCGTCGAGGACGGAGTAGATCTGCTGGGCGTTCGGCGGCTCGATCTTCATCCTCAGGGACTGGTTGCCGTCGAGGAAGGCCTGGTAGTTCTCCACCGGCACATTGGCGTTGGCCTTCTTGACCTGCTGGTCCTTGGCGTCGGCGGCGCCGGTGAACAGGCGCGGCTCGGGCAGGCCGACCGGGGCGTCGGCCTTCTTGGCGCGGGCGTAGTCGCCGAGGAAACCGGCGCCGGGCCTGAGGAACATGTGGTCCAGCCACTTCAGGCCCGCCCTGATCTGGTCGGGGCTCGCCTTCTTGTTGACCATGTAGCCGTCGCCGCCGATGAGCGTGCCCTTGCCGCCGGGCATCGGGGCGAGCGCGAGGTCCTGGTAGTCGCCGCCCTTCTCCTTGACCAGGATCGGGATGTTGTCCGGGGCGGAGAGGTACATGCCGAGCTTGCCCGAACCCATCATCTGCTGGACGTCGTTGATGACGAGGAGCTGCTTGCTGCCCATCGAGTCGTCGGTCCAGCGCATGTCGTGCAGGTTCTGCAGGACGGCCCGGCCCTCGGGGGTTGTCGATGGTGGCCTTCCTGCCGTCCGCGCTCACGACGTCACCGCCCTGGGAGTAGAGCTCGGCGGTGAAGTGCCAACCGCCTTGGTTCTGGGCGCTGTAGTCGGCGTAGCCGACGGTGCCGTCGCCCAGTGCGGCGATCTTCTTGGCGTCGGTGCGCAACTCCTCCCAGGTGGCCGGAGGTTGCTCGGGGTCGAGGCCGGCCTTCGCGAAGAGCTTCTTGTTGTAGATCAGGCCCATCGAGTAGCCGGTGCGCGGGATGCCGTAGATCTTCCCGTCGACGGTGTAGATGTCGCGCAGCTGCTGCTGGAGGGTGCCGTAGCTCTTCAACTCCTTGACGTACGGGGTGAGATCGGCCGCCTGGTTGATGTCCACGACGTGCTTGGCGTCGGTGAAGTACGTGTAGAAGACGTCCTCCATCTGCCCGCCGGCGAGCTTGGCGTCGAAGGTCTTGGGGTCCTGGCAGGGGAACGCGTCGTGCGCGACGACGTCGATGTCCGGGTTCTGCTTCTCGAAGGACGCGATGTCCTGCTCGAAGAACCGGCGGTCTACCTTGGCGCTCTTGGGCGGCATGCAGTTGACCGTGATGCGGGTCTTGCCGCTCGCCGTGTCGTCGCCCGATCCACAGGCGGAGACGGCGAGGGCAAGGGAACAGACACTGAGCGCTGCGACGGTTCGGCGGTACCCGGTGCTTCTCATCGGTGGACCCCTCGTGGCAGGAGCGGTGGGCGCCGCACACTCAAGCACCGCCGACATCCGTCCGCAAGATGTCGCGTAGAATCTGTAATTATTCGACAGAGCGATGGCAGAGCCGTGGATCTCAGCCGCGAGGCGCTTGCGCGGTGGACCCCCGGACCACCAGCTCGGGTTCGAAGAGCAGTTCCTCGGGCGGTACGGCACTGCCGCCGACCTGCGCGTTCAGCAGCTCCACGGCGGCCCGGCCCATGGCCTCGATGGGCTGACGGACGGTGGTCAGCGGAGGTTCGGTGCAGTTCATCAGGGCGGAGTCGTCGTAGCCGACCACCGACACCTGGCCCGGCACGTCGAGCCCCTTGCGGCGGGCCGCCCGGATGACGCCGAGGGCGAGGGGATCGCTGGCGCAGATGAAGCCGGTGACCCCGCGGTCGATGAGCCGGGCGGCCGCCGCGTGCCCGCCCTCGATGGAGAACATGGCCCGCGCCACCCGTTCCTCCGGCAGCTCACCGAGCCCCTGCGCCGCGGCCAGCTTGCGTGCCGACGGCATGTGGTCCGCGGGCCCCAGGACCAGCCCGATCCGCTCGTGCCCCAGGGAGGAGAGGTGCCGCCAGGCCTGCTCGACGGCCACCGCGTCGTCGCAGGACACACCCGGGAAGCCGAGGTCGTCGATGGACGCGTTGACCAGCACGACCGGGATGTTCCGGTCGGCGAGCCGCCGGTAGTGGTCGTGCGGCGCGTCCGCCTGGGCGTAGAGCCCGCCGGCGAAGACGACGCCGGAGACCTGGTGCTGCAGCAGGAGATCCACGTAATCGGCCTCGGACACCCCGCCCTTGGTCTGGGTGCACAGCACCGGCGTCAGCCCGAGCTGGGCCAGCGCCCCGCCGATGACCTCGGCGAACGCCGGGAAGATCGGGTTCTGGAGCTCCGGCAGCACCAGCCCCACGAGCCGCGCGCGCTCACCGCGCAACTGCGTGGGCCGCTCGTACCCGAGCACGTCCAGCGCGGACAGCACCGCCTGCCGGGTGGCCTGGGAGACTCCCGGTTTGCCGTTGAGCACCCGGCTGACCGTGGCCTCGCTGACCCCGACCTTCTTCGCCACCTCGGCAAGTCGTCGCGTCATGAACGCAAGAATAGCGCAAGTTATGCAAGCCGCTTGCGTAAACACGCTGAGCCAGATCCAGAGGGGGAGGGTCTCGATGGCCGGTCCCGCGGTGAAGCCCGAGTGAGCCGGGAGGGCGGCCCCGTGGAACACCCTTGCTCCACGGGGCCGGACTCTTACTGACGAGGCGCCGTCGACGACCTGAACGCCGACGGTGCCCGTCAGGCCCGGGGGGTGGGGACCACCGTGAGATGTGTCGTCGCGCGACGCGGGCGGCGCCTGGTGGGAGCCGGGCGGAGCACCAGGGTCAGCCGGGTGTAGCCCAGGTCGCGCAGGGTGCGCGGCGTCTCGTCGACGACCCGGCAGTCCGTGGCGCCCCAGCGCGGGTCGGGGTGCACCAGCGGGCGTACGGAGCCGTCGTGCTCCACGGCCCGCTCGCCGACCGCGCGGATCCAGTGCGGCAGGCCGTGCCGGTAGGCGGCGTCCATGATCGGGTCCTGGGCGATGTCCCGGCGGATCGCCTGGATGCCGTGGTCGTGGCCGTGCCGCTCCACCGCGGCCGCGAAGTGCGCGAGCATCGGCAGACACCAGCGCGACTCGTGCTCGCCGAGGACGCTGCTCGCGTCGGGGTGGAAGAGGACGAACCGGAGGAAGTTGTCGTCCGGCATGGCCGTCGGATGCGGACCCACGGCACGGAAAAGTGACGCGAAAGCGGCGTTGGCGAGTACGACGTCCCAGCGGTGGTCGAGGACGACGGACGGGAAGGGGACGGCTTCCAGGAGCGTGGCGTAGTCCTGTAGATACGCCTGGGCTTCGAGCCCCTCGGGGACGGGCCGCAGTTCCGACCGCTGCCCACCTGCCTGATATGCCATCGGGAGGTCACCCCTCTTGCCTATGCGGCCTTCACGCGGCGCCTTGATCCTGCTTCCCCGGAACGAGTCGTGTCAACTATCGTGGCATTCCGTAGCGGTTGACGGCTGAAATTGGCCACAGTTGTGGCGACACCTGGATGTGAGTTCGAACAACGGGCTACTCTCCGGGAAGTTCACGGCGACCGCCTGTGAGTAGTCGGGTGAGAGACGTAGGAGATCTGTCGGTGTCGGATGGCTTCGAGAGCCCGGACGACGCGGCAACGGTCGTACTGACGGCCGTCGTCGCCCGCGTCACCGCACTCTCCGACCGGCTCGGCGTGCCGCACGCGCAGGTCTTCGACACCGGTCGGCTGTCCGTCGCCTCGGGTGTCCCCGAGCCCGTGGTCAAGGCCCTGCTGAGCGGGCGCCCGGCGGGTGAACCGGACGTCCAGGCGCGGTTCCTGCAGCGGCTCGACCTGTTGCGCCGCACCCGGCTCAAGCCCAACGGGCGCAAGTACACCCAGCAGGAGATCGCCGACGGCGCGGGCATGTCCCGGCAGCAGGCGGGCGCCCTCATCAACGGCGACCGGCGACCCACCATGGAGCACTGCGACGCCATCCAGCGGTTCTTCCGGGTGCACGCCGGGTTCCTGACGGCCGAGGACCCCGAGGCGCTCGCGGGTGCGCTCCAGCACACCGAGCAGGAGCTCCTGCACAAGCTCGCCGACCGGGAGCGGGAGGCCGCCGCGGCCGCCCACGACCCGCTGGAGCGGCTGCTCCAGGACCACGGCGTCCGCGGGATCGCCTGGCGGGCCGCGCAGCTGCCCACCGACCAGCACCGTGACAAGGTCGCCGAGTGGCTGGACATGCTCTTGGAGAGCGTCAAGCGGCCCGAGTCCTGATCCGGGAGACAACTGTGGGCATCGGTAAGCACATGCGCCGCCTGAGCGGCGAGTTGGTGGCGGAGCTGGAACTCGACGCCCCGGCACGGCCCGAGGACCTCTACGGCGCCCTGTGCGACGCGATGAGCAGACGCCGGGGCCGCCCGGTCCACTTCCGTACGGCGCCCTTCCCGCCCGGCACGGCCAGCGGGCTGTGGCTCGACATGGCCGACCAGGATCTCGTGGTGATCGAGGAACGCACCGCCCCCGACCACCAGTTGGTCATCCTCGGCCACGAGCTGTGGCACATGAACGCCGGCCACTGCTCCCACCACGTCGAGGGCGCGGCGGTCGCCGCCCGCCTCCTCAGCGACGACGCCGATCTCCAGGCCACGGTCCGCAAGGTGGCCGCCCGTAGCCGCTTCGAGCTCGACGACGAGCGGGAGGCGGAGAGCTTCGGCCTGCTGCTGGCCAGCAAGTGCCGGACGTGGCTGGCCGGTTCGTCCCTGCGGGGGCCGGTGCAGCGGGACCGTCTGGCGGGCCGGATCGAGGCCTCGCTGGGGTATCTGGGGCCACAGGGCTGACCTGCCCCGACGTCACGTCACGTCGCGCTGCGTTCGCTCGCCTCTCTCAGGTCACGCTCCACGCCACGTGTCCGCGAGGTGCCGGGGCCGCCCTCCCGGAGCAGCTGCCTCCAGTGGTCACGGCTCCAGTCCGCCGGAGCCGTGGTCGCCGTGAACTCCTCGACCAGCGAGACGAACCGCGTGGGATCGCTGTGGAACGGGAAGTGACCGGCGCCCTCGAAGATCTCCAGGCGGCTGCCCGGCATCGCCTCGTGCGCCCCGAAGGCGTGCCGGACGGGTACCACGCTGTCCCGGTCGCCCCACAGGAGCATGGTCGGCATGCCCTCGGTGAGGTAGCAGCGGTCGAGCATGGTGACGACCTGGCCCCGCCAGTCGACGACCGCGCGCAGGGTGCGGATGAAGGCGTTGCGGGAGGTCTCGTCCGGGAGCGCGTCGACGAGGTTGAGCAGATCCGGGGCGTCCTGGCCGAGGTCGGTGTCCAGGAGCTTCATCAGGCGGACGGCGAGACCGACTTGGAGGCGCATGCCGGGCAGCCGCAGCGAGGACAGCACGAGGTGGGCGCCGGGCAGGGAGACCAGCCGCAGCACGGGGTTGACCTCGCGGCCCACACCGCCGGCGCTGACCAGGATGAGCCGCTCGGTGCGCTCGGGGAACTGGTAGGCGAACTGCATGGCCACTCCCCCGCCCAGGGAGTGCCCGACCAGGGTGGCCGACTCGATGCCCAGGGTGGTGAGCAGATCACGGACGCCGTTGGCGTACGCGGCCACCGAGTAGTCGGCCCGCGGCTTGTCGGAGTCGCCGTGACCGAGCAGGTCGGGGGCGATCACGGTGTGGGTGCGGGCGAGGTCGGGAATCAGCTCGGCCCAGGTCGCCGAGGAGTCGCCGATGCCGTGGATGAGGACGAGCGGCGGGCCCTCGCCCGCCATGCGGAAGGCACGGCGGTAACCGTGCACCACGCGGTACCGCAACTCCAGTTCTGCGTCGCCCACCGAGCGCAGCCGGACGGCGCGCACCGGGCGCCGGCGCGGGTCGTCGACCATGTGCTCGCCTCCCGTTCTCCTGGCCGCGGATCAAGACGGCCGAAAGCCCTTCCTCCCAGCGTAGGACTGCTTTCCCCCCAGTGATTTCGGTGAGGTTTCGCCTCCGCTAAGCGGGCGAACGAACGGGCGCGGAAGCCAGATTGTCAGTGGTGGACGGCAAGCTGGAGATGCACGCCCGTACGGGCTGCGACCGACGCGCCCCGTCCGGGGGTGCGACCGACGCCGACTTGGGGAGAGCCGCCGATGCCCACCGCCGTACTGACCGACCGTGAGCGCACCGCCGTCCAGGCCTATCTGCGGCTGCTGCACACGGTCCGAGCCGCCTTCGACACCGCGGCCGGCCCGCCCGACACCGCCCGACCACCGGTCGTCCCGCCGGCGGTCCTCGCCGAGGCCGAACAGGCGCTGGCAGACGCGGGCCTCGCGGGCAACGAGGAGGCGTTCTTCCGGCTGCTGCAGAGCTGGTGTCCGCCGGAGCCGTAGAGACGAGACGTACGACCCGCGCCGTGCGCTCAGGCGTGCGGCACGGTCACCGATGTCGCGACCAGGCCGCCCCGGACCGTCCAGCGGCCCTCGAAGACGCCCCGGCGCTCGCCGCCCACCAGCGGGCCGGGGACGAGGAGTTCGGCGCGCAGAGTGCCGCCTGAGGGCTTTGCGGGGTCGACGAGGATCTCTATGTCGGCCTCGGTGAAGTCCAGCCACTTGCCGGTGAGCGGGAACCACGCCTTGTAGACGGACTCCTTGGCGCTGAACAGCAGCCGGTCCCAGTGGACCGCGGGGTACGTCCCGGCGAGTTCCCGCAGCCTGACCCGCTCGCCGGGCAGGGAGACACTCTCCAGCACGCCCTCCGGGAGCGGCCCGTGGGGTTCGGCGTCGATGCCGAGGGAGGCCAGGTCGGCAGCTCGGACCAGGGCGGCGGCGCAGTAGCCGTCGCAGTGGGTCATGCTGCCGGTGAGGCCGGCCGGCCACCGCGGGGCGCCGCGCTCCCCGGGCAGAACCGGCTGCGGCGGCACCCCGAGCTTCTCCATGGCCCGGCGGGCGCAGGCCCGCACGACGGTGAACTCACGGCGGCGTTTGGGGACCGCGAGGGCGACCAGCGCGGCTTCCTCCGGGTACAGCGTGGTGTTCTCCGGCTCGTCGTGACCGTGGACCTCGACGGCCACCACCGAGTCCGGCAGGAGTTCCTCGATCACCGTGCGCCGACCTCCCCGGGCACGATCCGGCGCAGCCGTCCGGGCGGCTCCGGCCGCTTGCGCCACTCCCGCGGATAGCCCACCGACACCTCCTCGAAGCGGACGCCCTCGTGCCAGGTGGTCCGCGGGATGTGCAGATGGCCGTAGACCATGGTCTCGACGCGGAACCTGCGGTGCCAGTCGGCGGTCAGCGTGGTGCCGCACCACATCGCGAACTCGGGGTACCACAGGACGTCCGTCGGGTGCCGGTCCAGCGGGTAGTGGTTGATCAGGACCGTGGGCAGGTCGTCGGGGAGCGCGGCGAGTCTGCGCTCGGTCCCGGCGACCCGGGCCCGGCACCAGGCCTCGCGGGTCGGGTGGGGATCGGGGTGCAGCAGGAACTCGTCGTTGCAGACGACGCCGGTGCCGTGCGCGTACTCCAGGCCCTGCTCCTTGGTGGTGCAGCCGGCCGGCAGGAAGGAGTAGTCGTACAGCAGGAACAGCGGGGCCACGGCGACGGGACCGCCGGGGCCGTCCCAGACGGGATAGGGGTCCTCGGGGGTGAGGACGCCGAGGTCACGGCACATCTGGACGAGGTGCTCGTAGCGGGCGACCCCGCGCAGGGTGACGGTGTCCTTGGGATGGGTCCACAGTTCGTGGTTGCCGGGGGCCCAGACGACCTGGCGGAAGCGGCCGGCGAGGGTCTCGAGGGCCCAGCGGACGTCGGCGACGGTCTCGGCGACGTCACCGGCCACCAGGAGCCAGTCGTCGTCGGTGCCGGGGCGCATCCGCTCGACGAGGGCGCGGTTCTCGGGATAGCCGATGTGAAGGTCACTTACGGCCAGCAGCTGGGCCGCACCACCGGCCGTAGACGTCACCTCTCGCCCCCTCCGTGCACCCGGGTGGGACCACGAGAACACATTTGTTTTCCTGGTACAAGAGTGGCCCGGGGCGGCGGGGCTTCATGATCGGGAATTCCGTAACACGGGTGTTGCACGCGTGCCCCCTGGAAAGCCGTATGATCGCCCCACCACCACCGCATTGAAACTTCCCCTTCGCAAGGGGCTGTTTGGTGACCCTCCAACCACCCTGCCCGGGCACGGGCCTGCTTCGCCCTGCCCGCAAACCCGAAAGGCGGCCTGCATGCTCTCTCGCGTACGCGTCTGGCTCAACCGCACGTACGCGGAGAACGTGTTCTTCATGGATCAGTTGCGGCGAAATCCCAGCGCCAGAGCCGTCGAGATCCATGCGACGCACGGTGACGCCGACTCGCCCGTGCTGGCCGCCGCGGACACCGCCGAGCTGGAGCCGGAGGGGCTGTCCCCGGCCGGCTACGTCGAGTTCGCCCTCGACCAGTGCCAGCGGCGTGGCATCGACGTGTTCGTGCCGCGGCTGCACCAGGCGGCGATCGTCGCCCACCGCGCCGACTTCGCCGCGATCGGTACGGCGCTGCTCGCTCCCCCGCCGGAGGCCGTCGCCGTCTTCCACGACAAGGTCGTCGCCTACGAGGCGGTCCAGGCGGTCGGTGTTCCGGTGCCGCCGTGGTGGCGGGTGCGGACCGCGGACGAGCTGGTCGCGGCCGTGGAGGAACTGGAGGCCGGCGGTCACAAGGCCTGCTTCAAGCCCGCGTCCGGTGCGGGCGGGGTGGGCTTCCGGGTCATCACGCGCGCGCCCTTCTCGCTGGCGCAGCTCAACGGGTTTCCCAGCCCGTACGTGTCGCTCGACACGGTCGTCGAGGCGCTCGATCAGGCCGACGAACAGGTGGACTGGCTGGTCATGCCGCGTCTCGAGCAGCCGGAGGTGTCGGTGGACACGCTCACCGGGCCGGACAATCGGGTGCGGCTGGCGATCGGACGCACGAAGAACGGACGGCGGCGCGGGTTCACCCAGCACGAGCAGTGGCTGGAACCGGCACGGCTGATCGCCGAGGGGTTCGGGCTGCACTATCTCTCCAACATCCAGTTCCGGATGTTCGGTGACCGGCCCGTGCTCATGGACGTCAACACGCGGCCTGCGGGCGGGCTGCACCAGCTGTCCCTGTGCGGGGTCAACGTGCCTTGGGCCGCTGTGCAGTTGGCGCTCGGTGAGGACACCGGGGTGATCGAGCCGCCGTTCCTGGGGCAGGACTACACGGTGGTGTCGGGGCTCAGGCAGTTGCGGCCGGTGTCGGTGCCTCATCAGCGGGTCGAGGAGGTCGGGCCGTTGTTGCCTTCCGTTCACGCACCTGCACCTTCGGTGGAAACGGCTCAGGCCCTGCCGCTTTAGGTTGCCTGCCGGGCGCGGGTTGTCCTGATACAGCCCGCGCCCCTGGGCAGGTCCAACTTCCGTCAGTTGTCTTGACAGGTCGATTGGTCCATACCAACTTGGTTGCGCACCCCCCTGCACCTCTCTGCACTCCCGAACACCCCCATATCTTCAGGGAGATCGCGTGCGCAACCCACTCAGACGTTCCAGACTCCTCGCTCTCCTCGGCTCCGCCGCACTGGCTTTCGTCGGTGCCGTCGCTCTGCCCGGCACGGCCCAGGCGGCCAACGTCCTGACCAACCCCGGCTTCGAATCCGGGAACCTCTCCCCCTGGACCTGCACCGGCAACCTCGGGTCGGTCGTCTCCTCCCCCGTGCACGGAGGCTCCAAGTCCCTTCAGGGCGCGGTGAGTTCGAGCGACAACGCGCAGTGCAACCAGACCGTCGCCGTCCAGCCGAACACGACGTACAGCCTCAGCGGCTGGGTGCGCGGCTCCTACGTCTACCTCGGCGTGAACGGCGGTTCCTCCACCTGGACCTCGTCCCCCTCGGCGTACAGCCAACTCACCACGAGCTTCACCACCGGCGCCTCCCAGACCAGTGCCACGGTCTACGTCCACGGCTGGTACGCCCAGGGCACCTACTACGCCGACGACATCAGCCTCGACGGCCCCGGCGGGGGCGGTGGTTCGGACGCGCAGGCGCCGAGCGCGCCCGGGAGTCTGCGGTCCACCGGGAAGACCTCCTCCAGCGTGTCCCTCGCGTGGAACGCCTCCTCGGACAACGTCGGGGTGACGGCGTACGACGTCTACAGCGGGTCGAACCAGGTGCTGAGCGTGTCCGGCACCAGTACGACCGTGAGCGGCCTCGCCGCCAGTACCTCCTACACCTTCACCGTGAGGGCCCGGGACGCGGCCGGCAACGTCTCGGCGGCCTCCAACGCCGTGTCCGTGACGACCGATACGGGCGGCGGTGGCGGGACCGGCTTCAAGCAGGCCGCCCCCTATCTCTACCTCGGCTGGGGCGATCCGCCGAGCGCGACCTCGGTGATGAGCGCGACCGGGATCAAGTGGTACACGATGGCGTTCATCCTCTCCTCCGGTGGCTGCAACCCCGCCTGGGACGGCAGCAGGCCGCTGACCGGCGGCAACGACCAGTCCGTCATCAACTCCATCCGGTCCGCGGGCGGTGACATCGTCCCGTCGATCGGCGGCTGGAGCGGCAACAAGCTCGGTCCGAACTGCTCGACCCCCGAGGCGCTGGCGGGTGCCTACCAGAAGGTGATCGACGCGTACGGCCTCAAGGCCATCGACGTCGACATCGAGAACACGGACGAGTTCGAGAACGCGACCGTGCAGGACCGGATCCTCAACGCCCTGAAGATCGTCAAGGCCAACAACCCGGGCCTGAGGACCATCCTCACCTTCGGCACCTCGACGACCGGGCCGACGTACTGGGGCAACCGGCTGATCGAGCAGGCCGAGGCGCTGAACGCGAACATCGACGTCTTCACGATCATGCCGTTCGACTTCGGCGGCGGCAGCGACATGTACGGCAACACCGTGAACGCGTCGGAGGGGCTGAAGACCAAGCTGAAGTCGACCTTCGGGTGGGACGACGCGACGGCGTACGCCCACATCGGGATCTCCGGCATGAACGGGCTCAGTGATCAGCAGGAGTTGACCAGCACGGCGATCTGGACCCAGATCCGTGACTGGGCGAACTCCCGTCACATCGCCCGGCTCGCGTTCTGGTCGGTCAACCGGGACCGGCCCTGCCCGGGCGGCGGAGTGACGAGCAACTGCTCCGGCATCAGCCAGAACAACTGGCAGTTCACCTCGATCACGGCCGGCTTCACCGGCTGATCCGACCGGCGGTCAAGCGGCCGGACACCCCACGCCTGTGCCGACTCGGCCAGGCGTGGGGGCAGTTCGGCGGCGGGATCGGACATGAACCTCAGGCGGGAAGCGCCCTCAGAACCGTCCGGCCCCTCGGTACAGCTCCGCTTCCCCGTCCAGTTCGACCTTGAGCACCGTGGCGTACGGATCGAGGTCCGTCTCGGCGGGCGGGTCGATCCACACGATGCCCACGGCCTCGTGGAGTCCGCCGACCACCCGGTGCCCGAGCTCGGCCCCGGTACCCAGGACGGTGACCTTGCGGACCGGGGTGACCAGCCCTCGCAGCCCGACCTCCGCGCGCGGCGCGTCGAAGAGCACCAGATAGAGCGTCCTGCCGTCCGCCGAGAGCGTGCTGGGCCCGTAGTGGTGCCCGGCGGGCAGTCCGCGCACGGTCCCGTACACGGCCTCGGAGTGCTTGCGGATCCACTCCCCCAGACCCTCCAGGCGCTCCACCTGAGGCTCGGGGATGGTGCCGTCCTCCATCGGGCCGACGTCGAGCAGCAGATTGCCGCCCCCGCCGATGGTCTCGGTGAAGTAGCGGATCAGCTGGGCGAGCGACTTGTAGTTGTGGTCCTGGTGCTGGTACCCCCAGGAGTCGTTGATCGTCAGGCACAACTCCCAGGGACCGTCGGGCGGTTCGATGGGAGCACCCTGTTCGGGGGTGGCGTAGTCGCCCTCGCTGAGCATGCGCGCGTTGAAGACGACGTCCGGCACGTACGACCGTATGAGCGCGGCGAGTTCGGGGATGCGCCACTGCTCCTCGCTGCGGTCCCACTCGCCGTCGAACCACATCAGGTCGGGCCGGTAGCGGGAGGCGAGCTCCCGGATCTGGCCGTCCCGGTAGGCGATGAAGCGCTCCCAGGCCGCCAGGTCCTCGTCCTCGGCGGCGACCTCGGAGTAGCGGTTGTCCTCCTGCTCCGGCGGGCGGCCCGGCTTGCGCGTGGAGGCGTAGTCGGGGTGGTTCCAGTCGGAGTGGGAGTAGTAGAAGCCGACCTTGAGGCCCTTCCCGCGCAGGGCCTCGGCGTAGGGGCCGACGTAGTCCTTGCCGAGGTTCAGGTCGCCGTACTCCGTGTCCCACAGGGCCACACCGTCATGGTGACGGGTCGTCAGCACGGCGTACCCGGCGCCGGCACGGGCGAACAGGTCGGCCCACTCACGGGGGTCGTACTTCGCCCCCGTGAAACGCTCCAGCTGGGACATGTACTGATCGTGCGGGACGATGTCGTCGTAGAACGACCAGGACTCCTGGACGCCGTCCACGGCGTAGATGCCCCAGTGGATGAAGATCCCCAACTTGGCGTCGGTGAACCAGGGTTGCATCGGCACGGGGTCACCCCCTCCGCAGGCGGAGCGTCAGCACCTGGAACGGCCGCAGCGAGACCGCCACGCCGCCGTCGGTGACCTCGGCCGTCTCGTCCTCCAGCGGGCGCTCCAGCAGGTCGGTGACCTGGGCGCCGGCGAGCGGGAAGCCGGTGCGCAGCACGCCCCGGGCGCGACCGCCGCCCGACTCGTACAGCCGGACCACCACGTCACCGGATCCGTCGTCGGCGAGCTTGACCGCCTCGACGGTCACGCCCTCGCCGTCGACCGAGACGACCGGCTCGGGGGCACCGGCCGCGTCCGCCACCCGGAGCGGGAGGTTGAGGGAGTAGCCCTCGGCGACGGTGTCCTCGATGCTCGCGCCGGGCAGCAGTGAGTAGGTGAAGCGGTGCGTGCCCTGGTCGGCCTCCGGGTCCGGGATGCGCGGGGCGCGGACCAGGCTGAGCCGGACCGTGGTCGTCGTACCGCCGTCCTCGCGGACCGTACGGGAGACGTCGTGCCCGTAGGTGGAGTCGTTCAGCACGGCGACGCCGTAGCCCGGTTCGCCGACGTGCACCCAGCGGTGGCCGGAGACCTCGAAGCGGGCCGCCTCCCAGCTGGTGTTGGTGTGCGTGGGCCGCTGGATGTGGCCGAACTGGATCTCCGCGGAGGAGTGCGCGGCCCGGACGTCCACCGGGAAGGCGGCCTTGAGGATCTTCTCGGCCTCGTGCCAGTCGATCTCGGTCTCGAAGTCGATCCGGGGGCTGCCGGCGCGCAGGGTGATGGTCTGGGTGATCGTCGAGCCCTTGCCGAAGGACCGCGTCACGCGGATCGCGCCCACTAGCGGGTCCTCCGAGACGACCTCGACCGACGTGGGCTCCAGGAGATCGGTGTACCGGTTGTTGTAGTGCTTGTCGATGTCCCAGGCGTCCCAGTAGTTCGGGAGGTCGGTGTGCAGGCGGAGCAGGTTGCCCTTGTCGCCCAGCACCTCCCGGCCGGCCCGCAGATCGAGGACGGACGACAGCGTGCCGTCCTCCGCCACCTCCACCCGCACCAGACCGTTGTCGAGGACACGACCGGAGACACCGACCGGCTGCTCGGGCTCGGCGTCGGCCACCGGTGCGCTGCCGTTCGCGGGCACCTCGACGTACGCCAGGGCCTGATCGCCCGTACGCACCACCTCGGCACGGTCGAACGGGCTGGTGTTGAAGACCCGGGTGCCACCGGCGCCGAGCGCGGCCACCGCCTCGGCGGTCAGCACCTCCAACTCCTCGGCCACACGGGCGTATTCGGCCTCCGCCTCGCGGTGCACCCAGGCGATCGAGGAGCCCGGCAGGATGTCGTGGAACTGGTGGAGCAGGACCGTCTTCCACAGGCGGTCGAGCTTCTCGTACGGGTACGAGTAGCCCGGCGCGTGCAGCGCGGCCGTCGTCGCCCACAGCTCGGCCTCGCGCAGCCGGTGCTCGGAGCGCCGGTTGCCCTGCTTGGTGCGGGCCTGCGAGGTGTAGGTGGCGCGGTGCAGCTCGAGGTAGAGCTCGCCGACCCAGACCGGGGCGTCGGGGTACTCCTCGCGGGCCTTGGCGAAGAACTCGTCGGGGTGCTCGACGACGACCTTGGGCGAGCCCTCCAGGTCGGCGAGGCGCCGGGCCCGCTCCATGATCTCGCGGGTGGGGCCGCCGCCGCCGTCGCCCCAGCCGAAGGGGGCCAGGGAGCGCGTTCCGCCGCCCTTCTCGTTGTAGTTGCGGACCGCGCGGTCCATCTCCTCGCCGCTGAAGCGGGCGTTGTAGGTGTCGACCGGCGGGAAGTGGGTGAAGATCCGGGTGCCGTCGATGCCCTCCCACCAGAAGGTGTGGTGGGGGAACTTGTTGGTCTGGTTCCAGGAGATCTTCTGGGTGAGGAACCAGTCGTTGCCGGCCAGCTTGGCGAGCTGCGGGTAGGCGGCGGTGTAGCCGAAGGAGTCCGGCAGCCAGACGCCCTTGGTCTCGACGCCGAAGTGCTCGATGAAGAACCGCTTGCCGTGGATGAGCTGGCGGGCGATGGCCTCGCCGCCGGGCAGGTTGCCGTCGGCCTCGACCCACATGCCGCCGACCGGGGCCCACTGGCCCTTCTTCACGGACTCCTGGATGCGGGCCCAGACGTGCGGGTAGTTGTCGCGGACCCATTCGTACTGCTGCGCCTGGGAGCAGGCGAAGATGAAGTCGTCGTACTCGTCGGCCAGCGCGGTGACGTTGGAGAAGGTGCGGGACGTCTTGCGCTTGGTCTCGCGGATGGGCCAGAGCCAGGCGGAGTCGATGTGGGCGTGGCCGACCCCGGAGACCGTGTGCGCGCTGGCGTGGGCCGGCTTGGCCAGCACGGGCGCGAGGACCTCGCGGACCGCCGCCGCGCTGCCGGAGACGTCGTCCAGGTCGAGGGCGTCCATGGCCCGGTCCAGGGCGTGCAGGATCTCGTGGCGGCGGGGCTCGTGCTCGGCGAGGTGGACCATGAGCTCGCGCAGCACCTGGAGGTCCAGGTCGAGGTGGAAGACCTCCTCGTCGAGGACGGCGAGGTCGGCGCGCTGGAAGGTGTAGAGGGGCGCGGAGCCGGCCGTGAGCTTGTCGCCCATCGGCGTGATCTTCGAGAAGTTGTCCTTGAGGATGTCCGGGTTGGATGCGGCCTCGACCAGGTAGTCGATCTCCTCGCCGCCGTTCGCCGGGTTGGCGATGGGGACGTACTGGTTGAGCGGGTTGACGGCCTTCAGGGGGCGGCCGTCGGCGAGGTGGACCAGGGCCTCGGCCTGGTTGCCGGGCCAGTCGCCGACGAAGCCGAGGTCGATGACCGCCTCGACGCGCCGTCCGGCCCACTCGGCGGGGACCCGGCCGCGCATCCGGAACCAGGTGGTGCCCCAGGGCGGGCCCCAAAGGGTGTCCATCGCGAAGGGCGTGTAGCGGGCGGCCGCGGCCTCCTCGAAGGAGACCGGCTCGCCCGGCGCCTGCCAGGCCTCGACCTCGAAGGGGACGGTGGCCGCGTAGACCGCGGGCTTGATGCGCTGGTCGTGGGCGCGCTGGACGCGCTCCTCGATGCGGCGGCGTTCGTCGTGCATGAAGGGTCTCCAGGGAGGGAGAGAGCGAGCTGGTGGGGCCGACAGGCGAGGGGAAAGCGCTTTCTAAGGAACGGACGCTACTTAAGGTACGCGAGCCCGGGATGCACCGAGGTGTAGCCCTCGACCAGCTTGCGGGCGACATTGACGGAGTCGACCAGCGGGTGCAGCGCGAAGGCCTTCACCGCGGTCGCGCGCGAGGCTGACCGGGCGGCGGCCAGCACCTCCCGCTCGACCGCCTTGACCGAGCAGACCAGTCCGGTGGCGTGGTCGGGCAGCGGTGCGACGGAGACCGGGTGGGCACCGTTGGCGTCGACGAGGCAGGGCACCTCGATGACGGCGTCGTGGTCGAGCACGGAGAGCGTGCCCTGGTTGCGGACATTGAGAATCAGGGTGGTGCGCTCGTCGCGGGCGATGGCCCGCATCAGGGCGAGGGCGACCTTCTCGTAGCCCCCGGAGAGATCGTCGGCGTCGCGTTCTCCGGCGCCGGCCGTCTCCCGGTTCTCGGACATGTAGGTGGCCTCGCGCTCGGCACGCGTGCGGTCCCACACGTCCAGCGCCTTGGCGCCGGGGGCGCCGACCTCGTCGTAGAACCGCGCCTGCTGGTCGGCGAGGAAGGCACCGCGGGTCTTCTCGGCGTGCTGGTAGGCGCGGACGGCCTCGCGGTTGAAGTAGTAGTAGTGCAGGTACTCGTTGGGGATCGCGCCGAGGGACTGGAGCCAGTCGACGCCGAAGAGCTTGCCCTCCTCGAAGGAACCGAGCAGATCGGGGTCGGCGAGCAGGCGGGGCAGCTCGTCCCGGCCCGCGATCTTCAGACCGCGGACCCAGCCGAGGTGGTTGAGGCCGACGTAGTCGATCCAGGCCTCGTTGGGGTTGGCGCCGAGCACGCGCGCGATACGGCGGCCGAGGCCGACCGGGGAGTCGCAGATGCCGATGACACGGTCGCCGAGGTGACGGGACATGGCCTCGGTGACCAGGCCCGCCGGGTTGGTGAAGTTGATGACCCAGGCGTCGGGGGCGAGGCGGGCCACGCGCCGGGCGATGTCCACGGCCACCGGGACCGTGCGCAGGCCGTAGGCGATGCCGCCCGCGCCGACCGTCTCCTGGCCGAGGACGCCCTCCGCGAGGGCCACCCGCTCGTCGTCGGCACGACCCTCCAGGCCGCCGACGCGGATCGCCGAGAAGATGAAGTCGGCGCCGCGCAGAGCCTCGTCGAGGTCGGTCGTGGTGGTCACCGCGGGGGCGCCGGGGACGGCCGCCGCCTGTTCGGCGAGGACCCGGCCGACCGCGGAGAGCCGGCCGGCGTCCAGGTCGTGCAGGACGACCTCGGTCACCCGGCCCTCGGCGCGGTCCGTCAGCAGCGCGCCGTACACGAGCGGGACCCGGAAGCCGCCGCCGCCAAGAATCGTCAGTTTCACCGGGCGCCTCCAAAAATGCCCCGGCTTTCAGGCTGGGACGAATCATCTACGGGCAGCGCGTCGCGAGAACCGGGCACGCGCTGCCTCCTTGCACTTGCTCCGAGAACCCGGGCCGGCGTCGACCCGGCCGCTGTCGATCGCGTACGACCCGGTCGCCCACCGAGCGGTCGAGCGGCGTGAGCCGGGGGTCTCCTTCGACTCCGGGGGCGCGGATTCAAGCTTGCACCTTTCCTGCCAGGACCACCTCGACGCCCGCCTCCTCCAGGGAGGAGCGGGTCGCCGCGTCGACCGGCGCGTTCGTCACCACCACGTCCAGCTCCTCCGGACCGCAGACCTTCGCCATGCCCGTGCCCGGGAACTTGGCCGTGTCGGCGAGCAGGACGGTCTTGTCGCTCGCCTTGATCATGGCCCGTTTGACCGGCACCTCGACGACCGTCGTGTCCATCACGTGCCCACCGGGGCGCACTCCACTGGTGCCGAGGAAGAGCCAGTCGGCGTGCAGCTGGCGGAGGTTGTCCTCGGTGAGGAAACCGACCAGGGAGCGGTACTCGCGGCGGACCATGCCGCCGAGCAGTACCAGCTCGATGCCCTCGTCGTCGGCGAGCTCCTCGTAGACGACCAGGTTGCTGGTGATCACGGTGAGCCGGCGGCCGTGCAGCTGCCGGGCCAGGCGGTAGGCGGTGGTGCCGATGTCGAGCAGCACGGACTGGCCGTCGGCGATCAGCGCGGCCGCCCGGGCGGCTATGGCGTCCTTCTCCGCCACCCGGACCTCGGCGACCTCGGCGAAGGGCTGGTCGCCCTCCTCGGCGCGCGCGCCGCCGTGGACCCGGGTGAGCAGCCCGTCCTCCTCCAGCTTGACCAGGTCACGCCGGATGGTGGCGGGGCTCACACCGAGTTGCTCGGAGAGATCCGTCACGGCCGCGGGACCGCCTGAGCGCAGGGCCCGCAGGATGAGTTGGTGTCGTCGTTCAGCCAGCACGCGGTGAACACTACTCGTCATCTTCAATCATTTCTATGCTCAGTTCTGCTTAGGTATTGACCAATGTCGCCGAGCGGCGCACGATTCCCGTCATCGAAATTGACGAGTTTTGACGAGAGGCGCTCACGTGGACGACGACCGGCCCGAGGTGCTGCTGACCGGGCTGCTCTTCTACGACCTCGTCCTGACGGGTCTGGGAAAGCCGCCGACGCCGGGCGAGGAGATCTGGACGTCCGGCATGGGCTGCGGCCCCGGCGGCATCGCCAACCTGGCGGTCGCCGCGTCCCGCTTCGGCCTGCGCACCTCCCTGGCCACGGTCTTCGGCGACGACTTCTACGGCGCCTACTGCCAGGAGATCCTCGCCGGTCAGGAAGGTGTCGACCTCTCGCTCTCGCGGGTCGCGGACGGCTGGCACACCCCCGTCACCGTCGCGCTCGCCCACGGTGACGACCGGGCGCTGGTCACCCACGGCCAGGAACCGCCGTACTCCCAGGACGCGCTGATGGGCGACCCGCCCGAGGCGCGCACGGCCCTGGTGCATCTGGAGTCCGAGCCGCGCGCCTGGCTCTCCAAGGCCGCCGCGAACGGCACGCACATCTACGCGGACGTCGGCTGGGACCCCACCCAGGTGTGGTCCACCGACCTCCTCGACCAGCTGGCCCTGTGCCATGCCTTCCTCCCCAACGAGACCGAGGCGATGGCCTACACCCGCACCGACAGCGCGGTCGCGGCCCTCGGCACGCTCTCCGAGCTGGTGCCGGTGGCCGTGGTCACGCGGGGCGGGGAGGGCGCGGTCGCCGTCGACCAGACCACCGGCGAGTACGCGGACGTGCCGGCCCTGGCCGTCGACGCCCTCGACGCCACGGGCGCGGGTGACGTGTTCGGCGCGAGCTTCGTCGCGGCCTCGCTCGGCGGCTGGCCGCTGGAGGAACGGCTGCGGTTCGCCGTCCTCGCCGCGGGTCTTTCGGTACGGCATCACGGCGGGGCCCTGGCCGCCCCGGGCTGGTACGGCGTGAGCCGCTGGTGGCGCTCGCTGACTGACCCCGACCTGAAGCGGGCGTACGGATTTCTGGCCGACCGCATCCCGGCGGACGTGGGCCCACCGGTCCACTACGCGCCGATCACACCGCCGGCCGGGCCGGCAGCGTTCGCGCCGGTGGCTCCAGGGGCCGAGCACGCTCCGGCCGCCCGGAAGACCTCGTCGGCCGAGCACGCCCCGATCTCCCCGGACACCCCGCCGTCCGCGCACTCCCCCGTGCCCCCACCCGACACCGCACGGCAGCACTGACCCCGCAACTTCCACGCAAGCCCCCCATGCACGTCCCGAAAAGATCCGAAAGGCGGTGGGAGCTGTGCGGCTCTCACGAAGAGGCCTGCTGCGCGCGGGCCTGGGCGGTACAGCCGCCACGGCACTCGGCGGCCTGGCCACCGGCTGCGCCGTTCCGACCGGTTCGACCGGCCGGAACATGGTCCTGTGGTACTGGAGCGGCGGTCTGAGCGACACCGTCGTGAAGAACGCCAGGGCCCGCTACGGCAGTTCCGTGAGCCTGGACGCCATCCAGATCGGCGGCCAGTACCGCTCCAAGCTCATCACCACCATCACGGGCCGGGCCCACATCCCCGACATCGCGGGGCTCAAGGGCGAGGACATGGCCGCCTACCTGCCGAACGCGGACCAGTTCATCGACCTGCGGACCCTGGGCGCGGAGAAGTACAAGAGCCAGTACCTGTCCTGGAAGTGGGACCAGGGCATCGCCGACGACGGCACGATGGTCGGCTTCCCGATCGACTGCGGACCGGTCGGGCACTTCTACCAGTACGAGATCTTCCGCAAGGCGGGGCTGCCGTACGAACCGGACGACGTCTCCAAGGAGCTGAACACCTGGGAGAACTACTTCGCCGCGGGTGAGCAGCTCAAGAAGCGGATCCCGGGGACCATGCTCCTCACCGACGTCAACTCCGTGTTCGAGAACGTCGTACAGCAGGGCTCCAAGCGGTACGTCGACAAGGACCGCCACTTCATCGGCGACCAGGAGCACGTGCGCGACGCCTGGGCGCTCGCCGTGGAGGCCAAGCGCCGCGGGATCGTCTCCGACCTCGTGAGCGGCACCCCGGACCAGCTGTCGGCCAAGCAGGACGGCAAGCTGCCCAGTGAACTGGGCGCCTCCTGGGCGGCCTTCGACATCAAGAACGGTGTGCCGAAGGCCAAGGGCAGGTACCGGGTCGCCCAGATGCCGGTGCGGCCCGCCAACAACGGCGGATCGTTCCTGGCGATCACCAAGGCGTGCCGGGAGCCCGAGCGGGCCTTCGAGATCATCACCTGGATCCTCAACGCGTCCAACCAGGCGCAGGGTTACGTCGACGCGGGCCTCTTCCCCTCCACGCCCGCCTCGTACGGCCTGAAGCAGATGCGGGAGCCCGACCCGTACTTCGGCGGCCAGGTCACGACCGACATCTTCGGGCCGGCCGCGCAGAAGATCGTGGTCGCCTACAACAGTCCGTTCGACGTCGCGCTCGGGCAGCCCATCAAGGACGAGATCAAGAACGTCGGCGTCCTCGGCAAGGACCCCAAGAAGGCCTGGAGTGACGCCATGAGCAAGTGCCGTCGCATAGCGAAGCACCTGGGGGTGAGCTACTGATGGCCGTCCTCGAGCAGACTCCGCCCGCGGTGGTGCAGCCCTCGCCCACGCGGCCCAAGAAGGGCCTGCGCAAGTACTGGCACCTCTACGCCGCGATCTCCCCCTTCTATCTGATCTTCCTCGGCTTCGGCCTGTTCCCGGTCGGCTTCTCGCTCTACCTGTCCTTCCACCGCTGGGACGGCCTCGGCTCGATGGAGTGGGCCGGGCTCTCGCAGTACCAGTACCTGCTGAGCGACGGCGACTTCTGGAACTCGATCGGGAACACGCTCATTATCTGGGCGCTGGCCACCTTCCCCATGATCTTCCTGGCGATGGTCACGGCCGTGATGCTCAACTCCGCGGTCCGGTTCAAGGGCCTGTACCGCGTCGCGTACTTCCTGCCGAACGTCACCTCGGTCGTCGCCATCGCGATCGTCTTCGGCTCGATCTTCTCCACCAACAGCGGTGTGGTGAACGCCGTCCTGCACTCGGTGGGCATCGACCAGGTGGCCTGGCTGAACACGCCATGGGGCATCAAGGTCACCATCGCCGCCCTGATGACCTGGCAGTGGACCGGCTACAACGCCATCATCTTCCTCGCCGGCCTGCAGACCGTCCCGGGCGAGCTGTACGAGGCGGCGCGCATGGACGGCGCCGGTCCGATCCAGACCTTCTTCCGGATCACGCTCCCGCTGCTGCGGCCCACGCTGCTGTTCGTGCTCGTCGTCTCGACGGTCACGGGTCTGCAGAGCTTCTCCGAACCGCAGGTCCTGCTCCAGACCTCGTCCAACGACTCGACGTTCGCGGGCGGGCCCGGTCACTCGGGCCAGACGATGGTCCTCTACTTCTTCCAGCAGACCTTCGACAACAACGACTTCGGGTACGGCGCCGCGGTGGCGTGGGGCATCTTCCTCGTCGTCGTCCTGTTCTCGATCATCAACTGGCGCCTCGTGCAGCGCCGCGGCGACTAGGAAGGGCGCGCATCATGGCTGCCATCAAGGGATCCCGCCGCAGGGGGATCGCGCTGCACCTCCCGCTGATCATCGGCACCGTGCTCTCGGCCTTCCCGTTCTACTGGGCCGTGATCATGTCGACGCACAGCTCGTCGGAGATCTTCGCGTACCCGCCGAAACTGCTGCCGGGAACGCACTTCCTGGAGAACGTCCGCAACCTCTTCGACGCCATCGACTTCTTCGGGTCGATGTGGAACTCGCTGCTGGTCGCGGTGTCGGTGACCTTCCTCGTCCTGCTCTTCGACTCGCTCGCGGCCTTCGTCTTCGCCAAGTTCGAGTTCCCGGGCAAGAACGTGCTGTTCGGGCTGCTCATGGTCATCTTCATGGTGCCGGCGCAGCTGTCGGTCATCCCGCAGTTCGTGATCATGGCGAGGATCGGCTGGATCGGCTCGATGACCGCGCTGATCGTGCCGGCCGCGGCCAACGCCTTCGGTATCTTCTGGATGCGCCAGTACATGAAGTCCGCCATCCACGACGAACTGCTCGACGCCGCCAAGCTGGACGGCGCGCACTTCCTCCGCCAGTACTGGCACGTGGCGCTGCCGGTGGTCCGCCCCGGTCTCGCCTTCCTCGGCATCTTCACCTTCATGGGCCAGTGGAACGACTTCGCCTGGCCCCTGATCGCCCTCACCAACCCCGGCAACGTGACCCTCCAGGTCGCGCTGTCCCAGCTCAACGGCACCCACGGCACCACCGACTACGGGATCGTGATGACCGGCGCCCTGCTCGCCCTCGTCCCGCTGCTGATCGTGTTCGCCATCGGCGCCAAGCAGATCATCGGCGACCTCGCCAAGGGAGCCGTGCGCGGATGACGGACGATCCGCTGATCGCCCTGCGCCCCTGGGAGGCACCGGAGGTGACCTCCTGGGGACGGCTGCCCATGAACGCCGTCGACCGGCGATCCGGAGTACTCCCCCTGGACGGCGACTGGCGCTTCCAGTTGCTGCCCGCTCCGGACGCGCCGGTCGGCGGCTCCTGGTCCTCGGCGTACGTGCCGGGGGCCTGGACCGTGCAGGGCACCGACGACCTGCCGCAGTACACGAACGTGCGAATGCCGTTCCCCGAGTACCCGCCCCACTCCCCCGCGGCCAACCCCACGGGCGTCTACGAGCGCGAGGTGGACGTCCCCGCCGAGTGGGCCGGACGCCGGATCGTGCTGCAGGTCGGGGCCGCCGAGAGCGTGCTCCTGGTGCACGTGGACGGGCGGCCCGTCGGCGTCTCCAAGGACTCCCATCTGGCGGCCGAGTTCGATCTCACGGGACGGGTGCGCGCGGGCACGCGGAGCGTCGTACGGCTGACGGTCGTCAAGTGGTCGGACGCCTCGCACATCGAGGACCAGGACCAGTGGTGGCACGGCGGGATCACCCGGTCCGTGCTGCTGTACGCGACGGATCCGCTGCATCTGGCGGACGTGACCGTGCGGGCGTCCCGCAGCGGCGAACTGCGGGTGGACTGCAGGGTGCGGGACGCGGCCGGCGCACTGCCCGAGGGGTGGTACGTCAGCGGTGAGCTGGAGGGGCACCTGCTCACCCAGGACGCGGAGTTCGACCGGTTCAACGCCGAGGACGAGCGGGTCTCCGACTTCCTCGGCGAGGCACGGCTGCGGACCGTCGTGGAGGACGTGCGCACCTGGACCGCCGAGACACCCGAGCTGTACTCGCTCACCGTCCGACTGCACCGCGCCGACGGCACGGTCACCGACACCTCACGGCACCGGACCGGCTTCCGGGACGTCGAGATCACCGGCCGCGACCTGCTGGTCAACGGCGAGCGGATCTTCGTCCGGGGCGTGAACCGGCACGACTTCCACCCCCTGACCGGGCGCACGGTGTCGTACGACGACATGCGCGCGGACCTGATCACGCTGAAGCGCTTCGGGTTCAACGCGATCCGCACCTCCCACTACCCGAGCGATCCCGCCCTCTACGACCTCGCCGACGAACTCGGTTTCTACGTCGTCGACGAGGCGGACATCGAGTCCCACGACCACGCCCACGAGATCGCCGACGACCCGCGCTATGTGAACGCCTTCGTGGACCGGGTCTCGCGGATGGTACTGCGGGACAAGAACCACCCGTCGGTCGTCATCTGGTCGCTGGGCAACGAGTCGGACTACGGCGCGAACCATGACGCGGCCGCCGGGTGGGTGCGCCGGCACGACCCGACGCGGCCGATCCAGTACGAGGGGGCGGCCAAACTCGACTGGGCGGACCCTTCGGTGGCCTCCGACATCGCCTGCCCCATGTACGCCTCGCTCGAGGAGTGCGTGGAGCACGCGCTCTCCGGGCGGCAGACCAAGCCCCTGATCTGGTGCGAGTACTCGCATGCCATGGGCAACAGCAACGGCACACTCGCGGACCATTGGGCGGCCATCGAGTCAACGCCAGGTCTTCAGGGCGGGTTCATCTGGGAGTTCTGGGACCACGGCATTCTGCAGCGTGTGAACGACGGCAGACCGGTCGGACGTGGGGGCGTCGGGCTCTATGACAACGGTGTCGCCGCGCCCGGCCACCGCTGGGCCTACGGCGGCGACTTCGGCGAACTCCTGCACGACGGCGCCTTCATCGCGGACGGCGTGGTCTTCCCCGACCGCACGCCCAAGCCGGTGATGTACGAGCACCGCGAGATCGCGGCGCCGGTGCGCATCGAGTGCTTCAGGCACGAGGGCATCGTGCTCGGCAACCACCAGCACTTCCGCGGCCTGGCCTGGCTGGCCGGCGCGTGGGAGCTCTCGCTCGCCGACGGACGCACGCTGACCGCGCCCGCCGAACTGCCCGATCTGCGGCCAGGTGAGACGGCGGCGGTACCGCTGCCGTTCGAGCTGCCCGAGGAGGGCGGTGAGGCGTGGCTGACGCTCCGGGTGACGACCGCCGGGGACGAGCCCTGGGCGCCGCGCGGGACGGTGGTGTGCCTGCCGCAGGTGCGGCTGCGCGAGGCGGTTCCGCAGGCTCCGGTACGGGTGAAGAACCGTTCCGTCGAGGTCGACGACGACGGTCTCCTGGTCCACCCCCTGCTCACCTGCGCACCCACGCTCTCCCTGTGGCGGGCGCCCACCGACAACGACGAGCTCGGCGGCACGGCACCGCGCTGGCGTGACTGGGGACTCGACGCCCTGGTGCGCAAGGTCACGGACGTACGGCGGAGCCCCGGACGGGTCACCGTGCACGCCGAGTACGCCTGTGAGGCCGGTGTGGTCCGCCATCTGCAGGTCTTCACCGCGGTCGAGGGCGCAGTCCACGTCGCGGAGTCGGCCGAACTGCCGGACGAGCTCGACGACGTGGCGCGGGTCGGCTCCGTCTTCGAGACGGTCGCCGGGCTCGACCTGATGGAGTGGTACGGACAGGGCCCCTGGGAGTCGTATCCCGACCGCGCCTTCGGGGCGCCCGTCGGCCATCACTCCGTGCCCGTGGACGGACTCTTCACCCCCTATCTGCGCCCGCAGGAGAGCGGCGGCCGGTACGGCGTACGCCACTTCACGCTCTCCGCGCCGGACGCCACCGGCCTCGCGGTCGTCCTGGACGAACCGCGCCAGGTCGGCGTGAGCCGGTACCGCGCCGCGGACCTCACCGGCGTGACGCACCACGACGAACTCGTCCCGCGGGCGGGCTGTGTCGTGCACATCGACGCGGCCCACCGCGGCCTCGGCACCGCCTCCTGCGGACCGGACACCACCGCCTCCTACCTCGTCGCGCCGGGCGTCCATCGCTGGAGCTGGACTCTGCGCGCCCTCTGACTCCCCCTTCTTCTTCACTTCCCTCGCAACGGAGCACACGTGTGCACTTCGCATGAGCACGATCAGGGCGAGGCCGCCCAGGCCGGTGCCGGACGGCGCAGTTTCCTGCGGGCGACGGCACTGCTGGGCGCGGCCGCCACGGCGGGCGTCGCGCTGCCGACCGTGGCCGAGGCCGCGGTGTCCGGGTATCGTCCCGACACCCGGAGCCGGCGCTTCACGCTCGCCGTCATGCCCGACACGCAGTACCTCTTCGACGGGCCGAGCATCGACAAGGCTCCCGTCGAGGCCTCGCTGCGGTATCTGCTGGAACACGGGAAGGACGAGAACATCGTCTTCCTGTCCCACCTCGGCGACCTCACGCAGAACGGCGCGGCACCCGAGTGCGCCGCGATCGGCGAGGCGTTCGAGCTGCTCGACCGCCGGGGTGTCGGCTACAGCGTCCTCGCGGGCAACCACGACGTGAAGTCGTCCACCACCGACCAGCGCGGTGCGACGCCCTACCTGGACGTGTTCGGTCCCGACCGGTTCAAGGGCCGGAAGACCTTCGGCGGTGCCTCGCCCGACGGCTACAACACCTTCCACCTCTTCGAGGCCGCGGGCCGCGAGTGGATGGTGCTCGCGCTGGACTGGCGCCTTTCGGACCAGGGGTACGCCTGGGCGAAGAGCGTCCTGGCCGCCCACCCGAGGACGCCGGTCGTCCTGACCACGCACGAGCTCGTCGTCGAGGACGACACTCTCTCGGACTACGGTCAGCAGCTGTGGGACCGGCTGGTCAAGGACCACGACCAGATCTTCCTCACCCTCAACGGGCACTACTGGCCGGCCGGCCGGGCGACCCGCCGGAACGCGGCGGGCAACGACGTCCACCTGCACCTGACGAACTACCAGAACCGGTACTTCGGCGGCGCCGCCATGATCCGCCTGTACCGCTTCGACCTCGACCGCGACGTGATCGACGTGGAGACGGTCTCCCCGTGGATCCTGGGCCGGGCCTCCAAGGGGCTCAACGAGCTGGAGCGGCAGGAGATCGAACTCAGCGGCGACGCCGACCGGTTCTCCGTCGACATCGACTTCGCCTCGCGGTTCGCCGGCTTCGATCCGGTGCCGGCGCGTGCGGCGCGGCCCGCGTCGGCGATGCTGATCCGGGACACGGCCGCCTACTGGCGCTTCGACTCGCCCGTCTCCGGCACCGTCCGTGACCTGTCCGGGCGCGGCAACGACCTCACCGTGGTCTCGGTGGGCGGCGGCTCCCTCGGCTGGTCGGCCGACCACCACCCCGACCAGCCGGGCCACGGCAGCCTGGAGTTCCAGGGCTACAAGTCACCGCTGAAGGGCGCGTATCTGCGGACGGTCGACGGGGCTCCGCTCAACTCGGCCACCTTCAAGGACGGTTACACCATCGAGGCGTTCTACTGGCTCCCCGAGGACTGGGACGCCTCGCACAACGCCTGGTCCGGCCTCGTCAGCCGCACCGGCCGCAACGGCTCCGTCGGCACGGTCACCGACGACCCGGACGAACCGCTGGCCACGCTGTCCCTCTCCGACGGGCCGGGCCCGCAGTGGGCGGTGCATCCACTCAACCAGCAGCAGCTCGCCACCAACTGGGGGGACGAGACCGCCCGCGAGAAGTGGTGGCACGTGGCCGTGGTCAACGACGGGCGGCACACGATCCTGTACGTCCAGGGCTGCCCCGTCGCCCGCAACCCGCACGCCCCCGCTGTCGGCATCGCCTCGGCCGGGCTGCCCTGGCTGCTCGGCGGCTACGAGTACGCCGACAGGATCGACCAGATCCTGCACGGCCGTCTCGGCGACGTCCGGATCGTCGGACGCGCACTGCCCGTCTCCTCCTTCATGACTCACTGACGGGAATCACCATGAACGAGCAGCAACTGCCCTCCTGGGCCGACCCCTCCGTCAACCCCGCCGACCTCGACGCCCAGGGCGTGTCGAGACGCGGACTCCTGCGCCGCGCGGGCCTGTTCGGCGCCGCGTTCGCCCTCGGCTCGGCGGCGACGCCCGCGTTCGCCTCCTCCGAGAAGCCGGGCTTCGGCGGCGACGACCCGCGCCTCGCCTACCTGGTGGGCGACCACCACGTCCACTCCGTGTACAGCCACGACGCGAAGTACACGTTCTCCCAGCAGGCGCAGGCCGCCGCAAAGTACGGCCTCGACTGGATGGTGTTCAACGAGCACTCCAACTTCGGGCACGCCTACTACGGCGCCAGGATGGAGCACGCGGAGATCGTCAAGGCCCGCGCGGAGAACCCGCGCCAGCTGATCTTCCAGGGCCTGGAGTGGTACATCCCGGCCGCCGAGCACTGCACGGTGTTCGCGGCCCCAGGACCGCACGAGACCGACCTGCTCACGCAGTTCGAGCTCGCCTACGACGGCAAGCTCCTGGGCTACACCGAGGGGTCCGCGGGCGCCGCCGACACCGCGCGCAACGAGGCCCACGCCGTCAAGGCGATCAAGTGGCTGGCGGAGCAGCGCCGTTCGGGCTACGTCGACGACGTCCTCGTGCTCGCCAACCACCCGCTGCGGCTCGGCATCGACTCCCCGCACGAGATGCGGGGCTGGCGGGACGCCGCCCCCGAGATCATGATCGGCATGGAGGGCGCGCCGGGCGCCCAGGGCGCGGCGCTCCCCGGCTGGCGCGGGGCGACCTCGATCCGCGGCGAGTACGAGAACAAGCCGTCGGCGCAGTCGTGGTCGGGCTATCCGACGGACGCCTATCTGACGTACGGCGGCTTCGACTGGGCGACGGCGACCGTCGGCGGGCTGTGGGACTCGATGCTGGCAGAAGGCAGCCTGTTCTCGATCACCACGAACTCCGACAACCACCGCACGGTCTTCGACACGTGGAAGAACGGCGACTGGCCGGCCGGGCAGAACTTCGACAACACCGGCAGGCTGCCCGACCCGGTGAACACCGACACCCCGCAGCCCGGCAGCGACTTCTGGCCGGGCGAGTTCAGCCGCACCCACGTCGGCGTGACCCGCTACGGCTACCGCGCGGTGATGGCGGGGATGCGCGCGGGCCGGGTCTGGGTGGACCACGGGCATCTGCTCGACGGACTCGACGTCCGCGTGAAGCGGGACTGCGACCTGGGCCACGGGGTCACGCTGGGCGGGCGGCTGCGGGTCCGCAAGGGCGAGAAGATCACGCTGTACGTCACCGTCACCAGCGCCTCCCGGGCCAACGCGCAGGGAATCCTGCCGGAGCTGGCGCACGTGGACGTGATCCGGGGCGCGGTACGGGGTCCGGTGAGCGACCGGGACGGCTGGAAGGCGCCCGACACCAAGGTCGTACAGACGAAGGACGTGTCCGGCCGGAAGGGGACGTACACCCTGCGCATCCCGCTGACCGCCGGGGACGAGTCCTTCTACGTCCGGCTGCGCGGCAGCGACGGCAAGCGGCACGGTACGGGGTATCTCGGCGCCTCGGTCGATCCGCACGGTCCGATTCCGCACGAGCCCGGCAACGGTGACCCGTGGGCGGATACGTGGTTCTATTCCAACCCCGTCTTCGTCGACGTGGCGGGCGCCTGACGGACACCGTGCCGGTGTGCGCCCCGGGCGTCGACAGCGGCACACCCAGGGCGGGGACGATCCCGCCCGGGGTGTGCGCTCTGTCGACGGCCCTGTACTCCTACCGTCAGGCGTAGAAGCGCGACAGGCTCTGCAGCACCGCGGCCGGCTTGGCCCCGCCCTCGATCTCGATCGCCCCGTCGACGGTGACCTGCACACCGCCCGGGACCTCCTCGACGTCCGTGAGCTTGGCGACGAGGCGGATGCGCGAGCCCACCTTCACCGGCGAGGGGAAACGGACCTTGTTCAGGCCGTAGTTGACCTTCGTGGTGACGCCCTGGACGTCCAGCAGCTCGGTGAAGAGCGGGATGAACAGCGAGAGGGTGAGGTAGCCGTGCGCGATGGGCGCGCCGAAGGGGCCTGCCGCCGCCTTCTCGGGGTCCACGTGGATCCACTGGTGGTCGCCCGTGGCGTCGGCGAACGTGTTGATGCGCTCCTGGGTGACCTCGATCCACTCGCTGGTGCCGAGGTCGCTGCCGGCGAGCTTCTTCAGTTCGTCGAGGCCGTTGACGGTGACGCTCATGTAGCTGTCCTTACCTAAGAGTTGGAGCCGAAGCGCTTGCGCACCCGGGACTTGAGGAGCTTTCCGGAGGCGGTGCGCGGGAGTCCGTCCGCGATCACCACCGACTTGGGGATCTTGTACTTGGCGAGCCGTCCGGCCAGGGAGGCCAGGACCTCGTCGGGATCGGGGGTGGCGCCCTCGCGCGGCACGACGACCGCCCGTGGCACCTCGCCCCACTTGTCGTCCTGGACACCGATGACCGCGCACTCGGCGATGTCCGGATGGCCGAGGAGCAGGTCCTCGATCTCGGCGGGGTAGATGTTCTCGCCACCGGAGATGATCATGTCCTTGATGCGGTCGACGATGAAGACGTATCCGTCCTCGTCGACGCGGGCCGCGTCCCCGCTGCGGAACCAGCCGTCCGCGAAGGAGGCGGCGGTCTCCTCGGGCAGCCCCCAGTAGCCGGGCATGACGTGCGGCCCCCGGAGCACGACCTCGCCGGTCTCGTCGACGTCGACGGGCGCCAGGTCCGGCCGTACGACCCGGACATCGCTGAAGAAGTGCGGCACGCCCGCCGAACCCGCCTTGCTGATGGCGTGCTCGGCGTCCAGGAACAGGGTTCCGGGAGAGGCCTCGGTCATGCCGTAGCCCTGGAGGAAGGTGAGCCCGCGCTCCTGGTACGCGGCGATCAGGGGCGTCGACACCGGGGAGCCGCCGCAGGTCAGGATCCGCAGGGAGGACAGGTCCGCGTCCGCCCAGCGCGGGTGCCTCGCCACCTGCTCGAACATCGTCGGCACCCCGAACATGAAGGTGATCCGGTGCTGTTCGATCAGGTCGAAGGTCGCGTTCGGCTCGAAGGCCTCGACCAGGACACAGGTGCCGCCCTTCAGGAGCACGGGCAGCGTCAGCATGTTCAGGCCGGCCGTGTGGAACAACGGCGCGGAGACCAGGGCGCGTTCGTCGGAGATCAGGTCGGTGTCGACGAGGACGTTGATCGCGTTCCAGGTCAGATTGCCGTGGGTGAGCATGGCGCCCTTGGGACGGCCGGTCGTGCCCGAGGTGTACATGATGATGCAGGTGTCGTCGGCGGTGACCGGCTCGTCGATCGGTTCCGCCGCCGACCCGGCGAGCAACTGCTCGTATTCGGCGCCGACTTCGACGTAGGTACGGACGTCGGTGCTGCCCGGCAGTCCGGCGACGAGTCCCGCGTGCGAGGGGCCGTATACCAGTGCCCTGGCCCCGGAGTCGGACAGCTGGTAACCGATCTCCGGCCCGGCGAGGCGGGTGTTGAGGGGGACGAAGACCGCGCCCAGGGAGCCGGCCGCGAACAGCGTCTCCAGGTAGGAGGGGTGGTTCGGGCCGAGGTAGGCGACGCGGTCGCCGCGCCGGATGCCCCGGGCGCGCAGGGCGTGCGCGAGGCGGGTGACGCGGGTGTGCAGTTCGGCGTACGTGAACGTCGTGTCGCCGTGGATCAGGGCGGTGCGGTGCGGGGTCTTGCGGGCCCGGCGTGCGGGCCATGAGCCCAGTCCCTCGTTGCGCATCTGAGGCCCCTTATGGCTTGGTGAGCCCGAGCAGACGGGCGGCGTTCTCCTTGAGGATCTTCGGCTTCACCTCGTCCTTGATCGACAGCTTCCCGAAGTCGGCGAGCCAGCGGTCGGGGGTGAGGACGGGGAAGTCGGAGCCGAAGAGGACCTTGTCCTTGAGCAGGGTGTTCGCGTACTGCACGAGCTGCGGCGGGAAGTACTTCGGCGACCAGCCGGACAGGTCGATGTGCACGCCCGGCTTGTGCGTGGCGACGGCGAGGGCCTCGTCCTGCCAGGGGAAGGACGGGTGCGCCAGGATGATCTTCAGATGCGGGAAGTCGGCCGCCACGTCGTCCACGTGGAGCGGGTTGGAGTACTTCAGGCGGATGCCGCCCCCGCCGGGGACGCCCGCTCCGATGCCGGTCTGGCCGGTGTGGAAGAGGGCGATGGTGCCGGTCTCCTCGATGACCTCGTAGAGGGCATAGGCGACCGAGCGGTCGTTGGGGAAGAAGCCCTGGATGCTGGGGTGGAACTTGAAGCCCTTCACCCCGTACTCCTCGACCAGGCGCCGGGCCTGCTTCACGCCCGCCTTACCCCGGAACGGGTCGATGGACGCGAAGGGGATGAGGACGTCCGCGTTGGCGGCCGCCGCCTCGGCGACCTCCTCGTTCGGGACCGGCGCCGTGCCGGTCGCGGACTCGGCGTCCACCGTGAAGATCACGGCGGCCATCTTCCGCTCGCGGTAGTAGGCGGCGGTCTCCTCCAAGGTCGGCTTCCGCTTGCCCTCGACCTTGAAGTAGGCCGAGGAGGCGTCGTGCAGGTCGTCGTCCAGGGAGGAGTGGCCCTTGGAGGACACCTCCGCGTGGGTGTGGACGTCGATCGCGACGAGGTCCTCGACGTTCATGGAGAGGTCCATCACGCCTCCGGAAGCTTCGGTGCCGGGATGCCGACCGTCTGGAGTTCGGCGCCCACCGACGTCGGGAAGGCGTCGGCCAGGGTGTCGGGGGTCCAGCCGCCGTCGGCGTAGGCCGCCCTGATCTCCTGCGGATGGGACCAGAGTGCCACCTTGTCGCCGCCGATGCCGATGGCCTGCCCGGTGATGCCCCGGGCGGCCTCGGAGGCGAGGAAGGGGACGAGGGCCGCGCAGTCCTCGGGGGTGCCGAAGCCCTCGCCCTTGCGGAGGAAGTCGGGGAGCGCCTCACCGTTCTTCATGGCCTCGATGTACGGGGCGAAGGCGGGGATCGTCTCGGTCATCGCGGTCGCGGCGACCGGCACGATCGCGTTGACGGTGATGCCGGCGCGGCCCAGTTCCATGGACCAGGTGCGGGCGAAGGCGGCGATGCCGGCCTTGGCGGCGGCGTAGTTCGTCTGTCCGAAGTTGCCGCGCTGCCCGGCCGGGGAGCCGACCAGGATCAGGGAGCCGCCCTCGCCCTGCTCGCGCATGCGGACCGCGGCGGCGCGGGCGCAGGTGAAGGTGCCCTTGAGGTGGGTCGTGATCACCGCGTCGAAGTCGTCGTCGGTCATCTTCCACAGCACCTTGTCCCGCAGGATGCCGGCGTTGGTGACCAGGATGTCGAGCCGTCCGAACTCCTCCACCGCCCGGCCCACCAGCCGCTCGGCGGCCTCGGTGGTGCCGACCGGGACCACCTCGGCGACGGCGGTGCCGCCCGCCTCCGTGATGGACTTCACGGCCTGCTCGGCGACCGCCTCGTCGACGTCGTTGACGACCACGGAGGCGCCGTGGGCGGCGAGGGCGTGCGCGTAGGCGAGGCCGAGGCCCCGGCCGCTGCCGGTGACGACGGCGACCTTGCCGGAGAGATCGATGCTGGACACGAGCGGGTCCCTTCATGGGTTCACACGGGGTGCGGCTACGAGATCGAAGCTAAGAGCAATAATTGGTGACGTCAATAGTTGTTGGAGACCTTCGGGTGCGTCATGCTGGAATCTCCCTGACACACCGAGCACGAGGAGCCCGCCATCACACGCCAGCACGTCACCCCGAAGCCCATCGACTCGGAGGAGCCGTGGATGCGCGGGCTGCACGCGGACACCGGTTACCTGCTGTACCGCCTGGGCCTGCGCTCGGGTCAGCTGTTCAACACGTTCCTCCAGGAGTCGGGGCTGCGCCTGCGCCACTACGCGGTGCTGCGCTATCTCGCCGGGTCCGCGGGCGCCCTCCAGCGGGAGCTGAGCACCCGGCTCGGCTACGACCCCAGCGCGATCGTCGGCCTGGTCGACGACCTGGAGAAACTGGGCCTGACCGAGCGCCGCCCCTCCCCCGACGACCGCCGCAGCAAGATCGTCGTGCTCACCGAGGAAGGCCGCGGGTTCCTGCGCGGCACCGACGAGGCCGGCCGGCGGGTGACCAACGACCTGCTCGCCCCGCTCGACCCCGCCGAGCGCGAGGCACTCCAGGCCCTCCTGCTGAGGGTCGCCGACCAGCCATGACCGTACGCTCGGCGCCGGACCGGCTGCTGTCCGTGCTCGCCGCCTTCGACCACGACCACCCGGCGCTGTCCCTGACCGACATCAGCCGGCGCGCGGGGCTGACCCTGACCACCACCCACCGACTGGTGGGCGCGCTGACCGACTGGGGCGCTCTGGAGCGGGACGACGCGGGCGTCTACCACGTCGGGCTGCGGCTGTGGGAGGTCGCCGCGCTCGCGCCGCGCGGGGTCGCGCTCCGGCAGCTGGCGCTGCCGTATCTGGAGGACCTGTACGAAGCCACCCACGAGAACGTGCAGTTGGCGGTGCGGGACGGCTCGGACGTCGTCTACATCGAGTGGATCGCGGGGCGTTCGTCGGTCGGCGTGCACATCAGGGTGGGGGCGCGCTGGCCGCTGCACGCCACCGGGGTCGGCCTGGTGCTGCTGGCGCACTGCGAGCCTTGGGAGCAGGAGGAGTACTGCGCGGCCCCGCTCGCCGTCTTCACGCCGTACACGATCACCGAACCGGCGAAACTGCGCCGGGTGCTCGCCGAGGTCCGGCGCACCGGCGTCGCGGTGAGCAGTCGTCAGGTCACCGACGACGCCCTCTCGGTGGCCGCCCCCGTGTGCGGGCCCGACGGGACGGTGGTCGCGGCCGTGTCGGTCGTGGTGCCCCAGGCCGACGCCCAGGTGCCGGCGTTGATCCCCGCGGTACGGCTCGCGGCGCTCGGAATCTCGCGGGCCCTGGGCTGGCAGCCCACGGTCCCGCCCCGTTCGGGTGCCGGATATCCCTCTCACCGGTGAGGTCCCGGCCGCGTCGGCGTCGTGATACTGGAACGGCCCCGGCCCCGAGGAGCCGCTCATGTCCGCCGCCCGGTCCTGGTACGCCCCCGTCGTGACCCGCCTGAGGACGACGAACCCGTACGCCGTCGACAGCGCGCTCGCCGTGCTGGTGCTGTTCGCCGCGTCACTGCAGTGGATGTTCCCGGACGAGGGGGACGACCGCCTGAGCCTGGTGGGCTGGCTGCTGGGGGCCGCCACCGCCGTCCCCCTCATCTGGCGGCGCCGCTCCCCCTACGCGTGCGCCCTGGCGGTCTCGGCGGCCACCACGGCGATGGCCTACTACCACGCGCCACCGCCCGACGTGCTCTACGGCGGCTTCGTCGTCCTCTACACGATGGCCGCCCTGGGCCTGCCCTGGCAGCGCCGCACGATGCTGGCGTGCTGGCTGCTCGGGGCCGTGCTTACCATGCAGCACAGGGAGCACTCCGAGCCCTTCGAGTACGCCTTCCACCTCACCGGCATGATCTGCGCCTACGGCCTCGGCGTACTGGCCCGCGTGCAGCGCGCGTACACCGCCGCCGTCGAGGACCGGGCCGGCCGGCTGGAGCGGGAGCGGGCCGCGGAGACCGCGCGGGCCATCGCTCAGGAACGGTCCCGGATCGCCCGGGACATGCACGACATCCTCGCGCACGCGGTGAGCCTGATGGTCGTCCAGGCGGAGGCGGGCCCGGTCGTGGTGCGCAGCGATCCGGACCGCGCCGAGGCGGCGTTCGACGCGATCGCGGCCAGCGGACGGGACGCGATGACCCAACTGCGGCGAATTCTAGGGGTGTTGAAGGAGGAGGAGCGCCGTGGCGGTGCCGCAAGGCTGCCCCAGCCGGACCTCGCCGGGCTGCCCGACCTGGTCCGGCAGGTCTCCGACTCGACGGGCCTGCACGTCGGGTTGAGCGTACGGGGCCGACCGCGCCCCCTCCCCCCGGACACCGAGGTCGCCGCCTATCGCGCGGTGCAGGAAGCCCTGACCAACACGGTGAAGCACGCGTACGCTTCCTCCGCACAGGTGGAACTCGACTGGGCGGAGGCGGAGTTGACCCTCACGGTGACCGACGACGGCAGGGGACCGGCACGCTCGGACGGCGGGCACGGACTCATCGGTCTCCGGGAGCGGGCGGCCACCTGCGGGGGCAGCGCGGAGACCGGGACGGGTCCGGAGGGGGGCTTCCGGGTCGTCGTACGACTGCCCGCCGGCGCGGACCGGGAAGCGGCCCTCGGGTGAGCATCCGGGTGGTCGTCGCCGACGACCAGGAACTGGTCCGCAGCGGCTTCAGCATGATCCTGGAGGCGCAGCAGGACATCGAGGTGGTCGCCGAGGCCGGGGACGGCGCCGAGGCGGTCGACGCGGTGCGCCGGCACTCCCCCGACGTGCTGCTCCTCGACATCCGGATGCCGGTCATGGACGGCCTGGAGGCGGCCCGGCGGGTGTGCGCGCAGTCGAGCTGCAGGGTGGTCATGCTGACCACGTTCGACCTCGACGAGTACGTGTACGACGCGCTCTACGCGGGGGCCAGCGGCTTCCTCCTCAAGGACGTGCGCCGGGACGACCTCGTGCACGCGGTCCGCGTGGTCGCGGGCGGCGACTCCCTGCTCGCGCCGGCCGTCACCCGCCGCCTGGTCGCCGACATCGTGCGCCGCCGCCGCGAGGAGGCCGCCACCGGGGCCACCCCCGACCGCCTGGACGTCCTGACGGCCCGCGAGGTGGAGACCCTGCGGATGCTGGCGCGGGGCCTGTCCAACGCGGAGATCGCGACAACACTGTTCGTCAGCGAGCACACGGTGAAGACACACGTCAGCAACGTCCTGAGCAAGCTGGGCCTGCGGGACCGGGTCCAGGCGGTGATCTGCGCGTACGAGACGGGTCTGGTGGCGCCGGGTGCCCCCTAGTCCCCGAGTTCGGTGAAGAGGGTCAGCTGAAGCGAACCCGGCGCTTCCAGGCGGGAGTTCAGCGAGTTCCAGGGCGTGCGAGTCGGTTCGGCGACCACCTCCGCCCCGGCCTCCGCCAGCCTGGCCGTCGTGAGGGCCGAGTCGTCCACCTCGAACGCCACCCGGATGTGCCCCGCGACCCGCCGCCCCACCTCGACCTCGTCGATGAACGCCGCATGGTTCGGGTCGGTCAGCTCCAGCGTCGCCCGCCCCGCCTCCAGAATCGTGACCCGCCCGTCGGGTGAGGAGAACGCGGCCCGTTCGGGCAGCCCGAGGACGTCCCGGTAGAAGCGCAGCGCCTCGTCGTAGTCCTCCGCCGTGACGACGAGCCGGAGTTCACGGACGGTGGGTGGTACCTCGGACATACGGCCTCCTCGATGGTGTCTCCTCGGTCAACTCCGCGACCGGTACCGGAGATTCCTCCCTCCGAGGAGTGAGAGAGCGCCCCGTCTCACCCGTACGGCGGAGGCCCGGAAACCGCCCGCCCCGGCGATCCGGTGATCACGCCCGCGGCACGAATCTGGGGCGGTATCACTCCTCGACCCGCCGGGAGGCGACCGTGCTCTCCACCCTCGCCCGGGCAGCGACCCGCCGCCCGCTGACCGTCATCGGCCTCTGGGCCGCCTTCCTGCTGCTGGGCTTCGGCCTCGGGACGGGCGTCTTCGCCGATCTCTCCGACGACGTGCCCGACGTGCCCGGCACCGAGTCCGACATGGCCGACGACTATCTCTCCGGCGTGGACCCGACCGGCGAGTCCGTCACCGCGGTCGTCGCGGGCGTGCCGGTCTCCGACGCCGCCCTGCGCGCCCAGGTCGAGCGGACCGTCGCCGAGGTCCGGAGGATCGCCGGGGTGGCCGAGGTACCGGACCCGTACACCACGCCCGGTCTCACTGCCCGCGACGGCCGGGCCCTCGTCGTCCCCGTCACCTTCGAGGGCGGCCTGAGCGACGAGGCCGAGGAGGAGGCGACGGACTCGGCCGTCGAGACCATCAAGCGGATCGACGCGCCCGACGTCCACGTCAGCGGCGGCGAACTGCTCGGGCGGCAGCTCGGCGAGCGCGCCCAGGAGGATGTGAAGAACGCCGAGTTGATCTCGCTGCCGGTCGTACTCGCCCTGCTGCTCGTCGTGTTCGGCGGACTGCGCGCCGCCGCGCTGCCGCTGGTGATCGCGGTGAGCGGGATCGCGGGTGCCTTCCTGGGACTGTTCGCCTTCAGTCAGGTCACCGACATCTCGGTGTACGCGATCCAGGTCACCACCATGCTGGGCCTCGGACTCGCCATCGACTACGCCCTGTTGATGCTGGTCCGCTTCCGCGAGGAACGACGGCACACCGAGGACGTCATCGAGGCCGTGCACCGCACAGTCGACGCGGCCGGCCGGACCGTGCTGTTCTCCGGGCTCACCGTGGCCGTCAGCCTGACCGGCCTGCTGGTCTTCCCGAGCGTGTTCCTGCGCAGCATGGGCCTGGCCGTCGCCGCCGTCGTGGTGGTCGACATGCTGGCCGCGGTCACGCTGCTGCCCGCGCTGCTCACGAAGTTCGGGGGCAGGATCCGGCCCTCGAAGGCACGCTCCCAGGACGAGGAGGGCCGGGTCTTCGCCCGCCTCGCCCGCTTCGCGCAGCGCCGCCGGATCGCCGTCCTGGTCACCGTCGTGCCGGCCCTGCTGCTCCTCGCCCTGCCCGTGACCGGCCTGCGGATCGCCATCGGCGACGCCCGGCAGCTGCCTTCCGGTACCGAGGCACGGCAGTTGTACGACACCGTCGACGCGCACTTCCCGAAGGGCACCGGCGTCTCCCCCGTGACCGTCGTCCTGAAGCCCGGCACCGACACCGCGACCGCCGACCGCATCCGCACCCTGGTCCCGAACTCCGAGTCCCGCGCACTGCCGGGCGGCAACACAGTCGTAGAGCTGCAACCGCCCGGCAGCGTGGACGGCAGGGCGGCCACCGACCTCGTCGAGCGGGTACGGGACGTGCGCGGCACCGAGCCCGCCGAGGTGACCGGGGTCGCGGCCCGGCTGGTCGACTTCCGCGCGATGCTCGCCGACCGGGCGCCCTGGGCGGCCCTCACCGTCCTGGCCGGCATCTTCGTCCTGCTGTTCGCCTTCACCGGCTCGGTGCTGATCCCGCTGCGCACGATCGCGACCACTCTGCTCAGTCTGGGCGCGGCGCTCGGCGTGGTGGTGTGGGTCTTCCAGGACGGCCACGGCGCCGGACTGCTCGGCGGCGAGGGGCTGGGCGCGCTGAGCCTGACCGCACCGCCGCTGATCGTGTCGATCGCGTTCGGGCTCGCCATGGACTACGAGCTGTTCATCCTGGCCCGGATGCGGGAGGCGCGGCAGCGCACCGGGGACGACCACGAGGCCGTGGTGACCGGGCTGCGCCGCTCCGGGCGGGTCGTCACCTGTGCCGCCCTGCTCCTCGCGGTCGTGTTCGGCGCCTTCATGACCGGCGGGTTCTCCCCCATCCTCCAGATCGGCCTCGGCCTGACCCTGGCGGTGCTGATCGACGCGACGGTCGTACGGATGCTGCTGGTCCCGGCGACCATGGCGCTGCTCGGCCGGCGCGCCTGGTGGGCGCCCGGGCCGCTGCGCCGGGTGCACGACCGGTTCGGGCTGCGGGAGGCGGCCGCGGCCCAGCCGTCCGTGCCCACGAAGGTCTGACGGCTGCGGCGTACGGTGCCCGGACGCTCCCGGCGAGCGCCCGGGCACCTCGCGCGTCCCCGGGGCGACCACGGTGTCCTGGGCCAGGAGACAGGCCTGGGCGCGTGAAACGCCCCGGTCGCCGGCGATGCGGGTGACGGCCTCGACGGTGGAAGCCCCCACGTAGTGCCCGCTGAACGACCGGCGGAACCGGTCGGCCGCGCGGTGCGAGAACGACACCTGCGAGTCCCGTTTCAGCGACTCCTTACCGGAATCTCAGACAGTCATCCACCGTTTCAAAGGATCAACCCAGGTACGAGGCGCACGATGCACCCGCAAAGGTGGATATCTCAGGAAGGTGTGCCGTGGGCGTCCCGCACATATCGAACCGGTCCGAGCGACAGCCGGAGAGGTGGTCCCGGCGCGGGATGCTCGCCGCCCTGGGTGCCGTGCCGGCGGCCGTCGTCCTGACGGGCTGCAGCGGATCCGCGGACGCCTCGGAGGGGACGTCGACCGCGTCCGCCCAGGTGGCCGCGGAGAAGGCGGCCATCACGGTCACCCCCGCCGACGGGACCAGGAAGGCCGACTTCGCCACCCCCGTCGAGGTCACCGTGACCGACGGCACCCTGGCCTCCGTGAAGGTGACCGGCAACGACGGCTCCACGCTGGCCGGGTCGCTCAACGACGCGAAGACCACATGGACTTCGACGACGAACCCCTACTCGGGCACCAGGTACACGGTCGCGGTCACCGCACAGGACGGCACCGAGGAGACGGCGGCCTTCACGACGAAGTCCCCCGGCGAGACGTTCGTGGGCTGGTTCACCCCCGAGGCGAACACCACCTCCGGCGTCGGCATGCCGGTCTCCATCAACTTCTCGCACGCCGTGTCCGACAGGGCCGCCGTCCAGAAGGCGATCACGGTGACCGCCGAACCCGCGGTCGAGATCGTGGGCCACTGGTTCAGCGACACCCGGCTCGACTTCCGGCCCGAGACCTACTGGGCGGCCGGCACGAAGATCACGCTCGGCCTGCGGCTCAAGGACGTCCAGGGCACGGCCGGCGTCTACGGCGTGCAGTCCAAGGACGTCACCTTCCACATCGGCCGCGAGCAGATCAGCACGGTCGACCTGTCCACCAAGGAGATGGTGGTCAGGAGGGACGGCGAGACGATCGCCACGTACCCCGTCTCCGGCGGCGACTCCGACCACACCACCTGGTCCGGGATCATGGTGATCAGCGAGCGGTTCAAGCAGACCCGCATGGAGTCCTCGACGGTCGGCCTCGGCGACGAGTACGACATCTCCGACGTCCCGCACGCCCAGCGGCTGACCACCTCCGGCACCTTCGTGCACGGCAACTACTGGGCGCCCACCTCGGTGTTCGGCAGCCGGAACACCAGCCACGGCTGCGTCGGCCTGCACGACGCCAAGGGCGCGGACGACAGCTCCGTGGACGGCTACAAGTTCTACGAGAGCTCCCTGCTCGGCGATGTCGTGATCGTGAAGAACTCCGGCGAGAGGACCGTGGAACCGTCGAACGGGCTCAACGGCTGGAACCTGTCGTGGTCCGACTGGAAGGCGGGCAGCGCGGTCTGAGACAGCGTCAGAGCAACCTGGCGAGGGCTTCGGCGGAGGGGCTCGAGGGCACCGCCTGGTAGACGATGATCACCTGTTGCTCCGCGCCCCCGACGGTGAGCGCCTGCCGCCGCAGGGCGAGTTCCCCGACGTGCGGGTGGGCGAACCGTTTGAGCTCGTCGCGGGAGGGCCGCGCGTCGTAGCGCGCCCACAGGCCGCGGAAGTCCTCGTCCGTCTCCAGCTCGGCCACGAGCCGTACGGTCACGGGGTCACGCGGGTCGGCCTCGGCGCGCAGGGCCGCGACGGTCTGCGCGGCGATCTCCGGCCAGTCGGGGAACAGCCGGCGGGCCGCGGGATCGAGGAACATGTCCCGGACCAGGTTGCGCCCCGGCTCGTACATCGGCGCGAGCGCGCGGGCCCACTTGTTGGCGGCCAGCACCTCGAACCGCCGGTTGCGCACATACGCCGGTGTGCCCGCCCACGCGTCGAGCAACTGGTGCAGGTCCGGGGCGACTTCGGTCTCCGCGGGCCGTACGGGATCGGGGGCGGCGAGCGCGAACAGATGCGCGCGGGTGTCGGCGTCCAGTTCCAGCGCCCGCGCGAGCGCCCGCAGCACCTGCGGCGAGGGATGCTGGTCCACGCCCTGTTCCAGCCGGGTCAGATACGGCTCGCTGATGCCGGCCAGCCGGGCCAGCTCGTCCCGGCGCAGTCCCGCGACCCGGCGTCTTCCGTGGGCGGGCAGGTCCGCGCGCGAGGGCGGCACCCGTCCCCGCCGGGCCTTCAGGAACTCTCCGAGCGCGTTGCCGGCCGCCATGGCCGAAAGGGTAACCCTGCGGGGGTGCTGGCTGCCGTCCTGTGGGAGGCGCAGGGTCGAGGGCATGAAGAAGACCTGGTTCATCACCGGCGCGTCCCGCGGCTTCGGCCGGATCTGGGCGGAGGCCGCCCTTTCCCGAGGCGACCGGGTGGCCGCCACCGCCCGCCGCCCCGAGTCCCTCGAGTCTCTCGTCGACACCTACGGGGACAGCGTCCTGCCCCTCGCCCTGGACGTCACCGACCGGGCGGCCGCCTTCGCCGCCGTCCGACGGGCCGCCGACGCCTTCGGCCGCCTCGACGTGGTCGTCAACAACGCGGGCTACGGCCTGTTCGGCATGGTCGAGGAGACCACCGAGGAACAGGCCCGCGCCCAGCTGGACACGAACGTGCTCGGCCCGCTGTGGGTGACACAGGCGGCCCTGCCGCTCCTGCGCGCCCAGCGCGGCGGGCACATCCTGCAGGTGTCCAGCATCGGCGGCCTGGCCGCCTTCCCCTCCCTGGGCCTCTACAACGCCTCCAAGTGGGCGCTTGAGGGCATGAGCGAGGCGCTCGCCCAGGAGGTCGGCCCGCTCGGCGTCCGCGTCACGATCGTCGAACCCGGCCCCTACGGCACCGACTGGTCCGGCTCCTCGGCGGTGCACGCCGAGCCCCTCGCCGCCTACGAGCCGATCCGCGAGGCCCGCCGGGCCGGTGCCGGCGCCCGGGCGCCCCAGGATCCGCGGGCCACCGCCGAGGTCGTCCTCGAACTGGTCGACACGGACGAGCCGCCCCTGCGCCTGTTCCTGGGGACGTATCCCTATCCGGTCGTGGAAGCCGCCTACCGCCGGCGACTGGACACCTGGGAGGCCTGGCGGCCCCTCGCCGCCAGGGCCTGACGCGGACGTGCGGGCCGGCGCCTCGGCAGCAGCCTGGGCGAACGGCGCCGGTCCGCACCTTTCACTGGGTGAACTCACCTGCGCCGCAGCGACTTTCACTGTTTCACCTCTTGACGGCCGGAGTGGCCGAGAGCACATTGGGCGCACTTTGAGAGCGCTCTCAGAGCGCGCTCGAAGGGCACCCCCGCACCCGCACCCCCACTCCGTACTCGAGAGGCAGCACCCCCCATGAGTGAAACCTCCGGCATACCCAGACGGCGGCGAGCCCTCGTCGCCGTGCTGAGCACCCTCGGTCTGGCCGCCGCCCTCGCGACCGCGGCCACCCTCCCCGCCGACGCCTCCGCCCCCACACCGCCCACGGGCTGGTCGCAGGTCTTCCTCGACGACTTCAACGGCTCCGCCGGGTCCGGCGTCAACACCTCCAACTGGCAGTACTCCACCGGTACTTCCTATCCGGGCGGCCCCGCCCACTGGGGCACCGGCGAGGTCGAGACGATGACCAACAGCACCAGCAACGTGGCGCTGGACGGCAACGGCAACCTGCGCATCACGCCGCTGCGCGACTCGGCCGGCAACTGGACCTCGGGCCGTATCGAGACCAACCGCACCGACTTCCAGCCCCCGTCCGGCGGCAAGCTGCGCGTCGAGGCGCGTATCCAGATGCCCAACGTCACCGGCACCGCGGCCGAGGGCTACTGGCCGGCGTTCTGGGCACTGGGCGCGCCCTACCGCGGCAACTACCAGAACTGGCCGAGCGTCGGTGAGCTGGACATCATGGAGAACGTCCAGGGCATGAACCGCGTGTGGGCCACGATGCACTGCGGCACCAACCCGGGCGGCCCGTGCAACGAGACGACGGGCATCGGCAACAACGTCGCCTGTCCGGGCTCGACCTGCCAGTCGGCGTTCCACACCTACACCATGGAGTGGGACCGTTCGGTGAGCCCCGAGACGATCCGCTTCCTCGTGGACGGCACCCAGTTCCACTCGGTCAACGCGAGCCAGGTGGACGCGACGACCTGGGCCAACGCCACGGGCCACGGTTTCTTCCTCATCCTCAACGTGGCGATGGGCGGCGCCTTCCCGGACGCGTTCGGCGGCGGTCTCGACTCCGGCACCCAGTCCGGCGTGCCCATGACCGTCGACTACGTCCAGGTGCTGTCGGCCGGTGGGAGCGGTACCACGCCTCCGCCCACGGGCGGCGTCGACGCCTACGGCACCATCCAGGCGGAGTCGTACAACAGCCAGAGCGGCGTGACCGCCGAGACCACGACGGACACCGGTGGCGGCCAGGACATCGGCTCGCTCGCGAACGGTGACTGGGCGCTGTACCAGAACGTCAACTTCGGCTCCACGGCGGCGAATCAGTTCGTCGCGCGCGTGGCGAGCGGCGCGGCGGGCGGCGTCAGCGGTCTGGTCGAGGTGCGCCTGGACAGCCGTACCGCCACTCCGGTCGGCAGCTTCTCGATCGCCGACACGGGCGGCTGGCAGTCCTGGAGAACGGTCCCGGCGAACATGAGCTCCGTCACCGGCACGCACAACGTGTATCTGACCTTCACCAGCGGCCAGCCGGCCGACTTCGTGAACGTGAACTGGTTCACCTTCGGTCACTGACCGGTGTGTTGACGCTGCCCCGCGAGGCCTGTGCGGTCTCGCGGGGCGGCGTTCCGTCACCCCAGGTAGGCGGGGGCGACCGCGGAGGTCATCAGGCGGCGGGCCGTGCCGGTGCCGTCGGCGGGGACGGTCCACAGGTCGGAGCCGTAGTCGCCGGGGAGGGCGTAGACGAGGGTGTCGTCGTCGGCCCACAGTGCCTGGTCGTCGATGTCGCGCGACTCGGCGGTCGCGGTCTCCTTCATGGTGCGCAGGTTCAGGACGTACAGGCGCCAAGGGGCGTCGGGCGAGGCCCCCTTGACACGCTTCTTGTAGGCGATGCGGGTGCCGTCGGGTGAGAGGGAGGGGCATTCGACGTTGCGGTGCAGGGTGGTGAGCGTGCGCGCGGTCACGTCGCCCCGCACGAGGTACGTCCGGCCGCCGGTCGCCAGCGTGGCGTAGAAGTGGTGGTCGTCGGCGAAGGTGACGCCCCAGACGTTGGTGTCGGCGGCATGGTAGGTCCGGCCGTCCTTGACGATGTGGAACGTCTCCAGGTTGTCGTCGATCGCCCAGGTGCGGGTGTCGACGACGGCCGTGCGGGTGGAGAAGTTCGTTCCGGCGTACGAGTCTCCGCTGACGAACACCGTCCAGGCGACCATGTGTCCGGAGGGCGAGACCCGGGCCCGGGTGGGGATGCCGGCCGCCGGGAAACGGTGGCGTTCGCGCAGGTGCGCGTCGAGCACCACCGCGCGGTAGGTGTCCTCCAGCGCGCCGTGCACGGCCTGGAGGCAGATGCCGGTGCCGGCGGCCGCGTGGAAGCGCAGGCACTTCACCCCCGAAGCGGTGCGCGGGCCCTGCGGATCGTCGGCGGGGACGGTGGCGATCTCGTCGCGGTGCGGTCCCCAGGCCAGGTTCCGTACGAGCAAGCGGCGCCCTGCCGTCGGCCGCAGCGAGACGGTGCCGGCGCGCACGGTCGGACCGTTCGCCTGCTGCCGGTCCCTCATGCCCGAGCGGTGGGCGGCGTACAGGACCGACCCGGTGCCGACCGCGCCGAGCAGCACGACGGCGACGAGGAGGGTCAGCAGACGGGTCGTTCGGGTCATGCGGACACCTCGTCGGTGGTTGCGGGGGTCGCGTCCGTACCGCGCAGGACGAACGCGGACATGACGGCGGCGGCGGCCAGTGCGGCCGCGGTGACGGCGAGCGCGGTCCGCCCGCCCCACAGGCTCCACGCCGCGCCGAAGGCGAGCGAGCAGGCGAAACGGGCCAGCGCCTGTCCGGTGCCCACCAGGGCCTGCCCGGCGCCCTGGTGCCGGGCGGGGACGGCTCCGGCCGTGGCGGCGGCGAGCACGCCGTCGGTGGCCGCGTAGAAGGTGCCGTGCAGCACGAGGACGGCGATCACCGCCCAGGCGCCGTGCCACGGGGAGAGCACGAGGCCGTAGCCGAGCAGCAGGACGCCGTGGCCGGCCAGGAAGAGCCGACGACGGCTGACGCGGTCGGCCAGGGCGCCGAGCGGCACGGCGAGCAGCAGGAAGAAGGCGGCGGTGCCCAGCGGCAGCAGCGGGAACAGGTGGGCGGGCAGGTCCCCTTCACGCTGGAGCAGCAGATACAGGAAGGAGTCGCTGACGGTGGTCAGGCCGAGCAGGGCCGCGCACACCGTGAGACGGCGCAGTTCCGGCCGGCGCAGCAGCCCGATCGCGTCACGCAGCGTCGGCGGCCGGTCCGGCTCGGGCGGTGGCGACCGTCGTACGGCATCGGCGGGGGCGTCGATGCGGCGGGGCACGAAGAGCACCAGCACCAGGACGCCGAGTACGGCGACGCAGCCGCTGACCGCGAAGACCGCGTCGTAGCCGTCGACGGTGGCCCGCAGGACGGCGAAGGCGACCAGCGGGCCGAGGAGCGCGCCGGTGGTGTCCATGGCACGGTGGACGCCGAATGCCCTTCCTCGGTGGGCGGGTTCGCTCGCCAGCGAGATCATCGCGTCCCGTGGGGCGGTGCGCAGTCCTTTGCCGGTCCGGTCGGCCGCGAGCACGGCGCTGAGCACGGGGAGGGTGTGGGCGAGGAGCAACAACGGTTTGCACAGGGCCGACAGACCGTAGCCGAGGCCCGCCACGACCTTGTGGCGGCGGCCTCCCCGGTCGGCGAGGTGACCGCCGGCCAGCCGGACGAGGGCGCCGACGCCGTTGTTGATGCCGTCGAGGAGGCCGAAGCCGAGCGGCGAGAGGCCGAGGCCCGCGACCACGTACAGCGGCAGGACGGCCGTGACCATCTCCGAGGAGACGTCCGTGATCAGGCTGACCGCGCCCAGGGCCAGCACGGTGGAGGGCACGGCGGCCGGCCGCCGCCCCGGACGGGTGTCCGGGACGACGGCGGCCTCGGTGCCGCGGGAACCCGTGCTCCGGGAGTCCGCGAGGTACACGGGCGTCAGTTCCAGATGCCGGTGATGTCGGAGGCCGAGGCGGCGTTGCCCGCGTGGGCACTCAGACCGGCCAGGTCCTCCACGGTGCGCAGCACGTTGTAGTGGTTGTAGGTCGTGGAGCTGGAGCTGCCGGGGGTGACGTGCTGCCCGTAGAACAGGGTGGGGATGCGGTTGCCGGAGAGCTTGTTGTCCTCGTCGAAGGTGACGGCGAGGATGCTGTTGTGGGTCTTGGCCCAGGTGGCGTAGGCGCCCAGGTTGTTCTTGATCCAGGTGTCGCCGGTGGAGACCGAGCAGTCGTGCATGTCGCTGCACAGGTTCGGGACGACGAAGGACACCTTGGGCAGGGTCGTGTAGTCGGCCGGGAACTGCGCGAAGGTCTTCGCGGTGCTGGTCGGCACGTTGGAGAAGCCGAACCACGGATTGTGCTTCTGCGCGTAGTTCCCGCTGCTGCAGGTCGTCGAACCCTGGCTGGGCAGCGACTCGTTGTAGCTGGCCCAGGTCTTGCCCGCGGCGATCAGCTCGGAGGCGAGGTTGGGCTTGTTGATGGAACCGACGCCGACGCAACTGTCGTCGGTGCGGCCCTGGTTGGAGCCGGAGAAGAGCATGTAGTAGTTCGGCTCGCTGGGGTGGGTGAGGCCGTAGGACTGGGTGAGGTTGGCGCCACCCGCCTTGAGGGTGTTGTTGAGGTAGGGGGCGCTGGAGCTGCCGATGACCTGCGAGTAGGCGTGGTTCTCCAGTACCACGACCACGACGTGGTCGGGGGTGGGGAGAGCGGCTGCCTCGGCGGTGGAGGCCGTTGCGGCCCACACGCCGATCGAGGTGGCGGTGAGGGCGAGGGCTCCGGCGAGTGCGGAGAGGGAACGTCGGTTGCGCTGCGGTGCCTTGACGGCGGCCATGACTGTCCTCCGGACAGAGGTGACGGACGTTCGGGGGAGCGGCGCCGCAACCCTAGGAGCCTTCGGCCGGGTCCGCGTGAAGGCCGGGCGAACCGTGGGTTCCGCCGGGCAAAGATCACCCCACGCACAGGTCACGCACTGCAAAGCGCGAGTCAAGTGGCCGTCATTCGGGACCAGTTCGGCGGGATGCCAGCAGTGGATGCCGTCAGCCCTCGCCGATGAGACAGAACTCGTTCCCCTCGGGATCGAGCAGCGTCAGATGGTCCGTGTACCGGTCCCGGACCGACGCACCGAGCGCGACGAGCCGTTCGGCCTCCGCTCCCACGTCCGTGGCGAACAGGTCCAGGTGGACCCGGTTCTTGACGCTCTTGCCCTCCGGCACCAGCTGGAACCACAGTCGGGGCCCGCCCAGCGAGGACTCGACGAGCACGGTCGGGTCGTCCTCGACGTCCGTGATCCCGAGGGACCTCAGCCGGGCCAACTCCTCGTCGTCGTACGGGGCGACGGCATACCCGTCCATCGCGGCCGCCCAGAACCGCGCCGTGGCGGCGGGGTGGGCGCAGTCGAAGACGATGTCTCGCAGTCGGGCCATTCGGTGCACTCCTATCGAAGTTCCGTCCGGAACGCCGCCGGCGTCATCTCGGTGTGCTGCTGGAAGAACTTCGAGAAGTTGGCCGCGTCCGGGAACCCCACCGCCGCCCCCACCCGCCCGATCGGCATGTCCGTGTGGGCGAGCAGCCGCTTCGCCTCCAGCACGACCCGCTTGTCGATGAACCCCTTGGGGGTCTCCCCGGTGGCGGCGCGCACCGCACGCACCAGGGTCCGGCGGGAGTAGCCCAGCGCGTCGGCGTACGCGCTGACACTGTGGTTCGTGGCGAAGCCCTTCTCCACCGCGTCCCGGAACAGGGTGAACGTCGACTCGGTCCGCCGCCCCGCCTCGGCCGAACTGGCCGCGAGGTGGGCCAGGCGCAGCAGGAACGCCGTCAACGAGTGCCGCAGGACCGAGGTGTGCAGGCTCATCGGGAGGGTCGAGGTGTCCTCGTACTCCCGCTGCAGCTGGACCAGTGAGGCCTGAAGGCCCGTCAACTGAGCGCCGGAGGGCCGCAGCAGTGGCGGCAGGTCGTAGCGGTAGAGCCCCGTCGCCTCCACCGTCGCCCGCGGCAGGAAGCCCGGTTGCATGGCCAGCACGGTTCCGCGGTACTCGCTCGTCGGTGAGAAGCGGTGGACCTGACCCGGCCGGATCCACAGCAGGTCGCCCGCCGTCGCCTCGTACTCGGCGAAGTCGATCATGTGGCGCACGGGACCGCCGTCGAAGAGCATCACGACATGGAAGTCGATGCGGTGCACCCGCTCCAGCGGGGCGTCCGCGTGCCACGTGCGGCCGGTGCCCATCGCGCCGACCTGCATGCCGACTCCGCCCACGCTCAGCTCTATGGGGAAGGGGAACGTTCTGATCCCGTCCACTCCGCCGTCACCGTGTCCGCCAAGGATGGACTCCTGGGCTGTTCTGTCCGCCATGTCCTTCTCGTGCCGCCTGCCTGGAGCGATCCGTGTCCCACTTTCACCACAGGCTGACACACCGCGACCTTCCCCCGTAAAAGTCAGACTTTTAAGTTTGAACGCGTCAGACCAGCTACTTCGCTCCGATCGAGGACTTCTTGAAGATGAGCACGCAGACACCGGACAGCTTCGAATGGACCGAACTCGACCGGCGTGCCGTCGACACCGCCCGCCTGCTGGCGGCGGATGCCGTGCAGCAGGTCGGGAACGGCCACCCCGGCACCGCGATGGCTCTGGCCCCCGCGGCGTACACGATCTTTCAGAAGGTGATGCGTCACGACCCGGCGGACCCCGAGTGGACCGGCCGTGACCGCTTCGTCCTCTCCCCCGGGCACACCTCGCTGACGCTCTACACCCAGCTCTACCTCTCCGGGTACGAGCTGGAGCTCGACGACCTGAAGGCGTTCCGGACCCACGGCTCCAAGACGCCCGGTCACCCGGAGTACGGGCACACCGCCGGTGTCGAGACCACCACCGGTCCGCTCGGCCAGGGTGTCGCCAACGCCGTCGGCATGGCGATGGCCGCCCGCTACGAGCGCGGCCTCTTCGACCCCGAGACCCCCGAGGGCGAGTCCCCCTTCGACCACACCATCTGGGCGATCGTCTCCGACGGCGACCTGGAGGAGGGCATCTCCGCCGAAGCCTCCTCGCTCGCGGGCCACCAGAAGCTCGGCAACCTGGTCTTCGTCTACGACGACAACCACATCTCCATCGAGGGCGACACGGCGACCGCCTTCTCCGAGGACGTGCTGAAGCGGTACGAGGCCTACGGCTGGCACACCCAGCGCATCGAGCCCGGGGCCGACGGCGACATCGACGTACCCGCCCTGTACGCGGCCCTGAAGTCCGCGCAGGCCGAGACCGGGCGGCCCTCGATCATCGCGATGCGCACGATCATCGCCTGGCCCGCCCCGAACGCCCAGAACACCGAGGCGGCCCACGGCTCCGCGCTGGGCACCGACGAGGTCGCCGCCACCAAGCGGGTCCTCGGCTTCGACCCCGCGCGCACCTTCGAGGTCGCCGACGAGGTGCTGGCCCACTCCCGCAAGGCCCTCGACCGGGGCGCCGACGCGCACGCCGCCTGGGACAAGCAGATCTCCGTATGGCGCGGTGAGCAGCCCGAGCGGGCCCGGCTCTTCGACCGGATCGTCGCCGGCCAGCTCCCCGAGGGCTGGGAGTCCGCGATCCCGGTCTTCGAGGAGGGCAAGTCCGTCGCCACCCGGGCCGCCTCCGGCAAGGTGCTCCAGGCCCTCGGCGCGGTGCTCCCCGAGCTGTGGGGCGGTTCCGCCGACCTCGCCGGCTCGAACAACACGACCATCGACAAGTCGAGCTCCTTCCTGCCGAAGGGCAACCCGCTGCCGGAGGCCGACCCGTACGGCCGAACGGTCCACTTCGGCATCCGCGAGCACTCGATGGCCGCGGAGATGAACGGCATCGCGCTGCACGGCAACACGCGGATCTACGGCGGCACCTTCCTGGTGTTCTCCGACTACATGCGCAACGCCGTACGCCTGTCGGCGCTCATGCAGCTGCCCGTCACCTACGTCTGGACCCACGACTCCATCGGCCTCGGCGAGGACGGTCCCACCCACCAGCCGGTCGAGCACCTCGCGTCGCTGCGCGCGATCCCGGGCCTGAACATCGTCCGCCCGGCCGACGCCAACGAGACCGCGACCGCCTGGGCCGAGATCCTCCGCCGGCACGCCACCGACCCGGCCCCGCACGGTCTCGCGCTCACCCGCCAGGGTGTGCCGACGTACGCGCCGAACCCGGACGCGGCCAAGGGCGGGTACGTCCTCGTCGAATCGTCCGGGGAGACGCCCGACGTCGTCCTCATCGCCACCGGCTCCGAGGTCCAGCTCGCCGTCGCCGCGCGGGAGCGGCTGGAGGCGGAGGGGGTCGGCACCCGGGTGGTGTCGATGCCGTCCGTGGAGTGGTTCGAGCAGCAGCCGCGGGAGTACCGGGACAGCGTCCTTCCGCCGTCCGTGCGAGCCCGCGTCGCAGTCGAGGCCGGTATCGGTCTCACGTGGTACCGCTTCACAGGTGACGCAGGACGCATCGTCTCCCTCGACCACTTCGGCGCCTCCGCCGACGCGAAGATCCTGTTCGCCGAGTACGGCTTCACCGCCGAGAACGTCGCTGCAGCAGCCCGGGAATCCGTGGCCGCCGCGCGTGGTTGATCCGATCGCCAGAAAGAAGATGATCACAGTGACCGAAGCAACCGCGACCGCGGGAGCACTCAAGCGCCTGTCCGACGAGGGCGTATCCATCTGGCTGGACGACCTGTCTCGGGGGCGGATCGAGTCCGGGAACCTGGCCGAACTGGTCGGGACGAAGCACGTGGTGGGTGTCACCACCAACCCGTCGATCTTCCAGGCCGCCATCGGCTCGGGAGCGGGCTACGAGGAGCAGCTGACCGACCTCGCCACCCGGGGCGTCACGGTCGACGAGGCCGTACGGATGATGACCACGGCCGACGTCCGCGCCGCCGCCGACGTGCTGCGTCCGGTGTACGACGCCACCGGCGGCCGGGACGGCCGGGTCTCCATCGAGGTCGACCCGCGCCTGGCCCACGACACCCGGGCGACGATCGCCGAGGCCAAGCAGCTCGCCTGGCTCGTCGACCGCCCGAACGTCATGATCAAGATCCCCGCGACCAAGGCGGGCCTCCCGGCGATCACCGAGGTCATCGGCCTCGGGATCAGCGTCAACGTCACGCTGATCTTCTCGCTGGAGCGCTACCGCGAGGTCATGGACGCCTACCTGGCGGGTCTGGAGAAGGCCGCGAAGAAGGGCCTCGACCTCTCCACGATCCACTCCGTCGCCTCCTTCTTCGTCTCCCGCGTCGACTCCGAGATCGACAAGCGCCTGACGGTGCTGGGCACGGACGCCGCCCTCGCGCTCAAGGGCAGGGCGGCCCTCGCCAACGCGCGACTCGCCTACGAGGCCTACGAGGAGGTCTTCTCCGGCGAGCGCTGGACCGCCCTCGGCGGCGCCCGCGCCAACAAGCAGCGCCCGCTGTGGGCCTCGACCGGCGTGAAGGACCCGGCCTACAAGGACACCCTCTACGTCGACGACCTGGTCGCGCCCGGCACGGTCAACACCATGCCGGAGGCCACCCTGAACGCCACCGCCGACCACGGTCTGATCACCGGCGACACGGTGACCGGCGGCTACGCGCAGGCCCGCGCCGACCTGGCCGCCGTGGAGGCGCTGGGGATCTCGTACGACGAGGTCGTGCAGCAGCTGGAGGACGAGGGCGTCGCCAAGTTCGCGGTGGCCTGGCAGGACCTGCTGGACGCCGTCACGAAGTCGCTGAACAGCAAGGGAGTTGACGCGGAATGACCGTCACCGCCGACTGGGAGAACCCGCTGCGCGACGAGCGCGACCGGCGCCTCCCCCGGATCGCCGGACCGTCCGGACTCGTCATCTTCGGCGTCACCGGCGACCTGTCCCGCAAGAAGCTGATGCCGGCCGTCTACGACCTCGCCAACCGCGGCATGCTGCCGCCGGGCTTCTCGCTCGTCGGGTTCGCCCGCCGGGACTGGGAGGACGAGGACTTCGCGCAGATCGTGCACGACTCGGTGCGCGAGCACGCGCGGACCGAGTTCCGTGAGGAGGTCTGGCAGCAGCTCGCCGAGGGGATGCGGTTCATCCCGGGCGACTTCGACGACGACACGGCGTTCAAGCAGCTGCGCCAGACCGTCGAGGAGCTGGACAAGGCCCGCGGCACCAGCGGCAACTACGCCTTCTACCTCTCCGTACCGCCGAAGTTCTTCCCGAAGGTCGTCCAGCAGCTCAAGAAGCACGGGCTGGCGAACGCGCCCGAGGGCTCCTGGCGGCGGGCGGTCATCGAGAAGCCGTTCGGCCGCGACCTGAAGAGCGCCCGCGAGCTCAACGCCCTCGTGCACGACGTGTTCGAGCCGGACCAGGTCTTCCGCATCGACCACTACCTCGGCAAGGAGACCGTCCAGAACATCCTGGCGCTCCGCTTCGCCAACCAGATGTACGAGCCCATCTGGAACCGGTCGTTCGTCGACCACGTCCAGATCACGATGGCCGAGGACATCGGCATCGGCGGCCGCGCGGGCTACTACGACGGCATCGGCGCCGCCCGTGACGTCATCCAGAACCACCTGCTCCAGCTCATGGCGCTGACCGCCATGGAGGAGCCGGCCGCCTTCGACGCCGAGTCGCTGCTCACCGAGAAGCTGAAGGTCCTCAGGGCCGTGAAGCTGCCGGAGGACATCGGCGCGCACGCCGTGCGCGGGCAGTACGCGGGCGCCTGGCAGGGCGGCGAGAAGGTGCTCGGGTATCTGGAGGAGGAGGGCATCGACCCGGCCTCCACGACGGACACGTACGCCGCCATCAGGCTGAACGTCGACAACCGCCGCTGGGCGGGCGTCCCCTTCTACCTGCGCACCGGCAAGCGGCTCGGCCGCCGGGTCACCGAGATCGCGGTCGTCTTCCAGACGGCCCCGCACTCGCCCTTCGACTCCACGGCCACCGAGGAGCTCGGCTCCAACGCGATCGTCATCCGGGTGCAGCCGGACGAGGGCATGACGGTCCGGTTCGGGTCGAAGGTGCCGGGCACCTCGATGGAGATCCGGGACGTGACGATGGACTTCGCCTACGGCGAGTCGTTCACCGAGTCCAGCCCGGAGGCCTACGAGCGGCTCATCCTGGATGTCCTTCTCGGGGACGCCAACCTGTTCCCCCGTCACCAGGAAGTGGAAGAGTCCTGGAAGATCCTCGACCCGATCGAGGAGCACTGGGCGAACCACGGCCGTCCGGCGCAGTACGCGTCGGGTACCTGGGGACCCGAGGAAGCCGACGAGATGCTCGCACGAGACGGACGGAGCTGGCGCAGGCCATGAAGATCGACCTGACCGACACCACGGCAAGCAAGATCAACAAGGCGCTGGTGCAGGGTCGCCGCGCCATCGGCACACCGGCCGTGGGCATGGTCCTGACGATGGTGATCGTCACGGACGAGGAGAACGCCTACGACGCGATCAAGGCGGCCGAGGAGGCCTCGCACGAGCACCCCTCGCGCACCCTGGTCGTCATCAAGCGGCACGCCCGCACCCCGCGCGACCGCACCAACTCGCACCTCGACGCCGAGGTCCGGGTGGGCGCCGACGCCGGCACCGGCGAGACGGTCATCCTGCGGACCTACGGCGAGGTCTCCGACCACGCCGACTCCGTCGTGCTGCCGCTGCTGCTGCCGGACGCCCCGGTCGTGGTGTGGTGGCCGGTGGACGCGCCGGAGAACCCCGCGAAGGACCCGCTGGGCGCGCTGGCCCAGCGCCGGATCACCGACCTGTACGCCGTCGAGAACCCCCTCGAGGTCCTCGCGACCCGGGTCCGCTCCTACGCGCCCGGCGACACCGACCTCGCCTGGACCCGGCTGACCCCCTGGCGCTCGATGCTCGCGGCGGCCCTGGACCAGGCCCGCACCGAGATCATCTCCGGGGCCGTGGAGGCCGAGGCCGACAACCCGGCCGCCGAGCTGCTCGCGCGCTGGCTGGAGGCGCGGCTGAAGGTGCGGATCGACCGCGTGGTCACCGCCGGTCCGGTCGTCACGGCCGTCCGCCTGGGCACCGCGAACGGCGAGGTCGTCATCGACCGCCCCGAGGGCCCGCTGGCCACGCTGTCCCTGCCGGGCCAGCCCTCCCGCACTCTCGCGCTGAAGGTCCGCACCACCTCCGAACTCATCGCCGAGGAGCTGCGGCGCCTCGACGCGGACGAGATGTACGCCGTCGCCCTCCGGGGCGAGGCCACCAAGGAGACCCCCTCTCATGTCTGACTCTCCCAAGCTGACGCGCCGCCCCGAGTGGACCGCGCTGGAGGACCACCGCGCCGGGGGTGCCCCCCATCTGCGTGAGCTGTTCGCGACGGACCCCGGGCGCGCGGAGCGGTACGTCGTGCGCGTCGGCGATCTGCGCATCGACTACTCCAAGCACCTGATCACCGACGAGACCCTGGCCCTGCTCCAGGAACTGGCCACCGCCACCGACGTGTTCGGGCTGCGCGACGCCATGTTCCGCGGCGAGCGGATCAATCTCACCGAGGACCGGGCGGTGCTGCACACCGCGCTGCGCGCCCCCGCCAACGCGGTGGTCGAGGTGGACGGGGAGAACGTCGTGCCGCGGGTGCACGCCGTGCTCGACAAAATGAGCGACTTCGCGAACCGGGTCCGCTCCGGCGAGTGGACCGGCCACACCGGCAAGCGCATCAAGAACGTCGTCAACATCGGCATCGGCGGCTCGGACCTCGGTCCCGCGATGGCGTACGAGGCCCTGCGGGCCTACACGGCACGGGAGTTGACGTTCCGCTTCGTGTCCAACGTGGACGGCGCCGACCTGCACGAGGCGGTGCGGGACCTGGACCCGGCGGAGACCCTGTTCATCGTCGCGTCCAAGACCTTCACCACGATCGAGACGATCACCAACGCCACCTCGGCCCGCACCTGGCTGCTCGACGGCCCGGCCGGACTCCGCGACGACAAGGCCGTCGCCAAGCACTTCGTCGCCCTGTCGACGAACGCCGAGAAGGTCACGGACTTCGGCATCGACCCGGACAACATGTTCGAGTTCTGGGACTGGGTCGGCGGCCGCTACTCCTACGACTCGGCGATCGGCCTCTCCCTCATGATCGCCATCGGCCCGGACCACTTCCGGGAGATGCTCGACGGCTTCCGGATCGTCGACGAGCACTTCCAGAACGCGCCCGCCGAGGCCAACGCCCCGCTGATCCTGGGCCTGTTGGGCATCTGGTACGGCAACTTCCACGACGCCCAGTCGCACGCGGTACTGCCGTACTCCCACTACCTGTCGAAGTTCACCGCCTATCTCCAGCAGCTGGACATGGAGTCCAACGGCAAGTCGGTGGACCGTGACGGCAACCCGGTGGAGTGGCAGACCGGCCCTGTGGTGTGGGGCACGCCCGGCACCAACGGGCAGCACGCCTACTACCAGTTGATCCACCAGGGCACCAAGCTCATCCCGGCCGACCTGATCGGCTTCGCCCGGCCGATCGACGAGCTGAGCGACGAACTCAAGGCGCAGCACGACCTGTTGATGGCCAACCTGTTCGCGCAGGGGCAGGCGCTCGCCTTCGGCAAGACCGCCGAGGAGGTCCGCGCGGAGGGTGTGGCCGAGGAGCAGGTGGCGCACCGCACCTTCCAGGGCAACCACCCCACGACCACCGTCCTGGCCAAGGAGCTCACCCCCTCGGTCCTCGGGCAGCTGATCGCCCTCTACGAGCACAAGGTGTTCGTCCAGGGCGCGATCTGGCACATCGACTCCTTCGACCAGTGGGGCGTCGAGCTCGGCAAGGTCCTCGCCCGGCGCGTCGAACCCGCCCTGACCGAGACGTTTACATCAGCCGCTGCCGCGGCGGGCTCCGTCCCCGGCCTCGACTCCTCCACCACCGCCCTCGTGGCCGCCTACCGTGAACTGAAGGAAGTGCTCTGACATGACAGCGATGCAGCTCGGCCTCATCGGCCTCGGCAAGATGGGCGGCAACATGCGCGAGCGCATCCGCCGCGCCGGCCACACCGTCATCGGCTACGACCGCAACCCCGACGTCTCCGACGTGGCGAGCCTGTCCGAGCTGGTCGACAAGCTCGAAGCGCCGCGCACGGTGTGGGTGATGGTCCCGGCCGGCGCCGCCACCCAGTCCGTCGTGGACGAGCTCGGCGAACTCCTCTCCCCCGGTGACACCGTGGTCGACGGCGGCAACTCCCGCTGGAGCGACGACGAGAAGCACGCCGAGGAGCTGGGCGCCAAGGGCATCGGCTTCGTCGACGCCGGTGTCTCCGGCGGCGTGTGGGGCCTCCAGAACGGCTACGCCCTGATGGTCGGCGGTGACAAGGAGCACGTGGACAGGCTGCAGCCGATCTTCCACGCGCTCAAGCCCGAGGGGCCGTACGGCTATGTCCACGCGGGCAAGGTCGGCGCCGGGCACTTCTCCAAGATGGTTCACAACGGCATCGAGTACGCCATGATGCAGGCGTACGCCGAGGGCTGGGAGCTGCTGGAGAAGGTCGAGTCGGTGGACAGCGTCCGGGAGGTGTTCCGCTCCTGGCAGGACGGGACCGTCATCCGCTCCTGGCTGCTCGACCTCGCGGTCAACGCCCTCGACGAGGACGAGCACCTGGACAAGCTGAAGGGGTACGCGCAGGACTCCGGCGAGGGCCGCTGGACCGTGGAGGCGGCCGTGGACAACGCGGTGCCGCTGCCGACGATCACCGCCTCGCTCTTCGCGCGGTTCGCGTCCCGTCAGGACGACTCCCCGCAGATGAAGATGATCGCGGCGCTGCGCAACCAGTTCGGCGGCCACGCCGTCGAAGCGAAGAAGTAGGCGCGCCGTGGGGGATCTTCTTCTGGTCCGCCACGGCGAGACGGAGTGGAGCGTGTCGGGACAGCACACCAGCTGGACCGACCTGCCCCTCACCCAGCACGGCGAGGAACAGGCCAAGTCACTCGCTCCGCTCCTCTCGGGCCGGACCTTCTCGCTCGCGCTGACCAGTCCGCTGGGCCGCGCCGTACGCACCGCCGAACTGGCGGGCATCACCGGGGCCTTGACGGACCCCGACCTCCACGAGTGGGACTACGGCGCCTACGAGGGCGTCACCACCGTCGAGATCCACCGCACCCGCCCCGACTGGTACCTGTGGACCGACGGGGTCCCGCCCGGCCCGGAGGGGCACCCCGGCGAGTCCCCCGAGGAAGTCGGCCGCCGCGCCGACCTGGTGCTGGCCCGGGTGGACGCCGCTCTTCCCGAGGGTGACGTCGTCCTCGTGGCCCACGCCCACTTCCTGCGGGTCCTGACGGCCCGCAGGCTGGGGCTCGCCCCGGCGGAGGGCCGGCTGTTCCAGCTGGCCACCGGGACGGTGAGCCGGCTGTCGACGGAACACGACCGTCCGGTGGTCGCGGAGTGGAACACCAGGGCGTAGCACGGCAGTTGTCGACGGCCCGGGAGCACGGACTCCCGGGCCGTCGCCGTCGGCAGGGCCTGTTGACACCGTGACGTGTGCGTTGGAGAGTCACGGCTGATGGAGATCAACAACCTGACCCCGGCCGAACTGCGGGTGTGGCGTGCCTTCCCGAAGGGCGAGGCCGTGGACTTCCGTACGGCCGGGGACGAAGACGTGGCGGACGGCGCCGAGTGGGGTGCCGAACGCACGGTCCGGGCCTCCGTGTTGCGGGCGCTGATGCTCAACGGACCACAGGAGGACGGGGAGATACCCGCCCTCAAACTGGCGGGCGCCCGGATCACCGGTGTGCTCGGGCTCCAGTACGGGACGGTCGACCACGCCGTACGCCTCAGCCACTGCCACTTCGACGACGCACCGCTGCTGTACGGCTGCCGGCTGCGCCAGTTGAACCTCAGCAACTCCGTGCTGCCCGCACTGACCGCCGCGACCCTGCGCGTGGACGCCGTGCTGCGGCTGACGGACTGCAAGGTGAACGGCCCGGTGCGGCTGGGCGGGGCACAGATCGCCGGAGCGCTGTTCATGGACCGCGCCGAGATCACCGCGGTCGACGCCGGCGAACCCGCGCTCCAGCTCAACCACATGAGCATCGGCGACGACCTGTGGGCGCCGGGCCTGCGCGCCCACGGCGAGGTCCGCCTCAACGGCGCCACCGTGGCCGGTTCCGTCAACCTCAACGACGCCCGGCTCAGCCACCCCGGCGACATCGTCCTCGACGCGCAGACCCTCGTCGTGGAGGGCGACGTCCATCTGCGCCGGGTGCACACCTTCGGCTGGATCGGTCTGCGGGGCGCTCGGATCGCGGGCCGGCTCGACTTCTCGTACGCGCACCTGTCGAACCCGGGCGACGCGGCGCTCAGGGCGAACAGTTCCACCATCGGGGAGCTCTGGCTGCGCAAGGGGCCGCGCATTCAAGGCACCCTCAGCCTGCGCCGCGCCCAGATCGACGACCTGTTCCTGGAACCCGAGGTGGTGCCGGAGGAGGTCCAGTTCAACAAGCTCGTCTACACCTCGCTCACCCCCCAGGAGCCCGCCGAGCGCCGCCTGCCGATGCTGGAGCGGGACCGCGAGGGCTATGTCCCGCACGCCTACGAGCAGTTGACCGCCGCCTACCGCCGTATCGGCGACGACCGCGCCGCACGACTGGTCCAGCTCGCCAAGCAGCGCCGCCACCGCGCCACCCTCGCCTGGTACGGGCGCCTGTGGGGGCACGTCCAGGACGCCACCGTCGGCTACGGCTTCCACCCCCTGCGGGCCTGCGTCTGGCTGGTCTCCCTGCTTGCCATCGGCACGGTCGCCTACAGCCTCCACCACCCGCCACCGCTCAAGGCGGACGAGGCCCCGCGCTTCAACGCGCTGTTCTACACCCTCGACCTGCTGCTGCCGGTGATCTCCTTCGGCCAGGAGGGCGCCTTCGCTCCGCAGGGGTGGTATCAGTCGCTGTCGTACGCGCTGGTCATCGCGGGCTGGATCCTGGCGACGACGGTCTTCGCCGGTGTGACGCGGACCGTCAACCGCCAGTGATCCCGGGTTACTTGGGGGCGCCGACCACGCCCGCCAGTTCCGCGATGTCCCCGAGCATCCGCGCCGCGTCCGGCTCCCGCCCGGTGAACAGCCGGAACGCGTCCGCGGCCTGGAAGACGGCCATGCCGCCGCCGTCCAGAGTGGCGCAGCCGAGCGCACGGGCGGTCCGCAGCAGCTCCGTCTCCAGCGGGCGGTAGACCACCTCGGCGACCCACAGCTCGGGGCGGAGCAGGTCGGCAGGGAACGGCAGACCGGGGTGGGCGGCCATGCCGGTAGGAGTGGCGTGCACGATGCCGTCGGCGTCGGCGAGCAGCCGCGGCAGCCGGTCGGGGGCGGCCGCGGCCGCCCGGCCCTCGCCGAAGTGCCGGTTCAGCGACGCGGCGAGATCCGCGGCCCGGTCGGCGAGCGCGTCGACGACGGTGACCCGCCCGGCGCCCAGGGTGAGCATGGCGTGCGCGACGGCCGCCCCCGCACCGCCCGCCCCCAGTTGCACGACCCGTTCGAGCGGCACGTCGGGCAGCCCGCGCGCGAAGGACGCCGCGAAACCGGTGACGTCGGTGTTGTGGCCGGTGGCCCGGCCGTTCTCGAAGACCACGGTGTTGACCGCGCCGAGCGCCTCGGCCTGCGGGGCGAGCGCGTCCAGGTGGCCGATGACCAGCTGCTTGCACGGGTGGGTGATGTTCAGCCCGTCGAAGCCCAGGTCACGGGCGGCCCGCACCAGATCGCCGACCGCCTCGGGGCGCACCCCGAGCACGTCGATGTCGACGAGCCGGTACACATAACGCAGGCCCTGCCGGTCCGCCTCCCGCTCGTGCAGCGCCGGGCTCAGCGAGGGGCCGATGCCGGCGCCGATCAGTCCGACGAGAAACGAGTCCTTGGCCACGCGGACCTCCTGAGACGAGCCTAATGTACGAACCAGTACGTTAGCTATATCAGCCGGACTGCCGCCGGGGAAGACTCGGGCCGCGCCTTCTAGAATCTGCGGCACCGGCCGCACTCCCGAAGGAACCCGATGACCAGCGTCGACGAACCGGCACGACCAGGCGAGCGGATCCGCGACGCCGCCCGCACCCGGGCCGAGATCCTCGACGTGGCGACCCAGGAGTTCGCGCGGGCCGGCTACGACGGCGCCCGTGTCGACGAGATCGCCGCCCGCACCCGCACCACCAAGCGGATGATCTACTACTACTTCGGCGGCAAGCAGCAGCTGTTCACGGCCGTCCTGGAGCGGGCGTACGGCGTGATCCGCGAGGCCGAGCAGGAGCTGGACGTCGAGCACCTGGACCCGGTCGCGGCAATCCGGCGCCTGGCCGAGGTGACCTTCGACCACCACGAGCAGCACCCGGACTTCATCCGTCTGGTCAGCATCGAGAACATCCACGGGGCCGAGCACATCGCCGCCTCCGAGAAGCTGGGGAAGATCGGCTCGCCCGCGCTCGACGTGATCCGCCGCATCCTGGCATCGGGGCAGGAGTCCGGGCTGTTCACCGCCGACGTGGACGCGGTCGACCTGCACGCGATGATCAGTTCGTTCTGCTTCTTCCGGGTCGCCAACCGGCACACCTTCGGCGCCCTGTTCGGGCGTGACCTGGTCGCCGCCGAGCAACGGGAGCACTACCGGACCATGTTGGGAGACATGGTGATCGCCTACCTGACGGCGGACCGCGCGGCGGACTGACCCGGCACGTCCCGACCCCTTGACACCCGGGATGCGCGGGCGCACCATCCTCGGCAACCGCTACTAACTATCCAGTGGGTTAATTAGCTGGATAGCTCCCGGAGTCCCCCCGAAGGAGCAACCCGTGTCCGTCCCCGCCGAAGCCGTCGGGCAACCGAAAAAGGCGGCGACCGCCGCCTGGATCGGCAGCGCCCTGGAGTACTACGACTTCTTCATCTACGGCAGTGCCGCAGCCCTGATCTTCCCGAAGGTGTTCTTCGACGAGTCCGACCCGGCCACCGCGACCCTGCTGTCGCTGGCCACGTTCGGTGTCGCCTACGCGGCCCGGCCGGTCGGCGCGCTCTTCCTCGGGCATTTCGGCGACCGGGTCGGCCGTAAGAAGATCATGGTCTTCACGCTGATTCTGATGGGCCTGTCGACGTTCCTCATCGGCTGTCTGCCGAGCCGCCACCAGGTCGGCACCCTCGCCCCGGTCCTGCTGGTCCTGTGCCGCGTCCTGCAGGGCATCTCGGCGGCCGGCGAGCAGGCCAGCGCCAACTCCATGAGCCTGGAGCACGCGCCGGCGCACCGCCGGGGCTTCTTCACGAGCTTCACGCTCAGCGGCACACAGGGCGGGCAGCTGCTCGCCACCCTGGTCTTCCTGCCGGTCGCCGCGCTGCCCGAGGACCAGTTGCTGTCCTGGGGCTGGCGGGTGCCGTTCTGGCTGAGCGTGGCGGTCGCCGTGGTCGGCTTCGTCATCCGCCGCAAGCTGGACGAGACACCGGCGTTCGAGCAGCAGGCCGCCTCCGAGGGCGTCCCGAAGCTTCCGCTGGTGGTACTGCTGCGGGAGCACTGGGCGGATGTGCTCCGGGTGATCGGGGGCGCGCTGATCGCCTCGGTCTCCACGATCTTCACGGTGTGGGCGCTGGCGTACGCGACGAGCGACGCGGTCGGGATGAGCCGTTCCTCGATGCTGTGGGTGGGCGCGCTGGCCAACCTCGTCGCGCTCGCCGCGATCCCCCTGTGGGCCACGCTGTCGGACCGCATCGGCCGGCGGCCGGTCTTCCTGATCGGCGCGGCGGGCAGCGCGGTGACGATGTTCCTCTACCTCTGGGCGATCTCCACGGGCAACTACCCGCTGACGCTGCTGCTCGGCATCGTCGCCTTCGGCGTCGTCTACAGCGCGGCGAACGGGGTCTGGCCGTCCTTCTACGGCGAGATGTTCTCCACCAGGGTCCGGCTGTCGGGCATGGCGATCGGCACGCAGATCGGTTTCGCCGTGGCCGGCTTCGCGGTCACCTTCGCGGCACAGATCGCGGGCCCCGACGGCACCGACTGGTCCTCGGTGGCCCTGTTCACCGCGGCCCTGTGCGTCCCCCCGCTGATCGCCGCCCTGACCGCCCGCGAGACCCACAAGGTCCCCACGGAGGACCTCGGCTCCCGCACCCCCCGGGAGGCGCCCCGCCCGGAGAAGGTGACGGCCTGACCCTCCCCACTCCGCTCCCCCCCAAGTCGAGCCCCCGGGCGCCCTGCCGGCACCGGGGGCTCGGGCCTGCCCGGCTCCCCACGCCTACGCGTTCGACCAGCCCCGCGTGCACAGCACCAGCCGGTACCCGTCCGGGTCCTCCACCGTGACGCCCCACTCGTTCCAGTACGGGTTCGGCGACAGCACCCGTTTGCCGCCGTGGGCCTCGAGGCGGGCCACGAGATCCTCCGGCACGGGCCCGTCGACGTAGATCACCAACAGGTCCTCCTCGGTGGGGCGGGGTTCGACCGGGTGGCCCTGTTCATGGACGAGTTCCAGGTGCCAGCCGGCGTCCGGCCACCCGAGCATCAGCAGGTCGTGCTCGCCGGGTTCGGGGCCGCCCTCGGCGCGCCACACGACACCCAGGCCGAGCCCCTCGGCCCAGAACCGCTCGGCGGCGGCCAGGTCCCGGGACGGGCGGGCGATACGGATGTGACTGCGGCCGTTGACGGGCACGGTGACCTCTTCCCCTCGGTGTGCCGGTCAGCGTAGGCAGCCACAGATCACCGGCGCATCGGCCATGCGCCCTGCTCCCCGAGTCGTAGGACCTCTCCCGCCGGGGTGCGCGAAGCGTCCCCTCGGTCAGTCGCGAGCCGTCCGGGCCGGAATCCCGTAGGCCCGCTCCACCCGCAACCGCAGCACCAGCCGCCGGTCCCGGACCATCGCCGCGCGGTAGTCGTCCCAGTCGGGGTGTTCGCCCTGGACGTCCCGGTACAGGCGGACGAGTTCCTCGACCGTGTCGTCGTGCGGGTCGTCCGCCACGGGGGTGAGGTCGGCCGTGCCCTCGGCGACCGTGTACGCCCACCGGTCCGACGTCGTCACGTGGTACGAGGCGCGGGGGTCACGGCGCAGGTTGCGGGTCTTGGCGCGGTCGTCGGTGAGCGAGACCCGGATGATCCGCTCGTCGGGGTAGTAGGCGTGCCTGACGTTCGACAGCTGGGGCCGGCCGTCGCGCTTGAGGGTGATCAGCACCCCGCCGTGGCCCTCCGAGAGCAGCCGGAGCAGTGCGTCCTGCGTCGCGTCCTGAGTCATACCACGATCAACCGGCCCGGCCGCACCCGGCATTCCCGTGACCGGCGATTCCCCGCCGACCCGCGGCTCGTCGCGGTTTCCTGAGCGACGATGATGTCTGAGGTGGTCCGGGCCGGGTATATCGGTCCGCACCTCGACGGACGCGACGGAGGAATGCGATGGCACAGCTTCGGCAAGAGGTCGATCCCGCTGAGGTGGGGCTGGACGGCAAGGCCCTGGACCGCCTCGACCAGCACTTCGCCCACTACGTCGACGAGGGCCGGATGCCCGGCTTCCTGGTGTCCGTCGCCCGCGGCGGACGCGTCGCCCACCTCACCGCGCACGGCCACCGTGACCTCGCGGCCGGCCTGCCGGTCGAGGCCGACACCCTGTGGCGGATCTACTCGATGACCAAACCGGTCACCTCGGTGGCCGCCCTCCTGCTGGTGGAGGAGGGACGGCTGTCGCTGGACGACCCGGTCGCCGAGTATCTGCCGGCGTTCGCGGAGCCCCGGGTCCACGTGGACGGTTCCGGCGAGAACCTCACCACCCGCCCGGCCGACGGTCCGATCCGGATCCGGCATCTGATGACCCACACCGCGGGTCTGACCTTCGCCTTCTACCACTGCCACCCGGTCGACGCCCTCTACCGCGAGGCCGGCCTGGAGTCGTCCGTGCTGCCGGGCTCGGACCTCGCCGAGACCGTCGCCGTGTACGCGAGCCTGCCGCTGCAGTTCGAGCCGGGCACGCAGTGGAACTACTCGGTGGCCTCCAACGTCCTGGGCCGGGTCATCGAGATCGTGTCCGGCCAGACCCTCGACGCCTTCTTCGCCGAGCGCGTCCTCGGGCCGCTCGGGATGACCGACGCCGGCTTCTGGGTGCCGGACGAACAGGCGCACAGGCTCTCGGAGTTGTACGGCGAGAAGGACGACGGCACCATCGAGCCGGTCCCCGGACTGCCGCTGCGGGGCCGCCCCCGCCTGCTGTCCGGCAGCGGTGGCATGGTGGCGTCCGCGTACGACGTCCACCGCTTCGCGGAGCTGCTGCGCCGCCGCGGCGAACTGGACGGCACCCGCCTGCTGTCCGCCGAGACGGTGGACCTGATGACCTCCAACCACCTCCCGGGCGGCGCCGACCTGCGCGCCTTCGGCGCCAAGCCCGCCCACGACGAGCCCGGCAACGACGGCGTCGGCTTCGGACTCGGCGTCTCCGTGGTGACCGACCCGGCCCGCACCCTGGCCCCTTCGAGCCTCGGGTCCTACGGCTGGAGCGGGGCGGCGTCCACGACCTTCTGGGTCGACCCGGGCCGCGATCTGACCGTGCAGTTCTTCACCCAGGTACGGCCGAAGACGCTGAAGCTGTTCCCCGACCTCAAGCGGCTCGTCCACGAGGCGGTCGTGGACTAGGACGCCCCGGATCGCCTACTGATCGACCCGGAGCGTGAAGTGGACGCCGTCGCGGGCCAGTTCGCCCAGCCACTGCTCGGACCGGGCCGCAGTCTCCGCCGCCCGGTTCAGGCCGGCCGGGAGAGAGCCGTCCAGGATGTGACCGGTGCCGAGGGCGAGAGTGCGGGAGACACAGCGGGCCATGGCGCTGTCCTCCTCGTCGCCCACCAGGTCGAGGAGGTAGCCGCCGGACCAGGTGCGGCCGTCCTTTGCGCGCACGTCGAGGGAGACGGCGAGGACGACCCGGTCGCGGTCGGCCTCCGTCGTCGGGTATCTGGCCGCCAGTTCCTGGGCCAGGGCGGCGATCCGGGTGTCGTCGCCGGTCCTCAGCTCCTCGAAGACCGGCTCCCAGGCGCGCAGCCAGCCGTCCAGCCGCAGGGTCCCGCGCACGAAGGTCCGCGGTGTCCAGGCGGCCGGCAGTCCGTACTGCTCGACGAAGGGGAGGCTGTCGCGGTTGGGGTAGACCTCGAACGTCTCACCGTCCACGACATGGCGCCGGGTCGCCTCCCAGGGGCGGTCGGCGGTGGTCGGGGTGCCGTTGTCGATGTAACGGGCGGGCGAGCGCAGGGCGTTCAGGACTCCGGCGGGGGCCCAGCTGAAGCGGTACTTGAAGTCGTTCGGGACGGCGGGGACACCGCCGCAGTAGGAGGTGAGGCTGTACGACGCCGGTGTCGCGTCGCCGATCACACCGCGGGCCGCGGCGACGAGGCTGTGCGCGAAGAGGTGGTCGATGCCCGGGTCGAGGCCCGCCTCGGTGAGGACGACGATCCCGGCCCTCTCCGCCTGCGGCACCTGTTCGAGGACGGCGTCCGACACATAGCTGGAGCAGGCGAAGTGGGCCCTTTCGCGCGCGCAGGCGGCGAGGATCCCGGCGTGCTCGGGCGCGGGCAGCATCGACACCACGACGTCGCCGGGCGCCAGTGCGGCCACGAGCGCGGACAGCGTGTAGGCGCGCGGCTCGGCCCGTCCGGTGAGCCCCAGTGCCGCGAGGGCCTCGGCGGCACGCTCCTCGGTGCGGTGCCACAGACGGACCCGGTCGGCGGTGTCGCACAGCTCGGCCAGGCCGCTGCCGGTGGAGAGCCCGGCGCCGATCCAGTGGACGGTGCCGGTCGCGGGGACCAGGTCAGACACGACGGAACTCCCCTTCGTCGATGCCGAGTTCACGGCACGCCTGATGGAACCGGTCCAGACAGCGCCCCCAGGGGCCGCCGACCCCGAACTCCAGCAGCAGGGGCAGCAGGGACCCCGAGAAGCCGACGCTGGACTCCTCCGGGAGCAGCGACGGCAGGTTGTCGATGGCGATCAGGTCGAGCGGGGGCTCCTTGTGCAGCCGGCGGACGGGCTCGGCCCACTCGGTGACGCGGTCGTAGACCGGCAGGACGTTCAGGGGCGAGCCGACGTCGCAGGTGACGTCGGAGAGGGTGCGCAAGCGGCGGTTCGGGTCGTCGAGGTCCGCCTCGCGGACGAAGGGCGGGACGGGAGTGGTGGCGAGGACGCAGTTCACGAGCAGATCGTGGGCGAGCAGGGCGGGGCGGTCCAGACTGCGGGTCTCCTCGAGGTCCCAGCAGGCCGGCTCGACCCCGGCGGCCCGGAGCGCGACGCGCGCGCCCCGGCCGCTGCGGCCCAGGGCGCCGATCACCAGCGCCCGGAACTCCTCGTCCCCGGCGGCGGGCCGCAGGACCTCGCCCAGTTCCTCCTGCGAGGTGGGCGTGAGGGGAGCGGACAGCCTGCCCCGGTGCTGGAGCACGGCCAGGGCCGCACCCAGGTAGCCGGCCCAGTAGCCGAAGGCGGCGAGCCTGCGGCCGTGGTCGTCGACCAGGTACTCCAGGTCCAGGAGCGCCCCTCCCCCGGCGGCGAACCGGCGCAGCAGTTCCAGGGCGCCCGGCTGCTCCTTGTAGGCGTGCCCGAAGAAGAGGTGCCGGTGCGGCAGGGCGGCGGGCTCGTCGGGGAGTTCCTTCAGGCCCACGACCACGGCGTCCAGCGGCGCCCGGGACGCCCACGACCCCGCGGGCGCGACTCCGCAGCCGGCCGCCTCGTACTCCTCGATCGGGAAGATCCGCTGCGGGGACTCCTCGACGGTCAGCGTCACCCCGCTGTCGACGAGCCGCCGGGCGTCGGACGGCACGACGGGCGTGCGTCGCTCGGTGGAACGGACCTCGTGGCGCAGCCACAGATGGAGCTCGGTCATACGCGGTTGGCCTCCGGGCGCGGGGCGTCGGCCGCGAACCGGCCGGCGCTGAGCGGGCTGATGTCCACGAAGGGTACGCGGCCGAGGTACAGGTCGCGGACGACCTCGCCGACGGCCGGCCCCTGGAGGAAACCGTGGCCGGAGAAGCCGGTCGCGTACAGGAAGCGGGACACCGAAGTGGCCTCGCCGATCAGGGCGTTGTGGTCGGGGGTGAGCTCGTACAGGCCGGCCCAGCCGCCGGTGCGGCGCAGGTCGAGGAGGGCGGGGGCGCGATGCGTCATGGCCTCGGCGAGGCGGGGGATCCAGCGGTCGTGGGTGGCGGTGTCGAAGCCGGGTGTCTCGTCGGGGTCGGACATGCCGAGGAGGAGGCCGGGGCCCTCACCGTGGAAGTAGAGGCTGCTGGTGAAGTCGATGGTCATGGGGAGGTCGGGCGGCAGCCCCTCGACCGGTTCGGTGACCGCGATCTGGCGGCGCAGCGGCTCGACCGGCAGGTCGACGCCGACCATCGCGCCGACTTCCCGCGACCAGGCTCCGGCCGCGCAGATCACCGTGCCGGTGGCGATCCGGCCCCTGCTCGTCACGACGCCCGTGATGTCGTCGCCGTGCAGTTCGATGCCGGTGACCTGCGTGTGCCGCAGGATCGTCGCGCCGTGGCGGCGGGCGTCGGCGGCGTAGCCGTACACGACGGACTCGGGGGTGCAGTGGCCGTCCTCGGGCGAGAAGGAGGCGGCGAGCAGGCCGTCGGTGGTGATGAGGGGGGACAGCCGGCGCGCCTCGGCCGGGTCGGTCATGCGGCTCGGGACGCCGAGGGAGTTCTGGAGGCGCACGCTCTCCTCGAAGGAGGTGACCTCCTCCGGGGTCGACAGGAGGAACAGATAGCCGACCCGGTGCAGCCCGATGTCCTGCCCCGTCTCCTCCTCGAAGCGGCCGAACGCCTCCAGGCTGCGCGCCCCGAGCCGGATGTTGAGCTCGTCGGAGAACTGCGCCCGCACCCCGCCCGCGGCCTTCGACGTGGAGCCGGAGGCGAGGTCGTCGCGCTCGACGAGCACCACGTCCCGTACGCCCGCGCGCGCCAGGTGGCGGGCGATGCTCGTGCCCATGACGCCGCCGCCGATCACGACGACGCCGGCCGCGTGCGTGTTCACCGGCGCTCCCCCTTCGCCGCCCGCACCACGGCCCAGGCCGCGGCCGCGTCCTGGATGCCGAGGCCGACGCTGTTGTAGTAGACGATGTCGCCGGGGGCCGTCCGGGCCACGGCTCGGCCGGTCAGGACGTCGCCGAGCCCGACGAGCTCGGTCAGCAGCCCGGTCCTGAGCGCGTCCACGACCGGGCCGGCGTGCTCCGCCGCGGTGGCCGGGTCGTCCACGACGACGGTCGCGGACCGCCGTAGGACGTCGGTGTCCACCTCCCGGCGGGTGGGCTCGAAGGACCCCACGCTCACCACCGTGCACCCGGGCGCCAGCCACTCACCGTGCACCACCGGTGTCGTGCTCAGGGTGCAGGCCGCGACCAGAGAGGCTCCGCTCACCGCCTCCTCGGCGCTGCCGACCGCTTCGGCGGGGAAGCCGAGCTCCGCCAGGGTCTCGGCGGCGCGGGCGCGGTGTCGCGGAGTCGGGCTCCACAGCCGTACGGATGTCAGGTCGCGCACCCGGGCGATCGCCCGCACATGGGCCAGAGCCTGGGTGCCGGAGCCCAGCACGGCCAGGTCGGTGCTGTCGGGCCTGGCCAGCGCGTCGACGGCGACGGCGCTCGCGGCGGCCGTGCGCAGGGTGGTCACCGCGGCACCGTCCATGACGGCGGCCAGGCGGCCGGTCACCGGGTCGAGCACCGAGACCACGGCGTGGATCGTGGGCAGCCCGGCCGCCGCGTTGCCCGGGTTGACGCTGCCGAACTTCGCGACGGCCCCGGAGTCGGCGGAGAGCCGGGAGACGTACGCGAAGAGCACGCTGTCGTCGAAGCGGCTCGGATGCATGATCTTCGCCGGCAGGTCGGCCGTCCCGGAGCCGAGCGCGGTGAAGGCCGCGCGCTGCGAGGCGATGGCCGTGTCCGCGTCGAGCAGGCGGGTGACCTGCGGTCCGGACAGGAAGAGGACGTCGTCGGTCATGCCCTCTTCCTGTCCGGATTTCCCGTCCCGGAATCAGTCCGGTGATCAGGACAGGTGGGCCACCGCGTCCAGATGGGGCAGGACGTGGTCAAGGCGCTCCCGCTTGGTGCGCAGATAGGTGATGTTGCTCTCGCACGGCGTGATGAGCAGCGGCACCGTCTCGGCGACCTTGATGCCGTGCCGCAGCAGCGCCTCGCGCTTGCGCGGATTGTTGGACATCAGGCGGACCGAGTTCACGCCCAGGTCGTGGAAGATCCCGGCGGCGACGCCGTAGTCCCGGGAGTCCACCGGCAGACCGAGCGCGAGGTTGGCCTCGACGGTGTCCAGGCCCTCCGCCTGGAGCGCCATGGCACGCAGCTTGGCGAGCAGTCCTATGCCCCGGCCCTCGTGGCCCCGCAGGTAGACGACGATGCCGCTGCCCTCCTTGACCACGGCCCGCAGCGCGGCATCCAGCTGGTCGCCGCATTCGCAGTGCTGGGAGCCGAACGCGTCACCGGTCAGGCACTCCGAATGCAGGCGGACAAGGACATCGTCCGCGCCGATGTCACCGTAGACCAGAGCGACTTGTTCGTCACCGCGGTCGTGATCGAGGTAGCCGACCGCCTGGAATTTCCCGTACACGGTGGGCAGCGGGGCATTCACCACGCGTTCCACGCCGGTGCGCTGTGGTGCCTTCTTGCCGAGGACGCCAACTTTATCTGTCATGATCTGTTTCCTAAGCAGAGACGAAAGGCCGTGAAAAGATGAGCGGTTCGGGAATACGGTCGGCGGCGTACGGTCTGTTGCCGACGGACACTACGGAAGACGTACGGACGCGGGGGGCGGGCGTCTCAACGCAGGTCGCCGTCCTTCCGGTCGGAAGCTTCGAGCAGCACGGTGCGTACCTTCCCCTGGCGACCGACACGCTCGTCGCCTGTGCCGTCGCGCGGGAGATCGCCGCGGCGTACCCGGTGCACCTCCTCCCCCCGGTGACGATCTCCTGCTCGCACGAGCACGCGGCCTGGCCGGGGACCGTCAGCATCTCCTCCGTCACCCTTCATGCGGTGGTACGGGACATAGCGGCCTCGCTGCGCCGCTCGGGCGTCGAGGCCCTGGTCGTGGTCAACGGACACGGCGGCAACTACGTGCTGGGCAACGTCGTCCAGGAGGCCTCCGCCCGCGGCGAGCGAATGGCGCTCTTCCCGGCCGCGGAGGACTGGGAGGCCGCCCGTGTGGAGGCCGGCGTGGTCACCTCGCTGCTCACCGACATGCACGCGGGAGAAATCGAGACCTCCATTCTTCTGCACACCGATCCGGAATGTGTCCGGTCCGGTTACGAGACCTCCGATTTCGTCGCGGACGACCGTCGTCATCTCCTCACCCTCGGTATGTCCGGTTACACCGATTCCGGTGTCATCGGGCGCCCTTCACTGGGCTCGGCGGAAAAAGGGAAAGCCTTGCTGGAGAGCCTCGCGGCGTCCTTCGGTGCGTATTTCTCCACGCTCACCGCGGAGTAGCGGTTCGCGGGGCGCAGTCCCTGGTACCAGCGGACGACCAGGACGACCGCGCCCGGCAGGCTCGCCACGAAGCTGAGGACGCCGTACACGATCGCGGTCGCGAGTCCGGCGCCCGCGCCGAGGCCCATGGCGGCGAACGCCCAGGCCGTGACGCCCTCCCGGGGGCCGAACCCGCCGACGTTCAGGGGCAGTCCCATGGCGAGCAGGGCGAGCACGGCCAGGGGCAGAAGTGCGGCGACGGAGGCGTCGGAGCCCGCGATGCGGGCGGCGAGCACGAACATCCCGAGGTGGCCGGCGAGGACGACGGCCGAAGAGAGCGCGACGCCGGGCCAGTTGCGGCGGGACAGCAGGCCCTCGCGGGCCTCGCCGAGGGTCGCGCGCAGGACCCGGCCCCGGCGGGAGGAAGGGGTCCGGTTCATCCGCAGGGCCACGACGACGGCGAGAGCGCCCAGGCCGGCGAGGCCGACGGCGGGGGCGAGGTGGCGGGCCTCAGCCAGCACCGGGGAATCCATCGTGAGCAGCACGGCACCGCCGACGACCACCAACGCGATCTGTCCGGCGACCCGTTCGAGGACGACCGCCCGGACACCGCGGCCCATGTCACCGGTGCTCTGGCCGTGCCGCACCGCGCGGTGCACATCGCCGAGGACACCGCCGGGCAGGGCCGCGTTCAGGAACAGGGCACGGTAGTAGTCGGCCACGGCCTCGCCGAGCGGCAGCCGGATGCGCAGCCCGCGGGCCACCAACTGCCAACGCCAGGCGCTGAACACGGTGGTCAGCACGCCGATCGCGAGCGCCGCCAGCAGGGCGGGGCCGTCGATCCGGCGCAGCCCGTCCAGGAAGACGCCGGTGCCGAGGCGCCACAACAGGACCGCGAGGATGGTGACGCCCGCGACGGTGCCGATGTGGGTGCGCAGGGCGCGGGAGTTGAGTACTCCGCGCAGCGCGGTACGCCAACGGGGGGTCCGAGCGGTCCCGGGCCGTGCCGCGGTCACGATCACGCCGATCCGGTCCCGGGAGACGGCGGCCTCGGTCAGGTCCGCGACGGGCTCCCCGGCTGCCTCCAGGATCCGGGCCCGGGCCACGATCGCCTCGGCCCGTGCCGTGAGCAGCTCGTCCCGCGTCTGGACCACCTCGGCCCGGAGCGTGAGGGCCCGGCGGGAGAGCGTGCCCGGCTCGGGCGCCTCCGCGGGTCGCCGGACGGGCAGCCGCGCCGTGCCGTGGCCGGTGCTGCGGACCGGGAGGCTCGCCCCGCTCCGGTCGGTGCTGCGGACCGGCAGGGCCTTTCGCTCGCCCGCCCCGGCGTCGTCGCCGCGGGTCGAGCGGTCCTCCTCCTGGCGTCCGGTGCGCTCCGCACGCCGCTCGGTGTCCGGCCGCACCGTCTCCACGCTCATGACGCTCCGTCCGTCGGCCGGGACAGCGCCAGCAGGTCACTGTGGTGGACGACCACCTTCAACTCGCCCGCGCGGCAGGCCTCCAGGCGGTCCCGGAGGTAGCGCTCGGCGGGCTCCTTCAGCTCGGGCCGCTCCTCGACGGCCGCGCCGACCCAGCCGCGCAGCCACTGGGCAGTGAGCGCGGACTCGGCGGGACCGAGGCGCCAGGCACTCGGGTGCAGCCGTACCGTCGCGCCCCGTTCGGAGAACGCCTCGCAGGCGACGGTGACGGCGTCCGGGCCGAGCAGTCCGCCGCGCCGCTGATGGGCGTTGAACGCGTCGGCGATCTCGTCGTCCAGCGGGTCGGCCGGGGTGAGTTCGACGCGGCCCGCCACGGACAGGGTGAGCAGGGCCGGGCAGCCGGCGCCCGTGCAGGCCGTGGCGAGGGTCCCGATCTCCTCGCGGGTGAGGACGTCGAGGAGTGCGGAGGCCGTCACCAGGGAGGCGCCGGCGAGGGCGTCCGGGGTGAGCAGGCCGACGTCGCCGCGGCGGGTCTCGACGGTGACCCGGCTGCCGTCGGCGGCGGAACGCGGGGAGGCGACCGCGGCGAAGTGCAGGAGGTAGGGGTCCCGGTCGTGCAGGATCCAGTGCTGGGGGCCGTCCAGGCGGGGCGCCAGCCAGCGGCCCATCGAACCGGTGCCGCAGCCCAGGTCGTGGATGACAAGGCCGGCCTTGCCCGGCAGGTTCGCCAGCCGGATCCGCAGCGGGTCGATCAGATCGCCCGCCCGCGCGGCCGCGTCGGGTCCCTCCCGGAGCTCGAGCCACTCGGGGGCGTAGCGGGGAGCGTCGTCGGGACCCGCGTCCCTGAGCCGTACGGTGGGACGCTCGCCGGGGTGGGTGCTGGGCCCGGCACCGGGGATGACCGATTCCGCGTCGGAAGGAACTCCGGGCTTCACCGAAGCCACCTCCCACGGCCCCGGCTGTGCCGGGATCTTCCCGCTCTGCTTGGTCGCCGTCTTCCTCATGCCGCCCTCCTGGGCTCGCTCGGGAGTCGGCCGAGTACTCCGGCCAGGCTGCGGGCCGTGGTCGCCCAGCCGTCCAGGGCGGCCCGCCGGCCCCGGGCAGCCGCCTTCAGTCGGCGTCGTACGTCCGCCTCGCCGAACCAGCCGCGCAGTTCGGCGGCGAGGGCGGCGGGGTCCTCCGGCGGGACGAGGATGCCGGGCACGCCGCCGTCGGGGGCGCGGCCGACGGCCTCCGGCAGTCCGCCGACGTCGGTGGCCAGCACCGGGATGCCGCGCGCGAGGGCCTCGGTGACCGCCATGCCGTAGGTCTCGGCGTAGGAGGCGAGGACCATCAGGTCGGCGGCGGCGTAGCTGGCGTCGAGCTCGGCCCCGGCCTGTGGTCCCGCGAGGTGCAGGCGGTCCTGGAGGCCGTACTTCTTGATGAGCATCCGCAGACTGGCGACGTACTCGGGATCCTGGGTGATCCCGCCGACGCACACGCAGCTCCACGGCAGGTCCTGCGCGCCGGCCAGTGCCTCGATCAGCCGGTGCTGTCCCTTGCGGGGGGTCACGGCGGCCACGCACAGCAGCCGTGAGACACCGTCGGTGCCGGAGGCGAGCGGGGCGATGTCGGCACCCGGGGTGGCGACATGGACCCGCTCGGGGGCGAGGCCGTGGTGCGAGACGAGTCGCCGTACGGCCCAGTCGCTGGTGGCGACGACGGCGGGCACGGCCCGCAGCACCTCGCGCTCCTTGGCGTCCAGTTCGAGGGCGAGATTCGGTTCGAGCCCGGTCTCGTCGCCGAGCGGCAGGTGGACGAGGACGGCGAGCCGCAGCCGCTCCGCCTCGGGGACGATGATCTCCGGGACGCCGCAGGCGACCAGTCCGTCGATCAGGACGACGGTGTCGTCGGGCAGGTCCCGCAGGGTGTGGGCCAGCTCGGTACGGGCCGCGGCTCCCGGCCGGGGCCAGCTGCCGGCCACCGCGTGGCGCTCGACCTGCCAGCCGAAGCCGGGCAGGTCCAGGCAGACCCGCCGGTCGTAGGCGTTGCCGCCGCTCGGCGCGGTCGAGTCGTCCACGCCACCGGGCATCACGAAGTGCACGGACCGCAGGGACATCGGGATGATCTCGGCCTTCTTGAGGGCGGAGTGCTGCACGGGCACGTAGTCGAGCGTGGCCGCCCGCCCGGTGGTCATGTCGGTCACAGCGCACGCTCGTAACTCGCCCAGGCGACATGCGACTCGTGCAGCGTGACGGTCAGGCCCGCGAGGCCCTTGGCGCCCTCGCCGAGAGCGCCCTTCTCGATGCGCTCGGCGAGCCGGTCGGCGATGACCTTCGCCAGGAACTCCGTCGAGGTGTTGATCCCGGCGAAGTCGGGTTCGTTGTCGAGGTTGCGGTAGTTCAACTCGCTGACGACGGCACCGAGTTCCTGGGTGGCCAGTCCGATGTCGACGACGATGTTGTCGTCGTCCAGCTGTTCGCGCCGGAACGTGGCGTCCACCAGGAACGTCGCTCCGTGCAGACGCTGCGCGGGGCCGAAGACCTCGCCGCTGAAGCTGTGGGCGATCATGATGTGATCGCGGACGGTGATGCTGAACAACGGACGACCCTCCAGGTGCGGCGCGTCTGGTCCCCGGCTGATCCCTGCCGGGGATGCCGTGTAGTACGGCCCTTCGCGTCCCCTTGTTCAGCCGTCTCTCACTCTTTTCTCAGGTCAGGCGCTCTTGCCGTACCTCACGAGGTGACAGAGGGCCGGAATTTCCCCACTGGCCAGCTTCGGCATCACCCCGGGGAGTTCTTCGAACGCGCTTTCCCCCGTGATGAGGGCGTCGAGCGCCGGATCGGCGAGCAGCTTCAGCGCGAGGGCGAGCCGGTCGCCGTAGCTGCGGTTGCCGCGCGCCGGGGACACGGTGCCGACCTGGCTGCTGCGGATGACGAGCCGCCGGGAGTGGAAGGCCTCGCCGAGCGGGAGGGCGACCTTGCGGTCGCCGTACCAGCTCAGTTCGAGGACCGTGCCCTCGGCGGTGAGGAGTTCCAGGGAGCGGGCGAGGCCCTGTTCGGTGGCGCTGGCGTGGACGACGAGGTCGCAGTCGCCGAGGGCGTCCGCGGGGGACGCGAAGCCGACGCCGAGGGCCTCGGCGGTCTTGGCGCGGGCGGGGTCGGCGTCCACCAACTGGACCCGGACGCCCGGAAAGCGGGCCAGCAGCGCGGCGACCGAGCTGCCGACCATGCCGCCGCCGACCACCGCGATCCGGTCGCCGATCAGGGGGGCCGCGTCCCAGAGGGCGTTCACGGCGGTCTCGACCGTGCCGGCGAGGACGGCTCGTGCGGCGGGCACGTCGTCCGGTACGACCGTCACGGCGCTCGCGGGAACTACGTACCGCGTCTGATGCGGGTACAGACAGAAGACGGTCCTGCCCTTCACCGCGGAGGGCCCCTCCTCCACCACTCCGACGCTGAGGTAGCCGTACTTCACCGGCCCCGGGAAGTCGCCCTCCTGGAACGGTGCCCGCATGGTCGCGTACTGGCTCTCGGGCACCCCGCCGCGGAACACGAGTGTCTCCGTGCCCCTGCTGACTCCTGAGTACAGCGAGCAGACCAGCACCTCGTCCTCACGCGGGGCCGGAAGGGTGACCTCCCGTATCTCGCCCTCGCCCGGAGAGCGGAGCCAGAACGCGCGTGCGGCGGCCTTCATCGAGAACCTCCTGAACGATCGGGAACCCGGGCACGTACCTCGTCACGTACCGAGATGTGCACAGGCCGCGCACAGTACGCGGCCTTGATCGACTCTGTCATCTGGCCGGAGGAATGTGCGGTGGCCCTGAACAACACTTACGAAGCAAGGCTGGTCCAGCAGGAGACCGCTGTGGGAGCGGGTCTGCAGATCCTGTTGCTGGCCCTGCTCGGCACGGCGATAGGCATGGGGCCCGCGGGCTGGCTGACCGGCCTCGCCTTCGCCGTCGCCACCTGGGCCGTGCTCTCCAGGGCACTGCACCGCACCCGACCCCGCTCCTTCGGACCGGCCAACCGGGTGACCCTCGGCCGGGCGACCCTCGTCGGCGGAGTGACCGCGCTGGTCGCGGACTCCTTCCAGGACTCCCCGCCGGTGACGCTGTTCGTGGGCCTGACCGCGGTGGCCCTGATCCTCGACGGCGTCGACGGCAAGGTCGCCCGCGCCACGGGCACCTCGACCCCGCTGGGCGCGCGGTTCGACATGGAGGTCGACGCGTTCCTGATCCTGGTGCTCAGTGTGTACGTCTCGATGTCGCAGGGTCCGTGGGTCCTGCTGATCGGCGCCATGCGCTACGGCTTCGTCGCCGCGGCCCGCGTCTGGAACTGGCTGAACGCCCCCCTGCCGCCGAGCATGGCCCGCAAGACGGTGGCCGCGCTCCAGGGGATCCTGCTGCTCGTGGCCGCGTCCGGGTACCTGCCGTACTCGGCGACCTTCGGGGTCGTGGCCGTCGCGCTGGGGACGCTGGTCTGGTCGTTCGGCCGGGACATCCTGTGGCTGTGGCGCACGCACCGGGCGGACCAGGCGGCGGTGGGCGAGCTGCTGGAGCTGGAGTTCGTGGCGGTGGAGCGGGAGCGGGAGCCGGAGGCAATGGCCTCCTGAAGCCGTGCCGGCTCGAGGGTCAGCTCTTGAGCGGCACCCGGTACACCATCGACTCCCGCTGCCGGAACCCCTGCCGCTCGTACAGCCGGTTGGCCGCCGCCCGGTCCGGGCGGGAGGTCAGATCGACGGTACGGGCCCCGGCCTCCCGGGCCAGCCGGATGGCCTCCCGGATCAGCAGTCCGGCGATCCCCTGGCCGCGAGCCTCGTGATCGACGATCACGTCCTCGATACGGGCCCGCAGTCCCGCGGGTGCGGGGAACATGACCAGGGTGAGCGTGCCGACGACCGACCCGGTCGACGACCTGGCGATCAGCATCGTGTTGGCGTCACAGGCCAGGATGCGGTCGAGCGCCGCGAGATCGAGGGGCTCGGCCGCCGAGGACAGCTGCGGCAGCATCCGCGCGAACGCGTCGACAAGCTCCTGATCCGCCTCCCGGGCGATCTCCACCCGGATGTCCTGAGTCTCCATGGAGTGGACCCTATCGCCAGGAGCTCCACGTCACGGTAGATCGAGCGGCCACGCCGACGGAGCCGTCGGATGGGTCCCTGGCCGGGCCACCTGACCCTTCAACGGTTTCCTGACCTGGGCACCCACGTCAGGACCGACACCCGCAGAACAGCGAGGCCGACGGGAACCGGACCGCCTCGGCCCACCTGTGGAGGTCCTAGCGCCACGGCAACAACCCGATCACCGCGACCAGCACCACCGCAGCCCCAGCCACGCCACCCAACCCGACCGGTCCCCCGTCCATGTCGCAACCGACCCCCGAACAGCGAGCCCGACCCGCCTCACCCACGTCACAGGCCTACCGCCGCGGCAGCAGACCGATCGCCGCGACCGGTACCACTGCCAGCACCAGCCACGGCACCGCGGCCGGCAGGCCGGTGTCCAGCAGTGAGCCGGTGACGGAGCTGCCGATCAGGACGATCAGTCCGGAGACCGAGGACAGCGCCCCGGTGTAGAGGCCGAGTCGGCCCTCCTCGGCGAGGTCGGGGACCCAGGCACGGGCCACGGGTGCGATAAGCATCTGCCCGAAGGTGAGCAGGACGACGAACCCAGCCGAGGGCAACAAGCCCGCCGTACCGGTCCAGTCGGCGGGACGGGAGACGGCGACGACCGCGAAGCCCGCGGCGATCAGCAGCAGTCCGGCCACCATGGACCGGCGCAACGACAGTCTGGAGCCGACCCAGCGGGTGACGGGGAGCTGGGCGGTCACCACCAGCAGTGAGGACAGCGCGAACAGCCAGGCCAGCGCGGACTGCGAACCGGTCGCGCGTTCCACCTCGTCGGGGAGGGCGAGGTACAGCTGGTTGTAGGCGAGCAGGTAGGCGCCGTACGCGCAGCACAGCGCGAGGAAACGGCGGTTGCGGACCAGAATCCCCAAGCCACCCTGCAACCGCACCCGTTGCCGCCCCGGGATGTGCTGCGGCAACATCCACGCGTGCCCGGCGAGGACGAGCACGAAGACCCCGGCACCCGCCAGACACACCGTCCTGAAGTCCACCGACAGCAACAGCGCGCCGAGCAACGGCCCGACGAACGCCCCGGCCTGCCCGGCGACGGTGAACAGCGCGAGCACGCGGGTGCGTTGACCGCCCGCCTCCTCATGAATGACGGCCTGGCGGGCGACCTCGGACTCCACCGCCGGCGAGAACAGGGCAGCCGCGAACCCGATGAGCAGGACGGCCCCGATGACCGCCCCCGTCCGTTCGGCGTACCCCAGCCAGGCGAACCCCGCGATCCGCAGCACACATCCGGCGAGGACGACCGGACGGATTCCGTACCGGTCGGCGAGCGCCCCGCCCACGACGAACAGCCCCTGCTGGCTGAAGGTCCGCAGTCCCAGCACGAATCCGACCAGCCAGCCCGCCATGCCGACCGCCTGTCCCAGGTGCTCGGACAGGAACGGCAGCACGGCGAAGAAGCCGATGTTGAAGGCGAGTTGGGTCAGGATCAGCAGCCGCAGCAGCGGGGAGAGCTGGACTGGCTTCCGCAGATCGACCGGCATGGACGTCATCCGGCCCTCACCGACTCCCGGGTACGCGAGGCGGGCCACCGCACCCCGCCCGCCGAACCCACCGCCAGCGCGCCCAGCAGGGCCAGCGCGACGGCGGGGGCGATGACGGCCCAGGGGGCGCGTTCGGCGTAGGGCTGGTTCTCGGCGAGGAGCAGGCCCCACTCCGGGGCGGGCGGCTGACTACCCAGGCCGAGGAAACCGAGGGAGGCGAGGGCCAGCGCGACACCGGGCAGGCGCAGCAGGGCGTGTCGGGTGACGGGCGGCAGGATCGCGGGCAGCACTTCGTGTCGCAGGAGGTACCAGCGACTCGCGCCCAGACCTCGGGTGGCCGTCAGATGCAGGGTGGCGTGTTCCTGCCGGAGCAGCGAGGAGGTGTGCGCGGCGAGCGCCGCCCAGGAGACCGTGGCCACGGCGATCGCGGGCGTGGCGGCTCCGCTCCCGGCGACGGCGGTCACGAGCAGCGCGGCGAGCACCGGCGGTACGGCGTTGACGGTGTCGACGAGCGGCCCGGACAGCCCGGGCAGCAGGCCGAGCAGGACGCCGACGACCAGTGCGGTGACGCTGACGGCGAGGGCGGCCAGCAGGGTGTCGAGGGCGCCGTGGCCGACCCGGGCGAGCAGGTCCCGGCCGAGCGCGTCGGTGCCGAACGGGTGGGCCCAGGAAGGAGACCGGAGGCGGGCGTCGGTGTCCAGGGCGAGCGGGTCGCGGAGCAGGCCGAGCGCGACGACGGCGATCAGGAGGCCGCCGTACACGAGAGGCAGGGCGCTGCGGTCGGACCGTCGCGGCCGGTGCAGGGAGCCCGGGGCGCCGTCGCGCAGGGCCCGACCGGCCAGGCGGCGGACGGCGAGTGCCGCGAGGCCGGTGGCGGTGACGGCGAGGAGCAGGAGGGCGAGGGTGCCCGCCTGGAGTACCGGCAGGTCCTGTGCGAGGGCCGCCTGCAGGGTGGTGCGGCCGAGGCCCGGGATGTCGTAGATCTGCTCCACGGCGACGGAACCGGCCGTGAGACCCACGACGAACAGGCCCAGGTTGGGCAGCAGCGCGGGGACGCAGCGGCGGACCGCCTTGGCGGCGATGGTTCGGCCCGGCAGTCCGCGGGCCTCCGCGGCCGGCGCCCAGGGTTCGGCGAAGGCACCGGGCAGCAGGTCGTCGAGGAGGCGTCCGAGCACGGCCCCGGCGGGCAGGCCGAGGGCGAGGGCGGGCAGGACCGTCCATTGGGGGCCGTACCAGCCGAGGGCGGGCAGCCAGCCGAGTTGTACGCCGACGACGGTGGCCAGCACAGAGGCGGTGAGGAACTCGGGCAGCGCGGCGATCATCGCCGAGGCACCGCCCCCGGCCCGTCGCCCGTCGAGGCGTCGGTGCGCGCCGAGCCACAGCGTGCGGGCGCACACCAGGGCGGCGGTGGCGGCGGCGACCGCGAGCGCCATCGTGACCAGCAGCAGGGACACCCCGAGTGCCTGGACGACGCTCGGGGTGACCTCCGTGCCGTTCAGCCAGGACCGGCCGGCGTCCCCGCGGGGCAGCCCGCCGAGCCATCGGCCGAGCAGGTGCAAGGGGCCTTGGTCCAGGCCGAGTTGGGCCCTGATGTCGGCCAGTACCCGCGGCGTCGGGTCGCGGTCCGCCGAGCGGGCCTTGAGCACGGTGAGCGCCGGGTCGGTGCGGGACAGCCAGGGCAGCAGGCCGATCCCGCACACCAGGGCCGCCGCGAGCAGGAACCGCCACAGCAGGGAGGCCACTTGATGCCGCATGGATCAGCGTCGCGTTCCGGCGCCGACCAGGGTCCGCTCGTACGGGTCGAGGAGCACGCCCCGCACGTCGGTGGCGACGCCGACGATGATCCCCTGGTGGGCCAGCGGGATCACGGCGTCGGTGCCGAGGATCGCCGCTTCGGCGCGCATGGCCGCGTCCTGCCGCTCGCCGGTGTCGGCCACGGCGTCGGCCTCGGCGACCGCCCGGTCGGCCTTCTCGTCGCACAGCCGGGCGAGGTTGTAGCCGCCGCCGCAGGTGTAGTCGCTCGCGAGGACGCCGACGGGGTCGCCGGTGTCGACGAGGCTGTTGCGGGCGCCGATGAACGCGTCGAACTTCCCGGCGAGCGCGTCGCTTTCGAGCCGTGAGTACTCCCGCACCTCCAGGGTGACCTTGAACCCGGCCTTCTGGAGCTGCTGTTGGAGGACCTGGGCGACCTCGGGGAGTTCGGGCCGGTTGTCGTAGGTGGCGACGGTGACGGCTGTACGGTGCGGCTTGGCGGCGCTCGCGCGTCCGGTGGGCTGCACGCGCTTGCCCTCGGCCCAGGTCACGGCCGGTCCGTAGATGCCGGCGCCGGGATCGGCGTACCCCTCGAAGACGCCCTTGACGACGGCGGAGCTGTCGACGGCCTCGCGGGCGGCGGCGCGCAGCTTCGGGTCCCTGAAGGGGCCGGACCGGGTGTTGAGCTGCAGGCTCGTGGTGCGGGTGGTCGCGGTCTCCTCGAGGGTGGCCTTGTCGAGGGTGGCGGCCTGGGCGACGGGGATCGCCTCGGCGATGTCGACCTGGCCGGTGCGCACGGCGTTGGCGCGGGCCGTGCCGTCGGCGATGAAGCGGGCGTCGATGCCGGAGGCCTGTGCGCGGCCGCCCCAGTAGTCGTCGAAGCGGTCGAGGGCGGCGGAGGTGGCGCCGTTGACCTTGGTGAGCTCGAAGGGTCCGGTCGCGGTGCCGACCGGATCGGCGCCGTCCTGGTAGGCCTTCGGGGAGAGCACGGCGAGGCCGGGACTGGACAGGCGCAGGGGCAGTACGGGGTCGGGGTTCGTGGTGGTGATCCGTACGGCGGCGCTCCGCGCCTCGACCGTGAGGGTGACGCCGGAGAGGGCGGCCGGGGCAGGCTTGGCCTCGGTGGCGTGGGTGAGGGCGGCGGCGACCGCGGCCGGGGTGACCTCGGAACCGTCCTGGAAGGTGGCCTCGCGCAGGGTGAACAGCCAGGTGCGGTCGTTCTCGCGGCGCCAGGACTGGGCGAGCGCGGGAGCGGCGGCGCCGTTGGCGTCGAGGGCGGTCAGGCCCTCGGTGACGCCGAGGCGGCTGAGGAGGGTGGCGTCGGCACCGTACGGGGAGAGGTTCTCGGCGGGCGGGAAGGCGAGGGCGACGCGGAGGCGGGAGCCGTCGCCGGCGTCGCCTCCGGGGTCGCCGCCTTGGGAGCCTTCGGAGCCTTCGGAGGCGAAGCACGCGGTGAGGACGGGGGCGAGCAGCAGGGAGCCAAGTAGGTGACGGCGTCGCATGGTTGGCCTATCGCCCCATCGGTATCTCGAAGTGGACGACGTTGCTCGCGCCGCCCGTGGTCTCGCGTTCGTCGTGCACGACCTTGGCGATCGATCGCCAGAAGGGTTCGGCGCCCGGTACCGCCGGGTCGGTGTGCAGATACACGGAGCGGTAGCCGCCGTCGGCGGCCGCGAAGGCGAGCAACTCGTCGACCAGGCGGCGGGCGAGGCCGCGCCTGCGGTGCTCGGGGCGGACGTAGATCCGGCGCAGCTGGGCGGTCTGGCCGGAGGGGTAGCGCTCGGCCAGCTCGCGCGGGTTCGGCGGGTGGGCGGGGCCGCGGGAGTCGAGGGCGGCGGTGGCCACGACGGTCCCGTCCTCCGGGGCGAGGGCGACGAGGAGGGTGTGGCGGGACGGGTCGAGATAGGCGGCGGCCGGGTCGATGATGTCGCCGTGCCAGCGGGGCACGTACCCGGTTCTGAAGTCGCGGTAGACGGTGTCGAGCATCACGGCTCGCGCACCCTCGAGGTCGTCCGGGCTCGCGACCCTGATGCTGTAAGTACGCACTTGCACATCATATGCATTAAGCCGCCGACTTGATCGCGGGGCGCGACATGGGAGCGAGCGGGGGTGACTTGACAGTGATCAACGACACCCCATAGAACCTACCGACATGACATCCATTTTCAAAAAGATGGAGCGGTAGTGCGCATCGCGTTCGTCGGCAAGGGCGGCAGCGGCAAGACCACCCTGTCGGCGCTCTTCTCCCGCCATCTGGCCCGCTCCGGGGTACCGGTGCTGGCCGTGGACGGTGACATCAACCAGCATCTCGCCGAGGCGCTGGGCCACGACGGCGACGACCTGGGTGCCCCTCCACTGGGCACGCACGTGGCCGAGATCAAGGACTACCTGCGCGGCACCAACCCGCTCATCGCCTCCCGGGAGGCGATGATCAAGACGACCCCGCCGGGCCGCGGCTCACGTCTGCTTCGACTGCTGGGCGAGGACGAACTGCACGCCAGACACGTCCGGCGGGTGGGTGACGTTCCGCTGATGGTGACGGGCGAGTTCGAGGAGAGCGACCTGGGCGTCGCCTGCTACCACTCCAAGCTGGGCGGGGTGGAGCTGTACCTCAACCACCTGGTCGACGGTCCCGGTGAGTACGTCGTCGTCGACATGACGGCCGGCGCGGACGCCTTCGCCTCGGGCCTGTTCACCCGCTTCGACCTCACCTTCCTGGTGGCCGAACCCACCCGCAAGGGGGTCTCGGTCTACCGCCAGTACCGCGACCACGCACGGGAGTTCGGGATCCGGATCGCCGTGATCGGCAACAAGGTGACCGGCGAGGACGACCTGCTCTTCCTCAAGGAACACGTCGGCGACGACCTGTTGACCCACCTGGTCCAGTCCCCCTGGGTACGCGCGGCCGAACAGGGCCGCGCGGAAGGCGACTTGGAGTCGCTGGAACCCCACAACCGGCATGCCCTGACGATTCTGCGCGAGACCGTCGACTCCCAGCCCCGCGACTGGGCCCAGCTCCATCGCCACTCGGTCGAGTTCCACCTGCGCAACGCCCGCTCCTGGGCGAACGACGCGACCGGTCTCGACCTGGCGGCCCAGGTGGACCCGGACTTCGTACCGGGTCCGGCCTCCCTCATCTGACATCCGACCCCCACCGCACAGCAACAGACAGGAACCACAGCACATGTCTCTCGACGTCTCCCCGAAGCTCCTCGCCGAAGCCGAACAGGGCGACATCCGCGAGGAGGACTTCGTGGACACGGTCCGCACGTCCCTCCCCTACGCCTACGACCTCATCGCCGGCCTCGCCACGCAACTCAAGGGCGGAATCGCCGAGTTCACCGACAACCAGACCCCTCCTCCGTCGGAGAAGGAGCGCGGCCAGCTCCTGCGCGCCCTCGCCAGCGACGCCATCCGCGGCAGCCTGGAACGCCACTTCGGCGTGGCCCTGGCCTTCCAGAACTGCCACCGGGTGGCGGCGTTCCGCCCGGAGTCGGTGACGGGTGAGACGTACGCCCGCTTCACGTCCGTACGGTCACAGGTGCTGAATCAGTCGCCGGAGTTCAGGGACTGCTGAACCGGCCCCGGCGGGGTGTGGCCCTCCCCGACGCGGGAGGGCCACACGCTCGTCACCGCCGGGCCACCACCACCTCGGCGGGAGCCGGCGTATACCCCGTCGGCCGGGCCGTGAAGGTGCCGCGGCCCTGGGTGCGGCTGCGCAACCTTGTCGCGTAGCCGAAGAGTTCGGCCAGCGGCACGGTCGCCGTGACGACTGCCGAACCGCCGCGCGTGACCGAGCCCGAGACCCGGCCGCGGCGTGCGGCGAGGTCGCCGAGCACGGCGCCGACGGCGTCCTCGGGCACGGTGACCGTGACCTCGACGACCGGTTCCAGGAGGACCATCGCGCAGGCACGCAGGGCCTCCCGGAGGCCGAACCGGCCCGCCGTGCGGAAGGCCGTGTCCGAGGAGTCCTTCACATGGGTCGAACCGTCGGTGAGCGTGACGCGCAGCCCGGTCACCGGGTGCCCGCCGAGGGGCCCCTCGGCCAGGGCGTCCCGGCAGCCGGCCTCGACCGCGCGGACGTACTCCTGCGGGACGCGCCCGCCGACGACGGCCGAGCGGAACTCGAACCCTTCCGCCGACGGCTCCACGTCGAGCACGACATGCGCGAACTGCCCCGCCCCGCCGTCCTGTTTGACGTGCCGGAAGACCAGCCCGGACACCCCACGCCCGACCGTCTCGCGGTAACTCACCCTCGGACGGCCGACGTTGAGCGTCAGGCCGTGCTCGCGTCGCACCTTCTCCACAGCGACCTCCAGATGCAGTTCACCCATGCCCGAGAGCAGGGTCTGACCGGTCTCGGCGTCCGTGCGGACGACGAGCGACGGGTCCTCCTCGGCCAGCCGGGCGAGTGCCGAGGCCAACCGGTCGGTGTCGACGGACCGCTCCGCCTCGACGGCCACCGACACGACCGGCTCCGCCACGCCGGGCGGTTCGAGCACGAGCGGGGCGCCCGGCGCGCACAGGGTCGAGCCGGCGCGGGCCGCCTTCAGCCCGACGACGGCGACGATGTCGCCGGCGACCGCCCGTTCCAACTGGGCGTGCCGGTCTGCCTGTACGCGCAGGATCCGTCCGATGCGCTCGGTACGCCGCGCGCCCGCGTCCCACACGGTGGCTCCCTTCTCGATCGTTCCCGAGTACACGCGTACGTACGTCAGCCGTCCCGTCGGGGTGGCGTTCACCTTGAACGCCAGCGCCGCGAAGGGCGCCGCCGGGTCGCAGGGCCGCTCCTCGCCGTTCTCACCGCGTACGGCGGGCACGTCGAGCGGTGACGGCAGATACGCCACGACGGCGTCCAGCAGCGGTTCGATGCCGCGGTTGCGGTAGGCCGAGCCGCACAGGACGACCACGCCGTCGCCGCTGTGGGTGAGGTCCCGCAGGGCGGCGGTGAGGGTGCCGGCGGAGAGGGTCTCCCGGTCGCAGAACTCCTCCAGGGCAGCCGGGTGGCGTTCGGCGACCGCTTCCTCCAGCAGTCGACGTCGTCGTAGGGCTTCCTCTCGCAGACCGTCCGGCACGGGCCCCTCGTCGGCGGCGGTGGTGTCGTCCGCCCAGGTCAGGGCCCGCATCCTCAGCAGATCGACGACTCCGGTGAAGCCGTCCTCGCTGCCGATGGGCAACTGCACGACCAGCGGGGCCGGATGCAGCCGCTGCCGGATCGACTCGACGGCCGTGTCCAGGTCGGCGCCCGCGCGGTCCAGTTTGTTGACGAACGCGATCCTGGGCACGCCGTGCCGGTCCGCCTGACGCCACACCGACTCGCTCTGCGGCTCCACGCCGGCGACAGCGTCGAACACCGCGACCGCTCCGTCCAGCACCCGGAGCGAGCGCTCCACCTCGTCGGCGAAGTCGACGTGCCCCGGGGTGTCGATCAGGTTGAGGCGGTGCCCGTCCCACGCGCAGCTCACGGCCGCCGCGAAGATGGTGATCCCGCGGTCCCGCTCCTGCGGGTCGAAGTCGGTGACGGTGGTGCCGTCGTGGACCTCGCCGCGCTTGTGCGTGGTTCCGGTGGCGAAGAGGATCCGTTCGGTGACAGTGGTCTTGCCGGCGTCGACGTGGGCGAGGATGCCGAGGTTGCGGACGACGGCGAGCGGGTTGGGGTTGTTGGTGCGCACGGCCCATGGCCTTTCGGTGGTGTGATGACAGGGCTGCGCAATGGCCCGTACGACGACATGACGGCACGTCACATCAACGCACTACGGGAGTACTTGACCGTTCAGACAGTCGTCACGGGCGTCCGGTGCCGGCCGCGCAGCGGGCACCGGAGGGTCGGGGACACGAGGATCACGTCGTACGACGTCCGGGGAACGGCGACAGCTGTGCGCACGCACATGGCCGTACTCCCCTCACTCGTCTTCCCTGGTCATGGCGAGTGTAGGGAGCCGGCCGGGTCCGCGCACGGGGTTTTCCGTGTTAGCGCTGAAGCCCCTGGAGTCCGTCGTAGGCGGACATGACGAGGTCCAACCCCCGGGTGTCCTCGGCGGGTTCACGCATCTGGTTCGTGGCGTACGCCACCACCGTGCGGGCGTCGGGGTCGATCATGACCAGGGAACCGCCCCAGCCGCCCCAGCCGAAGGTGTTGCCGAAGAGGCCGTAGCCCAGGCCGTAGCGCTGTGCCATGCCGATCACGCGGTCCTCGCCGCTGAACTGCTCCTGCCGGGCCCGCTCGGCGCCCGCTGCCGACAGCAGCCGTACGCCCCGGACCGTGCCTTCGCAGGCGAGCGCGGACTGGACGAGCGCGATGGAACGGGCGTTGCCGAACCCGCTGGCGGCGGGGATCTGGGCGCGTCGCCACGCCACGCTGTTGCCGTCCCGGACGCGCAGGGCGGTCCCGCTGGAGGGTGTCGCGTCGGGACCCGGGGCGGCGGCGCCCGCGGTGTAGTCCTCGTCCCGGCCGGGCGGGGGGACCGTGAGGGCGACGCGGTGATCGTGTTCGGCGGAGAGACCGATGTGGAAGTCCGCGTCGAGGGGGCCCCGTCACCTCCTCGGCCAGGAACTCACCCACGGTACGGCCGGTGATCCGGCGCAGGACCTCACCGACGAGGAACCCCTGGGTGAGCGAGTGGTATCCGGCCGCGGTGCCCGGCTCCCAGAGCAGCGGCTGGGCGGCGAGCCGTGCGGTGGCGGCCGGCCAGTCGTAGAGCTCCTCGACCGGGCCCTCCCAGTGGGGCAGTCCCGCGGTGTGCGACAGCAGGTGCCGTACCAGCACCTTCTCCTTGCCGGCGGCGGCGAACTCCGGCCAGTACCGGGCGACCGGGGCGTCCACGTCGAGCTCGCCGCGGTCGGCGAGGATCAGGGCGCACAGTGCCGTCATCGTCTTGGTCGTGGAGAAGACGTTGGTGATCGTGTCCCGCTCCCACGGTGCCGTCCGGTCGGCGTCGGCGTGGCCGGCCCAGACGTCCACCACCGGTTCACCGCCCACGAAGACGGCCACGGATCCTCCGACATCCCCCTCCTCCAGCAGCGCTGCCAGCTTGTTGGGGACGGCGGAGAACAGATCGTCGTATGTGCCCTGGATGTCGGCCATGCCGTGTATTGAGCGCCCGGCGGACGAGCCGGGTCAACCGGATTTCGCCGTCGTCCCGCCCCGGACGGACCCTCACCAGGGCTGCAAGGATTCTTCAAGGTGATGGCAAGGCTTCCGACGCAGCGCGGGGGCACCCCCGCACCGAAACGATCCGCGATCCGCGATCACTCGACAACGGGGGCACCGATGATGCACGACACCACGAACACACCGAGAACCGCCGCGGTCGCAGTCGGGGACGACAGGGGCCAGTGGCTGACGCTGCCCGGCTGTAAGCGTGTCCTGGTCGTGGTCCACACCGAGGTGTACGGCCGGCGGTTGGGGGACCTGCTACCTCTGCTCACCTCCGACCTGCGCCTGCAGGTGTACTTCACCATCGCGCCGCACGCGTTCAACGCGGGTGCCGCCCGTGCCGTCCCCGGGCCCCTGCCCGACGGCAGCGTGCTGCCCTGGGAGCAGGCGCTCCGTATGCGGTTCGACCTGGTGCTGGCCGCGGGTTCCCAGGGGGTGCACGGATTGCGCGGCCCGCTGTTGCGGCTGCCGCACGGGGCGGGCCACATGAAGCTGTCGCGGCTCGCCGACGGCCGCGATCCGGGAGCGGCACGTACCGTGGGCGGGCTGGGCAGGCGCTATCTCGTGCGTGACGGGCGAGTGGTCCCCCGGGCGCTGGCGCTGGCCCACCACGACGACCTGGCCAGGCTGCGTCGCTGCTGCCCGGAGGCACTGCCCGTCGCCGAGGTGGTCGGCGACGCGACGTACGACCGGATCGTCACGAGCCTGCCGCTGCGCCCTCGGTACCGGGCCGCGTTGGGTGTGCGGCGCGGACAGAAGCTGGTGGTGGTCTCCTCCACCTGGGGCACCGGGTCGGCCTTCAACCGGCTCGACGCCCTGTTGCCCAGGCTGCTCACCGAACTCCCGGCGGCGGAGTACCGGATCGCCGTCCTGGTACACCCCAACGTCTGGTCCTGGCACGGCATCTGGCAGGTGCGGTCCTGGCTGGCGACGGCCGAACGGCGGGGCATCGCGGTCGTACCGCCCGACACGGACTGGCGTTCCTTGATCATCGCCGCGGACTGGGTTCTGGGCGACCACGGATCCGTGACGCTCTATTCGACCCTCACCCAGGCGGCGGTCCTGCTCGCGCGGTTTCCCGCCGACGACGTCGACCCGGCCTCGCCCTGTGCCGAACTGGCCGCATTGGCACCGGCGTTGACTCCGTCCGACGCGCTGCCCGAACAGCTCGCGTACGCCCGTACCGCTCGTCCGGCCACGGGGTACGACCGGATCGCGCGCCGCATCTCCTCGGAGCCCGGACGCGCAGGGCGCAACACCCGTCGGCTCATGTACCGGCTGCTCGGACTGGGCGAGCCGGCCCGCGAGCCGTCGCTGCCCGTGGTCCCGCTCCCGGCGGCACTGTGGGACACGGGCCGGAACCAGGTGCCGGCGTGAACGACCTGCTCGCCGTCTCCCTGGACGGTGGTGTGGCCGAGGTGTGGCGCGAGTGCGCCGACGTGCTGTACGGCACCCGGCCCCTGCCCGTCGCGGCGGCGCTGCGGCTGTCCACGCTGACGCTGTGCCGCTATCCGGGCGCCGTCCTGGTGCTGGTCCCCCGGCTTGGCGGCGGGTTCCTCGCCCTGGCCCGAGACGCCCCCGGGCAGGCGGCGACGCCCGCTGGGCCGGAGCCCGGGCTCAGCCAAGGGCACGCAGGCGCCTCTCCAGCCGGTCCCGGTCCCTGTCGCTGACCGGCAGGTAGCGGGCCAGGGACTGGGCGTACCAGTCCCTGGCCCGCTCGACGTCTCCCCGCTCCTCGGCCGCCTCGCCCAGCATCTCCAGCACATGCCCCTGCCAGTGCACCGAGCCGGTCTCCTCGAACTCGGCGAGGGCCCGCAGGAGCGTGCGGTCGGCGGCCTCGTGCCGGGTGCCATCGCGGCGGGCGAGCGCCCGGCCGAGCAGAGCCAAGGCTCGGGCGGCGTCGTAGTGATCGCTCAGCTCCGTCAACTCGGTGCGGGCGCATTCGAGTTGTCGTACGGCTTCGTCGGGCCGGCCGGCCGCCAGGGCCGTGTCGCCGAGGCTGAGCCGGGTCAGGGCGGCGCCCCGCTGGTAGCCGATCTCCTCCCGCAGGGCCAGGGCCCGGGTGAAGTGGGTGCCCGCCTCGGCCAGCCGCCCGGCGAGGCGGTAGGTCTGACCCAGTCCGTGGAGCGCCTGGGCCTCATTGCGGCGGGCCGCCTCCAGCGTCTCGCCCTCGGAGCGGTGGGCCACCTCCTCACGTGCCAGCTCCCGTGCCTGCCGGAACCATGACAGGGCCTCCTCGAGACGGCCCACGTTGCGCAGGCCGGTGCCGCCCGAGGTCAGCATGCGGCTGATGCCGTCCCGGTCATCCGCGCGACGGGCCGCCGCGAGGCCGATCTCGTGCGCCTCGATCCAGAGCTCATAGGGGCGCAGACGCAGACACAGCGGCCACATCGCGTCGGCGAGTTGCCAGGCGGAGGAATGCCAGCCGCGGTCGGCGGCGGTGCGCAGGACGGCCATCAGGTGATCGCGTTCCGCGTCGAGCCAGCGCAGCGCACCGGGGGCGTCGGTGAACGGCGGGGGAACCGGCCGACCGGCGTAATCACGGCTCAGGCTGCGGTGGCTGGGGGTCAGCAGGGTCTCGGCGGCCGTGGCGGCCGACAGATAGAAGTCGACGACCCTGCGCAGGGCACCGCAGACGTCCCTCTCCGTCTCGGCCTCATCCGCGCACTCCCGGGCGTGCGCCCGAAGCAGGTCATGGAAACGGTAACGGTCGAGCCTGGTCCGTGGATCCGGTCCGAGGTCCTCCACCAGGTTCGCCTCCGCGAGTTCGTCCAGAAAACGGTCTGCTTCGTCGGGCCCCGTGCCACAGACGGCTGCCGCGACAGGAGGCGTGAACACGGTGAACGGCAGGAGGCTCAAGCGGCGGTAGGCGGTGGCCGGTTCCGGAGCGAGAACCCGGTACGACTCCTGGAGGGCGGCGCGCACGGCGGACTCGCGTCCCACTCGGAGCGCGTCCAGCGGGCCGGTTCCCTCTGCGTCGCTCAGCGCCCTCGCCATCGCCGCCAGTGGCTGATGTGGCCGAGCCGCCAGGCGGGCGCCCGCCACGCACACGGCGAGCGGCAGGTTCGCACAGGCACGCGCCATGGCCCGCGCGGCCTCGGGTTCCCGGCGTACCCGCTCCGCGCCGAGTCTGCGGCTGAGCAGTTCCACGGCGTCCCGGGTCGCCAGAACGCTCAGGGGGACGAAGGCGGCGCCCTCCAGTCCGAGGCCGGTCAGCCGGTTCCGGCTGGTCACCGCGGTGACGGCCGAGACCGAACCGGGCAACAGGGGACGCACCTGGGCGGCGCTGAGGGCGTTGTCGAGGAGGAGGGCGATCCGGGCGTCGGCGGTGACCGAACGCCACAGCGCGGCCCGTTCGTTCAGCTCCGCGGGTACCTCCGTGCGACCGAGGGAACGCAGGAGTTGCCCGAGCAGTTCGCCGGGGCGGGCGGGGCCGTCGGGCGAGTGGCCACGCAGGTCGGCGTACAGCTGTCCGTCGGGGAAGGAGTCGGCCCGCGCCAGCAGCCAGCGTCTGGCCAGGGTGGTCTTCCCGACGCCCGCGGGCCCGCTGACGACGGCGACCACGGGGCTGTCGCGTGCGGTGCTTACCAGACGGTCCAGTCGAGCCAGTTCGTCGTGCCGGTTGGTGAAGTGGCCGGGCACCGGAGCGAGTTGTCGTGGCAGCACATCAGCTGCTGCGGCCGGAGGGCGGGGCGCCGGATGGAAGTGCACCCCGCCGGTGATGTCGCGCGCCTGGACCACCGGGCCGCTCACCGTGGCCGACGCGCCGACGGTGTTGGCCACATCGTCGTGCCGGTCGACGGTTCCGGCACCAAGAGCAGCCTTGACCCAGCCGGCCAACCCGTCGGTGAAGCCGGGCCGAAGGCCCGCCTCTCGCACCAGCAGGTCCGCCAACTCCCGCACATGCGCTCCGGCCCGGGGGCCCGAGGCGTACTGGCCGATCCGGTCCAGGACCGAGTCGGCGAGCGCGGGCGGTAACCCTTCCTCCACGAGCCGGACGAGCGCCCGCCGCACCTCGGGGCGGCGAAGAGCCATCGCCAGAGCGGCCGGCAATTCCGCGGCCGTCACCTCGTCCATGCGCGACTTTCCCCCTCGGTCCGGCGCCGGTGACCCGCGTCCTACCCGTCACGTCCTTGAACCAGACCAATCAAGTCCAGTTAGCGGCCTGATCGGAAAGAATTGGCCAATATTAAGTCCAACTAGATTTCACATTTGAACAGTTATTGACCACATGCGACTCTTGCTTTCACCGAGCACAGGCCGGCCGTTGGACGGAGGCACTGGTGGAGTGGGAGATTCGCGTACTCGGGCCGGTTCAACTGCGCGGAGCCGGACACGTCGATGCACTCGGCTCGGCCAAGGAACGCCTGCTCCTCGCAGCCCTCGCATACAACGTGGGCCGACCGGTCTCCCTCGACACCCTGGTCCACCGGCTGTGGGACGACGCCCCGCCCGGTCGGCCGGGCGCGAGCCTGCACGCCTACGTCGCCCGGATCCGTCGCCGCCTGCGCCTCATCGGCGCCGGTGAACGACTCGTCCAACAGGCCCACACCTACACGCTCGAACTCGACGCCGACCGCGTGGACTGCCACCGCTTCCAGAGCCTGACCGCCCAGGCCCGCTCGCTGAGCGACGGCGGCAACGACACCGAGGCACTCCGGCTCCTGGCCGAGGCGGAGGAGCTCTGGCGCGGAGAGCCCCTGGCAGGACTGCCCGGACAGTGGGCGGAGCACATCCGCGGCCTGCTCACGGAGCGACGGCTGCCGACACAGCTGATCCGCACCGCCGCCGAACTGCGCAACGGTCACTTCGCTGACCTCGTACCCGACCTCACCGCCCTCCTTGCGGAGCGCCCCACCGACGAGCTGGTCGCCGGCCGGCTCATGACCGCCTCCTACGGCTGCGGGCGCCAGGCGGACGCACTGCGCGTCTACGACTCCGTACGGCGCCGTCTGCGTGAGGACCTCGGCGCGGATCCCGGCGAGGAACTGGCCCGATTACAGAGGCTCATCCTCGACGGCGCCCCCGTCCAGGCCCTGCTCCCCCGCGCGGAATCCGCGGTGTCCGCCCCGCAGACGCTGCCCGGCCATGGCGAACTGGTCGGCAGGGAGGAGGAGTTGGCCACCATCCTGCGCAACGCCACCGCGGGCTCGGCGGCGTCGGTCATCGCGCTCCAGAGTGTGTCGGGCATGGCCGGGGTGGGCAAGACCTTGATCGCGTTGCATGCCGCCAGGCGCTTGGCGCCGCACTTTCCGGACGGTGCCGTCCATCTCGACCTGGGCACTCACGCCTTCGAGTCGTCCCCGCTCACTCCTGAGGCCGCGCTCACCGCACTGATCCGCGCCTTCGGGGTCCCCGCGTCCGCTCTCCCCCACGACCGGGAGGGCCTCGTGGGACTGTGGCGCAGCCTGCTCGCCAACCGCCGCGCCGTCGTCGTCCTCGACGACGTCGCCGGCCCCGAACAGCTCCGCCCCCTCCTGCCGGGTGCCTCACGGTCCCTGATCATCGTGACCAGCCGCCGCAGGCTCACGGGCCTGCCCGGCATCCGCTCGATCCAGCTGGACGTGCTTCCGCCGCGGGACGCCATCGCCCTGTTCCGGACCGTGGCGGGAGAAGAGCGCACCCACCGGCACAACGAGGTGGCGGACATCGTCCGCCTGGCCGGCCATCTGCCCCTGGCCGTGGAGCTCGCCGCGGGCCGGCTGGCCTCCCGTCCCTCCTGGACGACGGCCCACCTCCTGCGCAGACTCACGCATGGACAGGGCCGGCTGAAGGAAATCCGCGACGGCACCCGAGGAGAGATCGGCCGGGCTTTCGACGTCTCGTACCGCACACTCAAGATCGAAGAACAAACAGTTTTCCGATTCCTGGGACTGCGGTTCGGAGCCGATATCGACGTGTACGGCGTGGCGGCCCTGGCCGGTCTTCCGGTGACCGCCGCGGAGGACGCCCTGGAAGGCCTTCTTGACGCGCATCTAATCAGGGAACCCGCGCCCGAACGTTTCGCCTTGCATGATCTCCTCGGCGAATACGCGCGCGCCCTCACCCTGTCCGAAGATCCGAAACCGGCACGCGACCGGGCGGTCGCCCGACTGATCGATTTCTATGTACAGGCATCCGATGCGGCGGACCGGATGATCTACCCACGGCGTCTGCGACTGGACCGTCCCCTCACCTCCTCTCCGTATCAACTCCCTTCATGGGAAGATCCCTTGACGGCTCGAAGGTGGCTCGCTGCGGAGTGCTCCGCGCTGCTGGCCGCCGAACGTCACTGCCGTGCGGGCGGGCGCGCGGAACCGGCCGCACTGCTCGCGAGCGCACTGGCCGCCTTCCTCGACGACGAGGGCCACTCCGCCGACGCCCAGCGCGTCCACGCCGGCGCGGTCGAGTACTGGCAGGGCACCGGGGCACGGCACCGAGCCGTCCACGCGTCGATCGACCTTGGCAACAGCCTGTCCCAGGGGGGCCGCTACGAGGAGGCGCACACCGCTCTGCGCCGGGCGCTCGTTGACGCCCGGGAACTCGGTGCGGCCGAAGCGGAGGCCGAGGCCCTCCACCGGCTCGGCGTACTGCACTGGAATCTCGGTCGGCTTTCCGAGGCGCTCGAATTCCAGCGGGAGACCCTGCGCAAACGGCTCTTGTCAGGCGATCCGTGGCAGTTGGGCCGCGCACGGAACAACCTCGGAATAACCAACTTGTATCTGGGGAATTTCGAGGAGTCCCGACAATATTTCGACACGGCGCTCACCGACTTCCAGAGCGCCGGCGACAGGCGTGAGTACGCGCATGTCCTCAATAATCTCTCGGACCTTTTTCTCCGCACGGGCGACCCACAGCGTGCACGCCATCTGCTCGAGAACGCCCTTGAAGTGCTCAGGGAAACGGGGGTCCCCTCGGAGCGGGCCATTACCCAGGTGAATCTGGCAAGCACGATGAAATCACCCGACGACCTGACCCTCATGCTGGACCTCTTCAACGATTCCCTCGCGACCTTCCGTAGGTCCGGCGACCGTCGCAACGCCTCGGAGACCCTGCACGCCATGGGCAAGGCCCTGTACACGGCAGGGCACTTCGGGGAGGCGACCACCCGCCAGCAGCACGCTCTTGACCTTGCCAGAAGCGTGGGTGCCGCCCACGAGGAGGGGCAGGCGCTCCACGCTCTGGGGCTCGCCGAACACCGGCTCGGCCGCCATGCCTCGGCCGTCGCACACCTCACCGAGGCCGTCGAGGTCGCCGACCGCGTGGGGGCGGCACACGAAGCGGCACGAGCGCGGGAAAGCCTGCTCTCGGTACAGGCCGCCTATCAGACGGAGGACTCACCGAACAGTCCTTCGCGGGAGAAAGCCTCGCGATTTGCGTGATCGACTGCGAAGGATGTATTCACGTTCCTGCAAGGCAGGCAGAACAGCCTGCCTACTGACCAGTAATTGGAGCAGGAAGAAGAATGCCCCAAAGCAAGACCATGAAGTTCGCCCTCCGTGGCGCGGCCGCAGCCCTCATTGCCTTCTCCGCCTTCGCGCTCGTCACGAATATCTGCATCCCTTCGAGCGCAACTGCCGCGACCTCTCGCGCCTGAGCAAGTTTGGGTGCGGCGACGAAAGCGCTTTCTGTCGCCGCACCATCCCCTGCTCCACCTTTCCAGGACAAGGAGTGCGCCCATGGATCCCGTATCGGTGGCCCTGCTCGCAGCGTGGGCCGGAGGACTCGGCGGAGAGGCCGGGCGACAGGCATGGGACGGTCTGGTCACGCTGGTGCGGCGCCCGTTCCGTCACGGCGGAACGGAGTCGGACGCCGAAGAGGCGCCCTCGGTGAGTTCGGGCGAGTCCGAACTGGTCGCCCTCGCGCGGACACCGGAGGACGGCGCACGAGCGCATGCGCTGAGTACCGCGCTGGCCGTCAGGGCGGCACTGGACGCCGACTTCCGCCGCGGCCTGGAGGACTGGTGGGAGCAGGCCCGGCGAACGGCCGACACGGGCGTGAGCAACCACATCAGCGGCGGGACGTTCCACGCGCCCGTCATTCAGGCGCGCGACATCTCCGGCGGCTCGTTCCAGGGCTCGCCGCCCGCGCCGTAGCCGGGCAACGCGAAAGACCCCACATCACGTGGGGTCTTCACTGGTGTCCGAGGGGGGACTTGAACCCCCACGCCCGATAAAGGGCACTAGCACCTCAAGCTAGCGCGTCTGCCATTCCGCCACCCGGACCAGGTGTCTGCCGCCTTGACGGAGGTGTTCCGCGCGGCGACATGGACAACAATACCAAGCTTTCGGAGTGCCCTTCACCTGCATATCCGCCCTCCTGGCGAACCTCCGGGAGCTTCGCCCGGGTCCGTGACGACAGTATTCTGTATACTGTTGGCCACCAAATGGCCCCTGCTCGGAGGCGACATGGCAGATCTGGATTCCGCGGTGGTGCTCGGCATGGCAGACCAGGCACCCGACGGCATAGTGATCATCGACAGCGAAGGGCTGATCCGCTACTGGAACCGGGGCGCGGAGCGCATCTTCGGATTTCCGGCGGCCGACGTGGCCGGTCGGAGCCTGGACGTCATCATTCCCGAGAGGCACCGCAAGCGGCACCAGGACGGGTTCGAGGCGGCCATCGCGCGGGGGTACAGCAAGTACGGGGACGCGGATCTGCTGAACGTCCCCGCGCTGGCCGCGGACGGTCGCAAGCTGTCCATCGAGTTCAGCGTGGTGCTGCTGCCGGGCCCCGACGGCAGCACCTACTGCGGCGCGGTCATCCGGGACGTCACCGCGCGACGCGAGCGCGAGCGGGAGCTGATGCGGCGCCGGGCCGAGACGACGACGGTCTGAGCCCCGCCGGACAGCGTGGAAGCGGCCGTGACCTTCGGGTCACGGCCGCTTCCACGTCGGCGCTGCGTCAGACGATGACCCCGCTCTCCTTCAGGCGGCCGATGGTCTCCTCGTCGTAGCCCAGCTCCACCAGGACCTCGGAGCTGTGCTCGCCCAGCAGCGGGGCGCCGACGACCTCCGGCTTGAAGGAGGAGAACTTCACCGGGCTGCCGACGGTCAGATAGGTGCCGCGGCCCTTCTGCTCGACCTCGACGACCGTGCCGCTGTTGCGCAGGTCCTCGTCGTAGGCGATCTCCTTCATGCTCATCACCGGGGCGCAGGGCACCTCCCACTCCCGCAGGATGTCCACCGCCTCGTACTTGGTCTTGTCCGCGAGCCACTTCTCGATCTCCTCGAAGATCTCGAAGATGTGCGACTGGCGGGCCCGCGCGGTGGCGTACTCCGGGTCCTCGGCCCACTCGGGGTGGCCGATCACCTCGGCGGTGCGCTTCCAGTTCTGCTCCTGGACCGTGAAGTAGATGTACGCGTTCGGGTCGGTCTCCCAGCCCTTGCACTTGAGGACCCAGCCGGGCTGGCCGCCGCCGCCCGCGTTGCCGCCGCGCGGCACCACGTCGGTGAACTCGCCGTTCGGGTACTGCGGGTACTCCTCCAGGTAGCCGACCCGCTCCAGGCGCTGCTGGTCGCGCAGCTTGACGCGGCAGAGGTTGAGCACGGCGTCCTGCATGGAGACGGAGACCTTCTGGCCGCGGCCGGTCCTGCCGCGGTCGATGATCGCGGTGAGGATGCCGATCGCCAGGTGCATACCGGTGTTGGTGTCGCCGATGGCGGCGCCGGAGATGGTGGGAGGGCCGTCCCAGAAGCCGGTGGTGGAGGCGGCACCGCCCGCGCACTGGGCGACGTTCTCGTAGACCTTGAGGTCGTTCCACGACGACTGGTCGTTGAAGCCCTTCACCGAGCCGAAGATCAGGCGCGGGTTGAGCTCCTGGATGCGCTCCCAGGTGAAGCCCATGCGGTCCAGGGCGCCCGGGGCGAAGTTCTCCACCAGGACGTCGGCGTCCGCGATGAGCTTCTCCAGGACCTCCTTGCCCTCGGCGGTCTTGGTGTTGATCGCGAGGGAGCGCTTGTTGCTGTTGAGCATCGTGAAGTAGAGCGCGTCCAGGTCCTCGATGTCCCTGAGCTGACGGCGCGTCACGTCACCGCCGTTGGGACGCTCCACCTTCAGGACGTCGGCGCCGAACCAGGCGAGCATCTGCGTGCAGGCGGGACCGGCCTGGACCCCGGTGAAGTCGATCACCTTGATTCCGGCGAGCGGCTTTTCACTCATGTGTGCTTCCTTTTCGTGAAGTTGCGCGGTCTACGAGGTCTAGGCGGTCACTTCTTCGCCGGCGTGATGTTGCCGACGGTGATGCCCTTGGGGTTGAGGTGCGAGATGTGGCCGCTCTCGGTGCCGGCCGAGGGGTCGATCACGCAGTCGATGAGCGCCGGGCCGCCGGAGGCGAGGGCCTCGGTGAGGGCGGCGGTGACCTCGGCGGGGGTGGTGGCCCGGTAGCCCTTGCCGCCGAACGCCTCGATGAGAAGGTCGTGGCGGGCCGCCGACATGAGGGTCGTGGGCGAGGGCGCGTCGTCGTACGGGTTGGTGTCGTCGCCGCGGTAGACACCGCCGTTGTTCATGATCACGGTGACGACGGGCAGCTTGTAGCGGCAGATCGTCTCGATCTCGATGCCGCTGAACCCGAAGGCGCTGTCACCCTCGATGGCCACGACCGGGGCGCCGCTCTCGACGGCGGCGGCGATCGCGTAGCCCATGCCGATGCCCATGACGCCCCAGGTGCCGCTGTCGAGGCGGTGGCGCGGCACGTGCATGTCGATGACGTTGCGCGCGATGTCCAGGGCGTTGGCGCCCTCGTTGACGATGTACGTCTCCGGGTGCGCGTGCACGACGTCGCGTACGGCCTTCAGGGCGCCCATGAACTGCATCGGGTGCGGGTCGGCCTCCAGGCGCTTGGCCATCTTGGCCACGTTCTGCGCCGAACGCGCCCCGAGCTCCTCGCGCCAGGCCGAAGGGGCCGTGATCTGGCCGGGCTTGGTACGTTCGGCGAGCGCGTCGAGCACCGACTCGATGTCACCGACGAGCGGCGCGGAGATGGGCTGGTTGCTGTCCATCTCCTTGGGGTCGATGTCGATCTGGACGAACTTGGCGTCGGGGTTCCATCCCGCCTGGCCATGGCCAAGCAGCCAGTTGAGGCGGGCGCCGATCAGCATCACGACGTCGGCCTTCTTCAGCGCCAGGGAACGGGCGGTGGCCGCCGACTGGGGGTGATCGTCCGGCAGCAGCCCCTTCGCCATCGACATCGGTACGTACGGAATGCCGGTCGACTCGATGAACTGCCGCACCTTCGCGTCGGCTTGGGCGTACGCGGCCCCCTTGCCCAGCACCACCAGCGGGCGCTCCGCGGAGGCGAGGAGCTCGATCGCCCGGTCCACGGCCTCCGGCGCGGGCAGTTGGCGCGGCGCGGGGTCGACGAGACGGCTAAGCGTCCTGTCTCCCTCCGCTTTGGGCATGATGGCGCCGAGCACCGCGGCGGGGATGTCGAGATAGACACCGCCGGGGCGCCCGGAGATCGCGGTGCGCAGGGCGCGGGCGATGCCGCGGCCGATGTCCTCCACCCGGCTGACCCGGTAGGCGGCCTTCACGAAGGGCTGCGCGGCGGCGAGTTGGTCCATCTCCTCGTAGTCGCCCTGTTTGAGGTCGACGAGGTGGCGCTCGCTGGAACCGGAGATCTGGACCATCGGGAAGCAGTTGGTGGTCGCGTTCGCCAGGGCGACCAGGCCGTTGAGGAAGCCCGGGGCCGAGACCGTGAGGGCGACGCCGGGTTTCTTGTTGAGGTAGCCGGCGATGGCGGCCGCGTGTCCGGCGTTGCTCTCGTGGCGGAAGCCGATGTAGCGGATGCCCTGCGCCTGGGCGAGACGGGCCAGGTCGGTGATCGGGATGCCGACCACCCCGTAGATGGTGTCTACGTCGTTCATCCTGAGCGCGTCGACGACCAGGTGGTACCCGTCGGTGAGCTCGGTCGGAACGTCGGCTGCTGCCGCGGTCTCCAGTGTCGAGGGGGCGGTCATGGTCCGAGGTCCTCCTTGGGCAGGTCCTGCCGGAGCGGCTACTTCTCTCACCATCCGCAGCGCGCTCGTCCGCGTCCAAGACCCATCGGCGACCAGCCGATAAACGGCGTTTATCGAGGGCTGGTCACAGGCCCGGAAACTCCCTTGATAGACAGCTGCTATCGGCCGTTCGCCAGCGGGTATTGGACGCGCACCGGGTGCCACCGCACGCTCGCAATGGATGTGTCGTCGGACCTGTGCGAGGGGGTGGGGTCATGGCCGTTCCGGCCGCGGCATCCGTGCGTGACGCGAACCGGTACCGGCCTTCGGAGGTCACGGGCCTTGTCGACCTCCTCGACCGGCAGGTACGTGAACGCCCGTACGGCCGCGCTCTCGTCGTGACCGGCGAGCGTGTGCACCTGTCGTACCGGGGGCTCGCGTCCCTGGCCGACGACGTGGCGGCCCGGCTCGGTGGTGCGGGGCTGCGCCGCGGTGATGCGGTCGGCCTGATCGGTGCCAACACGGCGGAGTTCGTCGTCGGGTTGCTCGGCGCGGCGCGGGCCGGGCTGGTGGCGGCTCCGCTGGATCCCACCCTGCCCGCGTCGCAACTGTCCGCGCGGCTGCTGGCATTGGGGGCGCGGGCGGTTCTCCTCGATCCGTCGATGCCCGGTGTCGTCCCGCTTCCGGTGCCGGCCTGGCCACTGCGGGTGGAGGTCTCCCGGGCGGGGACGGCTGCGGTGGTACTCGAATCCGGCGTCTGCGACGTGTCGCAAGTCGGGGGCGCGGCCGGTGAGTTGTCGGACCGGGACGCGCTCGTGCTGTTCACCGCCGGCACCACCGACCGGGCGAAGATGGTCCCGTTGACGCACGCCAATGTGGCCGCCTCGCTTCGGAACATCTGCGCCACCTACGAGTTGGGTCCCGGGGACGCGACGGTCGCGGTGATGCCGTTCTTCCACGGCCACGGGCTGTTCGCCGCGCTGCTTGCCTCCCTGGCGAGCGGGGGCTGTGTGCTGCTGCCCGAGCGGGGGCGGTTCTCGGCGGGCACGTTCTGGGACGACATGCGGGCCGTGGGCGCCACGTGGTTCACGGCGGTGCCGGCGATCCACGAGATCCTTCTGGACCGGTCGGAGCGGGAGTACCCGGGTCCGCAGGCGCCGCGTCTGAAGTTCGTCCGCAGTTGCAGCGCGCCCCTCAACACGGCGACGCAGCGGGCGCTGGAGCGCACGTTCGGTGCGCCGCTGCTGTCCGCGTACGGGATGACCGAGTCCTCGCACCAGGCGACCAGCGAACCGCTGCCGCAGCGGGGAGCGCTCAGGCAGGGGTCGGTGGGCCGGCCGACCGGGGTCGAGGTGCGCGTCGTGGACCGGGGCGGGCGACCCTGTCCCGTGGGTGTCGAGGGCGAGGTGTGGGTGCAGGGGCCCACGGTCGCCCGGGGTTATCTCGCCGACGGCGACGAGTCGGCGCGGACCTTCGTCGACGGGTGGCTGCGCACCGGTGATCTGGGCGCGCTGGACGAGGACGGGTATCTGTCGCTGACCGGGCGGATCAAGAACCTCATCAACCGGGGTGGGGAGAAGATCTCGCCCGAGCATGTCGAGGACATCCTGGCCGGCTGCCCGGGGGTCGCGGAGGCGGCCGTGTTCGCGGTGCCCGACGCGGTGTACGGGCAGCGGGTCGGTGCCGCCGTGGTGGTGCGTGAGCCTGACGGCGTCCGGCGCGAGGAGATCCTGCGGTACTGCCGTGACCGGCTGGCCGCGTTCGAAGTGCCGGACCGGCTCGAGCTGGTCGCCGCCCTGCCGTACACCGCGAAGGGAGGCCTGGACCGGAAGGCGGTGCAGGCGCGGTACGCACCCTGACGGGGGCAGTCGGAGACGGCGCCCCAACGGGGCAGTCATGGGGGCAGCGCCCTGACGGGCAGTCGGGGCGGCGCCCGCCGTGCCCGGCAGGGAGCGGCCGGGCAAACGAGGAGGTCGTCCCGGACAGGCCCGCCGCCGCGCCGCCGTACATCGCGGAACGAGAACCGGACCGGAGAAAGCAGCGCCGGCCGGACACCCGCACCCTGGCGGAGCTCAGCGCACCCGGTGTTCGGGGGGCAGTGGGCGGGCGAAGAAGTCGTCCAGGGAGAGGCCCGTCGCCGCGTTGACGAAGGCCCGGGCGGCGACCGAGCCGGGGGTCGCCGCGTGGATCGCCACGGAGACCTGGGCTCCGGCCTCGGGGTCGACCAGCGGCAGCGCTCTCGTCCGGCCGACCACCGGCATCGCGCGCAGCCAGGTGTGGGGCACGATGCTCGCCCAGCCACCGCCGCCCACGTGCGCGTAGAGGGAGGCGATCGAGTCCGTCTCGACCTGCGGGGTCACCACGTACCCCTTCTCCGCGAACACGGTGTCGACGATCTGGCGGATCCGCATGTCCGGCGTCAGCAGCGCGAGCGGCAACTGGGCCGCGTCCGCCCAGGAGACGGTGGCGGACTGGGCCACCAGCTGGTCGTCGGAGACCAGGAGCATGTATCTCTCCTGGTAGAGGGGGACGACCTGGAGGCCCTCCTGGTCGTCCGGGTCGAAGTGGGCGATGGCCACGTCGAGTTCGTAGTCGCGCAGCTGCCGATGGAGTTCCTTCGTCGACAGCCGGGAGCGGACCTGGACCTTGGCCAGCGGGTGCGCCGCGCAGAACGCGGCCACGGGAAGGGCGAGGGTCGTGGACGCGGTGGGGTCGGTGCCGAGCCGCAGGGTCCCCGTGATGCCGGACTGCACGGCGGCCACCTCGGCCTTGAAGGCGTCCTGCTCGGCGAGGATCCGCTTGGCCCACACCACGAGCCGCTCGCCCTCCGGGGTGAGGCCCTGGTAGTTGTGGCCGCGGTTGATCAGCGTGACGTTCAGCTCCCGTTCCAGCTTGGCGATCGCCGCCGAGAGCGCGGGCTGGGAGACGTAGCAGGACTCCGCCGCCCGGGCGAAGTGCCGTTCCCTCGCCACCGCCACGAAGTATTCGAGCTGCCGGAACAGCATGAGCGGCTCCTCCCTGCCCATGGGATCACTGGCTCCATACTGTATGCAGTGTGGAGTGATGTACAGGGAGGAGACCGCACAGGTCAGCGCAGAAGCTTCACCGCGGCCACCACGAGGGGGTCGAGGCCGTCCACCCCGGCATCGACGAAATCGTGGAGGCGGCTCCGCATACGCGGGTCCCAGAACCTGCCGATGTGCCCCGCGATCGCCTCCGCGGCATCCTCCCCCTGAAGGTGTCCGAGGTTTCTGGCGATGTCGTTGGCCATCCTGCACTCCGACGGCACGGTCGCTGTCATCTCAGTCCACCACCGTCACGAGGTCGTTCCCGGCGGCTTCGGTCTCGCTCGACCGGTCCGGACGGGCGAGCGCCACCTGTACGGCGGTCACCTTGTACTCCGGGCAGTTGGTCGCCCAGTCGGAGTTCTCCGTGGTCACCACGTTGGCGCCGGTGACGGGGTGGTGGAACGTGGTGTACACGACCCCGGTCGGCATACGGTCGGAGAGCTCCGCGCGCAGAGTCGTCCGCCCGACACGGCTGGCCAAGGTGACCATGTCGCCGTCGTTGATGCCGCGGTCCTCGGCGTCGTGCGGGTGCAGCTCCAGGACGTCCTCGGGGTGCCAGGCGACATTGCCGGTACGACGGGTCTGCGCGCCGACGTTGTACTGGCTGAGGATGCGGCCCGTGGTGAGGACCAGCGGGAAGCGCCGGGTGCTGCGTTCGTTGGTCGGCACGTAGGAGGTGACCACGAACTTGCCCTTGCCGCGCACGAATGCGTCCACGTGCATGACGGGCGTGCCCTCGGGTGCCTCCTCGTTGCACGGCCACTGGACGCTGCCGAGCTTGTCCAGGAGGTCGAAGGAGACTCCGGTGAACGTCGGCGTGACCGACGCGATCTCGTCCATGATCTGGCCCGGATGGTCGTAGGACATCTCGTAGCCCATGGCGGTGGCGATCTCGCTGACGATCTGCCACTCGTGCTTGCCCGTCTTCGGCTTCATCACCGCGCGTACCCGGTTGATGCGGCGTTCGGCGTTGGTGAAGGTGCCGTCCTTCTCCAGGAAGGACGCCCCGGGCAGGAAGACGTGCGCGAACTTGGCCGTCTCGTTGAGGAACAGGTCCTGGACGACGACGAGTTCCATCGCCTCGAGGGCCGCGGTGACGTGCTTGAGGTTGGGGTCGGACTGGGCGATGTCCTCGCCGTGGACGAACAGGCCGCGGAAGGTGCCGTCGATGGCCGCGTCGAACATGTTGGGGATGCGAAGTCCCGGTTCGGCGAGGAGGGTTCCGCCCCAGAGGTTCTCGAAGACGGTCCGGACGGCGTCGTCGGAGACGTGCCGGTAGCCGGGGAGTTCATGGGGGAACGAGCCCATGTCGCAGGAGCCCTGCACGTTGTTCTGGCCGCGCAGCGGGTTCACGCCGACGCCGTCGCGGCCGATGTTCCCGCACGCCATCGCGAGGTTGGCCATTCCCATGACCATGGTCGAGCCCTGGCTGTGCTCGGTGACGCCGAGGCCGTAGTAGATGGCCCCGTTGGGCGCTTCGGCGTACAGCCGTGCGGCGGCCCGGAGTTCGGCGGCCGGTACGCCGGTGATCTCCTCGACGGACTCCGGGCTGTTCTCCGGGCGAGCGATGAACTCGGCCCACTCGTCGAAGCCTTCGCACCGCGCGTCGACGAAGGAGCGGTCGACCAGGCCCTCGGTGACCACGACGTGCGCCATCGCGTTGACCACGGCCACGTTGGTGCTGGGCCGGAGCTGGAGGTGGTGCCGCGCCTCGATGTGCGGCGAGCGCACGAGGTCGATGCGGCGCGGGTCCACGACGATCAACTGGGCGCCCTCGCGCAGCCGGCGCTTCATCCGGGAGGCGAACACCGGGTGACCGTCGGTGGGGTTGGCGCCGATCACCATGATGACGTCGGCCTCGGCGACCGAGCGGAAGTCCTGGGTGCCGGCCGACTCGCCGAAGGTCTGCTTGAGGCCGTAGCCCGTCGGGGAGTGGCAGACGCGGGCGCAGGTGTCGACGTTGTTGTTGCCGAAGGCCGCGCGGACCATCTTCTGTACGACGTAGACCTCTTCGTTGGTGCACCGCGAGGAGGTGATCCCGCCGATCGCGCTCGAACCGTGCCGGTCCTGGATCTCGCGCATCCGCCGGGCGACCGTGCCGATCGCCTCGTCCCACTCGACCTCGCGCCAGGGGTCGGTGATCCGGTCGCGGACCATGGGCTTGAGTTGCCGATCGGGGTGGGTGGCGTAGCCGAAGGCGAAGCGGCCCTTCACGCAGGAGTGGCCCTCGTTGGCGCCGCCGTCCTTGTACGGCACCATGCGCACGAGTTCGTCGCCGCGCAGCTCGGCCTTGAAGGAGCAGCCGACCCCGCAGTACGCGCAGGTGGTCACCACCGACCTGGTGGGCATGCCCAGTTCGACGACCGAACGCTCCTGGAGCGTGGACGTCGGACAGGCCTGCACGCAGGCCCCGCAGGAGACGCACTCGGAGTCCATGAAGGTCTCGCCGGCGCCCGGCGAGACCTTGGAGTCGAAGCCGCGGCCCTCGATGGTGAGGGCGAAGGTGCCCTGGACCTCGCCGCAGGCGCGCACACAGCGGGAGCAGGCGATGCACTTGGAGGGGTCGAAGTCGAAGTACGGGTTGGAGGTGTCCTTCTCGGCGTCGAGGTGGTTCTCGCCCTCGTAGCCGTAGCGGACCTGCCTGAGGCCCACCACCCCTGCCATGTCCTGGAGTTCGCAGTCACCGTTGGCCGGGCAGGTCAGGCAGTCCAGGGGGTGGTCGGAGATGTAGAGCTCCATGACGCCCTGGCGGAGCTTCTCCACCTTCGGCGTCTGGGTGCTCACCTTCATGCCGTCGGCGCACGGGGTGGTGCAGGACGCCGGGGTGCCGCGCCGTCCGTCGATCTCCACCACGCACAGCCGGCAGGAGCCGAACGCCTCCAGGCTGTCGGTGGCGCAGAGTTTGGGTATGTCGACGCCGGCCTGCGCGGCCGCGCGCATCACCGACGTGCCCTCGGGGACGGTCACCGCCAGGCCGTCCACCTCGACGGACACCGTCGCCGGGCCGGGCCTCTCGGGGGTTCCGAAGTCGGGTTCCTTGAGGAGTGTCATGCCGTGCCCTCCGTCCTCGGGCCCGTCGCCTGTACGGGCTGGATGTCCAGGAGTCGACGGCCGCCGAGGAAGTCGTCGGGGAAGTGGGTGAGGGCGCTGCGCACGGGCAGCGGGGTCAGCCCGCCCATCGCGCACAGCGAGCCCTCGGTCATCAGGTCGCAGAGGTCTTCGAGCAGGGCGAGGTTCTCGTCCCGGTGGGTGCCGGCGACGATCTTGTCGATCACCTCGACGCCGCGCACCGCGCCGACGCGGCACGGTGTGCACTTGCCGCAGGACTCCTCGGCGCAGAACTCCATCGCGAAGCGGGCCTGCGCGGCCATGTCGACGCTGTCGTCGAAGACGACCACTCCGCCGTGGCCGACCATCGCCCCGGCCGCCGCGAACGCCTCGTAGTCCATGGGCAGATCGAACATCGACTCCGGCAGGTACGCCCCCAGCGGGCCGCCGACCTGCGCGGTGCGCACCGGGCGTCCGGAGTGCGTCCCGCCGCCGTACTCCTCGATGAGGTCCCGCAGGGTGATGCCGAAGGCGGTCTCCACGATGCCGCCGTGGGCGATGTTGCCGCCGAGCTGGAACACCTGGGTGCCGCGGGAGCGTTCGACGCCCAGTTGCTCGTACGCCTGCGCGCCCTCGGCCATGACCACGGGCACGGTGGCGAGGGTGAGGACGTTGTTCACCACGGTCGGTTTGCCGAACAGGCCCTCGATCGCCGGGATCGGCGGTTTCGCGCGGACCATGCCGCGCTTGCCCTCCAGGCTCTCCAGCATGGAGGTCTCCTCGCCGCAGATGTACGCGCCGGCGCCGACGCGGACGTGCAGGTCGAAGTCGAGGGCGGAGCCGAGGATGTTCTTGCCGAGCCAGCCGTGCTCGCGGGCGATCCCGATCGCCCGGCGCATCGTGGCCACCGCGTCCGGGTATTCCGAGCGGATGTACAGGTAGCCCTCGCTCGCTCCGACCGCGTGTGCGGCGATCGTCATGCCCTCGATGAGCATGAACGGGTCGCCCTCCATGACCATCCGGTCGGCGAAGGTCCCGCTGTCGCCCTCGTCGGCGTTGCAGCAGACGAACTTCAGCTCGTCGGCGCAGTCCAGCACGGTCTTCCACTTGATGCCGGCCGGGAATCCGGCGCCGCCGCGGCCGCGCAGTCCGGACGCGGTGACCTCGGCGACCACGTCCGCGGGGGCGAGCTCCAGGGCGGCGCGCAGTCCCGCGAGGCCGCCGTGGGCTTCGTAGTCCTCGGCCGACAGGGGGTCGGTCACTCCGACTCTGGCGAAGGTGACGCGGTTCTGGCGTGCCAGCCAGGGCAGTTCGTCGACGAGACCGAGCCGCAGGGGATGATCGGCGCCGTCGAGCAGGCCCGCAGCCAGGAGACCCTCGACGTCTTCCGGGGTCACCGGACCGTAGCCGACGCGCCCTTGGGGAGTGACCACCTCGACCAGGGGCTCCAGCCACAGCATGCCGCGCGATCCATTGCGTACGACGTCGAGGGCGAAGTCGCCGTGGGCGGCAGCGTGTTGAAGGGCCTGCGCGACCTCGTCCGCGCCGACGGACCTGGCCGCGGAGTCGCGGGGGACGTACACGGTGGCCATGGAGTGCGTTGGGTTGTTCATGAGGAGACCGTCCCGTTGAGGATCGAGCCCAGCCGGGCCGGGCCAACTCGTCCGTACAGCCGTCCGTTGGCTTCCACCGACGGACCGAGCGCGCAGTTGCCGAGGCAGAAGACCTGCTCGACGGTGACCGAACCGTCCGCCGACGTCTCGCCCAGGGGCAGTCCGGACTGGCGTGCGTAGCTCACCAGTTGGTCGGCGCCCAGCGCCTGGCAGGCCTCGGCGCGGCAGATGCGCACGGTGGTGCGGCCCGCGGGCTCGCGACGGAAGTCGTGGTAGAAGGTCACCACTCCGTGGACGTCCGCCCGGGAGAGGTTGAGCTCCTCGGCGAGCACCGGCACGGCCTCCTGCGGCACATGGCCCAACTCGGCCTGGACGGCGTGCAGTACGGGCAGCAGCGCACCGCGCTCGCCCCGGTGACGGGCCACCACCCTCCGGACCACGCTCTCGACCGTCACGTCACTCCCGCTGGTCGTCATGATCGCTTCGCCTTCCGTCACGCGGGTCCCCGGCGAGGGATGCAGGGACTCCGACCATACTCCATACAGACTTCTGTATACACAACCCTGCAGCATCGCAAGCAGAGGGAGAAGTGCGGACGCCGGACTGCGCGTCAGGTGCGCCCACCAGGGCGGACCTCGCGGGGACTCCCGCCATGTTGCATACCAAAACCTGTATGCTGGCGCGGCCGTTCGGCAACCCTCCGGATGGCCCCACTTGGCAGAGCCGCCACCCGCGACACCGGCGGCAGAACGGGACAACCATGCGCGAGGCACTCACGGCCGCAGCGTCCCGGCGCGTCACCCGCCCGGCACCGCTGCGTCAGGCCGTGTACGACGCCCTGACCGAGCTGATCGTCAACGGCTCCCTCAAGCCGGGCCAGCATCTGGTCGAGGCCGAGCTCGCCGAACACCTCGGCGTCAGCCGTCAGCCGGTCCGCGAGGCTCTCCAGCGGCTCCAGACCGCCGGCTGGGTCGATCTGCGGCCCGCCCAGGGCGCCTTCGTCCACTCCCCCACGGAGGAGGAGGCCGCCCAGCTCCTCGGCGTCCGCTCGGTCCTGGAGACCTACTCGGCCCAGCTCGCCGCGAAGAACGCGAAGCCCGAGGACATCGCGCGTCTCGACGAACTCCAGCTGGACGGGATCGCCGCTCTCGCCGACGGCGACGTCGAGCGCCTGGTCGCGGCCAACACCGCGCTGCACGACTTCATCACCGCCGTCGCCGACAACGCCGTGCTGGCCGAACTGATCGCCCAGGTCGGCCAGAAGGTCCGCTGGTACTACACGCCCATCGCCAAACCCCGCGGCAAGGAGGCCTGGAACGAGCACACGCAGCTCATCAGGGCCATCGCCAAGGGAGACGCGGACCAGGCGGGCGAGGTCATGCGCAAGCACACCGAGCGTACGACCGACTTCTACCGCAGGCAGATCGCGGCCAGGGCGAACCAGGACTGACGTTTTCCCGGGCACGGTTCAGGACGCGGCGAGCGAGCCGGCGGGGCGGCGGACGCTCCCGGGGTCGAGGGTCGGTGGGCGGCGGGTCCCGGCGGCGGCCCGCAGTTCGAGCAGCCAGGGCAGGACCGTGCGCAGCACGATGTCGAGTCCGCCGCCGTCCGCTCCGAGCATCGCCTCCGCGGGCACCAGCACCGGGTCGGCGAACACCGTGGAGGTCGCGCTGCCGCGGGGTCCCACGGCGCCGGGCCGTGCCGGGACGAACAGGTCCGGGGCGTGCGCCGGGACCGCCCAGAGCGTCAGCCCGTCGGACGCGGTGAGGGGGCGGGAGGACCAGACGTACAGGTCGGCCTCCCCCGCCGCGACCACTCGCTGCTTGCGGGCCCGCAGGGCCACCACCTCACCGGAACGGGTGGCCACGGAGCGCGGCACGAGGAGCTGGGTCTCGGCCGTCGGCCCGTCGCCCTCGGCCTCCGACCCCCCATCGGACTCGGCGAGCGCAAGACTGGCGAGGTGGCGTCCGGCGGCGATCTCGCCTCGCGTCCAGGGGCCGCCGTATGCCTCGATGACGGCGACGGCCGTGTAGTGGGACTGGAGGACGGCCGCCGTCGCCGGGCAGACGCGCGCGGTCCGCGCGACCACGTCGGCGGCCTCCGGCAACCCCCGTCCCCCGCCGCCGAATCCGGTGGAGACGGTGAGTCCCAGCAGCCCGGCGCGGCCGAGGGCCGTCACGGCGCCGCGAGGGAACCGGCCCTGGACGGCGGTTGCTTCGGCGACGGGTCCCACGGCACTGGTCAGGACTTCGGAGAGAGCGGTGCGGTACGACACGGGGCGACCCCCTCGGGCGTGGCTGCTGTTCCACTGTCGAATGATGATTGCATACAGTATTCTGCATGGGAAGGTCACCGCGCCAGGGGTCCAGCCGGGCAACTTCCGGGACCCACCAGCCGAACGAGGGAGACAGGGCCCATGCCCGACACACCCACCGTGACAGCCCGTGGCCCGATCAGCAGGCCCACCCCGCTCCGCCAGGCCGTCTACGAGGCCCTCACCGAACTGATCATCAACGGCTCGCTCACCCCCGGCCGGCACCTCGTCGAGGCCGAGCTGGCGGAGAGCCTCGGGGTGAGCCGGCAGCCGATCCGGGAGGCGCTGCAGCGGCTCCAGACCGCCGGCTGGGTCGACCTGCGCCCTTCGCAGGGGGCGTTCGTCCACTCCCCCACCACGCAGGAGTGCGCCCAACTCCTCAGCGTCCGGGCCCTCCTGGAGACCCACTCCGCGCGCGGCGCGGCCCAGCACGCCACCGCCCGTGATGTCGCCCGGCTGTGGGAACTCCAGCAGACCGGTCTGAGCGCCCTCGCGGCGGGGGACGCCCGGGCCATCGTGGAGGCGAACGCCGCCCTCCACGGCCACATCACCCTGCTGTCCCGCAACGCGGTCCTCGCCGAACTCATCCCCCAGGTCGACCGGCGGGTGCGCTGGTACTACATGCCCATCGCCAGGCCCCGCGGCAAGGACGCCTGGAACGAGCACGCGAGGATCATCGAGGCCATCGGCGAGGGTGCCGCCGACCGTGCCGAGGAGCTCATGCGCCGGCACACCCGGAACACCACCGACTTCTACTGCGAGCAGATCGCCGCTGTGGCCGGCCGGGACGACTGACCCCGGCCGGCCACCACCGCCAACGGGCAAGGGCGGCTCAGGAGTTCGGTTCGATCTCCCGCAGCAGCCCGGTCGTCACGTCGAAGACGAACCCCCGCACATCGTCGGTGTGCGGGAGGAACGGCGAGGTGCGCACTCGTTGCATGGACTGCCGTACGTCCTGGTCGACGTCCCGGAATGCCTCCACCGCCCACGCGGGACGCTGGCCGACCTCCAGTTCCAGTTCGTGCCGGAAGTCCTCGGTCAGGGTCTGGAGACCGCAGCCGGTGTGGTGGATGAGCACCACACTGCGGGTGCCGAGCGCACGCTGACTGATCGTCAGGGAGCGGATCGTGTCGTCGGTGACGACTCCCCCGGCGTTGCGGACGGTGTGGCAGTCGCCGAGCGCGAGTCCGAGCGCGGCGTGCAGATCGAGGCGGGCGTCCATGCACGCGACGACGGCCACGCGCAGAACGGGGCGGGCGCCCATGCCGGGGTCGGTGAATCGGGCGGCGTAGGCGCGGTTGGCTTCCACGAGCCGGTCGGTGACCGTCGCGGTTCGGGGTGCTGAAGTCGACATGTGGGGCTACCTCACTCCGGTCGAGTCGGTCAGATGACGCCCTGCTCCTTGAGCTGCGGCAACTCGGCCCGGGAGAGTCCGAGTTCGCCGATGTAGATGTCTTCGTTGTGCTGGCCGAGGAGGGGTGGGGTGGTGATGGTGGTGGGGGAGTCGGAGAGTTTGAGGGGGTTGCCGACGGTGGTGAAGGTGCCGCGTTCGGGATGCCCGACTTCGACGATCATGTCGTTCGCGGCGAGTGAGGGGTCCTCGATGATCTCTTTCGGGGACAGGATCGGCCCGCACGGGATGTCGTGGCTGTTGAGCTGCTGAAGGACCTGCCACTTGGGCAGCGTCGAGGTCCATTCCTCGATCAGCTGGAACATCTTCGCCAGCTTGGGAAGGCGGGCCTCGGGGGTGGCCCACTCCGGGTCGTCGGCCAGTTCGGGCCGGCCGATCAGTGCGGCCAGGGGTGTCCAGCCGACCGGCTGGACGATGACGTACACGTAGTCGTTGGGGCCGCCGGGCGCGCACCTGACCGCCCAGCCGGGCTGCCCGCCCCCCGAGGCGTTGCCCGAACGGGGCACCTCCTCGCCGAAGTCCTTGTTGGGGTACTCCGCGAGCGGGCCGTTCGCCAGGCGCTGCTGGTCACGGAGTTTGACCCGGCACAGGTTGAGCACCGCGTGCTGCATCGCCACGTTCACCCGCTGCCCGCGCCCGGTCCTCTCGCGCTGCAGCAGCGCGGCCAGGATGGCGGCCACCGCGTGGATCCCGGTCCCGGAGTCACCGATCTGCGCGCCGGTCGCCAGCGGCGGCCCGTCCTGGAAACCGGTGGTGGCCATCGAGCCGCCCATCGCCTGCGCCACCACCTCATAGGCCTTGAAAGCGGTGTAGGGGCCGTCCCCGAAACCCTTGATCGAGGCATACACGATCCGCGGGTTGATCTCCCGGATCCGCTCCCAGCTGAACCCCATCCGCTCCACCGCACCCGGCGCGAAGTTCTCCACCATCACATCCGCACCCCGGATCAAAGCGGTCAGGATCTCCTGTCCCCGCTCGGTCTTGGTGTTCAGCGTGATGCTGCGCTTGTTGCAGTTGAGCATCGTGAAATACAGCGAGTCCACCTCCGGGACATCCCGCAGCTGCCGGCGCGTGATGTCCCCGCCCGGCGCCTCCACCTTCACCACATCCGCCCCCAGCCACGCCAGCAACTGCGTCGCCGACGGACCCGACTGCACATGCGTCATGTCCAGCACCCGCACACCCTCAAGAGCCAACGTCATGCTCGCCACCCCATCTCTGCGTCGTCGTGTGTTCGCCGGTGGCCGGGCGGCCGCCCCTCCAGGGGCCGCCGCCCGGACTCGCCTCACGGCATCAGCTGGTACTCGGGGAAGTTCCCGGGCAGCCGCTCGCCGGCCGGGCCCCGGGTGACCGCGCGCACCAGCAGTTCGCCGCCGACGAAGGCGCCGCGCCAGGAGGCGCCGAACCCGCCGAACAGCTCGTCCCGGTCACCGCGGGAACGCGGCTTGCCGTGACCGACCTTGAACGCGCGGATCTGCGGGGCGAGCCGGTCGAAGGTGGCCCGGTCGTCGGTGGACAGGGTGGCCACCAGGGCACCGTTGGAGGCGTTCATCGCGGCGAGCAGTTCCGCCTCGGTGTCGACCAGGACGATGGTGTCGACCGGGCCGAAGGGCTCCGCGTGGTGCAGGGGCGAGGACGGGGGCGGGTTGAGAAGGGTGACGGGCTGGACGTACGCGGAGGTGTCCTGGCCGGACAGGAAGCGGGCGTCCGCCTCGCTGCCGCGGTGGACCGGGACGGCTCCGCGGTCGATGGCCTCGGCGACCTGGTCGCGCAGTTCCTTCGCCTTGGCGGCGTTGATCACCGGTCCGAAGTCCAGTGCCGGGTAGGGGTCGTCCGGGTGCTCGACGGCGAGCGGGTGCCCCAGGCGCAGGGTGCGCACCGCGGGAAGGTAGGCCGCCAGGAACTCGTCGAACAGCTCGCGCTGGACGACGAACCGCGGGTAGGCGGTGCAGCGCTGTTTGCCGTAGTCGAAGAGCTTGGGGATGACGGCGGCCAGCGTGTCCCAGTCGGTGTGGTTCCAGATCCCCCAGGTGTTGAGTCCCTCCTGTTCGAGTACGTGACGCTTGCCGAGGTCGGCGACGGCCGTGGCGACGGCGGCTCCGGTGTCGCGGCCGCCGACGAAGGAGACACAGCCGATCTCGGGCGCCCGCACCAGCGCCTCCGACAGCTCTCCCCCGCTGCCGCTGACGAGGGTGACGGGGATACCCTCGCGGGCGGCCAGCGCGCAGGCCAGGGTGAGACAGGCGACGCCGCCGTCGGTCGGGGTCTTGGCGATGACCGCGTTGCCCGCCAGGGCCTGTACCAGCATGGCGTGAACGAGCACGCTCATCGGGTAGTTCCAGCTCGCGATGTTGGACACCGGGCCGTCCAGCGGGGCCCGGCCCTCGACCATCGGCTCGATGCCGTCGACGTACCAGCGCACGCCGTCGATGGCCCGGTCGACGTCCGCCTGCGCGAGGCGCCAGGGCTTGCCGATCTCCCAGACCAGCAGGAGCGCGAGGAGTTCGCGGTGCTGGGTGAGGGCGTCGAGGGTGGCCGCGACGCGGGCCCGGCGCTCTTCGAGCCGTATGTGCCGCCAGGCGCGGTGCTGGTCGAGGGAGGCGCGGACGGCCTGGTGGGCGGCTTCCCGGTCCAGGCGCGGCGGGCCGGCGATCGGGCTGCCGTCGACGGGGCTGGTGGCGGGCAGGGCCCGGCCGTCGGCCCGCCAGGCGGAGGCCCAGAGGTTGAGGACGCGGTCGTCACGGAAGGCCTCGGGGGCGACGGCGAGGCAGCGCTGCCAGGCGTCGTTCCAGGAGGTACCGGACTTCACCACGAGCTGGGTGGAGTTGAGGGTGGTTGTCATGCGATGTCTCCGCTCTCGGTGCACAGTCGGGGGCGGGGTAAGGGGGACGCGGCGGGGCCGGAGGGGACTCCGTCCGCCGCTGTGTGGTTCCGGGTCAGGCCTGAGGGGCCTCGCGGACCGTGTCCAGGAGGGCGAGCACGAGGCGGGCCGTCTCGGTGGGGGTGTTCCCGACCTTGACGCCGACCGCCTCCAGCGCCGCCTTCTTCGCCTGCGCGGTACCTGCCGAACCGGACACGATGGCGCCCGCGTGGCCCATGGTCCTGCCCTCGGGCGCGGTGAATCCGGCGATGTAGCCGACGACGGGCTTGGTGACGTGCTCACGGATGTAGGCGGCCGCCCGCTCCTCGGCGTCCCCGCCGATCTCCCCGATGAGGACGATCAGTTCGGTGTCGGGGTCGTCCTGGAAGGCGGCGAGGCAGTCGATGTGGGTGGTGCCGACGACGGGGTCTCCGCCGATGCCGACACAGGTGGAGAAGCCGATGTCGCGCAGCTCGTACATGAGTTGGTAGGTGAGCGTGCCCGACTTGGACACCAGACCGACCCGGCCGGACCGGGTGATGTCCGCGGGGATGATGCCCGCGTTGGACTGGCCGGGGGTGATCAGGCCGGGGCAGTTGGGGCCGACGATCCGTGTCCCCTTCTTCTTCGCGTACGAGGTGAAGGCGACGGAGTCGTGGACGGGGATGCCTTCCGTGATGACGACAGCCAGTCCGATGCCGGCGTCGGCGGCCTCGACAACTGCCGCTTTCGCGAAGGCGGGTGGCACGAAGACGACGGTGACGTCGGCTCCGGTCGCCCGCATGCCGTCGGCGACCGAGCCGAAGACGGGGACGACACGGTCGTCGAAGTCGACCGTCTGCCCTGGCTTGCGCGGATTGACGCCGCCGACCACGTTGGTGCCCGCCGCGAGCATGCGCCGGGTGTGTTTCATGCCCTCGCCGCCGGTCATGCCCTGGACGAGGACCCTGGACTCCTTGGTCAGGAAGATGGCCATGTCCCGCTCCTTCAACTGGCTTTGGCGAGTTCGGCGGCACGGCGGGCGGCGCCGTCCATGGTGGTGGCCTGCTGGACCAGGGGGTGGGCGTGCTCGTCGAGGACGGCCCGGCCGCGGACGGCGTTGTTGCCGTCGAGGCGTACGACGAGCGGCTTGGTGAGCCGGACCTCGTCCAGGGCCCGGACGATGCCGGCGGCGACCGCGTCGCAGGCGGTGATGCCGCCGAAGACGTTGACGAACACGGACTTCACCGCCGGGTCCGACAGGATGACCCCGAGTCCGTCGGCCATGACCTGGGCCGATGCACCGCCTCCGATGTCGAGGAAGTTGGCGGGCCGGGCTCCGCAGCCGGCGACCACGTCGAGGGTCGACATGACCAGGCCGGCGCCGTTGCCGATGACGCCGACCTCGCCGTCGAGCTTGACGTAGTTGAGGCCCTTCGCGGCGGCGGCCGCCTCCAGCGGATCGTCGTACGCGAGGGTGTCGTCACTCCAACGGGCCTGCCGGAAGCGGGCGTTGTCGTCGAGGGTGACCTTGCCGTCGGGGGCGAGGATGTGCCCCTGCCGGGTGCGGACGAGCGGGTTGACCTCGACGAGGACCGCGTCCTGGCGGACCAGTACCTCCCACAGTCGTACGAGAACGTCGACGGTCTGCGGTGGCAGTCCGGCCGCGTCGGCGATCTCGCCCGCCTTCGCCGAGGTGACACCCTCGGCGGGGTCGATGTGTATACGGGCGACCGCCTCCGGGCGGGCCGCGGCGACCTCCTCTATCTCCATGCCGCCCTCCGCCGAGGCGATGGCCAGGAACCGGCCCGCGGCCCGGTCGAGGACGTAGGCGACGTAGAACTCGGTCTCGATGTCGACGGGCTGGGCCAGCATGACCTTGCCGACCGTGTGTCCCTTGATGTCCATGCCGAGGATCCGGCGTGCCGCCCGCTCGGCCTCGGCCGGGTCGGCTGCGAGCCGGACACCGCCCGCCTTGCCCCGGCCTCCGGTCTTGACCTGCGCCTTGACGACGACGCTGCCGCCGAGCCCGCGGGCGATCGCACGGGCCTCCTGGGGGGAGTCGGTGACCTCCGCCCTCGGCACCGGGATTCCGTGTTCCTCGAAGAGGGCCCGGGCCTGATGCTCGTACAGGTCCATGATGAGGCTCCCGTCTGAAAGTGATGCACGACTGAAAAGTGCTGCACGCCCCCTGGACATCACCCACCGGATGCGGGATAACAATCTTCATACAGTATTCGTCGACTGTATGCAATGTGCCAACAGGGGTCAGCCCAGCGCATCGCCGGAACGTTCAAGGCAACCGACAGACGCTCAAGGCAACGGACAAGTGAGGTGGCTTGTGTCGAGGATGGCTCTTGAGGGTGTGCGGGTGCTGGACATGACGCATGTGCAGTCGGGTCCGTCGGCGACGCAGTTGCTGGCGTGGCTGGGGGCGGATGTGGTGAAGGTGGAGGCGCCGGGCGGGGACATCACGCGCCGGCAGCTGCGGGATGTCCCGGAGGTGGACTCGCTGTATTTCACGATGCTCAACTGCAACAAGCGCAGCATCACGCTGAACACCAAGACCGAGCGGGGACAGGAGATCCTGACCGCTTTGATCCGGGGTGCGGATGTGATGGTGGAGAACTTCGCGCCGGGTGCGGTGGAGCGGATGGGGTTCAGCTGGGAGCGGATCCGGGAGATCAACCCGCGGATCGTGTATGCCTCGATCAAGGGTTTCGGGGACGGCCCCTACACCGCTTTCAAGGCCTATGAGGTGGTGGCGCAGGCGATGGGCGGCTCGATGGCCACCACCGGTTTCCAGGACGGGCCGCCGCTGGCGACCGGCGCGCAGATCGGTGACTCCGGGACCGGGATCCACGCGGTGGCCGCCATCCTGGCCGCGCTGCTGCAGCGCGAGAGGACCGGGCGCGGGCAGCGGGTGAACGTGGCGATGCAGCACGCGGTGCTCAACCTGTGCCGGGTCAAACTCCGTGACCAGCAGCGCCTGGCGAACGGCCCGCTCGCGGAGTACCCCAACAAGGACTTCGGCGAGGAGGTGCCCCGTTCGGGCAACGCCTCGGGGGGCGGGCAGCCCGGCTGGGCGGTCAGGTGCGCGCCCGGCGGCCCCAACGACTACGTGTACGTCATCGTCCAGCCGGTCGGCTGGACACCCCTGGCCGCACTGATCGGCCGGCCCGAACTGGCCGACGACCCGGAGTGGGCCACCCCCGAGGCCCGCCTTCCCAAGCTGGCGAAGATGTTCCAGCTGATCGAGGAATGGACCTCGACGCTGCCCAAGTGGCAGGTCCTTCAGCAGCTCAACAGCCACGACATCCCGTGCGGGCCGATCCTGTCCCCGAAAGAGATCATCGAGGACCCCTCACTCGCCGCGAACGACATGATCGTCGAAGTCGGGCATCCCGAACGCGGCACCTTCACCACCGTCGGCAACCCCCTCAAACTCTCCGACTCCCCCACCACCATCACCACCCCACCCCTCCTCGGCCAGCACAACGAAGACATCTACATCGGCGAACTCGGACTCGGTGACGAGGAGTTGCGTCTGCTCAGGTCGGGCGGGGTGATCTGACGTGGTGAACCGGAGCCACGTCCCGGCGCCCTTGGGCGGTGGTCCATGACGTGAATGAGCACGGGGTCCGACGGCGGTGCGCGTCGGCGGACCCCGGGGATCCGTGCGCGCACGAAAGGAATTTGGACAGGGGGCGCTGGCCAGATCTTTCGACGCAAGGAGTGCTTGAAGACTATGACAACCATCGACTATTCGTCGTCCGCCGCCTTCAGGGAGGTGACGGACCGCAACGGCCGCGTGTACCGGATCGGCGAGACCGACCGGCACATCATGGGACGGCCACGATGGACCATGGTGCTCTTCCCGTGGATGGGCATGCTGGGCATCAGTTCCTCGGAGTACGCGTTCACGTCGGCCGAGGACACACTGCACGAGGCGCATCTGTGGAGCAGTGGGCACATCTTCTGGCTGATGGGCGTCTGGGTGTTCTTCCAGGCGGCCGTGGCCTTCCCGGCCGGGCAGTTGCGGGAGAGCGGAAAGCTCCCGGCCCGCTACGCGATGATGGTCGGCGCGCTGGGCACGATCCTGGGCTATCTCTCGCTCGCGTTCGCACCGAACGTGATCGTCGCCTATCTCGGATTCGGTGTGTGCAGCGGCATCGGCGCCGGCTTCGTCTACGCGACCTGCGTGAACATGGTCGGCAAGTGGTATCCGGAGCGCAAGGGCGGCAAGACCGGCATGGTCAACGGCGGTTTCGCCTATGGCTCGGTGCCCTTCGTCTTCCTGTTCACCTCGTACATGGACCTGAGCAACTACCGGGGCGTCCTGGTGGCGGTGGGCCTGGTCTGCTGCTCGGTGGTGGCGTTCGCGGGCTGGTTCTTCAAGGACCCGCCGAAGAACTGGTGGCCCCCGCACGTCGACCCGCTGAAGATGACCGACGACCCCAAGATCCGGCGCGCACTGGAGAAGAACCCGCCGGCCGTCAAGCAGTACACCCCGAAGGAAGCGGCACGTACGCCCGTCCTGTGGATGATGTGGTTCTGCCTGCTGTGCACGGCCGGAATCAACATCTTCGGCATCGCCTTCCAGGTGCCGTTCGGCAAGGACATGGGCTTCGCGGGCGGGATCGTGGCCACGGCGATGTCGCTGAAGGCGATCGTCAACGGCACCGGGCGCGGTGTGATCGGCTGGATCTCCGACAAGTTCGGCCGTCGCAACACGCTGATCATCGTGTGTCTGGTGCTGGGCACCGCGCAGTTCGGTGTGCTGGTCTCCGGCCAGATGGGCAGCATGCCGTTCTTCCTCTTCTGCTCCATGGTCTCCGGCTTCGGCGGCGGCGCGATCTTCCCGCTGTTCGCCGCGATGACGGCCGACTACTTCGGTGAGAACAACAACGCCTCCAACTACGGCATGGTCTACAGCTCGAAGCTCATCTCGGGCCTCGTGGGCTCCGGTGTCGGCTCGATCGTGGTCGGCGTGTGGGACTACGAGGGCGCGTTCGTCCTGGCCGGCTGCATCGGCCTGGGCTCCGCGGTGCTGGCGCTCTTCCTGAAGGCGCCCGGCCGGCCCAAGACCAGTCGCAGGACGGTACCCAACCCGCAACCGCTCGGCGAGGAAATGGCCTGACATGACGGCAGATCCGTACGCAGCACGCAGCGAGACCGACAAGACCGCACACTCCACCGCCGCACAACGTCCCTACCGAGAAGTGACCGACGCCAACGGCCGTGTCTACCGCATCGGCGAGACCGACCGGGACATCCTCGGCCACTCGCGCAAACTCATGGTGTATCTGCCCTGGATCACCATGATGGCCATCAGCGTCTTCGAGTACGCGTACGGCTCGGCAGAGGACACCCTGTCCCACGCCCACGGCTGGACGCAGAGCAACACCTTCTGGATCCTCAGTGTCTGGGTCTTCTTCCAGGCCGGCATCGCCTTCCCGGCGGGCTGGCTGCGGGAGAAGGGCATCCTGACCGCCCGCAAGGCCATGTACATCGGCTCGGGCATGTGTCTGATCGGGTTCCTCGCCCTGTCGCACCTCGACAACGTGCTGCTGGCGATCCTGGGATTCGGCGTCATCGGAGGTATCGGCGCCGGACTGGTCTACGCGACCTGCATCAACATGGTCGGCAAATGGTTCCCCGAACGCCGGGGAGCTAAGACCGGGTTCGTCAACGGCGGCTTCGCGTACGGATCACTGCCCTTCATCTTCATCTTCAACTACGGCTTCGACACCGCGAACTACCACCGCGTGCTGGACCTCATCGGCTGCTACATCCTGATCGTGGTCGTCGGGTGCGCGTTCTTCTTCAAGGACCCGCCGAAGAACTGGTGGCCCGCGGACATCGACCCGCTCAGCCACGGCGGCAGCGAGAAGGGGGCCGGAGCTCTCGCCAAGAACCCTCCGGCCGTACGGCAGTACACGCCGAAGGAGGCCGTCAGGACCGGCATGCTTCCCCTCATGTGGATCGCCCTCGTCATGACCGCGGGGGTGTCGATCTTCGGGATCTCCTTCCAGGTCGACTATGCCAAGGAGGTGGGTTTCGGCCCGCTGGTGGCGGCCTCCTCGATGGGTGTCATGGCGGTCATCAACGGCGTCGGGCGCGGGGTGGTGGGCTGGCTGTCCGACAAGTGGGGCCGTAAGTCCACGCTGGTGTTCGTGATCGTCGTGCTGGGTCTCGCCCAGTTCGGAGTGATCTGGGCGGGCGACATCAGGAGCGAGTCGCTGTTCCTGGTCTTCGCGTTCCTCTCCGGGTTCGGCGGCGGCGCGTTCTACCCGCTGTTCGCGGCGCTCACCCCCGACTACTTCGGGGAGAACTTCAACGCCTCCAACTACGGGCTGGTGTACAGCGGCAAGCTGATCAGCGGCCTGTTCGGCGGCGGCCTCGGCTCCATGGTCGTCGCGGCCTGGGGCTACGACGGGGCGTACGCCCTGGCCGGCGCCACCTCGATGGTCGCGGCGGCGATCGCCCTGCTGCTACGGCAGCCTGGACGGCCCCGGGGCGGCGCGTCGGCGCCGCAGCCACAAGCCGCGGTCTGAGCGAGGCAGTTCGAACCGGACCAGGCGGCCCTCCGCCTCGGCACTCGCCGGGGTAGGGCCGCCTCATCCGATGGTTCGGTGCCCACGGCCACGGCGGCAGCCCAGGGGTCCCGGGCTCCGGACACGAGGCAGCGAACGCGACCGCGGAACGCGAAAGCAGCCGGCCCGGGCCGAGGCCGGCTGCCTTGCTGCTCGGCGGCGCGGGGGCTCGGGGGCTCGGGGGACCCTCCGTCTCAGCCCTCGCCGGGGTAGGGCCGCCTCATCCGATGGTTCGGTGCCCACGGCCACGGCGGCGGCCCAGGGGTCCCGGGCTCCGGACACGAGGCAGCGAACGCGACCGCGGAACGCGAAAGCAGCCGGCCCGGGCCGAGGCCGGCTGCGAGGCTGCTCGGCTACCCAGATGCTCGGCGCCCGGCTGCCTTGCTGCTCGGCGGCGCGGGGGCTCGGGGGCTCGGGGGACCCTCCGTCTCAGCCCTCGCCGGGGTAGGGCCGCCTCATCCGATGGTTCGGTGCCCACGGCCCAGAGGTTCAGAGCTCCGGACGTTAGGCAGCGACCGCAACCGCAAAACAGCCGGCCCGGGCCGATGCCGGTTTCCTGGCTGCCCAGCGGCTCAGGCGACTCTGGCGGCTAGGGCGGCAGCCTGTCGCCCCGCAGCCGCGTCGCGGTCGCAGTCACAGCCACAGCCACAGCCACAGACGCAGACGCAGACGCAGACAGGATCGGAGGCTACTTCTCCCGGTCGTGGTACATCTTCCGCGTCTGTTCCGTGTGTTGGCGCATAACGGCGGTGGCGCGCTGCTCGTCGCGGTCGGCGATCGCGGCGATCAGCTCACGATGCTCGATCCAGGACTGCTGCCCGCGCTGCCGGGCGATCGGCGTGTAGTACCAGCGCACCCGGCGATCCACCTGCCCCGCCAACTCCGCCAGAACCGCGTTGCCCGCCAACTCCATGATCGTGGCATGCAGCCGGGCATTCAGAGCCACCGCCGCATCCACATCGTCCGCGGCAACCGCACTCTCCCCCTGCGCACACAACTCCTCCAGCACGGCAATACCCGCACTGCCCGCATTCGCCGCAGCCAACCGCGCCGCCTCCGCCTCCAACAACGTCCGCACCGTCAGCAGCTGATCAGCCTCCTCATCCGTCGGCTCATGCACGAACGCACCCTGAGCAGGCCGCAGATCCACCCACCCCTCAGTGTTCAACCGCTGCAACGCCTCACGCACCGGCTGCCGCGACACCCCCAGATGCCCCGCCAACTCACTCTCCACCAAATGCTGACCCGGCTGCAGAGCACGCGTCGTGATCAGTTCAAGCAACGCCCCGTACACCCGATCACGCAGCGGACCGGGGCGCTCGAGCCTGGGCACCGTCCCGTACGGCAGTCCTGTGGTCGGCAACATCGCGGTCCCTCCTGTACAGCGGGTCGTCGCTGCAGCTGAGAGCCAATTATGAATTGGTTTTCGCCTACAGTCTACGGCGCACAAACCACCGCGGGCCAAGGCTGTACAAGGGCGTCGCAGCAGCTCAACAGGCTTGGTGACGTCACGACCCTTGCTGAGCACTCCCTCCATCCTGTAGACAATATCCAGTCGACAAAGTCGGCAGTTCCTCGGTCACCCTCACCGAACGGAGCTTCCACCCATGAAAGTCGCAATCCTCGGCGCCGGAGCCATCGGTGCCTACGTCGGCGCGGCACTCCACCGCGCCGGCGCCGACGTCCACCTCATCGCCCGCGGTCCGCACCTGGCGGCCATGCGGCGGCACGGTGTCCAAGTCCTCAGCCCCCGCGGTGACTTCACCGCTCACGCCCATGCCACCGACGACCCGGCCGAGATCGGCCCGGTCGACTACGTCTTCCTCGGTCTGAAGGCCAACTCGTACGCGGCGTGCGGGCCGCTCATCGAACCCCTTCTCACCGACACCACCGCGGTCATCGCGGCCCAGAACGGCATCCCCTGGTGGTACTTCCACCGGCACGGCGGCCCGCATGACGGCCACCGCATCGAGAGTGTCGACCCGGGCGGTGCGGTCAGTGCGGTGCTCGCACCCGCCCGGGCCATCGGCTGTGTCGTCTACGCGGCGACCGAGCTCGAAGGGCCGGGTGTCGTACGGCATTTGGAAGGCACCCGGTTCTCCATCGGGGAGCCCGACCGCAGCCTCTCACCCCGGTGCGAGGCCTTCAGCGAGGCCATGCAGGCGGGCGGCCTCAAGTGCCCGGTCGAGCCGAACCTCCGGGACGACATCTGGCTCAAGCTGCTGGGCAACATCTCCTTCAACCCCATCAGCGCGCTGGCCCGTGCCACCATGCGCCAGATGTGCCTGCACGGCGGTACCCGCAAGGTCATCGAGACCATGATGGCCGAGACTCTCGCGGTCGCCGAGGCCCTCGGCTGCACCGTCGGTGTCTCCATCGAACGCCGCCTCGCCGGCGCCGAACGGGTCGGCGACCATCGCACCTCCACGCTCCAGGATCTGGAGCGCGGCAAGCCCCTGGAACTCGACGTGCTCCTCACCGCCGTCATCGAGCTGGCGGAGATCACCGGCGTGGACGTGCCCACACTCCGCACCGTCCACGCGCTCTCCGACCTCCTCGCGATCCGGTCCGCCGCATGACGGATCTGGGCACCTACGCCATCGGGTCGGGACCTCGGATCCGGCCGAACGCCGGGTCCGAGGTCCCGATGGCCCATGCGATCGGCCGGGAGATCATCCGGGCGGGCCTGGCCGACCGGGAGTTCATCGACCGTGCGACCCAAAACTTCGAGGAGTACAGACAACTCGTCGAACCGTGGACGGTGTCGCTCGCGGTGAAGGTGACGGGCATACCGGCCGCCGTCATACGGGAGTTGGCGCACGCCTACGCGCGGGGCGAGCCGTTCCGGGCTTACGACGGCACCGAGCACGAGGAGGACCGCGCGCTGATCAACCTGCAACTGCTCACCGGCCGGGGACACACCGATCGAGAGCGGCGTACACCCTTCCACCTGATCCCGCACACCCCTCCCGTCGACCTGACGGACGAGGAGTATCCGGTCAGGCTCACCAAGGGCCGCCGTATGGACTCGTACAACGCCCGCCTGCAGAAGGGTGGTTCGGGCTCGTCGTTGCGGCGTGCCGAGTGTGTCGAGCTGAGTCCGGAGGACGCCGAGCGCTACGGCGTGGTCGTCGGCGAGCAGGTGCGGGTCGCCACCCGGCGGGGTTCGACGACGGCACCGGTGTGGGTGGATCCGGCACTGCGGCCCGGTGTGGCGTTCATGACCGGCCGCCCGCCGGACGGGTCGGACGCCGACGAGTGGTCTGCCAGGGTCAGTTGTCCGATCGCGGGGGCTGCGGAGTTCGAGGCCGCCGCGATTCGGATCGAGAAGATGCCCGTCGTGGCGATACGGAACTGAGGCCGGACATGGGACGAGTCACGGAACGACGCAAGGTGATCCGCATCCGCGACGGGGCGATCTCCTCCCGCCCCGACACACTGGTCGCCGAGGAACCGCTGGAGATCCGCCTCAACGGCAAACCCCTCGCCATCACCATGCGCACCCCCGGCGACGACTTCGCACTCGCCGCCGGCTTCCTCGTCAGCGAAGGCGTCCTCGCCCACCACAGCGACCTGCGCAACATCGTCTACTGCGCCGGAGCCACCACCGACGGCTCCAACACCTACAACGTCGTCGACGTCACCACCGCCCCCGACACCCCCATCCCCGACATCACCCTCGAACGCAACGTCTACACCACCTCCTCCTGCGGCCTGTGCGGCAAAGCCAGCCTCGACGCCGTACGCACCACCACCCGCTGGCCCCTCTCCGACACACCCCCGGTCCGTATCGAACCCGACCTCCTCGCCAGCCTCCCCGACCGGCTCCGCGCCGCCCAACGCGTCTTCGACCGCACCGGAGGCCTGCACGCCGCCGCCCTGTTCACCGAACACGGCGAACTGATCGACATACGCGAAGACGTCGGCCGCCACAACGCCGTCGACAAACTCATCGGCCGCGCCCTGCAACACAACAACCTCCCCCTCACCCGCGTCATCCTCCTCGTCTCCGGCCGCGCCTCCTTCGAACTGGCACAAAAAGCCGTCATGGCCGGCATCCCGATCCTCGCCGCCGTCTCCGCACCCTCCTCCCTGGCCGTCGACCTCGCCACCGAAACCGGCCTCACCCTCGTCGGCTTCCTCCGCGGCCACTCCATGAACGTGTACGCGGGAGAGGACCGCATCACCCTGCAGGCCGTCGCGGCCGCCCAGGGCTGACGGTCCTCCCCGCTGCACGAACGGCGGGACCCCGACCGGCGGGGAGCGCCCCCTGCGCCGTCGGGGTCCCGCCTCACTCGTGTGCTGTCAGCACTTCTCCCGCAGCGAGTGCAGGTACGCGCTGGAGCGGCGGGCGAAGGTGAAGGACTCGGTGGGCTGGTCGTGTTCGGCCTGCCAGTGGTGGGCCAGGCGCTCGCCCTTCAGCCGGGTCACGGCGGAGATGAACTTCTGGTAGTCGATGTCTCCGTCGCCGACGTCGGTCATGCGGTAGCCGTAGGTGTTGGCCGGGTCGCTCACCCCGTCCTTGACGTGGAAGAGCGGGTAGCGGTGGGGCTGCCTGAGGACGTAGTTCAGGGGTTCGAAGGGGGCGGGGGTGCCGTCGGGCCGCTTGGAGAAGCGGAACTGTCCCGAGTACGCCCAGTAGATGTCCATCTCCAGGAACACCAGGTCGGGGTCGGTCTCCTTGAGCAGCACGTCGTAGAGACGGACCTTGGGGTTGTCGGTGGCGAAGGAGAACTCCTCGGAATGGTTGTGCTGGTAGAACTTCATGCCGCGTGCCTTCGCCGCGGCTCCGTAGGTGTTGAACTCCTCGGCGGCGCGCTTCCACGCGTCGACGGTCGAGCCGTAGCGGAACGGTCCCGAGGCGGTGCCGATGTGCTTGAGGCCGAGGGCCTGGGCGTCGTCGAGGACCTTGGTGAGGTTCTGGGCGAAGGTGTAGGCGTTGGGGTCGTCCGAGTAGTAGCCGACATGGCTGCCGATCGGGTTCAGGCCGTGGTCACGTGCCAGCCGCTTGAGCTGGGCCAGCGTGATGGGCCCGGCAGAACCCTGGGTGTAGCCGGCGAACTCGACCTCGTCGTAGCCGTACTTCTCCAGTTCGGCGAAGACGGGGGCGAAGCCGAGCGTGGAGACCTTGTCCCGGAGGCTGTAGAGCTGGATGCCGAGGCGGCCGGGGGGCAGGACGGGGCGGCCGCGGCCGGACGTCTTGCCGGCCGTCTCGGTGGCGGCGGTCGCCGGGGTCGCTGCGGCGCCCAGCAACGCGGCCGCGGTGGCACCCGCGGCCACGCCGAGCATGCCTCGTCTGGTGAGGCGGTGGGTGAGTTCGGGGTCGGGCTGGGAGATGCGGCTCATGCCTGGGGCTCCTCGGTGTCGGAGGGCGTTGTCAGTGGTGGGTGCTTCACTGGGGACCAGTCGGAAAAGACCGGTCGTGGGTGCCGCTCTTTCGCGCCGGTCAGCCGAGACCGGCGAGGTGCAGCAGGAGTGACTTCACTTCGGTGGCCGCGATGCGGTCGCCGAGGACGCGGGGGGTGGAGCAGATGAGGAGCGGACCGTCGTCGTCGCTCTCGGGGAGGCGGCCGTGGCTGCCGCGAATAGGTGACGGGTCGAGGGGCACGACCGCCATGCGATAGCGCAGGCCGAGCTTCTTGCGGGCCAGCGCGGTGGCTGCCTTGACCTTGACGTAGGGGTCGAGCGGGTCCATGAAGAGTTCGACCGGGTCGTAGCCGGGTTTGCGGTGGATCTCGACCAGCTGCGCGAAGTCGGGCGCGCGGTCGTCGTCGAGCCAGTAGTAGTACGTGAACCAGGCGTCCGGCTCCGCCACGGCGACGAGTTCACCGGAGCGCGGATGGTCGAGGTGGTGGGCCTTCTTGCCCTCGTCGTCGAGGAGTTGCTCGATGCCGGGCAGGCCGTCTAGGGCGGCGCGGGTGGCGTCCAAATCCTCGGGGCGGCGCACATAGATGTGGGCGATCTGGTGGTCGGCGACCGCGAAGGCACGGGACGCCATCGGGTCGAGGTACTCCATGCCGTCCTGTGTGTGCACCTCGAGGAGTCCGGCGCGGCGCAAGGCGCGGTTGATGTCGACGGGGCGGTCCGCGCGGGTGATGCCGTACTCGGACAACGCGACGACGGTACGGCCTTGCGCGCGGGCGTCGTCCAGGAGCGGGGCCAGCGCCCTGTCCAGGTCGGCGGCGGCTTTCAGGGAGCGCGGGTCGTCGGGCCCGAAGCGCTGGAGGTCGTAGTCGAGGTGAGGGAGGTAGCAGAGCGTCAGGTCGGGATGGCGGGTGCCCATGAGGTGGCGGGTCGCGTCGATGATCCACTGGCTGGAGACCAGGTCCGCGCCGGGGCCCCAGAAGTGGAAGAGGGGGAAGGTGCCGAGTTTCCGGGTGAGTTCGTCGTGCAGGTCCGGGGGCCGGGTGTAGCAGTCGGGTTCCTTGCGGCCGTCGGCGTAGTAGACCGGGCGGGGGGTGACGGTGAAGTCGGTGTCGGCGCCCATGGCGTACCACCAGCAGATGTTGGCGACCGTGTAGCCGGGGTGGGCGCGGCGGGCGGCGTCCCAGAGCTTGTCGCCGGCGACCAGACCGTTGTGCTGACGCCAGAGGAGTACGTCGCCGAGCTCGCGGAAGTACCAGCCGTTGCCGACGATGCCGTGCTCCGACGGGTGGGTGCCGGTGAGGAAGGTGGACTGGGCGGCGCAGGTGACGGCGGGCAGCACGGTGCCGAGCGGGGCGTGGGATCCGGACTGGGCGAGGGACTTGAGGTGGGGCATGTGGTGGAGGAGACGGGGGGTGAGGCCTACGACGTCGAGGACGAGGAGAGGGGTGGGGCCCGCCTCTTGGGGCTGGTGGCTCATGGCAGCTCCTTCAGGCCGAGGTCCGTCAGCAGGTCACGCGCGAGGGTGAGTTCGGCGGCGATGCCGTCGGCTAGCTGGGTGCGGCCGCGTGGGCGCAGTTCGGGTGGGAGGGCCTGCCAGGTGTAGGTCTCGACCTCCAGGTGGCGGGTGAGCGGGTGCGGGCCGCCGACGAGCCGGGTCAGAGCGGACTTGAGTACGGGGAGCGTTGAGGTGAGGGGTGCGGCGGGGGCGGCGTGCAGCGGGACGTGGAAGTGGGCGCGCCAGGGTGCCCCGTCGGGCAGGGCGTCGCCTGCGAGGGCCTCGCCGAGGTCGTCGGTGCCGCGGAGGCCGGCGGCCGTGCCGGTGCGGGTCTGGTGCAGGAAGCGGGGTTCGTCGAAGGCGGCGAGTGCCTCGCGGACCTCGGGGAGATGGGGGTGTTCGGCGTGCAGGGCGGCTGAGAGCTGGGACTTGACGACGGGGACGCGGGCCGCGGTGAGCGCGTCCAGGGCGGTGTGCGGGTCTTCGAAGGAGGTGGCGAGGTGGCAGGTGTCGACGCAGATGCCGATGCGTTCGTGGGCGATCGCGGTCAGCGGTGCGATGGCGTCGCCGGTGGTCTCGACGACGCAGCCGGGTTCGGGTTCGAGGCCGACGCGGATGGAGCGGCCGGTCAGTTCCTGGAGGGCGTCGAGGCGTTCGGCGAGGGTGAGCAGTGCGGTGCGGGCCTTTTCGGCGCTCGCGTCGTCGTAGGCGGTGCGCCAGGCGAGCGGCAGGGTGGAGATGCTGCCCTCGGTGACGTCGTCGGGCAGGAGTCCGGTGAGGACGCGGGCCAGGGCGGTGGTGTGGTCGAGGCGTTCGGGGTCGGCCCAGTCCGGCTTGTAGACGCGGTACTTGACCTCTTCGGCGCCGAAGCCCTCGTAGGGGAAGCCGTTGAGGGTGACGACTTCGAGGCCGCGCCGGTCGAGTTCGGTGCGCAGGTCGCGCAGCGCGGAGGGGTCGCTGACCAGGGCGTGGGCGGCGTCGCGGGCGAGCCACAGGCCGATGCCGAGGCGGTCGCGGCCGAGGCGGCGGCGGACGGGTTCGCAGTGGTCGCGGAGTTGGGCGAGGACGCCGTCGAGGGTCTCGGCGGGGTGGACGTTGGTGCAGTAGGCGAGGTGGACGGTGGTGCCGTCGGGGTGGCGGAATCGCATGGCTCACGCCCCGCCGCGGAGGATGGAGTTGCCCTCGTGGGTGGCTTCGGTGGCCGCGACGTCGAGGTTGAGCCGGCCGCTGAGTCCGTAGAAGGCGACCGGGTTCTGCCACAGCACGCGGTCGACGTCGTCCTCGGTGAAGCCCTCGGCGAGCATGAGGTCCGCGACCTTGCGGGTCTTGAGGGGATCGCTGCGGCCCCAGTCGGCGGCGGAGTTCACCAGGACCTGTTCGGGGCCGTAGGAGCGCAGGATCGCGACCATCCGCTCCTCGTCCATCTTGGTGTCGGGATAGACGGAGAAGCCGAGCCAGCAGCCGCTGTCCTTGGCCTCCTTGACGGTGGTCTCGTTGAGGTGGTCGACCAGGACCCGGTCCATGGGCAGCGCGGACTCGCGGACGACGTCGAGGGTGCGGCGCAGCCCGGCGAGCTTGTCGCGGTGCGGGGTGTGGACGAGCGCGGGCAGCTCGTGGTCGGCGGCGAGCTGGAGCTGGGCGGCGAGGGCGGTGTCCTCGGCCGGGGTCATCGAGTCGTAGCCGATCTCGCCGACGGCGACGACCTGGTCCTTGACGAGATACCGGGGCAGCTCGTCGAGGACGGGGACGCAGCGCGGGTCGTTGGCCTCTTTGGGGTTCAGGGCGAGGGTGCAGTGGTGGGCGATGCCGTACTGGGCGGCGCGGAACGGCTCCCAGCCCAGCAGGGAGTCGAAGTAGTCGAGGAAGGAGGTGGGAGAGGTGCGGGGCTGACCGAGCCAGAAGGACGGCTCGACGACGGCGCGGACGCCGGCGGTGTACATGGCCTGGTAGTCGTCGGTGGTCCGTGACGTCATGTGGATGTGGGGGTCGAAGATGCGCATCAGGACTCCTTGCCGTGGGTGCCTTCCGCGCCGTTCGGGCCGTGGTCGGCGGCCGGCGCGGGTGGGGTGGCCGTGGGGTCGGTCAGGGTCAGGACGCGGTGCAGGTCCTCGGGCACAGGACGCCCCGCGGCGGTGCGTTCGGCGGCGTAGTCGCCGAGCATGCGGGCGAGTTCGGCATCCGCGTGGGCCCGTCGGTCCAGGTCCGCCACCTCGGCGACGGGTACCCCGGTGAACAGGCACTTCAGGACGGCGTGGCGCCAGTGGTGGGGGGCGAGGTGGCGGGCGGCGTAGGGGCCGACGGCGGCGGACAGGAGCCAGGTGTCGTTGGTGCGCAGGGCGTCCTCGACGAGCGGGAGGGCCTCGGGGCCGGACACCAGATGGGGCAGGGCGTGCAGGACGGCACGGCGTTCGGCGGCGGTGCCCTGGGCGTAGACCCGGGTGAGGGCGGCGGTGTCGGCGCGGGCCGCGTGCAGGATCAGGATGCGGACGGCGTCGGCGTGTTCGGGGCCGCAGCGGCGGCCTGCCTCGGCGAGGCGCAACTCCCATACGGAGATGGGGCCGTGGGCGCCGGGGTGGGCGGCGGCCTCGTCGAGGGCCTGGTCGAGCCAGGTGCGGGCGGCGTCACCGAGACGTTCGGAGACGTGGCTGTGCAGGTCGTGCAGCGGGGTTCGGGCGAGGGTGGTGCCCTGGGTGTCCGCCGGAGAGGTTGCCTGGTGGGCGTGGGAGTTGGTCATGGGGTGCTTCCTTGTGAGAGCGCCACTGCCTGACGGAGGAACGGGAGGGAGAGTTCGGCGAAGTGGGGGCCCGCGTGGGAGTGGCGGGGCAGTTCGACGACCGTCAGGCCCTGGTAGCCGGTGTCGGCCAGGGCGGCCAGGACGGGCGGGAAGTCGATGTCGCCGTCGCCGAAGGGGAGGTGTTCGTGGACGCCCCGGCGCATGTCCTCGATCTGGACGTGGCGCAGCCAGGGGCCCGCGGCGCGCACGCACTCGGCGGGCGACAGGGGTTCGAGGCATTGGCAGTGGCCGATGTCGAGGGTCAGTCCGAGGGCCGCCGGGTCGCCGAGGGTGGTGCGGAGGTGGTGGAAGTCGGCGAGGGTGGCGAGGAGGTGGCCCGGTTCGGGCTCGATGGCGAGGGGGATGCCGGCGGTGGTGGCGGTGTCGAGGACGGGGGTGAGTGTCTCGGCCAGCCGCTTCCACGCCGTGTCCGGGTCCGTGCCGGGCGGGGTGACGCCGCTGAAGCAGTGCACGGCGTGCGCGCCGAGATCGGCGGCGACCTGGACGGCCCGGACCAGCAGGTCGACGCGGCGGGCGCGGTCGTCCGGGTCGGGGTCGAGCAGCGAGGGGCCGTGTTTGCGGCGTGGGTCGAGCACATAGCGGGCGCCGGTTTCGATGGTGACCGTCAGTCCGAGCGCGTCCAGGCGGTGCGCGAGGCGGCGGGTGCGGGCGGCCAGGTCGGAGGCGAGGGGGTCCAGGTGCATGTGGTCGAGAGTCAGACCGACACCGTCGTAGCCGAGGTCGGCGAGCAGGGTGAGGGCGTCGTCGAGACGAAGGTCGGCGAGACCGTTGGTGCCGTAGCCGAAGCGGAGCGGGGTGGCGCGGGGGGCTGGGGCGGGGTGGGGTGAAGCGAGGGGGTCGGTCATGGTGCCGTTGGGGCCTGGAGCGGGCGGGGCAGTGGTGTCGCCGCCGGGACCAGAGGTGGACCGGAGTCGAACACCGGGGCGGGCGATGGCTGCTCCGGGGCCCCGAGGGGGTTGGGGCGGAGCAACGGGGCCCGTCATGTCGTCACCGGGGCCAGAGATGGGCCGGAGTCGAACACCGGGGCGGGCGATGGCTGCTCCGGGGCCCCGAGGGGGTTGGGGCGGAGCAACGGGGCCCGTCATGTCGTCACCGGGACCTGAGGTGGGCCGGAGTCGAACACCGGGGCGGGCCATGGCTGCACCGGAGCCCCGACGGGGCTGGGACAGAGCAACGGGGCCCGTCATGTCGTCACCGGGACGTGAGATGGGCCGGAGCCAAGCAACGGCGCCGGCCATGACTGCACCGGAGCCCCGAGGGGGCCGGGGCAGAGCGACGGGGCCCGTCATGTCGTCACCGGGAGCCGGAATGGGCTGGGGCCCAACAACGGGGTCGGCCATGTCAGCACCAGGGCCCCCAGGCCGGGTCGGACCAACGCGGCCCGTCATGTCGCCGCCAGGGTCCGGAATGGGTCGGCGCGGGGAGAAGGGGTCGGTCATGTGACGCTGACCTTCCTCGCGAAGCGTCCTGCCAGTGGGGCGAGGGCGGTGGTGAGCAGTGCTGTGACGGTCGCGCCCTTCGCGCCCGAGCGGGCGGTGAGGGCGGCCTGGAGGGGGATCGTGGCTCGGATGCCGGCGGTGACGGCTCGTTGGGTGAGCGGGGGTGAGGGGTTGAGGGTGGCGTGGAGGTAGGGACGGGCGGTGGTGGCCGCGTAGGCGGCGGCGAGGGCGAGGCGCAGGACCGCGTGAGTGTCGAGGGGTTCGGGCCTGGGGCCTGGCGGGGTCATGTGATCGCCGGTCTGCCGTGGGGGGTGCGACAGCCGGGACATGGCTGCGGCGGCCAGGTTCGCCACATCCGCCATCCGGCGCGATCCGGTACCGCGTCGGCCACCGGCGATCCGGTCCGTCGGGAGCGAACGCTGTCGGGTCACCGTCCGTGTCAGTGCGGCAGTCACGGCGAGCGCTGCGAAGGGGGCCAGAGGCGAGCCGCCCTGGGCTTCGCGGCGGGACACGGTGGTGAGGGCGAGAGTGTGGGCGCCGAGCAGGGCTGCGGAGGGCAGAGCCCGACGGATGCCAAGGAGAGAGGCGGAGGTCGGGGCCCGGTGGATGCCGTCCACGACGCCGGGAACGGTTGCCGCCCCCAAGGCCGCCCGAGGCGCGTCGGCGACGGCAGTAGCCCACGCTCGGCACGCACCGCCCCTCCGGCCCACGCCGTCCACGCCGTCCACGCCAGCCCTCGAACCGAAGGGGCCCGCGCCCACAACGCCGGCCCCGGCCGTCGCCGCCGCACCGAGCAGCAGGTCCAGCCCTCGTGCCGTCGCCATGGCGAACGGTCCTGTCGGGGTGTTCTTCAGGGCGAGGTCGTACGCCCAGACCGTGCCCGCGAGTGGGACCGCGACCGTCAGGGCGGGGCGGCCCGCGCAGGCCGCCAGGGAGAGGCCAGCGCCGGTGAGGGCGCAGGCCGCGCCAAGGGCTGCCACGGGGCGGATACGGCCGGAAGGGAGGGGTCGGTGAGGGCGTTCCACCGCGTCCACGTCACGGTCGGCCCAGTCGTTGAGGGCCATGCCGGCCTCGTAGAGACAGAGGGAGGAAGCGATCGCGAGGAGAGTCCGGGCAGTGGGCCGGGCGGAGACTGCCGCCGCTCCGGCGAGGGCGTCGCCGGGGACGGTGAACAGGGCGGGCAGGCGCAGGAGTTCGGCCCAGGCGTGGGCGCGGTCGGGGCGGCTGGTGTGCGTACGGCTCGGTGGTGCGGTGAACGGTGAAGGCTCCTTGAGCGGGGGCGTGGTGGGGGTCACCGTCGTCCCGGCCCCGCCCGCGCCCCCTGCCTTGGACAGTCCCTCCGGTGCCGCGGCTCCGCTCGCCCTCACCACTGCTCCCCCGAACCATCGGCCGGCTCGGCGGAAGGGCCGCCACGGCGATCAGCAAAGCCACCGCCCCCGGAGCGTTCCTCCCGGAGCCGCTCCGCGAACCCCACCAGCCGCGCGTACTGTTCCCCCAGCCCCGCGGGGCCCTCCCCCACCGGGTCCTTGAAGTAGAAGCCCAGTTCGCTCAGTGGGCCGGACAGGCCCCTCTCGTGCGCGCGGGCGGTCAGACGGGCCAGGTCGAGTACGAGGGGTGCGGCCAGGGAGGAGTCGCAGCCCTGCCAGGTGGTCTGGAGGACCATGCGGGTGCCGAGAAAGCCGTCGAAGGCGATGTGGTCCCAGGCGGTCTTCCAGTCGCCGAGGGCGGGGACGTCGTCGATGTGGACCTCGCCCTCCGGGGTGGTGCCGAGGGTGTCGGCCAGGACGCGTTCCTTACCGGCGTTCTTCGCCGCGGCGGCCGACGGGTCGGCGAGGGAGGCCCCGTCGCCGCCGCCGAGGAGATTGGTGCCGGACCAGGCCCGGACCGTCAGGGCGCGTTGGGTGAACATCGGGCCCAGGACGGACCGGAGCAGGGTCTGGCCGGTCTTGCCGTCGCGGCCCGCGAAGGGCAGGCCGAAGGACTCGGCCTGCCGCCTCAGCGAGGGGTGGTGCAGGCCTGTCGAGGGGGTGAAGTTCACATACGCGCAGCCCGCGCGCAGGGCTGCCGCCGCGTACAGGGAGCTCGGAGGCAGGGCGTCGCCGGTGGGTGCGGGCTCGGTGGAGGCGACGTTCACCACTACCGCGCGCGTCAGCCGACACCGTCGTACGAAGGACCGTATGTCCGCGGCGAAGGCGGCGATCAGGTCCTCCTCGGACCTCGTGTCGCCGGGGAGGGGGCCGCCGGGCCTGATCTCCCGTTCCGCGGCGGCGAGTTCGGCGCTCACCGCTGTCGGCAGGCCGTGGGGCAGGACACCGCCCGCCGCCAGGACCTCCGCCCGTTTGGGCAGGGGGCAGTCCACCGTGTCGTGGCCGCCGAAGACGAGGGAGGACAAGGCGGGCAGGCCGCTTGCGGTGAAGGGTGGTGTCTCGGTGAGCAGGCCCGTCGGCGGGTGCAGGCCCGCGGTCATGGCGGCGCAGCCCGCGACGACCGTCGTGGCGACGGAGCCGCGGGCCCCGATCAGCCAGACGCCGACGCGCGGTACGGATTCGGACGCGGACATGGCAGCCTCCTTGCCGAGCACATGGGTGCGCAGACGGGTGCGCAGACCCTGCGACGAAGGGATGAACGACGAAGGGATCAAGACGGCGGGCGGGGGTCCGGCGTCCCCCGCCCGCCGCCGCTCAGTCGCCCTTGACGAGCAGTTCCTTGATCCGGATGTCGCGGAACGACACCTGGTCGTCGGCTCCGTGGTTCTGGATGCCGACATGCCCGTCACGCAGACTCCGGGCCGGATCGGTGTTGGTGAAATCGTTGATCTTCACGCCGTTGAGCCAGACGCGGAGGCGTTCGCCCTCCACGCGGATCTCGTACGTGTTCCACTCCCCCGGCGGGTTCAGCGCACGGTCGCGCTTCTTCAGGTCGGCGGAGCGGAAGCCGTAGACGGACCCCGTGGTCTTCTCGGGTACGTCGGTGGCGTCGATCTGGATCTCGTAGCCGTTGTCGACGGCGGACCAGGGGTCGTCCGAGGGCGGGAAGCCCACGAACACACCGGAGTTGTCGTCGCCCGAAGCGCTCGCCATCTTCCAGTCGAGCTTCAGGGAGTACGACCCGAAGCCCTGCCCGGAACCGGCGTACCAGAGCATCCCCATACCGCCGGACGAGGTGAGCGTGCCGTCGTCGGACCGGATGAAGGAGCCCGGACCCGCCTGTTTCCAGTCGTCCAGTGACTCGGCCGTGCCGTCGAAGAGCGGACGGTAGCCGTTCTCCGGTCGGCAGTCGGCCTGTGCGTCGCCGATCGCATACCGGATTCCGCCCAGGACATGGCCGCGGAACGCCGGGTCCGTGTACGACTCCTTCGTGTGGCCGAGGCCGGTGTAGAAGGCACGGCCGCCCTGGTAATCCTGGCACCAGGCGATGGGATGGTCGCCGTTCATGGTGCCGCCGGTGTACGAAGACTCGTCGAGGGAGGCGACGACGTGGGCCCGATCACGGGGATTGGAGCGGTAGTTGTACCACTCGTCGGTCCGGTTCCACGTCGGAGGCAGCGCTGACGTGGACGGATGGGCCCGGTCCTCGACCACCACCGTGGCCGGCTGGATCGCCGGGTGCGACTGGAAGTAGGCGCCGGCGAGGCCGCCGTAGAACGCCCAGTCGTACTCGGTGTCGGCGGCCGCGTGGATACCGACGTATCCGCCGCCGTTCCGGATGTAGCCCTCGAAGGCCCGCTGTTGGGTGGGGTCGAGGACGTCTCCGGTGGTGGAGAGGAACACGACCGCGTCGTACCGGCGCAGGTTGCGCGGGGTGAACGCGTTCGCGTCCTCGGTGGCGTCGACCGTGAAGCCGCCGGTCTCACCGAGCTGCTTCACCGCGGCGACACCGTCGGGGATGGAGTCGTGCCGGAAGCCGGCCGTCTTGGAGAAGACCAGCACGCGTTCGGCGTCCGCGGAGTGCGACGCGGCGGGTTCGGACACACATCCGAGGAGCAGGGTCGCTCCCACAACGGCCGTCGTCCATCGTCCGGTTGTGTTCATACGAGCCTCTCCTCTCAGCCGGTCGTGAAGGTCAAGTCGTCCACGTCGAACAGGCCGGCGGTGACGTTCTGGAAGGTCTCCCAGCCGCCGGCCACCGGGACGGTCGCCATCAGGACGTATGGCGTGAAGGAGATCCAGTCACCGTTCTTGAACGCCCCGGCGGGCGACGCCCCCGGAACCGGCACCGCGGCCGACTTCGCGCCGGCCGCCGCTCTGCGCCAGGGGGTGCGTCTGTGGGTCTCGATTCTGTCGGTTGGGGTGGTGCGGTCTTTCCCGTGCACGGGTGCCTCCAGAATGGGGCCGGTCGTACGGGGGTGCGGGTGGGCGGGGTGCGCCGTCATCCCGGAACTGACCAGCGTGGCTCAGTCGTTGCCTCCGAAGGCCGCGTCGAACGAGGCCGACGGCGGCTCGAAGTCGTACGCCTTCAGCCGGTTCAGTGCCTCGGGTGCGCCCTGGAGCCGGTCCATGCCGGCGTCCTCCCACTCGACCGAGACCGGGCCCTGGTAGTCGATGGAGCGCAGCATGCGGAAGACGTCCTCCCAGGGAACGTCACCGTGCCCCGCGGAGACGAAGTCCCAGCCGCGGCGCGGGTCGCCCCAGGGCAGGTGGGAGCCGAGGCGGCCGTTGCGGCCGTCGAGGCGCTTGCGGGCTTCCTTGCAGTCGACGTGGTAGATCCGGTCGCGGAAGTCGTAGAGGAAACCGACCGGGTCCAGGTCCTGCCACACGAAGTGGGAGGGGTCGAAGTTGAGGCCGAAGGCCGCCCGGTGGCCCACCGCCTCCAGAGCGCGCTGGGTGGTCCAGTAGTCGTAGGCGATCTCGCTGGGGTGGACCTCGTGGGCGAACCGCACGCCCTGCGCGTCGAAGACGTCCAGGATCGGGTTCCAGCGCTCGGCGAAGTCCTCGTACCCGCGGTCGATCATCGACTCGGGGGCGGGCGGGAACATCGCGACCAGGTGCCAGATGGCGGAGCCGGTGAAGCCGATGACGGTGTCGACGCCGAAGGCGCGTGCGGCCCGCGCGGTGTCCTTCATCCGGTTCGCGGCCCGCCGCCGGACCCCTTCCGCATCGCCGTCGCCCCACACCTCGCCCGGCAGGATGGCCCGGTGACGTTCGTCGATGATCGCGTCGCAGACGGCCTGGCCGACCAGGTGGTTGGAGATCGCCCAGCACTTGAGGCCGTACTTGTCGAGCAGCGCGCGCCGGGAGTCCAGATACGACGGATCCGCGAGCGCCTTGTCGACCTCGAAGTGATCGCCCCAGCAGGCGAGTTCGAGCCCGTCGTAGCCGAAGTCGCGCGCGAGACGGCAGACCTCTTCGAGGGGGAGGTCGGCCCACTGGCCGGTGAAGAGCGTGAACTGACGCGGCATCCTTTTCCAAGCCTCCTCAGACGGCTATCGGGGTGTAGACGGAGTTCTTCTCGGCGCTCTCCTCCACCGCCGCGAGCACCCGCTGGACCTGCAGCCCGTCGGCGAACGACGGCCTCGGGTCGGCGCCGGACGCAATGGCCTCGACGAGGTCGCGGGCCTGATGGACGAAGGTGTGCTCGTAGCCGAGGCCGTGGCCGGGCGGCCACCAGGCGTCCAGGTAGGGGTGGTCGGGCTCGGTGACGAGGATGCGGCGGAAACCGGCGCGCGCCGCGGGTTCCGTGCCGTCGTGGTAGGAGAGTTCGTTGAGCCGTTCCAGGTCGAAGGCCAACGAGCCGCGATCGCCGTTGAGTTCGATGCGCAGGGAGTTCTTGCGGCCGGTGGCGTAACGGGTGGCCTCGAAGGAGGCGAGGGCGCCGGAGGTGAAGCGGCCGGTGAACAGGGCCGCGTCGTCCACGGTGACCTGACCGGTGCCGGTACCGGAGACGGCGGACAGGCCTTTGACGGCCCCGCCGGTCAGCGGGCGCTCCCGTACGAAGGTCTCGGTCAGCGCGGAGACTCCGGCCAGTGGCTCTCCCGCCAGGTACTGGGCGAGGTCGACGATGTGCGCGCCCAGGTCGCCGAGCGAGCCCGATCCTGCCTGCTCCCGGCGCAGCCGCCAGGTCAGGGGGAACTCGGGGTCCACGAGCCAGTCCTGGAGGTAGGTCGCCCGCACGTGCCGGAGAGTGCCGAGCCGTCCTTCCGCCACCATCCGGCGGGCCAGCGCGGTGGCGGGCACCCGGCGGTAGTTGAAGCCGACCATCGCGAACCGGCCCCGGTCGAGGGCCTCTTCGGCGGCCCGGGTCATCACCCGTGCCTCCTCGACGGTGTTGGCGAGGGGCTTCTCGCACAGCACGTGCTTACCGGCGGCGAGCGCGGCGACGGCGATCTCGGCGTGGCTGTCGCCGGGGGTGCAGATGTCGACGAGGTCGACGTCGTCCCGCTCGATCAGGGCCCGCCAGTCGGTCTCGACGGCCGCCCAGCCGTGCCGGTCGGCTGCCCGGCGCACGGCGTCCGCGTCCCGTCCGCAGATCGCGGCGAGCACCGGGCGGCGGGGCAGGTCGAAGACGCGTCCGACGGTCCGCCAGCCCTGGGAGTGGGCGGCGCCCATGAAGGCGTAACCGACCATGCCGACCCGGAGCGGCGGCACCTCGGCCTCCTCTGACTGCTGCGGCTGTGCCATGCGCGATGTCCTCCTCGTCGTCGTGGCGCGGTGGGGGGTGCAGCCCGGTCCGTCGACGAACCGGGCTCCTGGGACCTGCCGTTCGGCTCGGCCGGGCCGGGGCACACCGCTGTCCGCGGCCGGCCCGGCCGGTAAGTCGGGCCCCGGCTCGGGACGCCTCACTTGAAACCGGTGGACATGTACTGGTCGACGTTGGTCTTGTCGACGACGGCCGAGTAGAGGGTGAGCGAGGCCGGGATCTCGAACTCGGAGAGGCCGCTGATGCCCTTGGACTGGCCGAGGGCGCGGGCGAGGTCGATCGCGGAGGCGGCCATGGTCGGCGGGTACAGGACGGTCGCCTTGAGGACACCGTTGTCCTGCTTGATGGCCTGGAAGGCGGACAGGGCGCCCGCGCCGCCGACCATCAGGAAGTCGTCGCGGCCGGCCTGGTCGATGGCGCGCAGTGCGCCCACGCCCTGGTCGTCGTCGTGGTTCCACAGCGCGTCGAAGCTCGACTGGGCCTGCAGGAGCTGGGCCATCTTGGCCTGTCCGGACTCCACCGTGAACTCGGCGGCCTGGCGGGCCACCTTCCGGACGTTGGGGTAGTTCTTCAGGGCGTCGTCGAAGCCCTTGGTGCGCTGCTTGGTGAGTTCCAGGTTGTCGAGTCCGGCCAGTTCGATGACCTTGGCGTTCGACTTTCCCTTGAGCTTCTCGCCGATGTAGTGGCCGGCGTTGAGGCCCATGCCGTAGTTGTCGCCGCCGATCCAGCAGCGGTACGCCTGCGGGGTGTTGAAGATGCGGTCGAGGTTGACGACCGGGATCCCGGCGCGCATCGCCTTGAGGCCGACCTGGGTGAGGGCCTTGCCGTCGGCGGGCAGCACCACCAGGACGTCGACCTTCTTGTTGATCAGGGTCTCTATCTGGCCGATCTGCTGGGCGGTGTCGTTGGAGCCCTCGGTGATCTCCAGGGTGACGTCGGAGTACTTCTTTGCCCGGTTCTTGGCGTTGTCGTTGATGGCGTTGAGCCAGCCGTGGTCGGCCTGCGGTCCGGCGAAGCCGATGGTGACCGGCTTGCCGGACGACTCGGCGGCGGCCGGCTGGTCGTTCGCGGCCGGTTCGTCGTCGCTGGAGTCGTTGCTGGTGCAACCTGCGAGGAGGGCACCGGCCCCGACGGCGGCGGTCCCGAAGAGCAGCCCTCTGCGACTGGTGAAGCGGCTCGTGTGCTCTGGCATGGCGGTGAACCCTTTCCTCAGGTCGTGCTTGCGGTACGGCGCTGGACCAGCACGGCGGCGACGATGATCGCTCCCTTGGCGATCTGCTGGACGTCGCTCTGCAGGTTGTTCAGGGCGAAGATGTTGGTGATCGTGGTGAAGATCAGGACGCCGAGCACGGAGCCGGTGATGGTGCCGCGGCCCCCGCTGAGCAGGGTTCCGCCGATGATCGCGGCGGCGATGGCGTCGAGCTCGTAGAGGTTGCCGTTGGTGTTCTGGCCGGAGCCGGACAGGATGATCAGCAGGAAGGCCGCGATGCCGCAGCACAGTCCGGACAGCAGGTAGAGGTAGAGGCGTTGACGGCGGACGTCGATGCCGGCGAGCCGGGCGGCCTCGGCGTTGCCGCCGACGGCGACCGTGCGGCGGCCGAAGGTGGTGCGGTTCAGCACCAGCCAGCCGATGATCGTCACGACCGCGAAGACCAGGACCAGCGGAGGGATGCCGAGCACATACGCGTCGCGCTCTCCGAGATCCAGCACGCTGTTGATCGAGACGATCTGCGTCCTGCCGTCGGTGATCTGCAGGGCCAGTCCACGGGCCGAGGCGAGCATGGCGAGCGTGGCGATGAACGGGACCATCCCGCCGTACGCGATGAGCAGTCCGTTGACCAGGCCGCAGCCGACTCCGACGAGCACCGCGGTGAAGAGGATGCCCGCGAAGCCGTACTCCTGGGTGGCGACGGTGGTGGCCCACACCGAGGCGAGGGCGACGATCGCGCCGACGGACAGGTCGATGCCGCCGGAGGTGATGACGAAGGTCATGCCGACGGTGACGACACCGATCACCGAGGCCTGGGTGAGGACGAGTTGGAGGTTGCGGGTGTCGAGGAACTCGTCGGGCTTGGTGATGCCGCCGATGAGGATCAGTACGGCGAGCACACCGAGGAGGGAGAGGGTGCGCACGTCGGCGCGGGCGAACACCCCTCGCCACGCGAACGATTCGTTCGCCGAAGGCACTTTGTCGGCGCTCCCCCGGGGCGGGGACACATGTTGCGTCATGACGCCGGGCTTCCTTCCATGACGAGGTCGAGTACACGGTGTTCGTCGAGCTCACGGGCGGGTGCCGTATGCACGACACGGCCCTCGCGGAGCACCAGGACGCGGTCGGCGAGGCCGAGCACCTCGGGGACCTCGCTGGAGACCAGCAGCACGGCCAGGCCTTCGTCGGCCAGTCGCCGGACGACCGCGTACAGCTCGGCGCGGGCGCCGACGTCGACGCCCCGGGTGGGTTCGTCGAGCAGGAGGACCCGGCAGCCGCGCAGCAGCCAGCGGGCCAGGACCGCTTTTTGCTGGTTGCCGCCGGACAGGGTGCGGATCGGCACGGAGGGGTTGTCGGGCCGCAGTGACAGTTCGCGGGTCGCCGCCCGGGCCGCGCCGAGTTCGGCTCCCCGGTCGATCCAACCGGCCCGGGAGAAGCGGGACATGGAGGAGACGGAGACGTTGCGGGTGACCGACTCCAGCATCAGCAGGGCCTGCGCCTTGCGCTCCTCGGGGGCCAGTCCGATCCCTGCGCGGACGGCCGCTCGGACACTGCCCGGCTTCAACGCCTTGCCGTCCACGAGGACTTGACCGGAGGTGGGCTTCCGGGCGCCGTAGACCGTCTCCAGGATCTCGGAGCGTCCCGAGCCGACGAGTCCGGCGAGGCCGACGATCTCTCCGGGGTGGATCGCGAGGTCCAGGGGTTCGAACTCGCCCTGCCGACCGAGCCCTTGGACTTCGAGGAGTGGCCGCTCGCCCTTCGCGGGGGCCGTCGGCCGGTCCGGAAAGACGTACTCGACGTTGCGGCCCGTCATCAGCGCCACGACCTCGCGGGTCGGCGTCGATTTCGCGGGCAGTCCGACGGCGACCGCCCGGCCGTCCTTGAGGACGGTCACCCGGTCCCCGATCCGGCGGATCTCCTCCAGGCGGTGGGAGATGTAGACGACGGCGACGCCCTCGGCGGTGAGGTCGCCGACGATCCGGAAGAGGTTGTCGACCTCGTCCGGGTCGAGTGCGGCGGACGGTTCGTCCATCACGATCAGCCGTACGTCGTGGGAGAGGGCGCGCGCCATGGACACGATCTGCTGCTGTGCCGCCGACAACTCCCCGACCAGGCGCGCCGGGTCGATCTCCGGGTGCCCGAGCCGTCGTAGCAGTGCGGCTGTCGACTGACGTGCCGCCTTGCCCCGTACGACGAACCCCGCCGCCGTGGGTTCGTGGCCGAGGTGGACGTTCTCGGCCACGGACAGGTGCTCCACCAGGTCGAGTTCCTGGTAGATGGTGGCGATGCCGAGGCGCATGGCGGCGATCGGCGTGCGGAGCGTGACCTCCTCGCCGCGCCAGCGCAGGCGGCCGGTGTCGGGCTGGTGGGCGCCGGCCAGCACCTTGATGAGGGTGGATTTCCCGGCCCCGTTCTGGCCGAGCAGACAGTGCACTTCGCCGGCCTGGACATCGAGGTCCACGCCGTCGAGGGCCCGGACTCCGGGGAACGACTTGGTGATGCCGGACATGCTGAGCAGCGGTGGTTCTGGTGCCATGAGGTCCCCTTGGCGGGCGTGCGGGCCGGTTTCAGGGCAGGGCGAAGCAGGAGCGCTGTGCTGAGGGGCGGATCAGAAGGTGCCGTGGCGGAAAGTGCCGTACCGAGAAGTGGCTTACGCGGGTGAGAACAGGTGGTCGCTGATGAGCCGGGCCGCGCCGATGACTCCGGCGGTGGGGCCCAACTCCCCCAGAACGATGGGAAGGTTGCCGGTCGCCAGCGGCAGTGACTGGCGGTAGACCTGGGTGCGGATCGCGGCGAGCAGGGTGTGGCCGAGGCCGGTCACCCCGCCGCCGATCACCACCAGGCCCGGGTTGAAGAAGCTGACCAGTCCGGCGATGACCTGGCCGGTCCGGTTGCCTCCCTCACGGATCAGGTCGAGGGCGGTGGCGTCACCGGCGGCAGCGGCGGCGGCGACGTCGACCGCGGTCAGGCCGCCGTTCGCCGCGAGGCGTGCGGCGAGTTCCTCGGAGCGCCCCTGCTCGACCGCCTCCACGGCGTCCCGGGCGAGGGCGGCCCCGCTGAAGTGGGCTTCCAGACAGCCCCGGTTGCCGCAGGCGCACGGGCGTCCGTCGGGCACGGCCTGGATGTGCCCGATGTCGCCCGCGCTGCCCGTCACCCCGCGGTGGACCTCACCGCCGGCGACGATGCCGCAGCCGATGCCGGTACCGATCTTGACGCAGAGGAAGTCACCCACGGAGTGTGCGACGCCCGCGTGCATCTCCCCCATCGCCATCAGGTTCACGTCGTTGTCGACCATGACCGGACAGCCGAGTTCCTGGCTGAGCGCCTCCCGTACGGGGAAGCCGTCCCAGCCCGGCATGATCGGCGGAGCCACCGGAACACCCTCGGGGAAGCGGACCGGTCCCGGGACGCCGATGCCGGCGCCGTCGAACCCCTCCGCGAGCCCCGAGGCCTTCAACTTCGCTGCCATGGACAGGACTTGCTCGAAGACCGCGACCGGGCCCTCGCGGACGTCCATGGGCTGGTTGAGATGTCCCAGGATCTCCAGCTCGGCGTTGGTGACGGCGACGTCGACCGAGGTCGCGCCGATGTCCACGCCGAGGAAACGCAGGTTCGGGGCGAGCCGGATGTTGTGGGAGCGGCGCCCACCGCGGGAGGCGGCGAGTCCGTCGGCCACGATCAGGCCCGTCTCCAGCAGACGGTCCACCTCCACGGCCAGTTTGGACCGTGACAGGTCGACCTGATCGCCCAGTTGTGCACGCGAGTTGGGTCCTCCGTCGCGCAACAGCTTGAGCAGCCGGGCCTGATGCGCGTTCGCGGGTCGAGCCGTCATGCGTCTCACGAGCCCCTCCCCGCCTCTTTCGGCCACCGGTTGCCGGTCTTTCGAGGGGAACGTAGCAGCGGCTGCCGAACCTGGGAAGAAGCTGTGCAGAGATTGATGCCGACTTTCTCCACTCGCAGGACAAAGGCGTGTCGCACTCTGGTGTCCCGGCACCCCGCCCCGCAGGATGGGCGCAAGAGAGGGGAGCACATGTTTCTGGTGACCGGTGCGACGGGGAACGTGGGGGCCGAACTCGTGCGGGCGCTGGCGGAGTCCGGCGAGCGGGTACGGGCGGTCAGCCGGTCCGGGCGGAGCGAGGGGTTACCGGCGGGCGTGGAGGCCGTGGCGGGAGATCTGAACCGGCCCGAGACCGTACGGGCCGCGCTGGACGGCGTACGAGGGCTGTTCCTGATGCCCGGGTACGGCGGCCAGCGGGAGATTCTGGCGGACGCGCGGGCCGCGGGAGTGCGTCGCGTGGTCCTGCTCTCCGGCCTGTCGGCGGGCACCGGCGACCGGGACAACGCGGTCGCCGGCTATCTGCTGGACGCGGAGGACGCCGTACGCGACTCGGGCCTCGCATGGACGTTCGTGCGCCCGACGAGCTTCATGACCAACGCGCTCCGGCTCGCTGACCAGATCCGCGAGGGCGACACGGTCCGGGTGCCCTTCCCGGACGCCCGGACCACCGACATCGACCCGTACGACATCGCGCAGGTCTCTCTGCGCGCCCTGCTGTCCGACGAGTTCGCGGGCCGGGCTCTCGAAGTCACCGGCCCCGAGGCGCTGTTGCCCGCCGACCGGGTCCGGATCCTCGGCGCGGCACTGGGCCGGGACCTGCGTGCCGTGGGACTGGAGCACGAGGAGACACGCGCCGAGATGGAGGCGGCCGGCGTGCCGAAGCCGTACGTGGACGCCTTCTTCGCCTTCTTCGTCGACGGCACCCTGGACGAGTCGGTGGTGCTGCCCACGGTGGAGCAGGTCACAGGGCGGCCGCCGCGCACCTTCGCCCACTGGGCCCAGGACCACACGGACGCGTTCCGGTGAGGTGACTACGAGCGTCGGCGAGCGTGGTACGACGTCCGCGTGTGTTCGGTGTGCTCCCGCATCAGTTCGGTGGCGCGCTGCTCGTCGCGGTCGGCGATCGCCGCGATCAGCTCACGATGCTCGATCCAGGACTGCTGCCCGCGCTGACGGGCGATCGGCGTGTAATACCAGCGCACCCGGCGATCCACCTGCCCCGCCAACTCCGCCAGGACCGCGTTGCCCGCCAACTCCATGACCGTGGCATGCAGCCGGGCATTCAGAGCCACCGCCGCATCCACATCGTCCGCGGCAACCGCACTCTCCCCCTGCGCACACAACTCCTCCAGCACGGCAATACCCGCACTGCCCGCATTCGCCGCAGCCAACCGCGCCGCCTCCGCCTCCAACAACGTCCGCACCGTCAGCAGCTGATCAGCCTCCTCATCCGTCGGCTCATGCACGAACGCACCCTGAGCAGGCCGCAGATCCACCCACCCCTCAGTGTTCAACCGCTGCAACGCCTCACGCACCGGCTGCCGCGACACCCCCAGATGCCCCGCCAACTCACTCTCCACCAAATGCTGACCCGGCTGCAGAGCACGCGTCGTGATCAGTTCAAGCAACGCCCCGTACACACGATCACGCAGCGGACCGGGACGCTCGAGCTTCGGCACGGCTCCCTGCGGCAGACCTGTCGACAACATCGCGGTCCCCCTCCTCGGCGGGCGGACACCCCCGGACACCCCTACCAGTTGCCTTTTGTCTACAGTCTACGGCGCACTGGGGCCAGGTAAACCGGGAGTCGACCGCGTCACATCCCGCATCTCACGGGCAGCGGACGACCTGCCCGGCGTACGACAGGTTGCCGCCGAACCCGAAGAGCAGCACCGGGTCCCCGGTCGAGATCTCGCCCTGCTCGACGAGTTTGGAGAACGCGAGCGGAATGCTGGCCGCCGAGGTGTTCCCGGACTCCGTGACATCACGGGCCACCACGGCGTTGACCGCGCCGATCTTCTCCGCGAGCGGCTCGATGATCCGCAGGTTCGCCTGGTGCAGCACGACCGCGGCGAGGTCCTCGGGGGTGAGCCCCGCGCGCTCGCAGGCCTGCCGGGCCAGCGCCGGAAGTTTGGTGGTCGCCCAGCGGTAGACGCTCTGCCCTTCCTGCGCGAACCGCGCCGGTTCGCCCTCGATCCGCACGGCGTGCCCCATCTCGGGCACCGATCCCCACAGCACGGGAGAGATGCCGGGCACGTCGGCCCCCTCGACGACCGCCGCCCCCGCCCCGTCGCCGACGAGCACACAGGTGGTGCGGTCGCTCCAGTCGGTCACCGCCGACATCTTGTCGGCGCCGATCACCAGCGCCCGGGTCGCCGCACCGGCCCGGACGGTGTGGTCCGCCGTGGCCAGGGCGTGGGTGAAGCCGGCGCACACCACGTTGACGTCCATCGCGGCCGGAGAGGGGATGCCGAGCCGGGCCGCGACCCGGGCGGCCATGTTGGGAGACCGGTCGACGGCGGTCGAGGTGGCGACCAGGACCAGGTCGATGTCGGCGGGGGTGAGCCCGGCGGAGGCCAGCGCCTTGGCGGCGGCGTGCGAGGCGAGCTCGTCGACCGGCTCGTCGGGACCGGCGATGTGGCGGGTCTTGATCCCCACCCGGGACCTGATCCACTCGTCGCTGGTGTCGACCAGGCCCGCCAGTTCCTCGTTGGTGAGTACCTTGGCGGGCTGGTAGTGGCCGACTGCGGCGATCCGCGAGCCGTTCATGGAGGGTCCCCTCGTTGCCTTGGGTTGGGATCCTCCAGTCTGATCAGTGACTCACGGGTACGCGGGCACGTAAGGCCACAGGAAACGGGCGCCCGAGTTGTCGGCTTCCCTCACACCCTCGGACGCCCGAACACCTTCCGAACAGTCACCCGGTGAACAGCTGGGTCGCTTTCTGTACGAGTTCGTAGAGCCCGTAGGCGAGCGGTGCGCCGACCCACACCCAGGCGAGGGCGATCAGCGGGCGCCGGTCAGGCGGACTCTGGCTGCTGTCGGACTGCGACATCGGCGGCCTCCCTCGGTGCGGGGATGTGATGGCGGGCACTGACGGGGCGGACCAGCTCGTTGGCGACGAAGCCGACGACCAGCAGCCCGATCATGATCACGAACGACAGGCCGTAGAGGGCGGCCCCGCTCTTGCCCGCGTCCTCCTGCCGGTCGGCGATCCAGTTCACGATCAGCGGTCCGAGGACGCCGGCCGTGGACCACGCGGTGAGCAGCCGGCCATGGATGGCGCCGACCTGGTAGGCGCCGAAAAGGTCCTTCAGGTAGGCGGGGATCGTCGCGAAGCCGCCGCCGTAGAAGGACAGGATCACCAGCGCGCACAGGATGAACAGCGGCTTGGAGGAGTCACCGAACAGGGCGATGAGCCCGTACATCACGGCGCCCACGCCCAGGTAGACGCGGTAGATGTTCTTCCGTCCGATCAGGTCGGACGTCGACGACCAGCCGATCCGGCCGGCCATGTTGGCCGCCGACAGCAGCGCGACGAAGCCGGCCGCCGCCGACACCGAGACCGGGGTCGACGTCTCCTTGAAGAAGTCCGTGATCATCGGCGCGGCCTTCTCCAGGATGCCGATGCCCGCGGTCACGTTCATGCAGAGCACGACCCACAGGCACCAGAATTGGGGCGTGCGCACGGCGTTGCGCGCCGAGACCTGCGGCCCTTCGAAAGCACTGGGCGCGCTCTCGACCGGCTTCTCGCTGCGCGGCACGCGCACAAGCAGGACTCCGAGGAGCATGAAGACGGCGTACGACAGCCCGTGCACGAGGAACGCCAGGGCGATCCCGGAGCTGTCGGAGCCGAAGGAGTCCAGCATCTGCGCCGACCAGGGCGAGGCGATGAGCGCGCCGCCGCCGAAGCCCATGATGGCGATGCCGGTGGCCATGCCGGGCCGGTCCGGGAACCACTTGATCAGGGTGGAGACCGGCGAGATGTAGCCGATGCCGAGGCCTATGCCGCCGACGAAGCCGTAGCCGAGGACGATCAGCCAGTACTGCTCGGTGGCCGCGCCCAGCGCGGAGAGCAGGAAGCCGGAGGAGAAGCAGATCAGCGCCACGGTCATCGCCCAGCGCGGCCCGTTGCGCTCCACGAGCGTGCCGCCGAACGCGGCGGACAGACCGAGCATCACGATGCCGAGCTGGAAGGGCAGTGCGCTCTGCGTGCCGCTGAGACCGAGCGCGGACTCGAGCGGTGGCTTGAACACGGACCAGGCGTACGCCTGGCCGATGGAGAGATGGACCGAGAGAGCGGCCGGGGGGACGAGCCAGCGGCTCCAACCCGGGGGCGCGACAGGGGGACTCATGATCCCGGACGGTAGGAACAAACAAGCTGGTTGAAAAGGCGGCGCGTCGACCGTATGCGATGAGCGGTATCCCGGACGCGACGAACGGTCGAACCGGCCGGTTTCCCGAGCCGGTCGGGTCGCGCCCGCACCCTTGCGAGACCGATACCCATACTGTAGACAATATTTCGTCGACACTGAAAGGCTTCGCCATGACCACCCCGACGGCCTGCCCCCGGCTCACCCACCCCCTGGTCAGGGACGCGCCCAACAGCCCCCTGCGGCAGGCGGGTTGGGAGGAGGCGCTGGACCGCGCGGCTCACGGCCTGGGAAGCAGCCGCGGCGCCTTCGGCATGGTCTGCTCCGCCCGCGCGACCAACGAGACGCACTACCTGGCGCAGAAGTTCGCCCGGGTCGTCATGGGCACCAACAACATCGACTCCCTGGACCGGGTGCGTCACGCCCCGAGTACCGCGGGCCTCGCCGCGGCCTTCGGGTCGGGCGGCGGGACCTCGTCGTACGAGGAGACCGTGCACACCGACGTCATCGTGATGTGGGGCTACGACGCCCGCTCGACCCACCCGGTCTTCTTCCGGCACGTCCTGAAGGGAACGGCCACGAGTGGAAGTACCGCGATTCCGAGGCCGTTTGGGACGAGCTCAGGTCGTTGTCGCAGGACCACTCCGGGATGACGTACGCGCGCCTGCGGGAGCACCGGGGCCTCCAGTGGCCCTGCCCCGACGCCGACCGGCTCGAACCGCCGTATCTGCACGGCCGGTTGTGGGAGAAGGACCCGGCGAGGCGGGGCAGACGGGCGCCGTTCGGGATCGTGCAGCACGATCCGCCGGCCGAGCGGGTCGACGAGCGGTACCCGATCCGGCTGGGCATCGCGGGGCGCCCGGACTCGTGCGGGGGCTTCGACTCCCGTCCGGGGAACGGCATCGCGTTGTCCCCGGAGGACGCCGAGCGCCACGAGGTCGTGGCCGGTGAGGAGGTGCGGGTGTCATCACGGCAGGCGTCGGTCCTCGCGTCCGTGCGGATCGACACCGCGCTCAGGCCCGGACTCGCCTTCATGACCCCGCGTTCGCCCGAGGAGGTGGACGTCGACCGGGCGGCGGTCCGGATCGATAAGACGACATCGCCCAGCTCCGGGACGTCGGGCGTGCGATGCGGGACGCCTCGATGTGCGGTCTCGGGCAGAACGCGTGGAATGCCGTGGAGTCCGCCGTGGACCACCTGGGGGTGTACGGATGAGCGGGGTGCCGCTGGGTCGCCGTGTGGCCCTTTGGCCCCCCGGGGCGTGTGGAGACATACGGCTGAGCCATACCGCTGAGCCATCTGGGCCCCTCGGGTCACGCGGGGCGTCGCGGAGCGGATGCATGACCCCCGTGCCGCTGGGTCGCCGTGTGGCCCTTGGGCCCCCCGGGGTGTGGGGGGGCGTGCGGATGAGCCGTGCCGCTGGGTCGTGGGGCCCCTCGGGTCACGCGGGGCGTCGGGGAACGGATGCATGACCGCCGTGCCGCTGGGTCATGTGGGCCCCTCGGGTCGCCGGGGGCAAGCGGGGGCGTACGGATGACCGCCGTACCGCTGGGCATCCCGCGCCGCAGGCTGGAGTTCACGATCGACGGTGAGCCCGTGCGCGTGGCGGAGGGCTCGACGATCCTGGACGCCTGCCTGGCGGCCGGGAAGGTCGTCCCGGCTCTGTGCCGTGGCGGCCCCTGGCGGCGGCGCCTGCCGCCTCTGTGTCGTCGAGATGGAGGGGGCCACGGCGCTCGTCCCGGCCTGCTCCCGCCGGGCGGAGCCGGGCATGGACATCAGGACCGGCACCGAGCGCGTCCGGCACAGCCGCAAGACGTCCTCGAACTGCTCGCCTCCTCGGCCGATCTGTCGACGACTCCGCGAGCGGCGGAGTGGATCAAGGAGTACGACGCGCGTCCGGACCGCTTCGGCTCGGACGCGGCCCGGCTCGTCGAGCCGCCGAAGCTCGACAACGACCTGTATGTGCGCGACTACGGCAAGTGCGTCCTCTGCCGCCGGTGCGTGGACGCCTGTGGGGACGCGGGAGAGAACGCCTTCGCCATCGCGGTCTCCGGTCGCGGCTTCGGCGCCCGGATCGCCGTGGAACACGACCTGCCGCTCACGGACTCCGCCTGCGTGTTCTGCGGGAACTGCATCGACGTGTGCCCGACGGGGGCCCTGTCGTTCAGGTCGGAGTTCGACAGGCGAGCGGCGGGTACCTGGCACGAGGCGTCACAGACCCGCACCGACACCGTGTGCGCGCACTGCGGAGTGGGCTGCGACCTCACGCTCCATGTGCAGGACAATGAGGTCGTGAAGGTCACCACCCCGCATGGGCAGACGGTGACCCAGAGCAGCCTCTGCAGCAAGGGCCGTTTCGGCTACCAGCACGTACAGAACCGGGACTGAGACACATATGGGACGAGTCACGGAACGACGCAAGGTGATCCGCATCCGCGACGGGGCGATCTCCTCCCGCCCCGACACCCTGGTCGCCGAGGAACCGCTGGAGATCCGCCTCAACGGCAAACCCCTCGCCATCACCATGCGCACCCCCGGCGACGACTTCGCACTCGCCGCCGGCTTCCTCGTCAGCGAAGGCGTCCTCGCCCACCACAGCGACCTGCGCAACATCGTCTACTGCGCCGGAGCCACCACCGACGGCTCCAACACCTACAACGTCGTCGACGTCACCACCGCCCCCGACACCCCCATCCCCGACATCACCCTCGAACGCAACGTCTACACCACCTCCTCCTGCGGCCTGTGCGGCAAAGCCAGCCTCGACGCCGTCCGTACGACGACCCGCTGGCCCCTCTCCGACACACCCCCGGTCCGTATCGAACCCGACCTCCTCGCCAGCCTCCCCGACCGGCTCCGCGCCGCCCAACGCGTCTTCGACCGCACCGGCGGCCTGCACGCCGCCGCCCTGTTCACCGAACACGGCGAACTGATCGACATACGCGAAGACGTCGGCCGCCACAACGCCGTCGACAAACTCATCGGCCGCGCCCTGCAACACAACAACCTCCCCCTCACCCGCGTCATCCTCCTCGTCTCCGGCCGCGCCTCCTTCGAACTGGCACAAAAAGCCGTCATGGCCGGCATCCCGATCCTCGCCGCCGTCTCCGCACCCTCCTCCCTGGCCGTCGACCTCGCCACCGAAACCGGCCTCACCCTCGTCGGCTTCCTCCGCGGCCACTCCATGAACGTGTACGCGGGAGAACACCGGCTCGCCCTGGAAGCCACAACGGCCACCCAGAGCTGACCACTGGTCCGAGCCTTCAGGCCGCCACGAAGCGCACCTGCTCCACCGTCGCCACCGTGCCCAGTCGCGGGAAGTCGAGCCGTGCCGAGGCGTCGTGCTCGGCGGCGGTGAAGGCCGCCATGGCGTCCTCCACGAAGACGAGGTCGTAGCCGAGGTCGAGGGCGGCGCGGGCGGTGGACTCGACGCCGAGGTTGGTGGCGATCCCGCCGAACACCAGCGTGGTGACGCCGAGTTCACGAAGGCGCGCGTCCAGGCCCGTGCCCTGGAAGGCGCCGATGGTCCGCTTCACGATCTCGATGTCACCGGGCCGGGAGAGGCCGGGCACCAGCCCGCTGCCGGGTGGCTGGTCGGCGACTCCGGGCCGCTCGACGCGCACGAGCACGACGGGTGCGCCGACGGTGCGGAAGGCGGCCGCCAACTTCTCGGCGGCGGCGAGGACTTCGGTGCCTTTGCGGGGTTCCAGGGGCAGCGCGACGATCCGGTCCATCAGATCGACGAGTACGAGGGCGCTGCGCGTGGCATCGAGCGCGAGGGGTCCGGTCATGACGGAACGTTATCCGTCATCAGCCCTGCGTACCGGAGATCCGATCAACAGGCTCATGAACGACGAGCGAGGGACACCGTGTTCTTACGGCGGTCCGCGGGTCCGGTTCGCAGGACGAGACCTGCGGGTTCATGCACGGCCACCTCCGGCCCGTCGTGCACGGGGAGTTCGCCCTGGAGGACGCGGCGGTGGCGCACGAGGTGATCGAGCCGCGGCGCAGCCTCGGAAAAGTCGTACTCCATCCGTGACGGGACACGCGCCCGGTTCTTGTGAGGCGCAGGGTGCGGAACTACCGTCCGTGACCCGAAGGTCATATTTCCGGATGTACAGACAATGAAAGGGCAGGTTCGCCCGTGCCGTCGAGTCGCGCACGTCCGAGATCCTTCCTGACCGCCGTGTCCACCACCGCCGCGCTGCTCGCCCTTCCGAGCCCGGCTGAGGCCCAACCACCGTCCGCCGCACCGGGGTTCGAGCAGCAGATCCTCTTCAAGGCGGACCGGGACCCCGGTTACGCCTGCTTCCGCATCCCGGCGATCGTCCGGACCACCGGCGGCACCCTTCTCGCGTTCGCCGAGGGCCGGGTCCTCAACTGCGGGGACGCCGGTGACATCGACATCGTCCTCAAGCGCTCCACGGACGGCGGCCGCACCTGGGGCCCGCTCCAGGTGGTCAGCGAGGGCGCGGGCGACACCCACGGCAACCCGGCCCCGGTCGTGGACCGCGGGACGGGCCGGATCCTGCTGGCCGAGACGTACAACACGGGCCGTACGGACAGCGGGAATTGCCGGGTGCCCTGCGACCGCGTCCCCCACCTCCAGTACAGCGACGACGACGGCCTCACCTGGTCCGCGTCCCGCGACCTGAGCGAGGAGATCCTGCCCCCGCGGTGGAACTCCTGGTACGCCACGGGCCCCGTGCACGGCGTCCAGCTGAGCCACGGGCACCACGCCGGGCGGCTGGTGTTCGGGGTCAACGCCGAGACGTGGGACGGCAGTCGGATCACCGACGGTCACGCGGCGCTCGTCGTGAGCGACGACGGAGGTGAGCACTGGAGGGTCGGCGCCACCGACTCCTGGCGGGTCGCCGCCGACGGCACCTTCCGGCAGAAGCCCTCCGAGGTGACGCTCACCGAGCGCACCGACGGCTCCCTCCTCGTCAGCGGCCGCGAACAGGAGGGCAGCGACCTCGGCCACCGCACCCAGGCCGTCAGCCTCGACGGCGGTGACAGCTTCGACTCGCCGTTCCGGGCCCTCCCGGACCTGTACGCACCGCAGGTGCAGTGCGCCACCCTCGACCTCGGCGAGCGCATCCTGCTGTCCTGCCCGGGGGACCCGGACCGCCGTCGCACGATGATGATCCGCTCCTCCTACGACGGCGGCCGCACCTGGGACCCCCTCGACCGCGGCACGGTCGTCACCACGGACTGGTCCGGCTACTCCGACCTGGCACAGGTCGACGAGAGCACGGTGGGCCTGCTGTACGAGGGCGGGGCGGTCGACGCGCGCGACGAGATCCGCTTCGCCCGCTTCACCGAGGACCGGCTGACCCCGCGCCGCGGCCCCGACCCGACCACCCCCGACCTCGCTCCCCTCGCCCCGGGCGCGGCGGTTCTCGGCGGCGCCCGCGAGACGGCCGGGGTCATCGGCGGCGCCCTGGAGTTCGACGGCGCCGACGACGCCGTACGTCTGCCCTATCGCGGGGAACTCCCGCTCGGTACCGAGGACTTCACCGCCTCCCTGTGGTTCCGGTACACGGCCACGACCGGGCAGCAGCCGATGCTGTGGATGGGCGGTGCCGGCATGGGGCAGCCGCAGGTCTGGCTGCGCGGGGAGCCCGCGAGCGGTCGGGTGCGCGGGCTGATCACCGTGCGGGCGGGCGCGAGGACCCTGCGTACGGCGTGGGTGAGCACGAGCGGCGCGTACAACGACGGGCGGTGGCATCATCTGGCCCTGCGCCGGGGCGGCGACCGGCTCACGCTCTTCGTCGACGGTACGGCGACCGAAACTCCGGACGTGTCCGGCTCGGTCAGCCGCGACTCGCCGTTCGGCGTGCACATCGGGCAGCGCATGGACGGCCGGGCCCACTTCACCGGCGCGATCGACGACGTCCGGGTCTGGGACCGGGCCCTGACCGACGAGGAGATCACCGGCTCGGACGCCGTCGCGGGGGACACCGTCCTGTGGCTGCCCATGGACCAGGTGAGCGACAGCCGCTAACGTCGCGAACCGTGCCCGAGGACCCACGAGCACGACAGCGAACGGGCACCGGCGTCGGTCTGCTGCTGGCGCTGGTGCTCGGAGCCGTGCTGATCACCGCTCTTCCGGACGGCGACGGGCGGGACGCCGGCGACTGCACACCGCGCACCGTCGGCTCCTGGTCGGCGGACGACCGGCTCACCGCCGAGTTCGCCCGCTACGGCGACGACGCCACCCGCGGCGACGACTGGACCGGCGGTGACGGCACCCACTCGGTGCGGCTGCCCGACGGACGGCTGCTGTGGCTGTTCTCCGACACCTATCTCGGCCAGGTGTACGGACCGCCCAACCCGTTCGGCGAGTCGCACGCCTGGCGCGACACCACCGCTCCCCTGGTGCGCAACTCGGCGGTGCTGATGCGCGACGGCCGCCTGGAGACCACCCTCCCCGCGCCCCTGTTCCCGGACCCCGGCCCGAACCAGTGGCGCTGGCCGGTCGCGGCCCGCGTCGAACCCCGTTCCCCCGGCTCGGACGAACAGGTCGTCCGGGTCCTGCTGTGGGTGCGCACAGCCGGCCAGTACCCCTGGGTCTACGGCGTCCCGACCGCCACCGAGGTCGCCACGCTCTCGTTGCCCGACCTGCGCGTCGAGTCGATCACGAAGGTCCTCGACGGGCAGCAGATCGAGGACCCGTCCCGGCGGGTGCTGTTCGGCACGACGCTGGTCGAGGACGGCGAGTGGACGTACGTCTTCGGGGGCGACGACGGCCAGGCCGCGTCCCGTTCCGCGTCGTCGGCGTATGTGGCCCGGGTGCCGGAAGGCGGGCTCGCGGAGGCGGGCGCCTGGGAGTACTGGGACGGCTCGGCGTGGACGACCGGCGCCCGCCCGCGCCCGGTGCTCGGGGACGGACGGCGCACCGGGGTGGGCAGCGCCTTCTCCGTCGTACGGCAGAACGGAACGTACGTGCTGTTCACCATGGCCGCGGGGACCAAGGGGCTCGCCGCCGTGACCTCGTACTGGGCCTGCTCCCCCACCGGACCGTGGCACGGTCCGGAGAAGGACTTCGCCCCGCCCCTGCCCCCGGGCCAGGTCGCCGCCTACAACCCGCAGGCGCACCTCGAACTCAGCGGCGGGGGACGGCTGGTGCTCAGCTACGACGTCAACTGGCTGGAGACGGCGGCCGCTTCGGCGCAGCTCAACCGGAACGTGTCGCTGTACCGACCGAGGTTCGTGACGCTGCGGCTGACTCCGACGCGCTGACCGCCGCGGTCCCCTCCGGGACGGGGTCGTGCGAGCGGCGCTTGGCGATCACCGCGCAGACCATCAGCTGCATCTGGTGGAAGAGCATCAGCGGCAGCACGGCGAGGGAGGCGTGCGCGCCGAACAGCACGCTGGCCATGGGGAGTCCGGAGGCGAGGGACTTCTTGGAGCCCGCGAACTGGATGGCGATGCGGTCCTCGCGGCCGAAGCGGAGCGCCTTGGCGCCGTACCAGGTCAGCGCGAGCATCAGGGCGAGCAGCACACCTTCGACGATCAGCAGTCCGCCGAGCCTGAGCGGGCTCACCTGGTGCCAGATGCCCTGGACCATGCCCTCGCTGAACGCGGTGTAGACGACCAGCAGGATCGACCCGCGGTCGACGAGGCCGAGGACCTTCTTGTGCCGGGTGATGAACCCGCCGATCCAGCGGCGCGTCAACTGCCCCGCCACGAACGGCACGAGCAGCTGGAGCACGATCTCCAGGAGCGAGTCGGCCGAGAACCCCCCGCCGCTGCTGCCGAGCAGGGCGGCTGCGAGGAGCGGCGTGATGACGATGCCCACCAGCGAGGAGAAGGAGCCGGCGCAGATCGCGGCGGGCACGTTTCCGCGGGCCATGGAGGTGAAGGCGATCGAGGACTGGATGGTGGACGGGACCAGGGTGAGGAAGAGCAGGCCCTGGTAGAGCGGGTCCGTCAGGAAGACCGGGACGAGTCCGCGGGCGGCCAGGCCCAGCAGCGGGAAGATCACGAACGTACAGGCGAGGACCGTGACGTGCAGCCGCCAGTGCTTGAGCCCGTCCAGGGCCTCACGGGTGGAGAGGCGGGCGCCGTAGAGGAAGAAGAGGAAGGCGATCGCCGCCGTGGAGGCTCCGGAGGCCACGTCCGCGGAGGTCCCGCGTGCCGGTACGAGGGCCGCGAGGCCCACCGTGCCGAGCAACAGCAGGATGTACGGGTCGACCGGCATCCAGGCCGGCCACTTCAGGCGCTTCACGGTGCTCCACTTACTCGTGTTCGACGGCGGCACATGGACACATGGCCATGACGGGCACCTCCCTCAGGACGGGGGGTCCCCCTCCATCGTCCTCTTTCACCCCTTGATCGGGAATCCCGCATACCACTCTGACTGTCATCACGTTTCGCGATAGCCTGGCGCCATGTACGACCCGTCGCAGCTGCGTACGTTCCTGGCGGTGGCGCAGACTCTGAGCTTCACGCAGGCCGCCCGGCGGCTGGGGCTGCGCCAGTCGACCGTGAGCCAGCATGTACGGCGGCTCGAGGACGCCGCCGGGCGGCAGCTGTTCACCCGGGACACACACTCCGTGGAGCTGACGGAGGACGGCGAGGCGATGCTGGGGTTCGCGCGCCGGATCCTGGAGGTGCACGACCAGGCCACGGCGTTCTTCACCGGCACCCGCCTGCGGGGGCGGCTGCGGTTCGGGGCGTCGGAGGACTTCGTGCTGACCCGGCTGCCGGAGATCCTCGAGGGCTTCCGGTACGACCATCCCGAGGTGGATCTGGAGCTCACGGTCGAGCTGTCGGGCACGCTGCACGAGCAGCTGGCCGCCGGGAAGCTGGACCTCGTGCTCGCCAAGCGGCGGCCGGAGGATCCCCGGGGTGAGCTGGTGTGGCACGACCGGCTGGTGTGGATCGGGGCGGAACGGCTGCGCCTGGACGCGGATCGGGCCGGTGCCGCTGATTGTGTATCCACCGCCGGGGATCACTCGGACCCTGGCCCTGGAGGCGCTGGAGCGGCAGGGGCGCGAGTGGCGGATCGTGTGCACCAGCGGGAGTCTGAACGGGCTGATCGCGGCGGCGCGGGCCGGGCTGGGAGTGATGGCGCACTCCCGGGGGCTGGTCCCGCCGGGGCTGGTGCGGATGCCGGACCGCTTCGGACTGCCCGAGCTCGGGCGGGTGGACTTCGTGCTGGTGCACGGTCGTCGGCGTACGGCAGCTCAGGGAGCGGCGGACGCGCTTGCGGCCGCGATTCTGGCGGGTGGGGACCGGCTGCACCGGCGGTGACGGGCGTATCGGCATCCCCCCGGGCGGAGTGACAAATTCCGGGCCGGCGGCGCTGAGAGAAGACAAGACGGCAGCCCGTGAGTAACCGTTTCACCAGGGCCGCGAGCCGTAGTCGGCTCGTACAGATTCGGTGGAGATTACGGCCGGGAACCTTACTCAACCGTCAGTTTTCTGTCCGACCCTTCCCCATGTGAGCGTATTTTCCGGCACTGACCAGGCCATACGTGAGCACCGCTCGGCTTCGGCCCCTCTCCCGCCGGATGTCTGGGTGGGGTAGCTTTCACGGCGCTGTGCGGAACGTCACTGAGCGCCAGGGAGAGCGGGGAGCGGGGTTTGCGCGAGTTCACCAACCCTCCGTTGGCGTTGGCACCCCCGGTGGGCGGACTGGCCGACGTCGTCTTCGAGCATGCCCAGAACGACCCGCTCCGCATCGCCCTCGGCCGCAAGGACGAGAACGGACAGTGGCGGGACGTGACGTCCGCGGAGTTCCGCGACGAGGTCATGGCCCTCGCCAAGGGATTGCTTGCCCAGGGCATCCGTTTCGGTGACCGGGTCGCGATCATGTCCCGCACCCGCTACGAGTGGACCCTGTTCGACTTCGCGCTGTGGACGATCGGCGCGCAGGTGGTGCCGGTCTACCCGACCTCCTCCGCCGAGCAGTGCTTCTGGGCGCTGTACGACGCCGAGTGCACGGCCGCGATCGTGGAGCACGAGGACCACGCGATGACGATCGCCACCGTCATCGACCGGCTGCCGCGGCTGCACCGGCTGTGGCAGCTGGACTCCGGCGCGGTGCGGGAGCTGTACGACGCGGGCGCGGCCATCGAGGACGACGTGGTGCACCGCCACCGGCAGGCCGTGACCCCCGACTCGGTCGCGACGATCATCTACACCTCGGGCACCACCGGCCGGCCCAAGGGCTGCGTGATCACCCACGGCAACTTCATGTACGAGGCGGACACGGTCATCGAGCGCTGGGAGCCGGTGTTCCACTCCAAGAAGGGCGACGAGGCGGCGACCCTGCTGTTCCTGCCGCTCGCGCACGTCTTCGGGCGGATGGTGCAGGTGGCCGCGATCCGTGGCCGGGTCCGCTTCGGCCACCAGCCGCAGATGAACGCGGCCGCTCTGCTGCCCGACCTCGCCGCGTTCAAGCCGACGTTCTTCCTCGGAGTGCCGTACATCTTCGAGAAGGTCTTCAACGCCTCCCGCCGCAAGGCCGAGAAGGAGGGCAAGGCCGGTCCGTTCGAGAAGGCCGTCGAGGTGGCGGTGAAGTACGCGGACGCCATGGAGGCCAAGGCCTGGGGGATCGGGCCCGGTCCGTCGGCGGGGCTGCGGATGCAGCACCAGCTCTTCGACAAGCTCGTCTACTCCAAGATGCGGGCGGCCATGGGCGGCCGCATCAAGCAGGCCATGACCGGCGGTTCGGCCATGGACCGCAAGCTGGGACTGTTCTTCGCCGGTGCCGGCGTGCACATCTACGAGGGGTACGGCCTCACCGAGACGACGGCGGCGGCGACCGCCAACCCGCCCGAGCGCACCCGCTACGGCACGGTCGGCCAACCCATTCCCGGCATGACCGTGCACATCGCGGACGACGGCGAGATCTGGCTGTACGGCGCCAACGTCTTCCAGGGCTATCTCAACAACGAGAAGGCCACCGACGAGACCCTGCACGACGGCTGGCTCGCCACCGGGGACCTCGGCTCCCTCGACGAGGACGGCTATCTCACCATCACCGGCCGCAAGAAGGAGATCCTCGTCACCTCCGGCGGCAAGAGCGTCTCCCCCGGGGTGCTGGAGGAGCGGGTGCGCGACCATCCGCTGGTCTCCCAGTGCATCGTCGTGGGCAACGACCGCCCCTACATCGCCGCCCTGGTCACGCTCGACCAGGAGGCCGTCGAACACTGGCTGGGGATGCGCGACAAGCCGCGGATGTCCCCGGCCCAGCTGGTGCGGGACGCCGACCTGGAGACCGAGGTGCGGCGGGCCGTGGTCGCCGCCAACACCCTGGTCTCCCAGGCCGAGTCGATCCGCACCTTCCGTATCCTCGCCCAGCCCTTCACCGAGGAGCACGGGCTGCTGACCCCGTCCCTGAAGCTCAAGCGCAAGGCGATCGAGACGGCGTACGCGGACGAGGTCGAGGCGCTGTACCGGGCCTGAGCCGTGTGTCACACGAGCTGGTAGCCGCGCAGCCTGGTCAGCAGGAGATAGGTGTCCTGGAGGGATCCCGAGGTGTCGCCGAGGGAGCGGTAGATGCCCCACTTCGGGCGCACCCGGTCCGCCAGGAAGGTGTCCACCCCGGTCTTCGACGCGTCGATCACCGTCGAGCCGCCGGACTTCAGGATCCAGCGGACCGAGCCCGCCGAGCCGTTGCCCACCTTGATCTGGAAGTCGACGTCCGTCCATCGGTCGTGCAGCGGGTCCAGGCTCGTGCGGCCCACCAGGATGTCCTCCTCGAACAGCTTCAGTTCGATGGTCTGCGCCCCGTTCACCCGGCGGAGGGACTGCACGACGATCGGCGAGGTGCCGCTGCCCGGCTGCTTCATCTGCATGATGTGGGTGAAGCTGGTGGTCGCCTTCAGTGAGCTCGGGATGTACATCGAGTACGTGATCCGCCAGGTCTGGCCCTCGGTCCACTTGAGGTAGCTGCCGGAGCTCGTCCGCAGACCCGTGACCTCCTGGCGCTGGCGGTCGGTCGACGTGTCGCGGTCGGCCATGTGCATGTTGAAGCGCCAGTTGTCGCCGGTGGCGTAGATGTGGGGCTGCCCGGCGGGGTGCGAGTCGGCGCGGTCGTCCTCGATGGTCTCGAAGGCACCGAGGCCGTCACTGCTCGCGGACGGGGACCACTTCTGCTGCCAGGAGGCGGCGTGGGCGGTGGTGGCGGCCGGCAGTCCGACCGCGGCTCCCGCGGCACCGGCGAGTGCGGCGCCCAGCAGGACCCTTCTGGATGTGCTCATGACACAAATCACCTCACAGGTTGGTGTTCACATTCATGCACGACGTTCAGTGACGCAATCCAGAGTCGCCGCAGGGCAGTTGGCGGTCAATGGTCCGGACTAAAGAGGGCGGGACGGATTCTCCGGTCAGGAATGCATCACGGCTCGTGATCGTTGACGATAGGAGTGCCATCTGACGACAACCGTAAGGATCAAGAGCTCGTGAGCAGCAAGGTCCCCCCGATCATCCTCAACAACGGCGTCGAGATGCCCAAGCTGGGTTTCGGCGTCTGGCAGGTGCCGGACGACGAGGCCGAGCGCGCGGTCACCACGGCGCTCGAGGCCGGGTACCGCAGCATCGACACAGCGGCGATCTACGGCAATGAAGAGGGCACCGGAAAGGCCATCGCCTCTTCCGGAGTGGCCCGCGAGGACATCTTCGTCACCACCAAGCTCTGGAACAGCGACCAGGGCTACGACTCGACCCTGCGTGCTTTCGACACCTCGCTGGAGAAGCTCGGCCTGGACTACGTGGACCTGTACCTCATCCACTGGCCCACGCCCTCCCGTGACCTGTACGTGGACAGCTACAAGGCGTTCGAGAAGCTGCACGCCGACGGCCGGATCCGGGCCATCGGCGTCTCCAACTTCGAACCCGACCACCTGGAGCGGCTGATCGCCGAGACGTCCGTCATCCCGGCCGTCGACCAGATCGAGCTGCACCCGCACCTGCAGCAGCACGCGGCCCGGGAGTACCACGCGGAGCAGGGCATCGCCACCGAGGCCTGGTCGCCGCTCGGCTCCGGCAAGGGTCTCCTGGAGGTCCCGGCCATCGTGGCCATCGCCCGGAAGCACGACCGCACTCCGGCCCAGGTCGTGCTGCGCTGGCACCTCCAGCTCGGCAATGTCGTGATCCCGAAGTCCGTGACCCCGTCCCGGATCAAGGAGAACATCGAGGTCTTCGACTTCAGCCTGGACGCCGAGGACCTGGCGGCGATCAGCGCGCTCAACGAGGACCGGCGTCTCGGCCCGGACCCGTCGACGTTCAACGCCGCCTGACGACACACCGTTCCGGCCGGCGGTGGGGTCCCTGTCCCAGGGGCCCCACCGCCGGCCGTCGCGTGTCCGGCGCCAGCCGTCAGACTCGCCGCCCGATCAGCCGCACGACCCTGCAACGCCACCCGACGCCACACCAGTTCGGCCGACGGTACGGCCCCAGTCGCAGAGACCCCACCGCCGGCCGTCACGTGTCCGGCGCCAGCCGTCAGAGTCGCCGCCGATCGGCCGCGTGACCATGCAACGCCGCCCGACGGCACACCTTTTCGGCCGACGGTACGGTCCCAGTCATAGGAGCCCCACGCCGGCATGTGACCGGCGCCAGCCATCAGACGCGCCGCCCCATCGGCCGCACGACCATGCAACGCCACCCGACGCCACACCAGTTCGGCCGACGGTACGGCCCCAGTCGCAGAGACCCCACCGCCGGCCGTCGTGTGTCCGGCGTCAGCCGTCAGACGGGCTGGCCGATCGGTCGTACGACGACGGTGTTGATGTCGACGCCCTCCGGCTGCCGTACGGCCCACACCACCGAGTCGGCGATCTGGTCGGCGGTGAGCAGGTGGCCGGGCGGGAGGCTGCCGTAGCCGTCCCAGAACGGCGTCTCCACACGGCCGGGGGCCACCAGGGTGACACCGACGCCGAACTCGGTGACCTCACGGCGGGCGTTCTCGGCGAGCCCGGTCACCGCCCACTTGGTCGCCCCGTAGATGTTGCCGGGCCCGTGGATGAATCCGGCGACGCTGCCGATCAGCACGATCCGGCCGCGGGTCTCCTTGAGCGCGTCGATGGAGGCGCGGATGAGGAGCGCGGGGCCGAGCACGTTGGTCAGCACCATCTCGGTCCAGCCGGCGGGGTCACCCCCCGCGACGGTGTCATGGGTGGCGAAGCCCGCGTTGGCGACGACCGTGTCCAGTCGGCCGAACTCCTTGAGCGTGCCGTCGACCGCGGCGCTGACGTCGCCGTACTCGGCGGCGTTGCCGACGAACGTCAACAGGCCGTCCGGGTTGCCGAGTTCCTCGGCGAAGGCACGCAGACGCGGCTCGCCCCGCCCGGTGACGGCCACCCGGTGTCCCGCGTCCAGCAGTTGCCGTGCGACCGCGGCGCCGATACCGCTGCCGCCGCCGGTGATGAGCGCGACCGGTGAATCGTCGGACATGGCTTCCCCCTGTGTTCCGCTGCGATCTCGTGGATGGCAGGGAGTACATCAGTTGAAGCGTTCTCGAAGTCAAGTGCCGCAGGTTCGGCGGTGGTCGGCCGACGGGAAGTAGCGCCGCCACTCCGCCTCGGTGAGGCCTGTCGACACCCGGGCGCACACACTCCGCGCGGCCCGCTCCGGGGCCGACGGGAGGGCCCGGTCGGCCAGATGGGGTGTGGCGATGTGCAACTCTCCGCCGTCCCGGGTGAATCCGAGGGCGAGCACCGGGGAGTCCCCCGCGGGCAGGGAGGCGGCGGGCAGAGCGGGCGTGGCCGTCTCCCAGACGTTCACCACTCCGTCGGCATCGCTCGCGGCCACCAGGGCACCGTCGGCGGAAAAACCGAGCGCCGGATCATGGCGGTTGGAGCCGCCGCTCCTCAGCACGGCCAGCCTGCGCCAGCTGTGCGCGTCCCACAGGGTGAGGCGGCCGCGGACGTCGGCGGCGGCGAGGTACCGACCGTCGGGACTGAAGGCGCCTGCGGTGAGGTAGTCCTCGCCCTCCACTCCCCTGACTCCCTTGAGCCGCTTGCCCGTCGAGACGCTGACGAGCGTGCCCTCCGAGGTCAGCGCGGTGCGGCCGGTCGGGTCCGCGGTGACGGTGTCCCGCTGGTCGACCACCGGGGCCTTCCGCGCCCGCACCGGCCGGCCACGGCTGTCGAACGCGGCGGTCCGCGCCGCCCGGTCCCGCCAGGCGGTGCCGGTCAGTCCCTGGAGCGAGAGAGTGTGCACCGAACTGGTCCGGCCCTGTTCCCGGTAGCGCAGCACGCCCGCGTCGAGGTCCAGACGCAGGTCGCCCACCGCCGACGAGTCGACGGGGAAGGTGAGCAGCGGCTCGCGCGCGCTGTCGTCCGCGGGGTCGGGCAGGTCGGGGCGCCACAGGGCGATGGAACCCAGGGTCCAGGTCAGCGCGTAGTCACCGGCGAACTCCACGCTGTATCCGCCACCGGCCAGGGGCAGCCGGGGCCGTTCCCGTCCGGCGCGGACGTCCCAGGTGACGACACCGCCGGTGGTGACGCTCGCAACGGCCCGGCTGTCGGCGGTGAAGGTGAGCTCGTCGCCCCGGCACACGGCCCGTCCGGTCGCGGCCGGGACCGTGGTGGCGACGGGGCGCGGCTCGCCGGTGTCGAGGACGCGCAGCTGCCCGCCGAAGTCCGTGCACCAGGCGAGGTAGCGGCCGTCGGGGCTCCGGGCGGGCAACGCGCCGTCACCACTGCCCCGTTCGTACCTGAACCGCACCCGCTGCCGCGCCACGTCCCACACCTCCAGCGTGGCCCGCGAGTCGGTCGCGCCGTGGACGAGACGCCGTACGAGCAGGGTGCGCCCGTCCGCGGCGAACCGCACGTCGACGTCCCGCCAGGAGCCGATCGGCAGCCGGTACGTCCTGCCGTCCGTGAGCCCGCCGACCCGCAGGCCGGTGCCGTCGAAAGACATATAGGCGACGAAGCGCCCGTCCTCGCTGACGTCGGTCACGCCCTCGGACAGCCCCGGGAGCCTGACGGACCGGAGCCGGCGGTGCGTGGGCACGTCCCACTGGACGACCTTGTCACGCACCACCGTCGACAGGATCCGCCCGTTGCGGCTGAGCCAGGAGGGCGCGTCCATGGCCCGCGCGTCCCCCTCCTCCGGCTCGGTGAACACGTCCCGCTCGCTCTGTGCGACGGCCGTGCGCAGCGCCTCGCGGGTCTCGGGCAGATCGGCGGTCCGCCAGGCGGCCAGGGCCAGACGCATCGCGGTGCGAGGGTCGCCCTCGCGCAGGGTCTCCACCAGGGCCGCGGCCCGGCGGGCCTCCGCCTCGTCGCGCTGCCGGGCACTGACCCCGCTCTGCCGCCAGGCGGCCGCGCCCGCGACCACGGCCAGGATCAGCAGCACGGCGAGCGCACCGGTCAGGGCGCGCAGTCGGCGGGCGGCGCGGGTCGCCGCACGGCGGCCTCGTTCGTACGCCTCGACGCTCGCGGCCAGGAAGTCCCGCTCGAGCCGGTTCAGTTCACCGCGGCCACCATCGTCACCGCCGTCACCATCGTCACCGCGGCCACCATCGTCACCGCGGCCACCATCGTCACCGCCATCACCACCGTCACCGCCGCCGCCTTCGCGCCCTTCGTCGCCGAAGGTCTCGCGGGCCTGTGTCAGCCGCGTCCCCCGGTACAGCGCGCCCGGGTCCTGCCCCAACGCGTCCCAGGTGTGGGCGGCATCGGTGAGCGCGCGGTGCAGACGCAGCCGTTCGCGGTCCTCGGCCAGCCAGCCTCGCAGCCGTGGCCAGGCACCGAGGACGGCCTCGTGGGCGAGGTCGACGGTGGTGCCGTCGACCGTCAGCAGCCGGCTGCGCACGAGCTGCTCCAGGACACGGGCCGTGGTCCCGTCCGCCCCGAGTTCCGCGCGGTCCACGGGTCGCCGGGTGTCCGCGGTGCCGTCGCCGGGGTTCACCAGGCGCAGCAGCAGGCGGCGCAGCGCGACGGCCTCGGCGGGGGCGCACCGGGCGTGCACGGCCTCCGCGGTGTGCGCGACGGCGCCGCGGACGCCTCCGACGGCTTCGTAGGCGGCGAGGGTGAGCGTCTTGCCGGTGCGTCGGCGCCAGACCTCGCGCAACGCGTGGGCCATCAGCGGCAGCCCGCCCGGTTCACCGGCCACGTCCGCGACGATCCGCGCGGTCAACGCCCGTTCCACGACCAGCCGTTGAGCGGCGGCGGGGCGCACCACGGCCTCCCGCAGCGCCGCCGGCGGCATTGGTCCGACGAGCAGCGTGGAGTCCCGCAACGCCTCGGCGAGCGGCCCGTGTTCGGCGCACCGGCCGTAGAAGTCGGCCCGCACGGCGATCACCACGCGCAAACGTGACGCCGGATCGACGGCCGCGAGCAACTCCCCGAGGAACCGGGTGTGTTCCTCGGGATCGGCACCGAGCGTGAAGACCTCCTCGAACTGGTCGACGACGAGGAGGGTGTCGCCAGGACCGTCGTGCGGGGTGAAGAGGGCCTCGTGGGTGCGGACGGGACGGGCGCCGGGGGTGAGCAGACGGATGGCGGCGAGGTCCGTGCCCCTCCCGGCCGAGGGATCCCGCAGCGCCGGTATCAACCCCGCCCGCAGCAGTGAGGACTTGCCGCTGCCGCTCGCCCCGACCACCGCCACGAACCTCTTGCCGGTGGTGAGTCCGACGAGTTCGGCGATCAGGTCGTCGCGCCCGTGGAAGTGCTCTCCGTCCGCCGTCTCGAAACGGGCGAGTCCCGGATAGGGGCTGTCGTCCTCCTCGGCGTCGCCGACCGCACGCGCATCGGCCGACTCGGCGGCCGCCTCCCGCCACCGTCGCTCCCACTCCCCCGCATCACCGTCGCACGCGGCGACATACGCGAGGAGCACCGGCAGGGTCGGCAGCCGTTCACCGGCCGCGGCGGCGGAGAGTGTGGGTGCCGAATACCCGGCCCGGTCCGCCATGGCGCGGTAGGTCGGGGTGCCCGCCTCGTCGCGCAGCTTGCGCATCTCGAACGCGAACCGCTGCACGGCCCCCGCCCCCGGATCGAGCGGCTTCTCCCGGCGCCCCATGTGCGTCTCCCCCTTCGCCCACAGCAGTCCCGCACGTCGGCAGCCGCCCCCGCGAATTGATTGGCCCGCCGATTCGGGGCTGCCCAACAATCCTCCAGCCTCTGAACTCGTCGGTGCACGCCCACTCACCGGGCCCCGAGCTCCCGCCACGCACCGGAGTCAGTCATCGCCACCACACACTCACCAGGACCTCTGCGACGGCCGGTTCGGTTGCCGGGCGCGGCGTCCAGGACCGCGCCCTCCGCCGGGCGGCCCTGGTTCGCGCTCGTCCCCGCCGCCCTCTCCCTCGCCCTCGGCCTGTGGGGCATCCGGCGCGGCGGCAGCATCTGGCGGGACGAGGTGGTGACGTACGACATGGCAAGGCGCTCCCTGCCCGACCTGTGGACCACGCTGGGGCACGCCGACGCGGTGCACGGCCTGTACTACCTGCTCATCCACGCCCTGTTCCGTCTGTGCGGCGACATGGACCCCCTGCTCGTGCTGCGCCTGCCCTCGGTTCTGGCGACCGCGGCGGCGGCCGGAATGCTGGCGCTGCTGGGCCGGCGCCTCGCCGGACCGCGCGCGGGGCTGCTGTCCGGGATCACCTTCGCCGTGCTCCCGCCGGTACAGCGGTACGCGCAGGAGGGCCGTTCGTACGCGCTCGTCTGCGCGCTGATCGTCGGGGCGACATACCTGCTGGTGCGGGCCGCGGACCGCCGTACACCCGGAGCCTGGGCGGCCTACGGCGCGGTCCTGCTCACCGCCTGTCTGCTGCACGAGTTCGCCGTCCTGGCCCTGCCCGCGCACCTGCCGGCGCTACCGCGCTCGGCCCGCCGCCCCGCCGTCCGCGTCGCTCTCGCGGTCTGCACCGGCCTGGCTCCCCTGTCCGCGCTGAGCATGCGCCAGTCGGACCAGGTGTCGTGGATCGGCGGCCTGGGAACGGGTGCGCTGCTGGGCTTCGCCGGAGTGAGCGCACTGGCTCTGACCTGCGCCGCCCCGCTCCGACGCGGCCCCGTGCCCCGGCTGGCCCTCCCGCTGGCGATCCTGCCCGCGCTCACACTGATCGTCCTGACCCCGTTGAAACCGCTCTACGTCGACCGCTATGTCCTCTACGGCCACGCGGGCACGGCCCTCCTGATCGGCGCGGCCCTCGACCGGCTGGGCCGTACCCGGACCCTCGCCATGGCCGCGGCCGTGCTCGCCCTGCTACCGGTCACCCTCCCGTTGCGCACCCCGGAGAGCCGCACCGACGACGCCTCAGCGATCGCCCGAGCGATGAGCACCGCACACGCCGAGGGTGTCGTCTACATGCCGTCCCGCCGCCGGGTGTGGTCACTGGCCGACCCGGACTCGGTACGGCGGCTGCGCGACCTGGCCCTGGAACGCGGCCCGGCGGCGTCGGGAACCCTGTACGGCACGGAGGCCCCTGCCCCAGTGATCCGCGCCCGCATGCTGGCGACGGAACGGATCGTCGCCGTAGGGGATCCGGCAGGGCAGCCGCTGGACGGGACACCGCGGGAGGAGATGAAACGGCGGGTGCTGGCCGATCACTTCGTGCCCTTCCGTGTCCGGCACGTGAGGGGCGCATTGATCACGGAGTACCTCAACCGGTCCGCACAGCCGTGTGCACCGTGTGCACCGCCAACACGAACACGTCCGCGCGCCGATGCACACTCGCCGCGTCCTCAGGATCGAGCAGCCGGTCGAGCGTGTCACGGTCGTCCGCATCCAGATGCTCGGCAAATCCTTCCAGCCACCCGAGCGACGCGGCGATGTACGCACGGGCCCGATCGGTCGTCGGCGCCGGAAGATCCAGCATGAAGCTGCGCGTACCGGTGTGCCGCAGCCCGGCGGAAGCCATCAGCGCGGGCCAGTCCTCGACCTCGGCGACGGAGTCGGCCAACCCCGCCCGCATCTGCGCGAACCGCTCCTCCTCCAGCGCGTCGAGCCGCGCCTGGAGCCCCGGCCGGCCGATCCCGATGTCCCGGGGCAGGAAACGCGCGGGCAGCCCGCCCTCCATCAGCGCCAACGTGCCACCCCGCGCCAGGCGTGCGGCGAACGCGGCGATCCCGGCCCGCTGGTCCCCGAGGTGGTGCAGGCTCCGACTGGCCCAGAGGAGGTCGACGGGGTAGTCCAAGTCGTCGAGGATCGCGGGCAGTTCACCGACGAGAGTCCCGAAGCGGTCGGCGACACCGAGCCGCGCTGCCCGGGCCCGGGCCCGCTCAAGCAGCGGTTCGGCCCCGTCGACGGCGACCACCCGGGCCCCCGGAAACGCCTCGGCGAGCAGACAGGACAGCACCCCGGGCCCACTGCCCGCGTCGACGATCAGCCCCGGCTCGGTCTGCTTGTGCCCGAGCCAGGCCAGCGCCCGCTCGTACAGGGGCGTGAACAGTTCCGCCTGGGTCTCCAGGTGCTCGGCCATCCCGGACCAGTCGATGTCGCTGTGGTCGTGGTGGGGGTGACCGTGGGTGTCGTGATCGTGCGCCATGGTGCCAGCCTCTCCTCGGGATGCGGCCAGCGTGCGCCGACGCACCGCGAAGAGGCCAGCGATGTTGCCACGACAGCAAAAAACACGGCAAAGCGGACGCAAAGAAAATGGGATGCGCCCACCCCGGCCGCTCCCCCACGATGACCCCATGGACGACGAACTGGTGGAGCGTTTCCTCGAAGACGGTTTCGTGAAGATCGAGGGCGCCTTCCCGCCACGCGTCGCCCAGCACTGCGCGTCGCTGCTGTGGCGGGAGACGGGCTACGACCCCGAGGACCCGGCCTCCTGGAAGGATCCGGTGGTGTGGGTGGCCGGAATGGCACAGGGCCCGTTCGCGGCGGCCGCCAACTCTCCGGTGCTGCACGAGGCGTTCGACCTGCTGGTGGGCGAGAACCGCTGGCAGCCCCGCTACTCACTGGGCACTTTCCCCTTGCGGTTTCCGCACGCGGAGGAACCGGACGACGCGGGCTGGCACATTGAGGGAAGCTACCTCCCCGAGGACGCGCCCGCCGGCATGTACCACACCAACCTGCGCTCCAGGGACCGCGCCCTGCTGATGCTGTTCCTGTTCAGCGAGGTCACCGAGACCGACGCCCCGACCCGCATCAGAATCGGCTCCCATCTCGACGTACCGCCGGTCCTGGAGCCGTACGGCGAACAGGGCGCCTCCTTCCTTGAGTTGGGTCCGAAGGTGGACGAGGCCTCGGCACACCGCCCGCTCGCCCACGCCACCGGCAGCCCGGGGGACGTCTACCTCTGCCACCCCTTCCTGGTCCACGCGGCCCAGCCCCACCACGGCACCAGCCCCCGTTTCATGGCGCAGCCGCCCCTGCTCCCGGCGGTGCCGTACGAGTTGAGCAGAACCGACGGCGACTATTCAGCGGTGGAGTTCGCAATCCGCCGGGGCCTGGCCCAAGAGAACTGACCAGACCCCGGCGGCGTGATTCTTTTAGGGGCGCGGGGAAACTGCGCGACCAGCCACGACGAACCCGCAGCCGACATCGCACAGCACCCCGCATTTCCTCAGAGCGCCGGATACGCGTTCTGCATCAACTGCTGGAACTGCGCCGAGAACCAGTGCCCCGACAGCGGAGCGTTCGGCAGCGCACCGGACATGTTGTTGTTGTTCCGCGGGTTGCCGGTGTACGTCGGGTCGCACATCCGGTCGAAGCCCTTGCCCTCGTCGTTCGCGATCGCGGAGCTGGACCCGTCGGACTCACCCGGAGGCTTGATCCACACGTAGGCGTCGATCCCGGCAGCCGGACTGGCCTGCGGACGCTCACCGAGACCGGCCCCCGACTGGTTGCACCAGTTGCCGACATGGATGCGCCGGTCGATGCGGCCGCCGTTGACGTAGGTGTCCACGTCCGTCGTGGCGCCGGGGCCGGTGGGCCGGGCGGTTCCGCCCCAGCCGTTGCGGGAGGTGTCGATCAGCATGCCGACGCCCGAGGCGAAGCCCTGGTTCACGGCCTCCTGGCGGAAGGCCTGGGCGAAGGAGAGCTCGTCGGTGTACCGGTTCCAGTCCACCCACTTCGACTCGCGCACGGACTTGCCGCCCACGGAGTCGTTGATGGTGAAGTACTGCTCCTTCAGGGCGCTGTAGTTGGCGGTGTTGGTGATGAAGCCCTGCACGTCGTTCACGGTGGCGCCCTCGGCGGTCGCCGCCTGCTTGATGGTCTGGACGCTCGCCGAGAAGTTGTCGTCCCAGCCGATCCAGCCGTGGTGTCCGGCGTCCACGTAGTTGTAGACGTTGGGGGCGTCACCGAGCTTGTTCAGCGCGTAGCCGACGCCCTTGATGTAGTTGCCGTTGGCCTTCATGGTGTCGCAGTTGGCGGTGGCGGTGGCCCGCGGCGAGACGTTGGTGACGAGGTTGGGCAGCGAGTCGATCTCGATCGTGTTGACGATCCGCAGCGAGGCGTACTTGGGGTCGGCGAGGATCGCCGCGATCGGGTCGATGTACTGCGTCTTGTACTTGTCGATCTCCGTGGCACCGAGTTCGCCGTTGGAGGCGAGCGCCGCGCAGTCGCGGCCGGGCAGGTTGTAGATGACCAGCTGGACGACGAGTTCGCCGCTGCCCTTCTGCTCCAGGGCCTTGTCGAGGTGGGCGCGCAGTCCCATCCCGCCGTTGACGCCGTTGATGGCGGCGATCCGGTCCAGCCACACACCGGTGGGCTGGTTGGAGATCCGGCTGCCGCCCGGCTCCGCGGCGGCCTTCGCGGACCACTCGGGGTTCACGTACACCTTGGCGCCGGAGTACGGGTTGTCGACCTTGGTGCCGCCCCCGGGGTCCGGCGGGTCCGTCGGACCGGTGCCGCCGTCGACGTTGCAGGTCACACCGTCGAGGGTGAAGGTGGCCGGGACGGCGTTGGTGCCGCTGTAGGTGCCCTGGAAGCCGAAGCTGACCGAACCGCCGGTGGCGAGCGTGCCGTTGTAGGACTCGTTCGCCGCGGTGACGGCCGTCCCGCTCTGGCTGATCTTGGCGTTCCAGCCGCTGGTGACCTTCTGGTTTCCGGCGTACGCCCACTTCAGCGACCAACTCGACTTGGCCGTGGTGTTGTTGGTGACGGTGACGGCGGCGGTGAAGCCGGTGTCCCACTGGTTCTGCACCTTGTAGTCCACGGTGCAGGGGACGGCGGCGATGCCTGCGTCAACGGGGGCCACGGCTAGCGCGGTCCCGGAGGCCCCGGCGACCAGCGCCAGGGCAGCGAGGAGCGCTGTTCTCGTACGACTCATGAGTGCGGGTTTCCTTCTCGTTCGCGGATGTTGTCCGTTGGGCGGGTGCTATCCGTTCAGGGCGCGCAGATGGTCACGCAGCCCGGTGCCGAACGCTGTGGGTGTGCCGTCGTAGCTGCTGATCAGGGACGGTCCGGAGGAGCAGTCCCAGGTGTTCCAGGTCCAGCCGAGGTAGGACAGACCGCGGTCGTCGAACCACTTCATGACCTGGTCGACGAATCCGTGCGCGCAGGTGTTCTCGCCGATCTCCCCCGCCACGAGGGGGACTTGGGCGGCCACCGGGGCGAGCGTGGAGTTCCAGCAGCTCTCGTTGGCGCAGGTGTTGAAGTTGTACACGTGCCAGGCGGCGGCGAGATTGCCCGCCGGGTCGGCCGGTTTGTACGTCAGCCACTGGCTGAGGTCGTTGGAGTAGGCGATCCCTCCGGCCAGGATCAGGTTGGTCGCGCCGGTGCCCCGGACGCTGTCGACGAGATCCTGCATACCGGCGACCTCGTACCCGATGCCCGGGCAGCTGCCGCCGTCCCGCCAGCACTGCCACGCCTGGGTGGTCGTGGAGGTGGCTCGGTCCGGGTAGGGCTCGTTGAACAGGTCGAAGACGACGGTGCGGTCGTTCTTGAAGGTGTTGGCCACCGAGGCCCAGAAGGAGGGCGTGTACTGCATGTCGGGCATCGGTTTCTGGCAACTGGCGTGCACGTCGGAGCAGCCGGCGGAGTTGCCGGTGTACTGCCCGTGGGTCCAGTGCAGTTCGACCACGGGTGTCATGCCGTGGGCCTTGACCTTGGCAACCAGGTCCTTGACGGCGTTGATGTAGTTCGCCCCGGCGTAGGCCGGGTCGATGGTGGACAGGCCCAGCCAGCACTCCTCGTTGAGAGGGATGCGGACCGTGTTCGCTTTCCAGCCGGCGATCGCCTTCACCGAGGCGTCGTCGACCGGGCCGTCGAAGATGCCGCTGCCCTGGACGCACATGAACTCGCCGCCGGACCGGTTCACGCCGAGCAGACGGCGGGTCGCGCCGCCGGCGTCCACGAGCTTGTTGCCCGACACGCGGAGGACGGGGGGTCCGTCTTCCGCGGGATCCGTCGGTTCCGGCGTGGGCGAGGGCTCGGCAGCCGTGTTGCAGCTGGTGCCGTTGAGCTTGAACGAGGTCGGAACGGCGTTGCTCTCCGGCCAGGACGCGATGAATCCGGCGCTGACGCTCGCTCCGGTGGCCAAAGAGCCGTTGTAGCTCTCACTGGCCGCGGTGACCGTCGTACCGGACTGGGACCATTTCGCGTTCCAGCCCTGGGTGAGCTTCTGGCCGCCGGCGAAGTCGAAGGCGAGGCTCCAACCACTCATGGCGGCCGTGTTGTTGGTGATCCTCACGGCACCCTGGAAGCCGCTGTCCCACTGGCTGGTGACGGAGTACTCCACCGAGCAGGCAGGGGCGGCGCCGGACGCCGTGACCACCGGAACCGTCACGGACCCGATGAGGGCGGCCGCGCCGGCAACGGCTGCAAGTACTGAACGCGGGGGGTGTCGCATGAGCGACTCCTTGCAGATCAGCGCGCCGTTACGGACGCGTCGACTGATGGAATCGCTCCCACTGGTGTCAAGGAAGGTAGCGCCAAGTGACGGCAAAGAACAGAGGGGTCACTTGACTTTCCCTCAGTCCCGTTCATCGAATCTTTTCGACTCTTCACGAGCCTTGACCCCTTGAATGCCCGTCTCCACTATGGGAGCGCTCCCACTGGTTCAAGCCTTGACTTCTCCGAGCCGCACAAGGAGGAACCAGCAATGCCCCCCACCAGGAGACGCCGGGCCGTCCGGCGATTGTGGACCGCTGTCGTGGCGGCCATGGCACTGCCGTTCGCGATGCTGAGTGCGGCTTCAACTCCCGCACAAGCAGCTGCAGTTCAGTGCAGTGTCGACTACAAGACCAATGACTGGGGCTCCGGTTTCACCGCGGATCTGACGATCACCAACCGCGGCACGGACGCCATCAACGGCTGGACCCTGACGTACAGCTACGCGGGCAACCAGAAGCTGAGCAACGGCTGGAACGGGACCTGGTCCCAGACCGGCCAGACGGTCACGGTCAACAGCGCCACGTACAACGCGAACATCGCCGCGGGCTCCGCCGTCACCACCGGCGCGCAGTTCAGCTACAGCGGCGCCAACGCGGCTCCGACGAACTTCGCGATCAACGGCACCTCGTGCACCGGCGCCCACCAGCCGCCGATCACCGTGCTGACCAGCCCGGCCGCGGGCGCGGTCTACACCCAGGGCAACGCGGTCCCGCTCGCCGCGACGGCCGCCGCCGCGGACAACGCGACCATCAGCAAGGTGGAGTTCTACGACAACACCACGCTGCTGGGCACCGACACGACCTCGCCGTACTCGCTCTCGGTCTCAAGTTTGACCGTGGGCAGTCATTCGCTGCTCGCGAAGGCGTACGACAGCCTGGGCGCTTCCGGGGAGTCGACGCCGGTCGGCATCACGGTCGCCTCGGGTCCCGCGGTCGTCGCCTCGGCCACCCAACTCGCCGTCCAGCAGGGCAAGACGGGCACCTACACCGTGAAGCTGTCCACGCAGCCCTCGGCCAACGTGACCGTCACGACCGCCCGCACCGGCGGCAACGCGGGTCTTACGGTGACCGGCGGGGCCTCGCTCACCTTCACCCCGTCGAACTGGAACACCGCGCAGACGGTGACCATCACCGGCAACGCCTCCGGCACCGGCGCGGCGACCTTCGAGTCGACGGCGACCGGCCACGCCAAGGCCTCGGTGACGGTCACCCAGATCGCGGCGACGGGCACCTACAACGCCCGCTTCCTGGATCTGTACGGCAAGATCACCAACCCGGCGAACGGCTACTTCTCCCCCGAGGGCATCCCGTACCACTCGGTCGAGACGCTGATCGTCGAGGCGCCGGACCACGGCCACGAGACCACCTCGGAGGCGTACAGCTACCTCCTGTGGCTCCAGGCGATGTACGGCAAGGTGACGGGCGACTGGTCCAAGTTCAACGGCGCCTGGGACATCATGGAGAAGTACATGATCCCCACGCACGCCGACCAGCCGACCAACTCCTTCTACAACGCCTCCAAGCCGGCGACCTACGCGCCCGAGTTGGACACCCCGAACGAGTACCCGGCGAAGCTGGACACCGGGGTGTCGGTGGGTTCGGATCCGATCGCCGGTGAGCTGAAGAGCGCGTACGGCACGGACGACATCTACGGCATGCACTGGCTGCAGGACGTCGACAACGTCTACGGCTACGGCAACTCGCCCGGCAAGTGCGAGGCGGGACCGACGGACACCGGACCGTCGTACATCAACACCTTCCAGCGCGGTGCGCAGGAGTCGGTGTGGGAGACGGTGCCGCAGCCGACCTGTGACCAGTTCAAGTACGGTGGCAAGAACGGGTACTTGGACCTCTTCACCGGTGACGCCTCCTACGCCAAGCAGTGGAAGTTCACCAACGCCCCGGACGCCGACGCGCGTGCCGTGCAGGCCGCGTACTGGGCCGACAAGTGGGCGAAGGAGCAGGGCAAGGGCTCCGACGTCTCCGCGACCGTGGGCAAGGCCGCGAAGATGGGCGACTATCTGCGCTACGCCATGTACGACAAGTACTTCAAGAAGATCGGCAACTGTGTCGGGCCGTCCACCTGTGCGGCCGGTACCGGCAAGGACGCCTCGATGTACCTGCTGTCCTGGTACTACGCCTGGGGCGGCGCCACCGACGCCTCGGCGGGCTGGGCCTGGCGTATCGGATCCAGTCACGCGCACGGCGGCTACCAGAACCCGATGGCCGCGTACGCGCTGAGCTCCTACGCCGATCTGAAGCCCAAGTCGGCGACGGGCGCGGCGGACTGGAACACCTCGCTGACCCGGCAGCTGGAGTTCTACCGCTGGCTGCAGTCCGACGAGGGCGCCATCGCCGGCGGCGCGACGAACAGCTGGGCGGGCCGCTACGCGACTCCCCCGGCCGGGAAGTCGACGTTCTACGGCATGTACTACGACCAGCAGCCCGTCTACCACGACCCGCCGTCCAACCAGTGGTTCGGCTTCCAGGCGTGGTCGATGGAGCGAGTGGCCGAGTACTACCAGCAGACGGGGAACGCGCAGGCCAAGGCGGTCCTCGACAAGTGGGTCGACTGGGCGCTGTCCAAGACCACGATCAACCCGGACGGCACCTACCAGATCCCGTCGACGCTTCAGTGGTCGGGCCAGCCCGACACCTGGAACGCGTCAAGTCCCGGCGCCAACAGCGGACTTCACGTCACCGTCGCCGACTACACCAACGACGTCGGCGTGGCCGCGGCGTACGCCAAGACGCTGACGTACTACGCGGACCGCAGTGGTGACACCCAGGCCGCTTCCACGGCCAAGGCGCTGCTGGACGGCATGTGGAGCAACTACCAGGACAGCCTGGGGATCGCGGTGCCGGAGAACCGGGCGGACTACAACCGGTTCGACGACTCGGTGTACGTCCCGAGCGGCTGGACCGGGACCATGCCGAACGGTGACGCGATCAACGCGTCGTCGACCTTCGAGTCCATCCGGTCGTTCTACGAGGACGACCCGGCCTGGTCGAAGATCGAGGCGTATCTGGCGGGCGGCGCGGTGCCGTCGTTCACCTATCACCGGTTCTGGGCCCAGGCGGACATCGCCCTGGCCATGGGGTCGTACGCGGAGCTTCTCGAATAACCCGCCCCCGCCGAGCGCTCCGCGGGTTGGACCGTTGTCGACTGCGGGTCCGTTGTGGCTTGTCGCGCTCGCGCGGCGGAGCCGCAAATCGATGCAGTCCCGCGCCCCTGAAGGGGCGCACCAGGCACCGTTCCCTCCCCGGAGCCGCTCGAAGGCTCCGCGTATAAGGCTCCGCCACCGGACGGCGGGGCCGAAACGGCCGGGCGGCCCCCTCCCGCACTGGGGGTCGCCCGGCAACTCTCGCACTCCAAGGAAAGCGCTTACCCCCCGCTCCCCCTTTCCCGGAAAGGACCCCCCGTGCGAAGAACCCGCATCCTCACGGCCGTGCTCGCGCTCGCGGCCGGGCTGCTCGCCGGCACCCCACCCGCACTGGCGGCCGACGGCACGGCGAAGGTCTCGCTCGCCGCCGACACGTACACCTGGAAGAACGCCCGCATCGACGGGGGCGGTTTCGTCCCCGGGATCGTCTTCAACCGCTCCGAGAAGAACCTGGCGTACGCCCGCACCGACATCGGCGGGGCCTACCGCTGGCAGGAGTCGTCGAAGACCTGGACGCCGCTGCTCGACTCGGTCGGCTGGGACGACTGGGGGCACACCGGCGTGGTCGGCCTGGCCTCCGACTCCGTGGATCCGAACAAGGTGTACGCGGCCGTCGGGACGTACACCAACAGCTGGGACCCGAAGAACGGCGCCGTCATGCGCTCCTCGAACCGGGGCGCGAGCTGGCAGAAGACCGACCTGCCCTTCAAGCTCGGCGGCAACATGCCGGGGCGGGGCATGGGCGAACGGCTGGCGGTCGACCCGAACAAGAACAGCGTGCTGTATCTCGGGGCGCCGAGCGGCAAGGGGCTGTGGCGGTCGACCGACTCCGGGGTCAGCTGGTCGCAGGTGGCGAACTTCCCCAACGTCGGCAACTACCAGCAGGATCCGAGCGACACCAGCGGCTACGCGAGCGACAACCAGGGCATCGTCTGGGTGACCTTCGACGAGTCGACGGGAACCTCCGGGAACGCCACGAAGACGGTCTACGTCGGGGTCGCCGACCTCCAGAACTCGGTGTACCGGTCGACCGACGCGGGCGCGACCTGGACGCGGCTCGCCGGCCAGCCGACGGGATACCTGGCCCACAAGGGTGTCCTGGACGCGGCGGGCGGCTATCTGTATCTCTCCTACAGCGACAAGGGCGGGCCGTACGACGGCGGCAAGGGCCAGATGTGGCGGTACGCGACGGCGACCGGCACCTGGACGAACATCAGCCCGGTCGCGGAGGCCGACACCTACTACGGCTTCAGCGGACTGACGGTGGACCGGCAGAAGCCCGGCACGGTCATGGCCACCGCCTACAGCTCCTGGTGGCCGGACACCCAGATCTTCCGCTCCACGGACAGCGGGGCGACCTGGACGCGGGCGTGGGACTACACGTCGTACCCCAACCGCGCGAACCGCTACACCATGGACGTCTCCTCCTCCCCGTGGCTGACCTGGGGGGCGAATCCGTCGCCGCCCGAGCAGACGCCGAAGCTCGGATGGATGACGGAGTCGCTGGAGATCGACCCGTTCGACTCGAACCGGATGATGTACGGGACGGGGGCGACGGTCTACGGCACGGAGAACCTCACGAACTGGGACTCGGGCGGCCAGTTCACCATCAAGCCGATGGTGCGGGGCCTGGAGGAGACGGCGGTCAACGACCTCGCCTCACCGCCCTCGGGCGCCCCGCTGCTGAGCGCGCTCGGTGACGTCGGCGGCTTTCGGCACACGGACCTCACCAAGGTCCCGTCGATGATGTTCACGTCCCCGAACTTCACCACGACCACGAGTCTGGACTTCGCCGAGACGAACGCGAACACGGTGGTACGGTCCGGCAATCTGGACTCGGGCCCGCACATCGCGTTCTCGACGGACAACGGGGCCAACTGGTTCGCGGGGACCGACCCTTCGGGCGTCAGCGGTGGCGGGACGGTGGCCGCAGCTTCGGACGGCAGCCGGTTCGTGTGGAGCCCTGACGGCACGGGCGTGCAGTACACGACGGGCTTCGGTTCGTCCTGGTCGGCGTCGAGCGGGATCCCGGCCGGGGCGATCGTGGAGTCGGACCGGGTGGACGCGAAGACCTTCTACGGCTTCAAGTCCGGGAAGTTCTACGTGAGTACGGACGGCGGGGCGACGTTCACGGCGTCCGCGGCGACCGGACTGCCGAGCGGTGACAGCGTGCGCTTCAAGGCACTGCCCGGCGTGAAAGGTGACGTCTGGCTCGCGGGCGGGGCCACCGACGGGGCGTACGGTCTGTGGCACTCCACGGACGGCGGCGCGAGCTGGACGAAGCTCTCGAACGTCGACCAGGCCGACGCGATCGGATTCGGGAAGGCGGCCACGGGGGCGTCGTACCAGACGCTCTACACCAGTGCGAAGATCGGTGGCGTCCGCGGCATCTTCCGCTCGACCGACAAGGGCGCGACCTGGACCCGCATCAACGACGACGCCCACCAGTGGGGCTGGACCGGCGCGGCCATCACCGGTGACCCGCGGGTGTACGGCCGGGTGTACGTCTCGACCAACGGACGGGGCGTGATCTACGGCGACACGTCCGACGCCGGCGGCGGAGGCGGCACCGATCCGACGGACCCGACGGATCCGGCCCCGACGGGCGCCTGCGCGGTGACGTACAAGATCACCAATCAGTGGTCGGGCGGTTTCCAGGCGGACGTCCAGCTGAGCAACACGGGCTCCAGCACCTGGTCCGGCTGGTCACTCGGCTGGACCTTCCCCAACGCCCAGACGATCTCCCAGACCTGGAACGCCGAGTCCACCCAGTCGGGCTCGACGGTCACCGCGAAGAACGTCGGCTGGAACGCCAACGTGGCCGCGGGCTCGTCCGTGAGGTTCGGCTTCACGGGGAGCTGGTCGGGGACGAACGGGAAACCGACGGCGTTCAAGCTGGGTGACCAGGCCTGCACGGTGGCCTGACCCGACGACAGGGCGGCTGTCCGCGGCCGCCCTGTCGCTCATGTCACGGCGTGTACACCGCCGGCCTCGGTGCCGTCGCCATTCCGTTGCCGAGGAAGAAGCTCGGGTGCGGGGGCTGGTTGTATGCCGTGTTCTGCCAGGCCAGGCCCGTGCGGTACATCGTGTCGTGGAGCAGGGTGGTGATCTTCGTCGTCGTCTCGTGCGGGGTCGAGTAGATCCGCAGGGCGGTGTTGGCCGACGTCGGCCAGACGACCTCCTCTCGCCAGTCGCCCAGGATGTCGCCGGACAGGGACGGGGTCGCCTTGGTGCTGTTGTTGGAGTGGACCGACGCCCCGGTCAGGAGGCGGGTGTCCGACGAGGTGCCGTACTTGTCGATGCGGGTGCCGTCGAGGAGTTCACGGACCGTGTCGCCGTCCCACCAGGACAGGAAGTTCACCGAGGACGGCTCGCGGCCCTTCGTGGCGCCCGCCTCGTCGCGGACCGAGGTGTCGGAGGCCGACCAGACCTCCGCGCCGTCGTTGCCGGCCCAGATGTCGCCGGCGACACCCCGCCCGTTGTCGCAGCACGCGGCCAGTTTCCAGTTCACCGTGCCGTTCGCCGGGTTGATGTACAGCTCCGCCGGCTGGGAGGTCGACTCCGAGACCTTGAAGTACTCGAGACCCGCGTGGGAGGGGTCGAGGTCGCCGAGGTGCTGGGCGTCGCCGTGGCCCGTCTTGGTGGTCCACAGCCCGTTGCCGTTGTCGTCGACCGCCATCGCCCCGTAGACGATCTCGTCCTTGCCGTCGTTGTCGACGTCCCCGACGGACAGACTGTGCGAGCCCTGACCGTCGTAGCCCTTGCCGCTGTTGGTCGAGGAGTTGGTGTCGAAGGTCCAGCGGCGGGTGAAGGTGCCTCCTCGCCAGTCCCAGGCAGCGATCACCGTACGGGTGTAGTAGCCGCGGGCCATGATCAGCGACGGGCGGGCGCCGTCCAGGTACGCCGTCCCCGCGAGGAAGCGGTCGACCCGGTTGCCGTACGAGTCGCCCCATGACGACACCGTGCCGCGGGCCGGGACGTAGTCGACGCTCTGCATCGCCTTGCCGGTCCGGCCGTTGAACATCGTCAGGTACTCGGGGCCGGACAGGACATAGCCGCTGGAGTTGCGGTGGTCGGCCGACGCGCTGCCGATCACCGCGCCCGTGCCGTCGACCGTGCCGTCCGCCGTCTTCATGGCGACCTCGGCCTTGCCGTCGCCGTCGTAGTCGTACGCCTGGAACTGCGTGTAATGGGCGCCGGAACGGATGTTGCGGCCCAGGTCGATCCGCCACAGCCGGGTGCCGTCCAGCTTGACGCCGTCGACGATCGTGTTGCCGGTGTAGCCGGACTGGGAGTTGTCCTTGGCGTTGGTCGGCTGCCACTTGAGGACGAAGTCCAGTGCCCCGTCCCCGTCGAGGTCGGCCACGGACGCATCGTTGGCCTCATAGGTGTAGGCGACACCGTCGGGGGTCGTGCCGCCGGCAGGCGGGCTGATGGGAACGTCCTTGTAACCGCCGCGGAGTTGGACGGCGTGGACCGAGTCAGCCTGCTCGACACCGCCGACGATCGCCCGGACGGTGTAGTCGGCCTCGGCGGGCGCCCCGGAGTGGAAGTAGTTCGTGGAGCCGGTGACCGGGGTCGAGTTGACCTTCGTGCCGGCGCGGTAGACGTTGAAGGACACGTCGTTCGGGTCGGTGCCGAGCCAGCGCCAGCTGACCAGGTTGCCGCTGCTGGTGTGCACGCTGACGACTCCCCGGTCGAGTTTCTCGACCTGGCGGGCGGTGGCGGCCTCGGCCGTAACGGGCGACAGCGCGGTCAGACCGGCGGCCACGAGAGCCGCGACGGCGGTCGTCGCCGAGAGGAGGACTCGGCGTCTGCGGTGGGGGTGCGGGTGCTGCACGGGGTGGACCTCCGAAGCAGTGGGGACGGACGGGTTCCGCCCACTCAGTCGCCGCACGGGGAAGCGGAGTTGCCGTATCTTTCGGCCAGTTCGGCGATCGTCCGGGCGATCCGTTCGCGCAGCTCGGAGGGTTCCAGTACTTCGATGTCCGTGCCGAGGCGCAGGAATTCGCCATGGGCGTGCTCGACAGACTCGACGGGAACCCGGGCGACGGTCCAACCTTCCGAGTCCGTACGGACGTTGGCCGCCCTCGGCAGCCGCACGCCCGGCGCCAGCCGCACGAGTGCCTCGCCCCGGTACAGCCGGTGGTGGAAGTCCCGCTGATAGGCCGTCCACCAGGCAGCCAGGTCGAACCCTTCGGGGCGGGTGAACTCCTCATCCAAGGAGGCCAGTTCGAGGATCTGGTCCACGCGGAAGGTGCGCGGTCCCGGTCCCGCGACGACGTACCAGCGGCCCGCCTTCGACACCAGTCCGTACGGCTCCAACCGCCGCTCCACGTCGGTCGGTTCGGCCCAGCGGCGGTACCGGACACTGAGCACCCGGCTGCTCCACACCGCCTCCGCCACCGCCGGAAGAAACGGCGTCGGTTCGGCCTGCGCGTACCACCCGGGCGTATCTAGATGGAAGCGCCCGCTGATCCGGTCCGCGTGGGCCCGCAGTTCCTCCGGCAGTGCGGCCCGCACCTTGAGCTGGGCGGCGGCGAGGACGGAGCCCAGGCCCAGCTCGGCGGCGGGACCGGGCGCTCCGGCGAGGAAGAGGGCCTCGGCCTCCTCCGGGGTGAGTCCGGTCAGCCGGGTGCGGTAGCCGTCGAGGAGGCGGTAGCCACCGGCGTGGCCCGCGTCGCCGTACATCGGGACGCCCGCCGCGCTCAGCGCCTCGACGTCCCGGTAGACCGTGCGCACGGACACCTCCAGCTCCTCGGCGAGCTGGGCGGCGGTCATCCGGCCCCGGGTCTGGAGCAGGAGGAGGATCGAGACGAGTCGGCCGGCCTTCACTGACATATGGTGTCAGTGAAGTGGGCCTAGCGTCCTGCGCATGGCCTTCACCGAGAAGCTGCTGACCGTGCCACCACCGATAGAGGTCGCCGGGCGGCACATCAAGCGCTACCACGTCACCGCCGACCCGGCCGGCATCGCGCCCGACGTCGAGAAGGCGGCGTACGAGATCCTCCCGGAGCTGCTGCCGGAGCCGGACGGCACCCCGCCCGCGGCCTTCGCGGTCCTGCACCGGGGCGCGGACACCGGCGCCTACCTCAACGTCTACAGCTGGGTGTGGGACAACGTGCTCCACTTCCGGGGCGCCGCCGCCGGGCAGCCGGCGCTCCGGTGCCCGGACACCGACCCCACGCACTTCGTCACTCCGGACCTGCCCTGGATCGGCTGCGTCTTCGAACTCCCGCCGATCCAGCACGAACGGGACGCCTGGGTACGGCATCTGCTCGCACCCGAAGTCCCTGACCTGACCGCCTACTTGGCCGATTCCCTGCCCGAAGGAACCACGGGAGACCGCGCATGAGCAGTCCGCACGACTTCGACTTCTTCCACGGCGACTGGAAGGTCGTGAACCGCCGCCGCACCGACTTCCACGACCCGGACAGCGGGTGGGAGGAGTTCCCCGCGACCAGCCGCTGCCGGCCGCTGTTCGACGGGGCCGCGAACGTCGACGAGATCGACATGCCGCACCTCGGAGCGAAGGGGGCCACGCTGCGGCTCTTCGACCGCGAGACCGAGCAGTGGTCGCTGAACTGGGCCGCGAGCCGCAGCGGGAAGCTGTACCCGCCGGTGACCGGACGGTTCGAGGGCGGCCGCGGCGAGTTCTACGGCGACGACAGGCACGACGGGAAGGACGTGCGGGTGCGGTTCGTGTGGGCGGACGTGTCCGCGGCCGGAGCCCGCTGGGAGCAGGCGTTCTCCGTCGACGGCGGGGAGACCTGGGTGACCAACTGGACCATGGACTTCAGCCGGCCTTCCGGAACGCCCGGAGGCTGAACACCGGGTCGGGACGCGGGAGTTCCTGGTCGGGCAGCGCCTCCAGGCGGGCGGCGAACCGTTCCGTGAGCGGGTCGCCGGGCGGCAGCCGGGTGAACCAGCCGCGCCGCAGGTCGGCGGCGGTACGCCGGGGGCTGCGGCCCTGACCCCGGCCCGTGAAACGGGCCTGCCCGGCCGGGGTCAGAAGGTGGGCGGCGGCGTACGACTGGACGAGTGGTGCCGCGTCCGGGGCGGGGCGGCGCGGGCGCGGGGCGAGGACGGCGTCGATGTCGCTGCCCACGTCGTGTGCGGCGGCCTTGTCGACGGTGGTCACGTACACCCCGCCGGATATCAGGACCCGGGCGCACTCGGCGACCACGGCACGGACGTCCTCGGGCCGGTCGAGGAGGTGCAGCAGCCACACGCTGGTGACGGCGTCGAACACCCCGTCGGGGAACGGCAGCGCACGGCCGTCGGCGAGCACGACCGCGCCGGGCAGCCGTACGGCGGCCATGCGGGCCATGCCGTACGTCAGGTCGGCGCCCCACACCCGGGTCGCGGGCCGGGCGGCGGCGAGCCTGCGGGTGACGATCCCGGTGCCGCAGGCCACGTCGAGGAGCCGCCGGGTCTGCGCGGGGACCAGACCGAGCACGGCGTCCGCGGCCGCGGCGGCCCGGGGCTCGCCGCCGCGGCTGACGTCGTAGGCGTCGGCCTCCTTGTCGTAGTCGAGCACGGCCTCACTGGGCTCCGTGACCCTGGGCGAGCGCCTCGACCCGCTGCGCGAGCTCGAAGTCCTTCTCGGTGACGGCGCCGCCCGCGCTGTGCGTGTGCACGGACAGTGCGACCGTGTTGTAGCCGAGGGTGAGGTCGGAGTGGTGGTCGAGCTCCTCCTGGACCTGGGCGATGTGGACGACCATCGCGGCCGCGGCGAAGTGCGTGCCGAGGCGGTACGAGCGGGTGAGGCGGCCGTCGTCGACGGACCAGCCGGGCAGTTCCGCGAGCCGGTCCTCGATCTCCTTCTGCGACAGAGGTTCGACGGGCATGACCTCGCTCCTTCCTGAGAGTCCGGGTGTCTTCAGCGTCCCACAGCTGTGCCTCCGCGGCTCAACGTGGTGCACGGCCCGCCCGTGGGCCCGCTCCTCGGCTACGGTCGTACGTATGACCATCGGCCCCTCCGCTGCAGTCGCCCCCTCCGACCAGGGCGTCGGTCCGCTCCTGCGTGCCTGGCGGGAGCAACGGCGGATCAGCCAGCTGGAGTTGGCGCTGCGGGCGGACTCCAGCGCCCGGCACATCAGCTTCGTCGAGACGGGACGCTCCCGCCCGAGCGAGGAGATGGTGCTGCGGCTCGCCGAGCATCTGGACGTGCCGGTACGGGAGCGCAATGCGCTGCTCCTCGCGGCGGGGTACGCCCCGCGCTTCCCGGAGACCCCGCTGGCCGATCCGTCCCTGGACGCCCTGCGCGAGGGGATCGAGCGGCTGATCCAGGGCTACGAGCCCTACCCCGCTCTGGTCTTCGACGCCGGGTATCACGTCGTGGCCGCGAACCGGGGCATCATGATACTCCTCGACGGCATCCCGGAGTCCCTGCTCCGGCCCCCTCTCAACACCATGCGGCTCACCCTGCACCCCGAGGGTCTCGCCCCGCGCATCCGCAACCTGCGGGAGTGGCGCGGCCATCTGCTGGAGCAGATGCGGCGGCAGATCGCCCTGCGCCGCTCCGAGTCACTGCGGGAGCTGTACGAGGAGGTGGCGGCGTACCCGGTGCCGGTCCCCGAGACCGACGAAGGCCCCGAACAGACGGATCCCGTCCCCTACTTCGCGCTGCCGATGCGGATCGAGCACGAGGGCCGGACACTGTCGTTCATCTCGTCCACGTCCACCTTCAACACGCCCATGGACGTGACGGTCGCCGAGCTGGCCATCGAGACCTTCCTCCCGGCCGACCCGTCGACGGTCAAGTACCTTCACTCACTGCTGCCCTGACGGGGCGCGGGGTGCGGATCCCGGACCGGAGTGCGCCGGCCCGGAACCCGTGCCCACCACGATCCCTGCCGCCCGGCTCCCGGTCGATTACGTGGGAGGTAAGGAAGGATGCGGTCGTGACCGGTGAGACCGGCACGGGAACATGGCACACTGCACGCAAGCTTCGACGCGTAGGGGAGGCGTGGCGTGAGTGAGCGGCGACCTGCGCCGACCGTGGGCCAGGTGGTGCTCGGCAGGCGGCTTCAGGAACTGCGGGAGGCGGCCGGCCTCAAGCGCGAGGAGGCCGCGCAGGTTCTGCGGGTGGCCCCCGCGACCGTGCGGCGCATAGAAATGGCCGAAGTCGCCCTGAAGATCCCGTATGTTCAGGTGCTCCTGGAGACGTACGGCGTCTCCGGGGAGCAGGTCGAGGCCTTCGTCCAGCTGGCCGAGGAGGCGAACAAACCGGGCTGGTGGCAGCGGTTCCACGATGTGCTGCCCGAGTGGTTCAGCCTGTACGTGAGCCTGGAGGGCGCGGCCGGGATCATCCGGTCCTACGAGCCGCACTTCGTGCCCGGACTGCTCCAGACCGAGGACTACGCGCGTGCCGTCATGGAGGCCGGGACCATCGGGCAGGCGGGTCCTGAGGCGCTGGAGCGGCATGTGTCGCTGCGCATGGCCCGGCAGCAACTTCTGGAGCGCCCGAACGCACCCCATCTGTGGGTGATCATGGACGAGACGGTGCTGCGCCGCCCGGTGAGCATCCGCTCCGAGGTGATGCGCGAACAGCTGGACAAACTCCTGGAGTTCGCCGAGCGCGACCGCGTCACGCTCCAGGTGTGCGAGTTCGAGGAGGGCCCGCACCCGGGGACGTACGCGCCCTTCTCGCTGTTCCGCTTCTCCGAGCCGGAGCTGCCCGACCTGGTCTTCACCGAGTACCTGACCGGTGCGCTGTATCTCGACTCCCGCCAGGAGGTCGCGACGCACCTGGAGGTCCTGGACCACATGTCGGCGCGGGCCGCGTCGGCCGAGCGTACGAAGAAGCTGCTGCGGGAGCGGCGCGAGGACTTCTGAGCGGGCAGCACGACCACACGCCAGGCGCACCACGACCACATCCCAGGGGAGAAGACACCGCATGACCGGATCCGACGCACCCAGAATCGACACGAGCCGCCCGCACCCGGCGCGGGTGTACGACTGGTGGCTGGGTGGCAAGGACAACTATCCGGTGGACGAGGCACTGGCCCGCAAGATCCTCGAAGTGGACCCCACCGTGGTGCGCGGGGCGCGTGCCAACCGGCGCTTCATGCACCGCGCGGTGCGGACGGCCGCGGAGGCCGGTGTCCGCCAGTTCCTCGACATCGGAACCGGCATCCCCACCGAGCCGAATCTGCACCAGGTGGCGCAGGAGATCGCCCCGGAGTCGAAGGTCGTGTACGCGGACAACGACCCGATCGTCCTGAGGCACGCGCAGGCCCTGCTGCACAGCAGCCCCGAGGGCACCACGAACTATGTGCACGCGGACGTCCGCGACCCCGACACCATCCTGCGGCCGGCCGCCGAGACCCTGGACTTCTCGGAGCCGGTCGCGCTGTCCCTGGTGGCGCTCACCCACTACCTGAACGACGACGCGTACGGGCTGCTCAAGCGGTACGTCGCCGAGCTCGCCCCGGGCAGTTTCGTGATCCTCTCGCAGGTCACGCCCGATCTGAGCCCCGAGGCCGTCGAGAAGGCCGCCGAGCAGTTCCGCCGCAACGGCACCCCCTTCTTCCCCCGCTCGCTCACCGAGTTCTCCCGCTTCTTCGACGGGCTCGAGCTGCTCGGCCCCGGGGTGATCCCGGTGTCGGGCTGGCGTCCGGGTCCGGAGGACGTGGCGGCCCAGGCGGAGGGCATCGTGCCGGTGTACGCGGGGGTCGCGCGCAAGGTCTGACCCGTACGGGTGCCGTGAACGGGTGCGCTCCCGCGCCCCGCCCTAGGTTCGAAGCAGCCATGGGCAAGCCGAGGGAGCGCACGTGACGGGCACCCGGACACCGCCGCGACCGCGGGACGACGCTGAGGAGGTCTGATGCCCTCGGACGCAGTGCTGTACCAGGCGGCGGCGCTATGCCTGACGTATCCCGACGACGACTTCCGCGCGCGGCTGCCGCTGCTGCGGGAAGCGGCCCCGCAACTGCGGGAGTTCGTCGACCACGCGGCGGTGACGCCCGCGCCGGAACTGGCGGCGCACTACGTCCAGGTCTTCGACTTCGGAAACCGGCACAGTCTGTATCTGAGCTCGTGGCAGGACGGGGACACCCGGCGGCGCGGGACGTCGCCGGCGCGGTTCGAGGACGTCTACCGGGCCGCCGGGCTGGAGTTCACCGGTGAGGAACTGCCGGACTTCCTGCCCTCGGTGCTGGAGTTCGCGGCCCGCACCGGGGACATCGACCTGCTCACCGAGCACCGCGACGGCCTGCACCGACTCCGCTTCCGGCTCACCGACTTCGGCACGCCGTACGCGACGGTACTCGACGCGGTGTGCGCCACACTGCCGACCGCGCAGACGGACGTCTGACGGGACCTCAGGCGGCCCCGCCCTTCTGGTCCTTCTCGTCGTCCACGATCTCCGCGTCGACCACGCCCTCCTCCTCCTGGTGCGGTGCGGCCGGATCGTCCTGCGGGGGCTGTTGCTGGGCCTGGGCGTACATCGCCTGGCCCATCTTCTGGCTGACGGAGGCGAGGTTCTCGACACCGCCCCGGAGGGTGTTCGTGTCGGCGTTCTCCTCCAGGAGCCGCTTCAGTTCCGCGACCGCCGACTCGACTTCCGTCTTCGTGTCGGCGGGGACCTTGTCGCCGTTCTCCCGGACGAACTTCTCGGTCTGGTAGACGAGTTGCTCGGCCTGGTTGCGGGTCTCGGCGGCCTCTCGGCGGTTGCGGTCCTCCTCGGCGTACTGCTCGGCCTCGCGCATCATGCGGTCGATGTCGTCCTTGGGCAGCGCCGATCCGCCCGTGACCGTCATCTTCTGTTCGCGTCCGGTCGCGAGGTCCTTCGCCGAGACGTGCATGATCCCGTTCGCGTCGATGTCGAACGCGACCTCGATCTGGGGGACGCCCCGTGGGGCGGGCGGCAGGCCGGTCAGGTCGAAGACGCCGAGTTTCTTGTTGTACGCGGCGATCTCGCGTTCCCCCTGGTAGACCTGGATGCCGACCGACGGCTGGTTGTCGGTCGCGGTGGTGAAGATCTCCGAACGGCGGGTGGGGATCGTGGTGTTGCGCTCGATGAGCTTCGTCATGATGCCGCCCTTGGTCTCGATCCCCAGGGACAGCGGGGTGACGTCGAGGAGGAGCACGTCCTTGACGTCGCCGCGGATGACGCCCGCCTGGAGCGCCGCGCCGACCGCCACGACCTCGTCCGGGTTGACCCCCTTGTGCGGGTCCTTGCCCGTGAGCTCCTTGACCAGGTCCGTGACCGCGGGCATCCGCGTGGAGCCGCCGACGAGGATCACGTGGTCGATCGCGGCGAGCTTGATGCCGGCGTCCTTGACCGCCTGGTGGAAGGGGGTCTTGCAGCGGTCGAGCAGATCGGCGGTGAGCTCCTGGAACTGGGCGCGGGTCAGCTTCTCGTCGAGGTGCAGGGGCCCCTCGGCGGAGGCGGTGATGTAGGGCAGGTTGATCGTGGTCTCGGAGGACGACGACAGCTCGATCTTGGCCTTCTCGGCCCCCTCGCGCAGCCGTTGCAGCGCCATCTTGTCCTTGCCGAGGTCGACGCCGTACTGCCCCTGGAACTTCTTCACGAGGTGCTCGACGACCCGCTGGTCCCAGTCGTCGCCGCCCAGGTGTGTGTCGCCGTTGGTCGCCTTGACCTCGATGACCCCGTCGCCGATCTCCAGCAGGGACACGTCGAAGGTCCCGCCGCCCAGGTCGAAGACCAAGACCGTCTGCTCCTCGCCCCGGTCCAGGCCGTACGCCAGCGCGGCCGCCGTGGGTTCGTTGATGATCCTCAGGACCTTCAGCCCCGCGATCTCCCCGGCCTCCTTGGTGGCCTGCCGCTGGGAGTCGTCGAAGTAGGCGGGCACCGTGATCACGGCATCGGTGACGTCCTCGCCGAGATAGGACTCGGCGTCCCGCTTCAGCTTCTGCAGCACCCGCGCCGACAGCTCCTGCGCCCGGTACCGGGTGCCGTCGACGGAGCCCTGGTCCGGGAAGCGCCAGCTCCCGTCGCCCATGTGCCGTTTCACGGAGCGCGCGGTGCGCTCGACGTTGGTCACGGCCTGCCGCTTGGCGACCTCGCCCACCAGCACCTCGCCGTTCTTCGCGAAGGCCACGACCGACGGTGTGGTCCTGGCTCCCTCCGCGTTGGCGACGACCGTGGGTTCACCGCCCTCCAGCACGGCGACCACCGAGTTCGTGGTCCCGAGATCGATTCCTACCGCTCGTGCCATCGCTGTCCCCTTCCGCCAGGGTTTCCGACAGGGAGCCGTCCCGCACTCCAGCACAAAACTTGAGTGCGCTCTTGTCAATGGCGCGGGTGGCCCTGCTCAGTGGGACGAGTACCCCGGCGGGCGCTCCTCGTGCGGTTCCTCGCGCAGCGCGACGGCCCGTCGCGGCCGGTCGGTGATCAGGACGTCGACGCGTGGATGGCCGAGAAACGCCCGCATCAGGGTGTCGTCGTTGACCGTCCAGACCATGGTGAACAGGTCGTGCCGGGCCGCCGCGCGCAGCACGTTGGCGCGGGCCAGCCGCTGGTGCACGGCCACCCCGCTCGCGCCGCAGGCGCGCACCCGGCGCATCGGCAGCAGCTCGCTGAGCCGGGTGCCGGCAAGGCGGGCCCGGGCGATCTCCCTGCGGTCGCGCCCCAGCGACAGCGCGGTGCGCACGCGCGGGAAGGCCCCTGCGATGGCCGCGACGGAACGGTCCTCCAGGGTCGTGGCGACGAAGCCGTCCGCGCCGAGCAGGGCGACCGCCCGGTCGATCAGCTCGCGCTCGTAGCCGCTCTCCTTCAGGTCCAGGTGCCCGACCAGCTTCCCCGCGATCAGGGACATCACCTCGTCGGCGACCGGCACGCGACGACCGGACCGTTCGCTGAGCTCGGCGTGGGTGATCTCGCTGAGAAGCGGTCCGGTGCGCCCGGCCCGGGGGTCGTGGTGGACGACGAAGACCCCGTCCGCCGTGCGCCGGATGTCGAACTCGACGTACTCCGCCCCGGACCGGATCGCGTCCTCGTAGGCCTCCCAGGTCGCGGCGCCGGCACGCTCGGATCCGCCCCGGTGGGCGGAGACGGCGGGACGTCGTGGCATACGGCTCTCAGCTTCCGGACGGTGGACGCGACGGCGACCGCGGGGCGGGCACCGGGGCGGCGGTCGGGGTCGCCAGCAGCGCGCCGGAGCGCCTGCTGACCCGCCTGAGCAGGAGGTATCCGATCACGGCGAGAGCGATGAAGGGAAGCCAGGCCAGCAGGTAGGCCGGGAGGTAGTGGGCGTCGAAGACGGACCGCCGGCTGTCCACGTTCGAGGCGTTGGCCCCGAAGAACGCCAGCAGCAGCGTCGGCGGCAGGGCGATGCCGGTGGCCACCGCGACGAGCGCCGACACCGTACGGTCCCTGCGGTCGTCGCGCTCGGCGAGCTGGGCCTCCAGAGCGGCCGAGCGGGCGCTGATCACCGAGGTCAGCCGCTCGACCATCCTGGCGGAGTTGTCCAGGCTGTCGGGGATGCCGAGGGCGTCGCGCAGCGAGGACTGGAAGGCCTCCATGACCATCTCGGGGATCAGCAGGCTGTCGACGTACGCCTCGACGCCGAAGGCCAGGTCCAGCTGGAGTTCGTTCACCCCGTCGGAGAGAGTGGAGATCAGCCTGCGGATCTCGTACGGCGACTCGGCCGCGGCCTGTTCGTTGGCGCGCATGGTCTCGAAGGCGGCCAGCCGGGTGCGCTGGAGGACGGCGAGGGCGGAGACCACGCCGACGGCGACCAGGATCAGGCCGTTCTCCACGTGCCCGGCCCAGCCGGCGTGGACGGAGACCCCGCGGCCGTGCGCGGAGAGCGTGCGGCCGTTCCTGTGGAGGTGGGGCGGCTCCGACGTGGACAGCCGGCCGCGGTACACGATCTCGTTGAGCAGGGTGGGCAGGCGGGTCTCGTCGGGGCCCAGCAGGTCGTTCTCCAAGTCGCCACCGGGAAAGACCAGTTGGTGGACGTTCTGGCCGAAGGCGAGCGGCTCCCGCGGGGCGAGCCGGCCGCTCAGCGAGTCGAGCAGGGCGTTGGTGCCGAGCGTGATCCGGTCCCGGTCGAAGCAGGTGTCGGCGAGCCATGCCGCGAGGGCGGCTGGAGGCGTCTGTCCGGCGAATCCGCAGTCCAGGGCCAGGGTGATGTCCCCGCGCGGGGTGGCGAGGACGGCGAGCTCGACGGAGGCGAGGTCGAGTCCGTGGCCGCCGTGCGGCAGGCGCAGCTCCGAGGGGGCCACGTCCTCGACGAGCACCGGCACGGGCAGCACCGCCTCGCTGGACTTCAGGTGCAGGGCGAAGCGGCCGAAGTCGAATCTGTCGACGAGGCTGCCCAGCGAGGGCCGCCCCGGGTCCAGGCGGCCGGTGAGGCTGAACAGCACGACGACACGGGTGAGTTCACGGGTGCCGGAGTCGAGTGCCGGCATGCCGCCGGCGGTTCCCACGATCATCGCGTTGCCTCCCGCGCCACCGAACCGATTCCCGAACCGCGCCGCGCGCAGACCGCCCCGGACGGGCGGCCTGCGCGTCCTGGTGCCCTCGGGTTCAGGCGAGCTTCGCGTCCAGTGTGATCGGTACGGCCTTCAGGGCCTGGCTGACCGGGCAGTTGACCTTGGCCTGCTCGGCGGCGGCCACGAAACCCTCCTCGTCGAGACCCGGCACGGTGCCCTCGACGGTGAGGTGGATGCCGGTGATGCCCTCGCCCGGCTGGAAGGTGACATCGGCGGAGGTGATGAGCTTGGTGGGCGGGGTGCCCGCCCCGGCGAGGGCGTGCGAGAACGCCATGGAGAAGCAGCTGGAGTGGGCGGCCGCGATCAGCTCCTCGGGGCTGGTCTTGCCGTTCGCCTCCTGGGTGCGGGCAGCCCACGTCACCGGCTGCTCGTCGATGGCACCGGAGGAATCGAAGGTGACGACACCGTTGCCCTCGAGGAGGTTGCCTTCCCAGACGGTGTGTGCGGAGCGCGTGGTAGCCACGGTCAGTCCTTTCGTGTGGTCCCGCTGACGGGGGTGTACGGGAACCATCCGATCACACTACGGCTCAGCTCACGCGGAAGACCGGCCCCCTTGCGGTGAACGGCAGCCTGGCCCCCTGCGGGATCAGATAGGCGTGCTCACGCCGGACGCGGAGCACATCGCACCAGCCGTCGGTGACTACCAGCACGGGCGCGCTCGTGGGGAAGTCGTCGGCGCGGTGCAGCAGGTCGATGCCGGGCTGCAGCACGGTGCCGCCGCGGCCGTGCACCCGGACCCGCTCGGCGATCTCGGTGACGGGCAGATAGCCGGCGTCGTGCGGGGCCGCGTCGCAGAACACGACCCGGGCGGCCGGTACGTCCCGGGCCTCGGCGTACGAGGCGATCGCGCCGAGTGCCTTGCCGAGCAGGGTGCGGTTCATCGACCCGGAGGTGTCCAGGACCACGCCGAAGGTGCAGCGGGCGATCTCCTCGGGCGGGAAGTACCGGCCGGCGCGCGGGATGTCGGGGGTGGAGGACTGACGGCGCGAGGGACGGGCGTAGGACCGCACGGGCTGTGGGCTGGGCACGAACTCGTCGAACCAGCGGGCGAGTTGCGCGTCCCAGGGCAGCGGCGGATGGCTGAGCGCGCGGATCTCCTCGACCAGGCCGCCGGGCAGGAACCCGCGCTCCTGCCGCTGGTGCAGGTCGAGACCCTGGGCGAGGCCACGGCGGTAGAACTCGTCGAGGTCGACGTAGTCGCGGGGCGAGCCGAGCGGGCCGCCGAGGATGTCGCCTGCGCCCTTGCCGCGGAGGGTGGCCAGCCGGCGCATGCGGCGCAGGTCGCCCGCGATGCGGTCGTAGACCTCCTCGGAGGAGAGGCCGGCGAGCGCGGGGTCGTACAGAAGGCCCTCGGGCATGGTGCCGACGCGCATCTCGTTGAGCCAGCCGTTGATGACGTAGTCGCAGGCGATGTTGAAGAGGTAGGGGTCGCGGGTGCCGCAGCGGTCGCCGTGGCGCAGGGCGGCGTGCAGCATCTCGTGGGCGAGGATGAACCGCCATTCCTCGTCGTCGAAGCGGCGCATCGGGTTGATGTAGATCTCGCCGGCCTCGGCGTTGACCGCGGCGATGGCGATGCCGTGGGCGCGGGCGAGTTCGGCGTCGGCGACCAGCTTGATGCCGGCCGCGATGCCGCCGAGCAGCGGGTAGGAGGAGATGAACCAGCTCAGGGCCTGCTGCCAGGGGCGCAGCGTGGGCGCCTCGCCGTCGAGGGAGTCGCGGCGGCCGCCCGCCATGTCCATCGCCGCGGACACGGTCCGGGTCAGGGCGGTGGCGAACGCCAGCTGCCAGTCGGGCGGCTGGGACCAGCCCGCCCACCTGAGCAGCAGCTGGTCGGGCTCGGGGCCCGCCGTACCGCAGTGTTCGTAGACGGCCGGGATGCCGTCGCGCCGCCAGCGGGCGGCGAGTTGCTCCTCGTCGCCGTCGGGGTAGGAGGCGGGCAGGTGCTCGGGGGCCCTGCCGACGGGGAAGCCGAGCAGGAAGCGGTTGACGACGAGACAGCGGGCGGCGAGGTCGAAGCGGTCGGGCTGGGTGCGTTCGCTCTTCACCGCCGGGACATGCCCGAAGCCGAGGTGCAGGACGGCGTGGGCGAGCGCCCAGGCCCAGGCGGTGGGCTCGGCGAGCCGGTCGGGGTGGGCGTGGAGATGGCCGTCGGAGTCGACGACCACGAGCCCGTTCCGCGGCGCGAACCCGCACTCCTGCCGGCGGCAGACGTCGTACTCGACCGCCGCGAGGGCGGGGTTGGCCCGCATCAGCTTCATTCCCTCGGCGAACGCCTCGCCCGCGAGGTCCCGCTTCTTCTTCTTTTCGGGGCTTCGGTTCACCGCCGCGCCTCCACCAGGCGGGGCATGTCACGGGCCGCCTCGACGAGGAACCAGGAGGGCAGTACCGGGTTGCCGTCGGCGTCGGAGGCGATGACTGTCTGGGCGACCTCGACGGAGATCTCGGCGAGCTGGACGAGCAGCGACTTGGCGCGGTACGCGGTCTGGCGGCCGTTCGCCGACATGTGCTCCTTGCTGACCGGGAGTTCCTTGATCAGGCGGCCGCGGAAGGACTCGGCGAGGTAGTAGAGCAGGTCGCGGTCCTCCAGGCGGTTCGGCCAGGGTGCGTCGCCCTTGATGATCGCCTCGATACCGAACCGGCTGCGCACGATCTTGACGTAGCCGCAGAACGCGGTGGCGTGCCTGGGCGTCAGCGTGCCGTGCGCGAGGACCTTCAGGGTCTCCTCGTCGAGGTCCCGGCCGAAGGAGTGCAGCGCGTCGGAGAGCATGTGCCAGGAGCGGGGCGTGGAGAAGGGCTCCTCGGTCTTCGGCGGCTTGGACCACAGGTGGTCGGGCCGGTCGGTGAGGTGGTCGAGGATCCAGGGGTGGATGCCGTTCTCGGCGGCCCAGACCAGCCAGTCCTTCGCGGACGCCTCCAGGTGGACGTGGGTGAGACGGTTGACGAGGGCGGAGGCGATGGGCCGGGCGAGGGCGTTGTCGGTGGCCCGGTTTCCGGCACCGATGACGATGGAGCCCTTGGGGAGTTCGTAGTCCCCGATACGGCGGTCCAGGATCAGCGAGTAGAACGCCTTCTGCACATCCGGCGTGGCCGCGTTCAGCTCGTCGAGGAACAGACAGTACGGCTCGTCGCGCGCGATGGATTCCGGCGGACAGAACACCGACCGCCCGTCCCGGATCTGGGGCACCCCGATGAGGTCCTCGGGAGCGAGCTGCGTACCGATCAGGCTCACGCACTCCAGCCCCAGCGAGGCGGCGAACTCCCTGACGAGGGACGACTTGCCGATGCCGGGGGCACCCCAGACGAAGACGGGCCGCACGGTGGCGAGGCCGAGGAGAAGCTCGGGGATACGGGAGGGCGAAACGGTGACGGCAGCCTGCAAAGCGGTGGCTCCAGGGAGTGTTCGAGAAAAGGGGCAACTCGAACAGTGTCCGCGCCGGGCCGAAGAGGCGCAGCCGATTTTCTCAGGCCGAAGGTCTACGCGGCCTTCTCCTCCGCCCTCCCCAACGGCACTTGAGGACCTCCCGCTTCGTCGAGCCACCCCCGCAGCACGTCGTGCACCCGCTCCGCCCCGGCAAGCCCCTCGGGCGGCGCGGACAGGGCGAGCGGCGACAACAGGAACGGCTTGGCCTGCGCACCCCCCAGCCCGCCGTGCGACCCGATCTGCTCCTCGAAGGCGAGCACCTCCCCCTCCGCGGGGTCGTACCAGGAGTTGACCATGATGTCGGCGGTGTGCGGAAAGGAGTGGGTCCGGCGCACGACATCGGCCGCCCCGGGCCCGAAGTCGGCCAACGGCCCCGGATTCTCGTCCAGTTGCTCCAGCGGGATCTCCGTACCGAACGGCCCCAGCACCACCCCACCGTGCTCCTCGCTGCGCACCAGGAGGAAGCCGACACCAGGATGATTGGCGAGCGTGGTCAGCAGAGCCGGGTGCCTCGCGTCCATCTCCTCCTTGCTCATCCGGTGATGCACGTCCGGGAAGGAGACCAGCCCGAGGTTGCCGGAGGCCAGCACGATCGGCTCGGAGCCGCGCACGGGCCGGTACTGCTCACGCGCCTCCTTGCCCGGCCTGCGCAGCGCGGCACGGACGGCGGCGCGGGCCTCGGCCCCGCTGTGGGTGCGCTCGGCCTTGCGCGACACGGGCAGCCCGCAGCCGGCCCGGACCAGGTCGCCGAGGGTGAGCCCGTAGCGGGTGCGGAAGGTCTCGCCGGGGCTCTGGCCGTGGTCGGAGAGGACGACGATCCGGTACGGGCGCGGGGCGTGCTCGGCGACGTTCTCGATCAGCGCGAGCGAGCGGTCCAGGCGCTCCAGGACCTTCGCGGCGTCACGGCTCGTCGGCCCGGAGTGGTGGGCGACCTCGTCGTAGGCGACGAGGTCGGCGTAGACGGCCGTACGCCCGGCGAGCATGTCGCCCATGACGGCGGCGACCACGACATCGCGTTCCACGACAGTCGCGAAGGCGCGGACGAGCGGGTACAGGCCTCCGCGGCCCACCCGGGGGCGCTCCTTGCGTATCCGCGCGCGGGTCGACTGGCCGATCTCGCGGCCGACCTCGGCGAAGAACGACATGGCGGTGCGGACGGCGTTGGCGGGGTCGGAGAAGTAGGCGAAGTAGCCGGCCCGGGAGCGGGTCTCGCGGCTGCGGCGGCGGGTGGCGATGGACAGGACGAGGGCCTGTTCCTCGGCGCCGCCGGAGAAGAGGTTGCCGCGGCTCGCGCCGTCGACGGCCAGCAGTCCGCCGTGTCCCGCCTGTGCCACGGCCCGCTGCTGGAGTTCGACGGCGCTGGTCGGGCGGTTGCAGACCATCACCTCGCCGCGGTCCTTCTCGTACCAGCGGAAGGCGGGGACGTCGTGGTTGCTGCCGTGCAGGATGCCGAGCTGGCTGGCACCGGTCTGGCTGGACCAGTCGGTGCGCCAGGGGGTGAGCCGGTGGGTGGGGCGTGCGCCGCGGCCGGAGTGGTCGCCGTGGCCCAGCCACCGGGCGATCGTCGGCATCAGTCCGTTGCGGACCGCGGCCAGCAGGACGTCGTGGCCCACTCCGTCGAGCTGGAGGAAGACCGCGCCGGGGGTGGCCGGACCCACGGGGCCGCCTCTGCGGCGGCGGTCGGCGAGACGGTACAGGCGGCGCCGGTAGGCGTCGTCGTCGCGCACCGCGAGGGCACCACCGGTGGCGGAGGCGACCGCGGACATCACGGCGGCCACCACGACCGCGGTCTCCGGGGCGGCGTCGCCGCGTTCGGCGGGGTTCAGGCGCAGGGCGAGCAGCAGCAGCGCCCCGTTGAGGAAGAAGACGAGGAGCCCGAGCACCAGGGTCGGCACGAGCAGGAACAGCCGTACGAGCAGCGGCCACACGACGGCCGACAGCACACCGAAGGCACCGGCGCCGAACGCCGCCGTGACCGCGATCCGGGTCGCGCTGTCACCGGTCGGGGACTGGAGCCGGAAGTCCGGCAGGATGCCCGCCAGCACCAGCATCGTCAGGGTGGAGACGACCCATACCGTGACGCTCCGCCCGACCTGACTGGCCACCCGCCGCCAACGCCCTGCACGCACGCCCCGTACACCTCACGTCCCGGCCCGTCGTCGGTGCGGGCGCTGGGACCAGCGTGTCATACGGGTGGCTAACGGCCGTCGTATCCCGCCGTCGGCATCGACAGCCTGCGATGCACCCTGGCCTTCATCTGGGCGTCGTAGAGGGGCTCCGCGAAGCCCACCGTCTCGACCCGTACCCCGCGGCGGGCGCACTCGGCGGTGAACTCGTCCACGGAGGACAGGGCGCTCTCCAGGACCCTGCGGCTCGGGGCCACGAAGAGATCCCGCCCCGCCCGCACCCCGTCCCACAGCACGCAGTGGTCGGCCCTGAGCCCCCGCACCAGCAGCTCCCGCCGCACGGTGTACCCCCGCTCCGCGGCCCAGCGCGCACACATCGCGTGCTGGCTGCGGGAGTCCACCAGGAAGGGGTCGGCGTCCAGCTCCTCCAGCGGCGTCAGACTCGCGATCGCCGTGACATGAACCGCTCCCATGGTGTCCCCCTCACCTCCGGGTTTCGCCGCCGACCCTACTCCAGCCCGTAGGCTTCGGGGAGTCGCGCGAAGGAGGCAAAGAGGTGCCGGTGGAGATCACCTGGTGGGGCCACGCCACCTGCACGGTGACGGATTCGGACGTACGTGTGCTCACCGACCCTCTGTTCGCCCGCCGTCTCGCCCATCTGCGCCGGCGCCGCGGTGCGGTACCGCCGCCCGGCGCCCGGCGTGCGGACGTGGCCCTCGTCTCCCATCTGCACGCCGACCACCTGCACGTTCCCTCGCTGACACGGCTGGAGCCGGGCACGCGCCTGCTCGTGCCCCGGGGCGCACCACGGCAGGTGCCGGGGCTGCGCCGGCTCACCCACCTCCGGGTGGACGAGGTGGCGCCCGGCGACGAGCGCCGCGTCGGCGACCTCCTGATACGCGTGGTCCCGGCCTGGCACGACGGGCGCCGGCTGCCGGTCGGGCCGCACCGCTCCCCCGCGCTCGGTTACGTCGTCGAGGGCTCGGCGCGGACGTACTTCGCCGGGGACACCGGGCTGTTCGACGACATGGCCAAGGAGGTCGGGCCGGTCGACGTGGCGTTGCTGCCGGTCGGCGGGTGGGGGCCGTATCTCGGGGAGGGGCACCTCGACGCCGGGCGCGCGGCCCAGGCCCTGGCCCGGCTGGCGCCGCGCAGTGCGGTGCCGGTGCACTACGGAACGTACTGGCCGATCGGGATGGACGCGGTGCGGCCGCATGAATTCCATGCGCCGGGCGCGGAGTTCGTGCGGCTCGCGGCGGAGTTCGCGCCGGGCGTGGATGTGCACCGGTTGGAGCACGGGGAGAGCGTGCGGCTGGAGGTTGCGCGGTGATATGGCTCGCGGCCGCCACCACGGGGGCGACGCCTGGGGCCGCCGGACAGGCGATCGGATACCCGACGTTGTTCCTGCTGGTGTTCCTGGGGGCCTTGGTACCGGTGGTGCCGACGGGGGCGCTGGTGAGTTCGGCGGCCGTCGTGGCGTTTCATCAGACGGCGCCTCTTTCTCTGCTGTTCGTGTTCGTCACGGCCTCCTCCGCCGCTTTTCTCGGGGACATCGCCCTGTACTGGCTGGGGCGGCGGGGGATGAAGTCGAAGAACGGGTCGCGGTGGCTGGAGGCCATCCGGTCCCGGGCGCCGGAGGAGCGGCTCTCCCAGGCGCAGGGGAAGCTGGCCGACCACGGGGTGGCCGTCCTCGTCCTTTCCCGGCTGGTGCCGGCGGGGCGGATTCCGGTGATGCTGGCCTGCCTCATGGCCGAGTGGCCCTTGCGTCGGTTCGTCCGGGGGAATCTGCCGGCTTGTCTGGCCTGGGCCGTGACGTATCAGCTGATCGGGATTCTGGGTGGGTCGCTGTTCCCGGAGCCCTGGCAGGGTGTGGTGGCGGCGGTCGCGCTGACCGTGGCGATCAGCGTGGCGCCGACGGTGTGGAAGCGGGTGCGCTCCTAGGGGCGTTCAGAGGTGTGCTCATGAGGTGCTCCTAGGGGTGCTCCAGCACCCGTGAGCCTCCGATCGGCAGGTCCCACAGGTCCTCGCGTGCCAGGCCCGCCTTCTCCCACGCCTGCCTGACCCTCGTCAGCGGTTCCAGCACCGGTTCCGCCGACAGCACGAACGTCGCCCAGTGCATGGGGGCCATGCGGCGGGCGCCCAGGTCCTGGGCCGCTCGCACCGCCTCCTCCGGGTCGCAGTGCACGTCGCTGAGCCACCAGCGGGGGTCGTAGGCGCCGATGGGCAGCAGGGCGAGGTCGATGCCGGGATAGCGGTGGCCGATACGGGAGAACCAGTGGCCGTAGCCCGTGTCGCCCGCGAAGTAGACGCGCTGCCCGTCCTGCGCGGTGAGGACCCAGCCGCCCCAGAGGGTGCGACAGGTGTCCGTGAGGGAGCGCTTGGACCAGTGGTGGGCGGGGACGAAGTCGAAGCGGACGCCGTTCAGTTCGGCCGCCTCCCACCAGTCCAGTTCGGTCACCGCGGTGAAGCGGCGGCGGTGGAACCAGCGGGCCAGGCCGGCCGGGACGAAGACCGGGGTGTCGCGCGGGAGGCGGCGCAGGGTCGGGGCGTCCAGGTGGTCGTAGTGGTTGTGGCTGATGACGACCGCGTCGATGCGCGGCAGGGCGTCCCAGTCGATGCCGACCGGGGTGATGCGGGCCGGGGTGCCGAGGATGCGGCGGGACCAGACCGGGTCGGTGAGGACGGTCAGGCCGCCGATCAGCACCACCCAACTGGCGTGTCCCGCCCAGGAGACGGCGACCGTGCGGGCGTCGACGGCGGGGACCGGTGCGGGCGCGTAGGGCAGTTTCGGGATGTCGGCGAGGCCCTCGGGTCCGGGGCGTACGGCGCCCTCGCGGGCGAAGCGGGCCATGGCCTTCAGGCCGGGCAGCGGTGCGGTCAGACGGTCGTGGAAGGACCGCGGCCACGCTCTTTGCTCCCCCAGCGGGCGGGGCTCGGCGAGCGGCGGGGACAGGGGCGCGAAGGAGGGGGCCGGGGGCTCGTCGGCCACTCGGGTGCTGGTGGTCGACTCGGACTGCTGCGTCATCGAGGAGGCTCCCATCGCTGAGCGTCGTCGCGGAGGTCGTCGAAGACCGACTCCAGGGTGATCAACGCGCGTTGCACGTGTGGCAGTTCCAACGGTGCGGGTGACGTGAGGCATTCCGCGCGTTCCTCGTCGGAACCGCCGAGCAGGGGGCCGGTGGACAGCCGTACGCGCAGCGCGCCGAGGTCGTCGCCGAAGCGGTGGCCGCCGGGTGCGGGCATGCCGAGCCGGGCGGTGAGGAAGTCCTCCAGGTCCTGGGCGTCTCCGACGCCGTGCGCGGTGAGCGCGGGGCGCAGGGGGCCGAGGTCGACGTAGAGGTGGCGGCCGGCCCGCGGGGGCCGGGACAGGGCGCCCGCTCCGACGACGACGGCGTGCGCCGCGGCGGCCACACGCGCGTGGAGGTGTCCTACGGCGGCGCGGTGGGCGGTGACCGGTTCGGGCTCGGTGAGGGCGTGGGCGGCGGCCGCGGCGACGGGGGCGGCGATGCGGGCGCCGAGGGCGGTCAGGACGTCCAGCACGCGCGCGTGGAGGCCGTCGCCGTCGCCGTTCGCCGGGAAGCGGGCGAAGGCGGCCGGCCAGCCGGTCGGGAGCAGGCTGCCGGCCAGGTCGGTGACGACGGTGACCCGGTCGGGCAGCATCTCGGCAGGGCTGAGCAGGACCGTCTCGTGCGGGGCGTGCACGGTGTCGCGCCAGGTCTCGTCACTGACCAGGTGCAGGCCCTCACCCGCGGCGGCCTCGATGGTCTCGTGCAGCACCTCGGGCGGGGCGACGGTGGCGGTGGGGTCGTCGGCGACGGACAGCACCAGCAGCCGGGGGTCACCGCCCTCGGCACGCACACGGCGCACGGTCTCCAGAAGGGCGTACGGATCCGGGACACCGCCGCACTCGGCCGGTGTCGCCACGTGGAAGACGGGTCTTCCCAACAGCCGTGCGTACGGCGCCCACCAGGCGGCGCAGGGACGGGGCACCAGGACGTCGCCGCCGAGCGCGGCGGTCAGGGCGAGCAGCAGGGAGGGGGCGCCGGGGGCGGCGGCCACGTGGTCGGGTTCGGCGGGCAGACCGCGCCGGGCCGCGTAGTCGCAGGCGGCCTCCAGGAGCGGGGCGCCACCGCCGACCGGTTCGGCGCGGCGGCGGCCCGCCGCGGCGGCGAGGACGGCGGTGAGTTCGGGCAGTACGGGCAGTCCGTCGTCGGGCAGCGGAGGGCCGTAGCGGACGGGGCCGTGGCCCTCCGGGTCGGTCCGCATGGTCACCTCCGTAAGGCGCTGTCCGGTGGCTCGTCCTGGTCCGCCGTCTCGTGTTCTCGCGCCTGGCGCGCTCCTCGCGATCTGAGTACCCACGGTGCCGCCCGGCCATGGGCACCCGTGCGGGTTGCGCCCGTCACACGGGCCTGACGTTTCGTCTCAGGCGTCCGCCGCGGGTGACTTGCGGCGCAGCCGGTAGACGGCGCCCGCGGCGGCACCCGCGATCAGCAGGGCGCCGGCGGCCAGAGCGGGCACGGAGTCGGTGAAGCTGCCGCCCTGACCGGCGCGGACCGGGCTCTGGATGACCGCGGTGCCGCAGCTCTCGGTGCGCGGCTCGGTGCGGGGCTCGGGGTACGGCGGCTCGGTGTGCGGCTCGGTGCACGGGTGGTGGCTGCTGCCGGTTGCGGGGCCGCGGGTGACGGTGAAGGTGGCGCTCCAGGCCTGGCCCGGTGCGCGGTCCGCCGTCGGGCAGGTGCCGTCGACGGTCCACGCGGAGTCCGGGCCGACGCCGCCGGCACCTTCCTGGAGTTCCTGGTCGGCGGAGACGCGCGCGGTGCCGCTGTAGGCGGGGCCGGAGACCTTGTCGTCGTTGCCGGGCACCAGCTGCAGCCGGACGGTCTGCGTCTCGAAGGCCTCCGAGGTGGCGTCGAGGGTGGCGGGCGGCGTCCCAGTACCGGGATCGCAGGAGACGGACACGGTGACGCTGCCGCCCGGCTGGACACTGCTCGGGCTGACCTCCGCGGCCGGTTCCGCGAAGGCGCTCGGCGGGGCGACGCCCAGGGCGATCCCGAGCGCGGGGAGGACGACGGACAGGGCCCGGAGACGGGCGGTGCGGCGCATGGGGTGGACTCCTTCGGCCGACGGCTGCGGGGCCCGTCGTCGGGCGTCGGGGGGACGACGACTGGACGGTGACGGCGGACCGAGGGCACGACGGTCGCACCCACAGCCATCACAGCCCGGCCCTCCCCCTCCCGCGCGCGGCCGGAGGCCATTGGCGGGACGGGGAGGGCCGAGTGGGTGACGTCGGCGCCGGGGCGTCGGGGCGTTCCTTCAGAGGGTCCCGTCAGGCGGCGGCGTCCCGCATGATCTGCTCACGCAGCCGTCCGCAGCAGCGGCTGATCAGGCGGGACACGTGCATCTGGGAGATGCCCAGCTGCTCGGCGATCCGGCTCTGGGTCATGTCGCCGAAGAAACGCATGTAGAGGATGGCGCGCTCCCGCTCGGGCAGCGCGGCCAGCCGGGGCCTGACGGACTCGCGGTCGACGACCGTGTCCAGTGCGGGGTCGGACGAGCCGAGGGCGTCGGCGAGCGAGTAGCCGTCCTCGCTGCCGGGCAGTTCGGCGTCGAGGGAGAGGGCGGTGAAGCTCTCCAGGGCCTCGAGGCCCACCAGGACGTCCTCCTCGCTCATGTTCGCGTGCGCGGCGATCTCGGCGACGGTGGGCCTGCGCCCCGGGATGGTCTGGGCGAGGTCCTGGGAGGCGAAGCGGACGCGGTTGCGCAGGTCCTGGACCCGGCGCGGCACGTGCAGGGTCCACATGTGGTCGCGGAAGTGCCGCTTGATCTCGCCGGTGATGGTGGGGACGGCGTAGCTCTCGAAGGCGTTGCCGCGCGCGGGGTCGTAGCGGTCGACGGCCTTGACGAGGCCGAGGGCCGCGACCTGGCGCAGGTCCTCGAAGCTCTCACCGCGGCTGCGGAAGCGGCCGGCGAGCCGGTCGGCCATGGGCAGCCATGCCTCGACGATCTGTCCGCGCAGGGTGTCGCGCTCGGGTCCCGGGGGGAGATCGGCGAGCCTGCGGAAGGAGTCGGCGGTGTCGGGTGCGTCGTCGTGCGGGTGGTGCTTCGCGCTCACTGAAGTGGGCATGTGCGTCGCAACTCCCTAGATGATGCTCTGGGTTGGACGGTCGGCGGGGAGCGCGTCCGCGTTCGGACAGGCGCGGCCGTCGCGGCCGGGCGCCGCTCCCCCACACGTGCCTCCGGTCCGAAGCACTGTGACGCGCCTGCCCCCGGCCACCGGCGGCAAACCCGGGACAGGTTTTCCGGAGCGGCGCAGGGTGACTCGTAAGGCTGCTGCCTGTGCCATCTATGTCGGGAGGCCAGCCCATGAGCACCAAGGTGTCCGATCACATCCTCGAGCGGCTCCGCGAATGGGGTGTGGACCATGTCTTCGGCTATCCGGGCGACGGCATCAACGGCCTGCTGGCGGCCTGGGGCCGGGCCGACAACCAGCCACGGTTCGTGCAGTCCCGGCACGAGGAGATGTCCGCGTTCGAGGCGGTCGGTTACGCCAAGTTCAGCGGGCGTATCGGAGTGTGCGCGGCAACCTCGGGACCCGGCGCGATCCACCTGCTCAACGGTCTGTACGACGCCAAGCTGGACCATGTGCCGGTGCTGGCGATCGTCGGCCAGACGCACCGCACCGCGATGGGCGGTTCGTACCAGCAGGAGGTGGACCTGCACACCCTGTTCAAGGACGTCGCCTCGGAGTTCGTGGAGACGGTGACGGTCCCCGAGCAGCTGCCCAACGTCCTGGACCGGGCGATCCGCACCGCGTACGCCCGCCGTTGTCCCACGGCGATCATCATCCCCGGGGACGTGCAGGAGCTCGACTACTCGGCGCCCACCCACGAGTTCAAGATGGTGCCGTCCAGCCTGGACCGCAGCGACTGGACGGCGGTTCCGTCCCAGGAGTCCCTGGAGCGGGCCGCGGAGATCCTCAACTCCGGTGACAAGCCCGCGATCCTGATCGGTCAGGGCGCGGCCGGGGCACGGGCCGAGGTGGAGCGGATCGCCGAGCTGCTCGGCGCGGGCGTCGCCAAGGCGCTGCTCGGCAAGGACGCGCTGAGCGACGAACTCCCGTACGTCACCGGCTCGATCGGCCTGCTGGGCACGCGACCGTCGTACGAACTCATGCGGGACTGCGACACCCTGCTGACCATCGGCTCGTCGTTCCCCTACACGCAGTTCCTGCCGGACTTCGGCAAGGCGCGGGGCGTGCAGATCGACATCGACCCGCACATGGTCGGGATGCGCTATCCGTACGAGGTGAACCTCGTCGGCGACGCGAAGGCGACGCTGCAGCGGCTGATCCCGATGCTGGACGTGGAGCGCGGCGGGCGCGAGTGGTACGACACGGTGTGCGACAACGTCACGCGCTGGCGTGAGGTGATGGAGCGGCGGGCGCAGCAGTCGGCCGACCCGATCAACCCGGAGTACGTGGCCCGCGCCCTGGACCCGCTGCTGCCCGACAACGCGATCGTCACCTCGGACTCCGGTTCCACCGCCAACTGGTACGCCCGGCACCTGACCATGCGTCCCGGCATGCGTTCGTCGCTGTCCGGCACGCTGGCGACGATGGGCCCCGGAGTGCCGTACGCGATCGGCGCGAAGTTCGCGCACCCGGACCGGCCGGCGATCGCGCTGGTCGGGGACGGGGCGATGCAGATGAACGGCATGGCCGAGTTGATCACCGCGGCCAAGTACCGGGAGCTGTGGGAGGATCCGCGGCTGATCGTCGCCATCTGGAACAACCACGACCTCAACCAGGTCACCTGGGAGATGCGGGCCATGGAGGGCGCCCCGTCCTTCCTGCCCTCGCAGCAGCTCCCGGACGTCCAGTACGCCGCGTTCGCCCGCTCCCTCGGTCTGACCGGGATCCGGGTGGAGAAGCCGGAGGACGTGGAGGCGGCCTGGCGGGCCGGTCTCGAGGCGGACGGGCCCGCGGTCCTGGAGTTCCTCACCGACCCGGCCGTACCGCCCATCCCGCCGCACGCGACCTGGGAGCAGATGGAGGCCACGGCCTCGTCGATCCTCAAGGGTGACGCGGACCGGGCGTCCATGGTGAAGCAGGGCTTCAAGGCGAAGGTGCAGGAGTTCCTGCCGGGGCGGGAGAAGAAGTAGCCACCGGGAGGGCGGCCGGTTCGCGCCGGTCGTCCTTCCGCTCCGAAAGCATCAGCTCCTCGTACCGGCCGAGCGCGAGCACGACGCCGAGCATGAGGATCGGTATGAGCGCGGCGAGGACCACCATCGCCATGTCCTTCCCAAGGGCGGTGCGCGGGGGGTCCGGGCCGGGTCTCCCGGCTTCGGTCCGGCAAACCCTGTGTCGGCCTCCGGTGCACGGGTACGCGGTGCGGACCCCGAAGATCTGGAGGGAGACATGCAGCGAGGCAGCGACCGGCTGAGTCGCCATCGTGACGACGAGATGAAGCACGAACTCCAGGGTCTGCTCCGCTCCGGGCATCCCACCCGGAGTGAGGAGTGGAACGACCCGGAGCCGACGGCCGACGACGATCCGCAGGTCTGGGGCGGACCCGTGGCGCCGGGCAGCGGCGGGGCGTCACTGGAGTCCGTCCGACTGGAGCTGGCCCGGCTCCTGGGCCGCAGCTCGTTCCCGGCCACTTCCGTGGAGCTGGGGCGGGTGCTGCGCCGCAAGAACGCCCCCGACACCCTCGTGGAGGCGGTGGAGGCACTGCCACGCAAGGAGAACTACGCCAACGTCCAGGAGCTCGCTCGGGCCCTCACCCGGACGGAGGGCACCCCGTGACGGCGGAGCTCGTGAGGGACGTGATGACGCCCGGTGTGGTGGCCGTCCGCCCGGACGCCTCGCTGGTCGAGGCGGCGCGGCTGATGCGCGCGCAGGACATCGGCGATGTCGTGGTGGCCGACGGTCAGCACGTGGTGGGGCTGCTCACCGACCGGGACATCACGGTCCGGGCCGTCGCCGACGGCGTCGACCCGCTGACGGTGAGTGCCCAGTCGGTGTGCACGCCGGATCCGCTGACCGTCGGCCCCGGCGATCCGGTGACGCAGGCGGTCGCGCTGATGCGCGCACATGCCGTACGGCGGCTGCCGGTCATCGAGGACGGGCTGCCCGTCGGCATGGTGAGCCTCGGCGACATCGCCGAGGGCCGGGACCCGGGGTCGGCGCTCGCCGACATCAGCCGTGCTGATCCGGACGACGGGGCCCGCCTGTGAGCCGGGGCCAGGCCGCGGAGATCAGTGCCACCGGTGCCACGGTCGACGTCGGGGACGTGACCACCCGGTATCTCCTCTACGGGCTGCTGCCCGGCTGGTTCGTGCCGGGGCTCGCCGACTGGGTGATGCGCCGGCGCACCCGCATCGAGGACACCGCGGGGACCAAGGAGTCCCTGATCCTCCCCCACTGCCCGAAAGGGCGTGGGGGGACCCCCACCCTGATGATGGCCCAGGTCGGTCTGCCCATCGCGTTCACCCTGCGCTACGAGGTCAATCCGCTGCTGCTGAGCGTGCAGCTGGGCGGGGCGGCCGTGCACGAGGCGACCGCCCTGTGGGACGTGAAGACGGCCGTCGACAGCGACCGCGAGGTCAGGCCGGTCGAGCAGCACATCCACAGCTTCCTGGAGTCGCTGCCGTTCGCCGCGCTCGCGTCGCTGATGTGCCTGCACTCCGACCAGGTGAGGTCGCTGCTGCGCGGCGGGCGCGGAGACCCGGACGCGTGGCGGCTCGTGCCGCGCAGGCGGCCGCTGTCACCGGGCTATCTCGCCGGCATCGGCGCCGCGATCGGCGCGTGTGTGCTGCTGCGGTACGGCGAGGAGCTGCTGCGCTGTGCGCGCGCTTCCCGAGCGAGGAAAAAGCTTTCCAGGACCAGGAAAGGACGTTGAACCATCATGCGTATCGCGTTTCTGACCGCACCCGAGGGCGTCGAGCAGATCGAGCTCACCGATCCGTGGCAGGCGGCGGTGAACGCGGGACACGAGCCCGTGCTCGTGTCGACCGAGCCCGGCAAGATCCAGGCGTTCAACCATCTCGACAAGGCGGACACCTTCCCCGTGCAGGAGGTCGTGGGCGAGACGTCCGCGGACTCCTTCGGCGGGCTGGTGCTGCCCGGTGGGGTGGCCAACCCGGACTTCCTGCGGATGGACGAGAAGGCCGTGGCGTTCGTACGGGACTTCTTCACCCAGGGGCGCCCGGTGGCCGCGATCTGCCACGCGCCGTGGACGCTCGTCGAGGCGGACGTCGTACGGGGCCGGGTGCTCACCTCCTGGCCGAGTCTTGAGACGGACATCCGCAACGCGGGCGGCACCTGGGTGGACGAGCAGGTGAAGGTCTGCGACCACGGGAACAACAAGCTGGTCACCAGCCGCAAGCCGGACGACCTCAAGGCGTTCTGCGAGACGTTCCTGGACGTGTTCGCGAAGGAGGCCGCCTAGTGGACTCCGCAGACCGCAAACAGCGTCAGCGCGAAGGTTTTCACGCCGACGACCCGACGGCCGGGCCGCTCACCACCGACCAGGGCGTCGAGGTCGACCACACCGACGACTCGCTCGCCACCGGTGAGCGCGGTCCGACGCTCATGGAGGACTTCCACTTCCCGGAGAAGCTCACCCATTTCGACCACGAGCGGATCCCGGTGGGGGTCCCCCCACGCCTTTAGGGCAGTGGGGGAGGGTGGTGCACGCGCGGGGCGCGGGCGCGTACGGCTACTTCGAACCGTACGAGTCCTGCGCGGAGTTCACCCGGGCCGCCTTCCTCCAGGACCCGGCGGTCCGCACACCCGTCTTCGTCCGGTTCTCGACCGTGCAGGGACCCAAGGGTTCCGCGGACACCGTGCGGGACGTGCGGGGCTTCGCCACCAAGTTCTACACGTCGGAAGGCAATTACGACCTCGTCGGGAACAACTTCCCGGTCTTCTTCATCCAGGACGGCATCAAGTTCCCGGACTTCGTGCACGCGGTGAAGCCGGAGCCGCACAACGACATCCCCACCGGCGCCTCGGCGCACGACACCCTGTGGGACTTCGTGTCGCTCCAGCCGGAGACCCTGCACGCGATCATGTGGCTGATGTCGGACCGGGCGATCCCGCGCAGCTACCGCATGATGCAGGGCTTCGGCGTGCACACCTTCCGGTTCGTGAACGCGGAGGGCAAGGGCACCTTCGTGAAGTTCCACTGGAAGCCGAGGCTGGGCGCGCACTCGCTGGTGTGGGACGAGGCGCAGGAGTGCCAGGGCCGTGACCCGGACTTCAACCGGCGCGACCTGTGGGACGCCATCGAGGCCGGCGAGTACCCGGAGTGGGAGCTCGGCGTGCAACTGGTGCCGGAGGAGGACGAGTTCGCGTTCGACTTCGATCTGCTCGACGCCACGAAGCTCATCCCGGAGGAGCAGGTGCCCGTCCGGCCGATCGGCCGGATGGTGCTCGACCGCAACCCGGAGAACTTCTTCGCCGAGACCGAGCAGGTCGCCTTCCACACCGCCAATGTCGTGCCCGGTATCGACTTCACCAACGACCCGCTGCTCCAGGCCCGCAACTTCTCCTACCTGGACACCCAGTTGATCCGGCTGGGCGGGCCGAACTTCTCGCAGCTGCCGGTGAACCGGCCGGTGGCGCCGGTGCGCAACAACCAGCGTGACGGCTACCACCAGAGCGCGATCCACCGGGGTACGAACTACTTCCCGAACTCGCTCGGCGGCGGCTGCCCGGCCCACGCCGGTGTCGACGGGCACGCCTTCACGCTCCCCCACAGCCTGAACGGCGCGGGGGACCCCCATCCGCGGAACGCGTGGACGGGCACAAGATCCGGCGGCGCAGCCCGAGTTTCCAGGACCACTACAGCCAGCCCGCGCTGTTCTGGAACAGCATGGCCGACTGGGAGAAGCAGCACATCGTCGAGGCGTTCCGGTTCGAGCTCGGCAAGGTCAGCGCCCGGACCGTGCGGGCCCGTACGGTCGAGCACCTCGCGAAGGTGGACGGCGGGCTGGCGACGCAGGTGGCGCGCGGTGTCGGGGTACCGGAGCCCACCGCGGGCGAGACGGCGGACAAGCTCTCCTCCCCCGCTCTCAGCCTGGAGTCGCTGCGCGGCGACGGCTCCATCCGCACCCGGCAGGTCGCGGTCCTGGTCAGCGACGGGATCGACGCCGAGCAGGTGACCTCGGTGCGGGAGCGGCTGGCAGCTGAGGGCGCGATCGTGGAGGCACTGGCTCCGACGGACGGCGAGGTGCGGGGCTCCGACGGCGAGCTGTACACCGTGGACCGCGCGCTGCCCACCGTCGCGTCAGTGCTGTACGACGCCGTCCTGCTGCCCGGCGGTCCCGTGGGCACCCCGCCGACGGCCGCCGACCAGGACGTCATGCGTTTCGTGCGGGACGCCTACCGGCACGGCAAGCCGGTCGGCGCGCTCGGCTCGGGCGTCGGGATCCTGTCGTCGCTGGAGCCGGAGGGACTGCGGCTGTCCACCGAGTTCCACCGCGTGGAGGCCGACCAGGGCGTGGTGACGGAGACGTCCCCGGGGCCGGCGGGCGAGGAGTTCCTGGACGCGTTCGTGGCCGCGATCGCGGCACACCGGCACTGGGACCGGCTGCCGACGCGCCACTGAGTCTGCGGGCACGTCGCCGGTGGCCTGCTGATCACGTGATCGGCAGGTCGCCGTCGGCTGTCCGCGCAGGTCCCCCGGTCAGTCCAGCGCGGGTGTGGCCGACTCCCCGGGCCCGCGGTCCCGCGCGCCCTCACGCGTGCGGCCCGCGGCCACCGTCCGGCGCGGGTTGCGGCGCAGGTACTCGCCCTCGAGCCGGGCCATGCGCTCGTTGTGGGTGCTGAGCGCGTCGTTCGAGCCGTGGAGCAGCGTTTCGTGCCGGGTGCGATGGATCGTCTCCAGCTCTTTCATGAGCTGCTGGTCGTCCAACCTGGTGGGGTCGACTCCGGTCATGGTGGTACCCCGCTCGTCGTGTTCGTTCATGCGCTTCGGGTACCCGCCCGGCAAGCATTACCGCACTGCCCCCGAGCGGCATCCGGGAGGGAACCCATGGATCTCGCCTTTCTGCATCCACTCTACGAACATCCCGGCCCCTGGGCCTCCGTGTACGTCGACGCCCCCCGCCCCACGGAGGACACACTCCACGAACGGCATCTCGCGGCGGTCGCGGTCGCCCGCGAGCTGTCCACGCAGGGGGCCGACGAGGAGACCTGCGTGGCCGTGCGGGAGGCGATCGAGGAACTGCAGCACTCGTCCGAACCGCACGGCCGGGCCCTCTTCGCGCGGGCCGGCGAGGTCGTCCTGGACCCGGCGCTGACCACGTCCCCCGAGGGCAGTCTGGTCCGCTGGGCCCCGCTGCCGCACACCGCGCCGCTGCTGGAGCTGGCCGGCGAGGACCCGGTGTGCGTGGTGGCGTACGTCGACCGCAAGGGCGCCGACTTCGAGCTGCGCGGGGCGCTCGGCCGGCAGGGCGCCGGGTCGGTCACCGGCAAGCAGTGGCCCGTCCACCGGACCACCAGCTCCGACTGGTCGGAGCGGCACTTCCAGCTGCGGGTGGAGAACACCTGGGAGCACAACGCGGCCGAGATCGCCGACGCGCTCGCCGTGTGCCAGGAGGAGACCGGCGCCGACCTGCTGATCCTGGTCGGTGACGAGCGGGAGAAGCGGTCCGTGCACGAGCGGCTGCCGAAGCGGCTGCAGGACCGGGTCGTCGAGGCCGAGCACGGCGCCGGCAGCCGACTGCTCGACGAGGACGTGGAACAGGCCCGTTCCGAGCATGTACGGCAGCGCGCGGAGCGGGAGCTGGAACGGTTCCTCGCGGCCCGCACACCGGGCGACGACGGGCAGCCCGGAGCCGTGGAGGGCGTGCCCGCGCTGGTCGCGGCGGCGCGCGAGCACCGTATCGACGAGCTCCTGATCCGCCCGGACGGGCCGGACGCGCACCGCGAGGTGTGGGTCGGGGAGGACCCGGACCAGCTGGCGGTCCGCCGCACGGATCTGAAGATCCTCGGCGAACAGAACTCCTGGTCGGCCCGGGCGGACGACGCGCTGATCAGGTCGGCGGTGGCGACGGGGGCTCCGGCTCTCTCGGTGACACCGGCGGGTGACGAGGCCCCGGTGGGCGGTCTGGGCGCCCTGCTGCGCTGGGCCTGAGACGCCTGGGACGGGCCCGGTGACCTGCGGTTACCGGGCCCGTTCCACGCGTCGCTCGTCCCACACCGGCTCCGCCGTCTCGCGCACCCGCCCGTCCGAGCCGAAGACCAGGTACCGGTCGAAGGAGCGCGCGAACCAGCGGTCGTGGGTGACCGCGAGGACCGTGCCGTCGAAGGCCTCCAGGCCCTCCTGGAGGGCCTCCGCGGACTCCAGGTCAAGGTTGTCCGTGGGCTCGTCCAAAAGGAGCGCTGTGACGCCCTGGAGCTCCAGGAGGAGGATCTGGAAGCGGGCCTGCTGGCCGCCGGAGAGCCGGTCGAAGCCCTGCTCGGCCTGGCCGGTCAGCTCGTAGCGGCGCAGCCGGGACATCGCGGCGCCCCGGTCCTGGGCGTGCTCCTTCCAGAGGATGTCGAGAAGGGTGCGGCCGAAGAGCTCGGGGTGGGCATGTGTCTGCGCGAAGTGCCCGGGCACGACCCTCGCCCCGAGCTTCCACTGCCCCGTGTGCGCCACGGTGGAGTCCCCCGCCAGCAGCCGCAGGAAGTGCGACTTGCCGGAGCCGTTGGAGCCGAGGACGGCGACGCGTTCGCCGTAGAAGACCTCCAGATCGAAGGGCTTCATCAGGCCTGTCAGTTCAAGTCCCGTGCAGGTGACGGCCCTTACACCGGTACGGCCGCCCTTGAGCCGCATCTTGATGTCCTGCTCGCGCGGCGGCTCGGGCGGCGGGCCGGCCTCCTCGAACTTGCGCAGCCGGGTCTGGGCCGCCTGGTAGCGGGAAGCCAACTCGTGGCTGATGCTGGCCGCCTGACGGAGATTCAGCACCAGCTTCTTGAGCTGCGCGTGCTTCTCGTCCCAGCGTCGGCGCAACTCCTCGAAACGGGCGAAGCGTTCGCGCCGCGCCTCGTGGTACGTGGCGAAACCGCCGCCGTGCACCCAGGCGTCCGCCCCGGCGGGCGAGGGCTCCACCGACACGATCTTCTCGGCGGCCCGGGAGAGCAGCTCCCGGTCGTGGGAGACGAAGAGGACCGTCTTGCGGGTCTCCTTCAGCCGCTCCTCCAGCCAGCGCTTGCCGGGCACGTCGAGGTAGTTGTCCGGCTCGTCGAGCAGCAGCACCTGGTCCGTGCCGCGCAGCAGCGCCTCCAGCACCAGCCGCTTCTGCTCACCGCCGGACAGGGTCCGCACCTGCCGGAACTGCGCCTTGTCGTACGGCACCCCGAGCGCGGCCATGGTGCACATGTCCCAGAGCGTCTCGGACTCGTACCCGCGCACCTCGGCCCAGTCGGAGAGGGCCTGCGCGTACTTCAGCTGGGCGGCCTCGTCGTCGACGGTCATGATCAGGTGCTCGGCCCGGTCGACGGCCTGCGCGGCCTCCCTGATCCGCGGCGGCGCGACCGACACGAGCAGGTCCCGTACGGTCGTCTCGTCCCGTACGGACCCCACGAACTGGCGCATCACCCCGAGGCCGCCACTCACGGTGACCGTCCCGCCGTGCGGTTTCAGCTCGCCGGAGATCAGCCGCAGCAGGGTGGTCTTGCCGGCGCCGTTGGGCCCGACGAGGGCCACGACGGCCCCTTCCCCCACCCGGAAGGACACGTCGCCGAGCAGCGCCCTCCCGTCGGGGAGGTAGTACTCGAGGTGCGCTGCTTCCAGATGTCCCATGGGGCGCATTGTCGATGCGAGGACACCACCTGGGCAAACGCTTATGGCTTGGTACCGGGCAAGGGGTGCAGGGGCGTGGCGCATGCCCGCCGGTTGCGGGTACCCGACCCACCATGAGCCCAGACGTAGACCTCACCGCCCGCCGCCCCGGCCCCCTGCGCGACCGCCTCCTCGCCCTGGACTCCCGTCTCTTCGAGTTCGCGGCCGGCCGGAACTGGCCCGCGGCCGAGCCGGTCCTCCCCCGGCTGAGCAGAAGCGCGAACCACGGCGTGCTCTGGTTCGCCACCGCCGCCGCGATGGCCGCGAGCCGCACCCCGCGCTCCCGCCGCGCGGCAGCCCGGGGCCTGGCCTCCCTGACCCTCGCCTCCCTGACCATCAACACGCTCGGCAAGCGCTCGGTCCGCCGCACCCGCCCCGTCCTGGACCCGGTCCCCCTGGTCCGGCAGCTGAAGCGGCAGCCGATCACGACCTCGTTCCCCTCCGGCCACTCCGCGTCGGCGGCGGCCTTCGCGACCGGTGTCGCGCTGGAGTCCCCGACCTGGGGAGCCGCGGTGGCCCCGATCGCCTGGTCGGTCGCGCTCTCCCGCGTCTACACCGGTGTGCACTTCCCGAGCGACGTCCTGGCCGGCGCGGCGCTGGGCGCGGGCGCCGCGTTCGCCGTACGGGGCCTGGTGCCGACGCGCGCCCAGGTCGTGCCGCCGGCCCGGCCCCGCGCGCAGGTGCCGGCGCTGCCGGACGGCGAGGGTCTGGTGATGGTGGCGAACACCGCGTCGGGCACCGCCGAGCGGGTGCGCGCCCTGCACGACGGGCTGCCGCTGGCCGAGATCGTCGAGTGCGAACCGACGGACGTGCGGGCCGAGTTGGAGAAGGCGGCGGCCCGCGCCACGGTGCTCGGCGTGTGCGGCGGCGACGGCACGGTCAACGCGGCCGCCGAGATCGCCCTGCGCCATGGCGTGCCGCTCGCGGTACTGCCCGGCGGCACCCTGAACCACTTCGCCTACGACCTCGGCGTGGAGGGGGCGCGGGACCTGACCCGGGCCGTCCGGCAGGGCGAGGCCGTGCGCGTGGACGCGGGCCGGTTCAGCGGCGACGGCCGCGAGGGTGTCTTCGTCAACGCGTGCAGCCTGGGCGTGTATCCGGAGCTGGTGCGCGAGCGGGAGCGCTGGTCGCGCCGGATCGGCGGCTGGCCTGCCGGGGTGGTCGGGGCGCTGCGGGTGCTGCGGGCCGACCGGCATCCGCTGGAGGCCGGGTTCCGGGGCCGGACCAGGCCGCTGTGGCTGCTGTTCGTCGGCAACGGCACCTACCACCGGATGGGGCTCACCCCGGGCCGCCGCACCGACCTCGCCGACGGACAGTTCGACGTGCGGGTCGTGCACGGCGGACGCCGGCCCGCGCTGCGTCTGCTCGCCGCCGCGGTGGCGGGTCCCCTGACCCGCTCCCCCGCCCATGCGGCGGTCCAGGTGGGGCGGCTGCACCTGTCGGGTGTCGCGCCGGGCACGCTCCTCGCCTACGACGGTGAGGTGACCGAGGTGGAGGGCGAGGTGACGCTGGAGAAGCTGCCGGAGGCACTCACCGTGTACCGCCCGCTCCCCAGGAACTGATCACCCGTCAGTCCACATGGCAATACGCAGGTCTCACCATTCGACATGCGGGCGTACGGTTCCGAGTACCGACGCAGTTGTCGAGAAGGGGAGATCAGCCATGTCGAAACCGCGGGAGACCGCCGTCTACACGCACGGCCACCACGAGTCCGTGCTGCGCTCGCACACCTGGCGCACCGCCACCAACTCGGCCGCCTACCTGCTCGGTTCACTGAAGCCCCACATGAAGATCCTGGACATCGGCTGCGGGCCCGGCACGATCACCGCCGACCTGGCGGCCCTGGTCCCGGACGGACATGTCACCGGCGTCGACCACGCGCCCGGCATCCTGGACCAGGCCCGCGCCACGGCCGCCGAGCGGCATCTGACGAACGTCGACTTCGCGGTCGCGGACGTGCACGCCCTGGACTTCGAGGACGACACCTTCTGCGTGGTCCACGCCCACCAGGTGCTGCAGCACGTCGGGGACCCGGTGCGGGCGCTGCGCGAGATGAAGCGGGTCACCAGGCCGGGCGGACTCATCGCGGTACGCGACTCGGACTACGCGGCCATGACCTGGTACCCGGCCTCCGAGGGGCTGGACGACTGGCTGGACCTGTACCGCCGGGTGGCCCGGGCCAACGGCGGTGAGCCGGACGCCGGGCGGCGGCTGAAGTCCTGGGCGCTGCGGGCGGGCCTGACGGACATCACGGCGAGCTCCGGCACCTGGACCTACTCCACCGCCGAGGAGCGGGAGTGGTGGAGCGGGCTGTGGGCGGACCGCACGGTGGCCTCGACCTACGCGCAGCGGGCCACCGAGGGCGGCCACGCCACCGCGGAGCGGCTGCGGGCAGTCTCGGAGGCCTGGCGGGACTGGGGCACGAAGGACGACGGGTGGTTCTGTGTGCTGCACGGAGAGATTCTGTGCCGAAAGGAAGTCTGAAACGCAGATTCCGGGAAACTCAGAATGCAGGAGGTTCACATTATGATTGCCATCCTGCTCGTGCTGCTTCTGGTGCTGATTCTTTTCGGTGCCGGATTCGCACTGAAGATTCTCTGGTGGATCGCACTGGCTGTGCTCGTGCTGTGGTTGCTGGGGTTCCTGATGCGTGGGACGACATCGGCCGGAAGCAGGGGTCGTTGGTACAGGTGGTGACATTCCCGGGAATTCATTCCCGGGGAAGCAACGGTCCCAGCGGCCCGAGGTCCAGGTTCAGGTCCTCGGGCCGCAGTCCGTACCGCTCGCGCAGTTCGGTCATGCGGTCGTCGAGGAGCATCAGGGTGAGCCCGATCCGCTCCTCCTGCTCCTCGCTCAGGTCGCCCTCGTCGAACCGGCGCAGCGCCTGGCGCTCCATGAGCTGCCGCAGCAGCTCCACGACGGTCAGCACGAGCTTGACCAGGTCACGCTCGACCGTGTCGGGCTCCAGGTCCAGCCGGTTGCGTCGGGTCGTCACAGCAACTCCTCCCATGGTGAGGGGACTTGAGCGTTGACCGAGCTGATCAGCGCGTTCAGGTCGATGCGGACGAGGTCGACGTCCGCGATGCGCAGCGTGATGTCCCCCGTGATGACGACCCCGCCGGCCAGCAGCCGGTCGAGCAGGTCGACGAGGGCCACCTCCCGGCGTTCGATGACGGTCACGGCTGCTGTTCCTCCCCCGCGAAGGAATAGGCCGCCCAGGGCCCTGTGAGTTCCACACGCATTCCCGGGACGTCGTCCTTCGTCCGGTCCACCAATTCCACGAATTCCTCGGACTCGCTGCGCGGTACAAGATAGGCGGCATTCAGAACATTCTGTCCTGAGGCCCCGGAAAGCGTGGGGTTCTGCGGGGCGTGCAGCCGTGCGTTCTCGGCGTACGCGGAAAGCTTTTCGTGCAGCCGGGTCGCGAAGGCCTCCGCCTGCTGCCACCTGTCCTCGTGCGAACGCACCCGCTGGCGCCGCTGCCGGAGATAGTCCCGGCCCGAGACCGGCTTGTCCGGCGTCTCGGTGGTCTCCGCACGGGCCGGGGACTCCGTCTCGACGTACACCTTGACGCCCCACTCCACCCGGCCCTGAAGCCGGTCGAGGGTGCGTCGGAAGCCTTCCTCGCGTGCCTCGATCATCACCCGCACGCCGCTGTCGTCAACGGAAGACGGTGCCGAGCCGGAGCGGCAGCGGGGTGGTGACGACGGTGAGCGCGTCGATCACGCTCTGGTGCGCGCGCACGGTCGTGGTCAGCCAGTCCAGGTCCTCCAGATGCCTGCGGAGCGGCTCCTCGGCGAAGTCCCGCTCCGGCACATGACTGACGACGGCCACCAGGCCGTGGTGGTGCAGCAGTCTGGGCGGGTCACCGGCAACCCCGGCCAGCTGGGCCTGCAGCGGGGTGCCGAAGGGCCGGCAGACGGCGTACACGTACCGCAGTCCGGTCATGAACTCTCCTCCTCGGCACGGCGGCTGGGCTCCAGCTCCTCCAGGCGCGCGAGCCGCTCGCGCAACTCGGCGTTCTCCCGGGTCAGTTCGTCACGGCGGGCGCGGGTGGACAACGCCGGGTCGTCCTCCCACCAGTCGATGCCCATCTCCTTGGCCTTGTCGACCGAGGCGACGATGAGCCGCAGTTTGATCGTGAGCAGCTCGATGTCGAGAAGGTTGATGCGGATGTCTCCCGCGATGACGATGCCTTTGTCCAGCACGCGCTCCAGGATGTCGGCCAGGTTGGCACCGCTCCCCTGGCCGTAGGGATCCGGGAGCCGGCTGGGCATGCTCATCGTCGGCTCCCGCCCTCGGCGTGCTCGTATTCCTCTTCCTCTTCCTCGGGCACGTCTTCCTCGTCCGCGGGTGCCTCGGCCTCGGCCTCCTCCTCGGGCTCCTCCTCGTCTTCCTCGTCGTACTCCTCGTACTCGTCCTCGGGCTCGCCCTCGTCCTCGGTCTCGTCCTCGGCGTACGGGCCTTCCTCTTCTTCCTCTTCCTCGGTGCCCTCGGCCTCTTCCTCCTCCGCCACCGCGTCCTCGTGGCTCTTGACGACCTCGCCGTCCTCGATCTCGCCGCGCCAGCCGTCCTCCGCCTCTCCCTTGAGGGTGATGAAGCGGGCGAAGTGCTTGAGGTCCAGCCGGGCCCGGCGGCCCTGGGCGCGCCAGATGTTGCCGGTCTTCTCGAACAGGCCCTGGGGGTAGTACTCGATCACCAGCAGGACGCGGGTGAGGTTGTCGGCGAGCTTGTGGAAGGAGACGACGCCCTTGGTCGTGCCCTTGGCGCCCTCCGACGTCCACTGGATCCGCTCGTCGGGGGTCTGGTCGGTGGTGGTCGCCTTCCAGCCGCGACTGGACCAGAAGATCTTCATCTGCCAGTCGGTGTGGGTGTCGTCGGCGCGGCTCGCGCTCTTGACGCCCTTCGCGAAGGTGGAGAAGTCCTGGTACTGGGTCCACTGGTCGTAGGCGGTGCGCAGCGGCACGCCGACGTCGATGAACTCGATGATCACCGTGGGCTTCTGGCCCGCGCGGCCCTTGCCCTTGCCCTTGCCCTTGCCGCCGCCGAGGTTCTTCAGCGCGCCGACCACGTTGTCCTTCGCGCGGGTGGCTCCGACCTCCAGCGCGGAGCGCAGCGGTCCCTTGCCCTGGGCGAGCTTGCGGCCGCCGTCGAGGGCGAGCTTGGCGAAGCCGGGGCTGTTGCCCTCGGCGATGTCGTTCAGCTTGCCGGTGGTCTCGCCCAGCTTGCGGCCGACGCCGACCAGCATGCGCTGGGCCTGCGCGGAGACGTACTCCTGCAGCTCGGCCTTGAGCCGGTCGGCGGCCTCACTGTGGGCCACGTCGGTGAGCGGGTTGTTCTTCGCCTTGTCAGTCGCCTTGCCGGCGGATCCGAGCGTCTCGGTCATCACTCACCGCCTCCCTTCGGCAGCCGGGCCCGGGCGCCTCGGCCGGCCCCGCCGCCCGCGGTCGCCTTCCTGGCGGCCGTCTTCTTCGCCGTGGTCTTCTTGCCGGCAGTACGGCCCTGGCTCTGCGCCGTCTTCTTCGCGGGCGGCTTCCGGCCCGGCGCCTTCTGCGCGGTCTTCTTGGCGGGGGCCTTCCTGGCGGTCCTCTTCGCCGCGGCCGGAGCCTCGTCCTGCTCGTCCCCGGCCTCGTCCGCCTCGTCGTCCTCGCGCTCGTCCGAGGGCTCCTCGTCCGCCTCGGCCTCCGTGTCCCCAGTCTCCTCCTCGCGGGGCTCCTCGTCGCCCTCGGACTCCTCGTCCTCGGAGAGGCCCGGCACCTCCGGCACCACGCCCGAGAGCTGGTCGCGGACCTCGGCGGTACGGCCGTGCAGCCGGTCGGCGATCGCGTCGATCTGCCGCTCCACCATGGCACCCGAGGCCGCCTTGCCGACGCCTCGCAGGTCCTCGCGGAGCGTGTCGCCTATCTCCTTGAACTGCGGGTTCTTCAGCAGTTGCTGGGAGACCAGGTCAGCCACGGCCTTCGGGCTCAGGTGCATCCGCTTGCCGGCCACGAGGGTGCCGACGGCGAACGCGAATTTCAGTTTCTTCGTACGTCCGAGGACGTATCCGGCCCCTATCGCGAGGCCCATTCCCACTCGGTTCATCGTGTCGTCCCGTCGCCAGTCCCCGCGCCACCGCGCAGGCCGATCTCCAGTCGTTCGAGGAGCTCGTCCTCCTGTCGGTCGAATTCCTCCTCGTCGATCTCGCCCGCCTCGAGTCGCTCCTCGAGCTGGGCGAGTTCGGCCCGGACCGTGGCCGGGTCGTAGTAGAGGCGCTCGGCTTCGTTCAGCACCTGTCTGATCACCCAGGCACTGCCGCGTACCGGGGCGAACGGCAGCAGCAGCACCTCTCCGATGAGACCCATGGCCGCCTCACTCCTCCGCGTGGTCGATGCCGACCTTGGTGCCCGCGGGTTCGGCCGGGCCCGGGTCGACGAAGCTGTACGGCGGCAGCGGGCCGTTGACCCGCAGGTCGAGGTGCGGATGGTCCTTGCGCAGCTGGTCCACCGTCTCCAGGAAGGACGCCGCCGCGTCGCGCTCCACGAGGAAGGACACGTTGGCGAGCCAGCCGGAGGACTCGGGGCCCACGCTGATCGCGTCGGCGACCGGTTCCAGGGCGCGCTGCACCTCGCCGGCGTCCTCGGCCTCGCGGGCCTTGACCGCGGCCACGACCATCTCGCCGAGCCGGAGACGCTCGTCGTAACTGCCGCCGCCCGCCTTCCGGTTGGCCTCGGTCACGGCGCGGATCTCCGGGTTGTCGGACATCACTCGGTGCAGTACGGCCTCTTCGTCGTGCGTGGCCTTGACGTTGTACTCGACCTTGCCGTCGAGGGTCCGCAGGCGCTCCTTGTAGTGCTCCTGGCGTTCCGCGAGCACCCCGGTGACGGTGCCGTCGTCGGGCGCCACGCTGCCGAACCGCATGGGCAGGATGCAGCCGCCCGCGCCCGCCTCGCTCAGGACGTTCTGGTGCGCGAGGAGGTCACGGCGCTTGGGGCGCAGGCCTTCGGGGGAGTCACTGACGATGGCCGCCAGATCGCCCTCCGTCAGCACCCGTACCGGAAGCGCGGGGTCGCCGACCCCTCCCAGGCCCTCGGGCAGCGCGGGGTGGGAGGCGGCAGTGATGCCGTACACATACGTGCTCACTCCTCTTCCTCCTTCCGGCGCGCGGACGTCGTCTTGCGGGCTCGCGGCCTGGACTCCGTCTGGCCCTCCTCACGGGCCTGCTTGAAAGCACCGGAGATGGTCTCGGCGGCACCGGAGAGCGCTCCCTTGGACTTGCCGCGGGCGCCGGACTCGGTGATCTCGCCGACCAGGTCGGGCAGGCCGGGGTCCTTGCGCGGCCCGGCCTCCAGGTCCAGCCGGTTGCACGCTTCGGCGAAGCGCAGATAGGTGTCCACGCTGGCCACGACGACCCGGACGTCGATCTTCAGGATTTCGATGCCGACCAGGGAGACCCGTACGAACGCGTCGATGACGAGACCCCTGTCGAGGACCAGTTCCAGAACGTCGTAGAGGCCGCTGGAGCCGCCTCCGCCACCGCCCTGTTGTGCCGGGACAACGGTCATGTCGACCGCGCCTCCTTTTCTGTGTGCTGGTGAACGGATGTCTGTGCGGCGGAGCGGTCTAGCGGCCGCCCTGCCTTTGTGCGTCCGAGCGCCCGCGTTCGTAACGGCGAACGCGCCGATAGCCGGTGAGCTGTCCTTCCGGGTCGAGTTCGACCTGGTAGCTCGCCATGAGGCTCATCGTGTCGGGCACGCGGGTCAGCTCGAGGACCTCGATCTCGAGCGCCCAGCCGCCCTCCGTCTGTTCGAAGGACGACACGTTCTCGGCGGTCATGCCGGTGAGCTCGGCCAACTGGGCGCGCGCGTTGCGCAGCACCTCCATGGGCTTGGGCCGCCGGTTCTCCGCCACGTTCTCGTCCGTGTCCTCTTCTCTCCCTTTGCGGGAGTTGCGTGAATCCTGTGATTCGGATGAGTTTTTTGTGTTCGACATGGCACCTCTCACCTCGGGTGGCCGCTCGTTCCTTCGCCAAACCTTCAAGAGCGCATCAAGGCGTTCAACCTGCGCCGGGCGGGCCCGAGGGCGCGCCTTTTGGCCATGACCTCGGCCCACGGGTTGGTGCGGGCCTGTTCGACCGCGTCGGCGATGGTCCAGCGGCGGGCGTCCAGGCCCGGGTCGTCCAGCTGGTCCCAGGCCATCGGGGTGGCCACGGGAGCGCCGGGTTTCGCCCGTACGGTGAAGGGTGTGACGGCGGTCTGCGCGTAGGCGTTGCGCTGTATGTCGAGGTAGAGGCGGTCGCCGCGGTCCTTCTTGCGGGCGGCGGTGGTGAGCCGGTCGGGGTGGCCGGCGACCAGGGTGTCGGCGACGTCCTTGGCGAACTGACGGACCTCGTCGAAGTCGTGCCGGCCGTTGAGCGGCACGATGACGTGCAGCCCGCGCGAGCCGGTGGTCATCAGCGCCGAGGGCAGGTTCAGCTCGTCGAGGAGTTCCCCGAGCAGCCAGGCCGCCTCGCGCACCAGGGCGAAGTCGTCGTCCCCGGCCGGGTCGAGGTCGAAGACCATCCGGTCGGGCTGCTCCACACTCCCGACCCGGGACAGCCAGCGGTGCAGGGTGAGGGAGGCCTGGTCGGCGAGGTACAGGAGGGTGGCGGTGTCGTCACAGACGGTGTGGCAGACGGTGCCGCCCTCCTTCGGCACCTCGACGCGGCCGATCCACTCCGGGTAGGAGTCCGGGGTGTTCTTCTGCATGAAACGGGGGCCGGTGACACCGTCCGGATGCCGTTCCAGCATCAGCGGACGGCCCCGCAGGTGCGGCAGCATGAAGGGCGCCACGGACCGGTGGTATTCGACGAGATCGCCCTTGGTGTACTCCTTGGCGCCGTCGCCGCCGGGGAAGAGCACCTTGTCCGGCCGGTGCACCTGGACGGTGAGCTTCCCCGCCCGTACGGTCCGCACGTCGTCCCCGGTCATGGCACGATCGCCTGCTCCACCAGCAGCCGGCCGGCGGCCGCGATCGACTCGGCGTCGATGCCCGCGGCGTGCAGCTGCTCCTCGGGCGAGGCCGAGCCCGGCATCGTACGGACGGCCAGGCGCACCAGGCGCGGTACCGGCCGGCCGTCGGCGAAGGCGTCGAGGACGGCGTCGCCGAGACCGCCCTCCTCGCGGTGGTCCTCCACGGTCAGCAGGCAGCCGGTGTCCTCGGCGGCCTGCCGCAGGGTGGCGCGGTCGACGGGCTTGACCGAGTACAGGTCGACGACCCGGACGCGGATGCCCTCCTGGTCCAGCGCCTCGGCGGCCTTCAGCGCCTCGTGCACGGTGACGCCCGCGGCGACGACCGTCAGCCGGTCGCTCTGGGAGAAGCGCAGCACCTTGCTGCCACCGATCGGGAAGTCCTCGTCGGGGCCGTAGATCACCGGGCTCTCGCCGCGACCCGTGCGCAGATAGCGGATGCCGTCCAGGCCCGCCATCTCGGCGACCAGGTGGGCGGTCTGGTTGGCGTCGCACGGGTACAGCACGGTCGAGCCGTGCACCGCCCGCATCATCGCCAGGTCCTCCAGGCCCATCTGGCTGGGCCCGTCCTGCCCGATGGCCACGCCCGCGTGCGAGCCGACCAGGTTGATGCCGGCCCCGCTGATGGAGGCCATGCGCACGAAGTCGTAGGCGCGCGTGAGGAAGGCCGCGAAGGTGGCGGCGTACGGCACCCAGCCGCGCGCGGCGAGTCCCACGGCGGCCGCGACCATCTGCTGCTCGGCGATGTAGCACTCGAAGTAGCGGTCGGGGTGTTCCTTGGCGAAGAACTCGGAGCGGGTGGAGTCACCGACCTCGCCGTCGAGGGCGACGACGTCACCGCGTCCGGTGCCGAGGGCGGTGAGGGCCTGCCCGTAGGCGTTCCGGGTCGCCACTTCGTCACCGGTGTCCCATCGGGGCAGTTCCAGGTGCCCGGAGCGGACGGCGTGCAGCATGCGGGCGGCCGGCGGCTCGTGCACCTGGACCCGGAGGTCGCGCACGCCGCCGAGCTCCTCGATGGCGTCGTCGGCGTTCTTCAGCGGCTTCCCGTGCAGCCCCTCGCGGTCCTCGACGTCGGCGACGCCCTTGCCCTTGAGGGTGCGGGCGAGGATCGCAGTGGGCTGGCCCTTGGTGGACTCCGCCTCGCCGTACGCGCGGTCGACGGCGTCCACGTCGTGGCCATCGACCTCGACCGTGTGCCAGCCGAAGGCCTGGAAGCGGCGGGCGTAGGCGTCCAGGTCGTGGCCGTGCCGGGTGGGGCCGCGCTGGCCGAGCCGGTTGACGTCGACGATCGCGGTGAGGTTGTCGAGGTGTTCGTGACCGGCGTGTTCGGCGGCCTCCCAGACCGAACCCTCGGCGAGTTCGCTGTCGCCGCACAGCACCCACACGCGGTAGCCGGTGCGGTCCAGCCGCTTCCCGGACAGCGCGATGCCGACGCCCACCGGCAGTCCCTGACCCAGCGATCCGGTCGCCGTCTCGACCCAGGGCAGCTTGCGCGGCGTCGGGTGTCCTTCGAGGCGGCTGCCGAGCTTGCGGAAGCTCAGCAGCTCCTCGTCGTCCACGGCGCCGGCCGCCTTGTACGCGGAGTACAGCAGCGGCGAGGCGTGGCCCTTGGACAGCACGAAGCGGTCGTTTCCGGGGTGTTCGGGGCGGTCGAAGTCGTAGCGGAAGTGGTTCGCGAGGAGTACGGCCATCAGGTCCGCGGCGGACATCGAGGAGGTCGGGTGCCCGGAGCCCGCGGCATCTGCGGCGCGCACACTGTCCACGCGCAACTGCTGGCCGAGTTCGACGAGTTCACCGGTGTTCATGAGTCTCCTTCTGCGGGGTCCGCGTCGGTGCGCTTGACGGGGCCGGGGGCTTGAGCCGGCTCACCGTCGGGTTGGGGTTTGGCGGGCTTGGGACTGGGCTGGTTCTTGGCGGGCTCGGGGGCGGGCTGGGTCTTCGCCGGTTCACCGCCGGGCTGGTTCTTGGCTGGCTCGGGCGCCTTCTGCTCAGGCGACTTCTGTTCTCGCGCCTGCCGCTCCGGCGACTCCTGCTCAGGCGCATTCCGCTCGGGCCCCCGCCGTTCAAGCAACTCCTGCTCGGACACCTGCCGTTCAAGCGCATCCCGTTCAGGCGCCAACGGCTGAGGCGGGTCCTGCTCAGGTGCCGTCCGCTCGGGCGCATTCGGCGCCGGGCCCCACCGCACCGGCGACTCCTGCTCAGGCCCCCGCCACTCAGGCAACTCCTGCTCGGCCGCCTCGCGTGCCTTCGCCTCCGAGATCACCGCCTCGCCCGCGCTCGCCACCTCGGTCGGCTCCACCGCGGCCACCCCCGGCTCGGCCTGCTCCACCGCGGGCGCGGCCGGCTCGGTCGCCCTCCGCCCCGGCCTCGTCTCCTGCTCCGTCGCGGCCCCGGGTCCGGAGCGTGCGTCGGCCTCCTGGCGGGCCCGCGGTCGTCCCGGGACCCGTGCCAGCTCCGGCGAGGCCGTGTCCAGCGGTACCGACCAGGACCGTACGAGGCCCAACTGGACGGCCTGGCGCGGGAGTACGGTGTCCAGCAGCCAGTCGGCGGCGACCCGGACGCGGTTGCCCGGCATCGCGGCGAGGTGGTAGCCGCGGGTGACGGCACCGGCCGCGAAGCCGGACAGCGGCACGCCCAGCGGATTCGCGGCGGCCTTCACTCCGCCGAGGTCCACGACGAAGCCGAGGTCCCGGTGTTCGTAGGGGCGGCGCACACCGGCTCCCAGGGAGGCGGCGATATTGAGGGCCGCCGTACGTCCCTGCCGCCAGGCGTGCTGCGCCGTCATCGGCGTGAACTGCCCCGGATTCTCCAGATCGGGCACCGCGGCCGCGTCGCCGCACGCGAACACCTCGGGCCGCCCCGGTACTTGCAGGTTCGGATCGACGAGCAGCCGGCCGCGCTCCATGGGCAGCCCGAGTGATTCGGCGAGCGGATCGGGCCGTACGCCCACGCACCACACCAGCGACCGTGTCTCGACGAACTCGCCGTCGGTCAACAGCACTCCGTCCGGCGTGGCCTCCTTCACGGAGGTGCCCATCCGCACCTCCACACCCCGTTCCCTGAGCGTGCGGTCGGCGGTGCGGGAGAGATGCACGTCGAGCTCGGGCAGGACCCGCTCCGCGATGTCCAGGAGGAGCCAGCGCGGCCGCATGCCCTTCCGCAGCGGATGCCTGCGCACCTGCGCGTCGGTGAACAGCTGTCCGTGCGCGGCGACCTCGGTGCCCGTGTAGCCCGCGCCGACGACGACGAAGGTGCACCGGGCGGCGCAGGTCGCGGCATCGTCGGCGGCCGCGGCGAGTTCCACCTGCCGGGTCACGTGGTCGCGCAGGTACAGCGCCTCGGGCAGACCGCGGAAGCCGTGCGCGTGCTCGGCGACCCCGGGGATGGGCAGCAGCTTGTTGACGCTGCCCGCGGCCAGCACCAGCCGGTCGTAGCCGAGCGTGCCGCCTGCGCCCTCCGGGTCGGTGTAGTGGACGGTGCGTGCGTCCAGGTCGATGCCGTCGGCCTCGCCGAGCACCAGCCGCACCCGGGGCAGGGTGTCGGAGAGGGAGACGGTCACCCGCCGGGGTTCCAGGATCCCGGCGGCGACCTGGGGCAGCAGGGGCAGATACAGGAAGTAGTCGGTCGGGTTCAGCAGGGTGATGTCGGCCTTGCCGCGGGCCTTTCGGGACAGTTCCTTGGCCGTCCGGTACCCGGCGAAGCCGGCACCGACGATCACGATGCGGGGTCGACTCACGGTTCGCCTCCGGGGCTGTCGCGTACCTCGGGAGCCTTCCGCGTCCCCCTGGCCAGGGCGCCCAAACGCCGGTTTCCGTACGGGCCGCCGGGTACTCGGACGAAGCCACCTAGTCATGGAGCCGACGGAGGTACCCCATGCCCGAATACGGCTATTTCCTGTCGTGCGAGGAGTTCGGTCCCGCGGAGCTGGTCGAACAGGCGCGGATGGCGGAGCAGGCGGGCTTCAGCTCGCTGTGGATCTCCGACCACTACCACCCGTGGAACGACGCGCAGGGCCAGAGCCCCTTCGTCTGGTCGGTGATCGGCGCGCTCTCGGAGGCGGTGTCCCTTCCGATCGAGACGGCCGTGACCTGCCCGACCGTGCGGATCCATCCCGCTGTGGTGGCGCAGGCCGCGGCGACCTCGGCCGTGATGACGAACGGCCGCTTCCGCCTCGGCGTCGGCTCCGGGGAGGCCCTCAACGAGCACGTCCTCGGCCATGTCTGGCCGCCCGCGCACATCCGGCTGGAGATGCTGGAGGAGTCGATCCAGGTGATGCGGCGCCTCTTCACGGGCGAGGAGGTCAACCACCACGGCACGCACTACACGGTGGAGAACGCCCGCCTCTACACGATCCCCGACGAGCCGGTCCCCATCGACATCTCCGGCTTCGGCCCGACGGCCACGGCGCTCGCGTCCCGGGTCGGCGACGGCTACATCACGATGACGCCCGACGAGTCGATGGTCGAGCAGTTCCGCAAGGGCGGCGGGGCCGGGAAGCCGGTCATCGGCGGTACCAAGGTCTGCTACGGCGTCGACCGGGACGAGTGCGTCCGTACGGTCCGCAAGCTGTGGTTCAACCAGTTCCTGCCCGGCGAGATGGCCCAGATCCTGCCCTCACCGAGCCATTTCGAGCAGCTGGAGCCGCTGGTCACCGAGGAGATGGTGCGCGAGAAGGCGGTGTGCGGGGACGACGTGGACGAGCACATCGCCACGCTGAGCGCGTTCGCCGACGCGGGCTTCGACCGCGTCTACGTCAACCAGATCGGACCCGACCAGCGCGGCTTCTTCGACTTCTACCGTACGAAGGTGCTGCCCCAGCTCCAGCAGGGGTGAACGATGAAACTCCTCAGGCCGGTCGTCTCGGTGTACACGGTGCCGACCGACGCCCCCGAGGCCGACGGCACGCTGTCCTGGGACACCACGACCATGGTGATCGTCGAGGTGACGACGGGTGACGAGACCGGCACGGGCTGGACCTACGGCCCGGCCGCGGTCGGTGACTTCCTCACCGAGCAGCTCGCCCCGCTGGTCGAGGGCCGCAGCGCGCTGGACATCCCGGCGCTGCACGAGGCGATGTGCCGTTCGGTCCGCAACGCGGGCCGCCCCGGCATCGCGGGCTGCGCGATCTCGGCCCTCGACATCGCCCTGTGGGACCTGAAGGCCCGCCTCCTGGAACTCCCGCTGGCACGCCTGCTCGGCGTCGCCCGCGAACGCGTTCCCGTCTACGGCAGCGGCGGCTTCACGACGTACCACGACACGCATCTGGCCGCGCAGCTCAACGGCTGGGTGCACGGTCAGGGCATTCCCCGCGTCAAGGTGAAGATCGGCGAGAGCTGGGGGCGCGCGGTCTCCCGCGATCTGTCGCGGGTCCGCACGGCCCGCGAAGTCATCGGCCCGGACGCGGAGTTGTACGTCGACGCGAACGGCGCGTACACCCGCAAGCAGGCGATCCGGGTGGGCAACGCCCTGGTGGAGCACGGCGTCGGCTGGTTCGAGGAGCCGGTGTCCTCCGACGACCTGACCGGTCTGCGCCTGGTCCGCGACGCCCTGGTCTGCGATGTCACGGCCGGTGAGTACGGCTACGACCTCCCGTACTTCGCCCGCATGATCACAGCCGGCGCGGTGGACTGTCTCCAGGTGGACGTGACCCGCTGCGGCGGCATCACGGAGTTCCTGCGCGCGGCTGCCCTGGCCCAGTCCCACGGCCTGGAGATCTCCACCCACTGCGCCCCGCACGCGCACGCTGCGGCGGCCGCCGCGATCCCCAACATCCGGCACCTGGAGTGGTTCCACGACCACGTCCGCATCGAGGACATGTTCTTCGACGGGGCACTGGACCCGACGGGCGGCACGGTCCGCCCGGTGGCGGGAGTGGGACACGGCCTCACGCTGCGCACGGACGAGGTGGAGGAGTACCGGGTGGCCTGAACCCCGCGACCCCCCACCGCACGACCGGCCCGCGTCGGGGCTCAGGCCCGACGCCGCAACCCGGCGGTCACCGCGGCGCCCAGCCCACCGGCAGCGGCGGCCACGAGCATGCGTCCCCGGTTCCGGGACAGCCAGTCCTGCGGGCTGGAGGACACAGCCTCCTCGTCGAACCGCCCGTGCGCCCCGAAGTCCCGCCCGTGCGGCCCGTCCGCGGGCACCCACAGGTTCCCGGGACCGCCGTGCTCCCCCTCTTCCTGCTGTGCCTCGACGTTGGTGCGGGCGAGGTAGCGGTCCAGCGCCCCCGGCGCGACCGCGTTGGCGATGAGCGTGGCCACCGTGGACCCGCCGACCCAGTACTCCCGCCGCCGCGCGTGGAAGGCCGCGTGCACGATCGCGCGAGCGGCGACCTCCGGCTGATACACCGGCGCCACGGGACGTGCCCGCCCCGGCATCCGGTTCAACACCCAGTCGAACTGGGGGGTGTTGACGCCCGGCAGCTGCACCATCGTCGTACGGACTCCGCTGCGCGTGTGGAGCAGCTCGCACCGCAGGGACTCGTTGAAGCCCTGGATGGCGTGCTTGGCTCCGCAGTACGCCGACTGCAGCGGAATGCCCCGGTAGGCCAGCGCGGATCCCACCTGCACGATGGACCCGCGGTCCCGTGGCAGCATGTGGTGGAGGGCGGCCCGGGTGCCGAACACATAGCCCAGGTACGTCACTTCGGTCACCCGCCGGAACTCGTCCGGCGTGATCTCCGTGAACCTCGCGAAGACCCCGGAGAAGGCGTTGTTGACCCAGACGTCGAGGTGCCCGAAGGCATCCACGACCTGCTGGGCCGCGTCGTCGACCGCCTTGGAGTCGGCCATGTCGACGCTCACGACGAGCGCCTCACCGCCCACCTGCTGCACCTCGTCGGCGGCTGCCGCGAGGCCCTCGCGGCCCCGGGCCAACAGGGCGACCCGGGCCCCGCGTTCGGCGAAGGCCCGGGCCGTGGCCCGTCCCACACCGCCGCTGGCCCCGGTCACCACGACGACCTTGCCGCGCTTCACGCCCGTTCCTTCCGTGCGTCGCGCACCACGCGTCACGCCCGGTGGTGCGGCTGCTCGGGATCGATGTCGTCCTGCCGCGGCGCCGCGGCCGGTTCCGGGGTGCCCGGTGCCCCGGGGGCGACCGGCGGCATGGGCGGATACGGCGTCCCGAGCCCGCTCGGCGGCGCGGCCACCGGTGCGGTTGCGTCGGCGGCCCCGCCCTTTCCGGCCACCGTCTCCCCGGCCGTGGGCCGGGATCCGGCGGGCCTGGCGGCACCGCGCAGCACATAGGCCACGGCCCCCAGGATCGCGGCGGTGATCAGCGCGGCGGCCCAGTCGGGCAGCCCGAGAGCGAGGGCGAGGCCCACGGCCAGTGCCAGGGCCGCTCCCGCGTACAGCGCGACGGCACCGGACGCGGCGTACAGCATGGCCGTACGGCGCTGCTTGCGCGTCTGCTCGCGCAGCTCGTCCCGTACGGTCTCGCGCGCCACCTGCGCCAGCTCGTCGACCAGATGCTTGTCCAGATGCTCCAGGTGATCCAAGCGCTCCATGGCCGCCGGGTACCCGCACAGGCGTGCGCATAACGCCGGGGTCATCTGTGCGGTGCGGGCGGTCGGGTCGGGAGGATCGCGTGAAACGATCTCCGCGGCCCGGCCGCCGCAATTAGGCTCGTCCGCATGGACATTCTGGGAACCACGCTGCGTGTCTGTGTCGACGACCTGGAGGCCGCGGTCGTCTTCTACGAACGGCTGGCGGGCGCCAAGGCTCTCCGTTTCGAGCGCGGCGGCGTCCAGGTGGCCGCGGTGGGCTGCTTCCTGCTGATGAGCGGTCCCGAGGCCGAGCTGGAGGTACTGCGCAAGGTCGCGGCGACCATCGCGGTGAAGGACGTCGACGAGGCCAACCAACTGCTCAGCGAGCTGGGCGCCCGCGTCATCGCCGGTCCCGTGCCGACGCCCGTGGGCCGCAACCTGATCGCGATGCATCCGGACGGCGTGGTGTACGAGTACGTGGACCGCAACGTGAGCTAGAGGGACCGGATCCCTACGTCTCGGACCGCATCCGGAAGTCGTGGAGCGGCGGCAGCGCTTCGTCGCTGACACGGCTCCACAGCTCACCGATCGCCTCGACGCCCTCCCGCGGATCGGCGACCTCGAAGCCCTCGATGATGGTCCGGGGCCTCCCTGCAGTTACTGGCCGTACCCACCTGACCAGGTCGTTAAGGCGTCCACGACGATGTCGGTGAGCAGCGCGCCGGCCGTGCCCTCGGGGTCCAGATCAGGGTCGTAGATGGTGATGTTGAGGCCGGCACAGGAGGGGGAGGCGAGCAACGGCCGCAGCAGCGAGGTGAGTTCGCCGGGCAGCAGTCCCTCCGGGTCGGGGCTGTCGACGGCGGGCATGACGGACGGGTCGAGGACGTCGGCGTCCAGGTGTACCCAGAAGCCGTCGATCTCGGGGATCTCGAAGGCCTGGGCGGTGGCCCGGGCGAGGGCGTCGGCGCCCCACTCCCGGAGGTCGCCGAAGGTCACGACCGGGATCTTCAGGGCGGCGAGTTCGGCCCGGTCCTCCTCGAACTCGTCACGGATCCCGAAGAACCGCGCGTCCTCGTCCCGCAGATAGGGCCGCAGGCCCTCCAGGTTCGTCAGGTCCTCCTGCCCGCGCCCGGTGGCCGGCGCGACCTCCTCGCCGCCCGCCGCGCCGATCCGGTCGGAGTTGCCGGTGTGCCGGAAGTCCGGCGAGGCGTCGATCGCGGCCAGGCCGTAGCGTCCGACACGGCGCAGGGCGAGCGAGGCGCCGAGCTGGATGGAGCAGTCGCCGCCGAGGACGACGGGGAGATCCCCGGCGCGTACATGGCCCTCGATGCGGTCGGCGAGCCTGACGGTGTACGAGGCGATCGCGGCGGCGTTGAAGACGCCGTCCCCCTCCTGCCAGTCCCCGCGGTCGTAGCGCGGCGGCACCACCACCCCGCCTTCCAGGGCGTGCAGCCTCCCCCACTGCCTCAAAGGCGTGGGGGGACCCCCAGCACGATCCGCTGCTCACGCAGAGCGCCGGCGAGCTTGTGGCGGCCGGGCACGGTGCCGGGGGCGGGCGGGCGCAGGCCGAGGTTGGAGGGGGCGTCCAGCACGACGATATTCCGCATGCGGATCATCCTCGCCGACGTACAGTCGACCGTCCGCGGAGATTGACGAGGGAGCGACAGTGAGTGAGCAGCACACCTACCGGGTGATCGTGCGCGGAACCTGGGACGGGCTCACCGACGAGGCCCGCGCCCGGCTGCTCGCCGAGGCGGCGGAGCACGGCATGGCGAGCATGCGGTTCACCGAGGAGGGCTCGCTGTCGTACGAGCCGGCGCCGCTGAAGCACTTCTCGATGCGGTACGTGGTGGTCTCGGACGCGGCGGACGGCGAGGAGATGGCGGGGGCGATCGCGGAGGACCGCGCCGAGGGCACGCTGCGGGATCTCGGTTACGGCTTCCGGGACCTGAAGTCGACGGTCACGGACCTCGACACCATGAAGATCAACCGGAAGCCCGCATCTCGGCGGTGATGGCCCAGCGCTCGTGGTCCCGCCAGTCCCCGTCGATGTAGATCATCTTCGGTGAGAAGCCTTCGAGCCGGAACCCGCAGCTTCGGGCGAGGGCGAGGGAAGCGGCGTTCCGGGGCTGCGCGTTGATCTCGAGGCGGTGCAGCCGCATCGGGCCGAAGGCGTGGTCGACCACGAGGTTCAGCCCCTCGCGCATCAGCCCGCGCCCGGCGGCGTGCGCGAAGGCGCCGTAGCCGAGGGCCCCGCACTGGAAGCCGCCCTCGACGATGTTGTTGATGTTGATGTACCCGGCGATGGCCCCGTCGCCCCGCTCGCCGTCCTTCTCGCAGACCAGGAACCCCGCTTTGGTCCGGTCCTCGATCAGCCGGCCGGCGTAGGCGAGATAAGCGCTCTCGCTGTCGGGCGGGAACAGCCACGGCTGGTGGAGTTCTTTGCTCTCCCGGGCCCGGGCGGTGAACTCGGCGCCGTCCTCGTAGGTGAAGTGGCGTATGCCCACGCGGGGGCCTTCGGCGAGATAGCGGGACGTGGTGTGCGGCATTGCGCCAGCCTACGGCGACCCTAACTGCGGCGTTTCATGAAGTACGCCCCGCACAGGGCGCCGATGAGGGCGGTGGCGAGCAGAGCCGTCCACAGGGGCATCGTCACCTCGGGGACCAGCAGTCGGATCCTCGTCGCCCGGGTGTTCTCGAAGATGAAGGTCAGGGCGAGGACGGCCAGCAGCAGGACGACCGCCCTGGCGGGCGTCACCGCCCCGCTCCTGCCCTTGGTGGTGCCGCCTGCGGAGGTCTTCGGGCTCATGCGACCAGGGTGAGCCCGAAGCCTTGGTCACGCACGGTGAGAGCTGCCCTCCGGGTGACTCACCGTCCCGCGACGGGCAGCTCCAGCACCCCGGCCCGCCCGGGCGCGCTCACCACGGTCACCGGCTTGATCCCCCGGTTCCCGAAGTAGGCGTCGTCGCTCGCCGCGATGACGAACTGGAGCCGGTGCCCCTGCTCGTAGCGGTGGACGACCCCCGGCAGGGTCACCGTGAACGGCTTCGTCACGTCGGGCACCCGGACCGGGGCGACCAGCCGGTGGGCGAGCGTCTTCGTGCCGTCCGGAGCGATGTCGTAGATCTTGGCGAACAGCACCAGCTTGTCGGCGGCGTCGCCCGAGTCCTGCGTCCGCTCGGCCTTCGCGGAGTGCACCTCGAGGGTGACCTTCGGGGCGCCGACGACGTCGAGGGCCCGGGGCAGCGGCGCACTGGTCCAGTCGGCGTAGGTGCCCGCGGTGTCGTACGGCGCCGGGTCCGGGAGGCCGATGACACCGTGCAGCGAACTCTCCGAATGGCTCGTGGGAACAAGCCGGTTGCTGTACGACCGGCTGCCCCACGCCACCTTCCTGCTGTTGTCGACGAGCTTGCCGTCCCCGGAGAGGTAGAGCCTTTGGCTGAGCGCGGGCAGGCGGTCGGCGGTGGCGTAGGTGCCGTTCGGGTCGGTGATCCAGTCGCGGTAGTAGGCGAAGGCCGGGCCCGTGTCGACGTTCCGCTGCCCGTGCAGGTACCGGTCGAACCAGGCGAGGATCCGCCGGCCCACGTAGCTGGTCTCCAGGTTGCCCTGGACGAGGTTGAGTTCACCGGCCGCCGGATCGGTGATCCCGCCGCTGTGCCCCCCGGACTGCCAGATCATCCTGGCGGTCGTGCCCTGCGCCTTGAGCGTCTTGTACGTCGCCGTCGCCTCGTTGAGATTGAAGAGACTGTCGGCCTGCCCCTGGACGAGCAGGGTGGGGGCCTTGACGCGGCTCAGGTACGACACCGGCGACACACTGCGCGAGTAGTCGAGCAGCTCGGCCGTGCGGGCCGCCGGGAAGCTCCCGGAGTTGAGCGTACGGACGGTGTCGCAGGCCTCGGTCACGAAGTGCAGACAGCCGAGGGAGTTGATCCGGGACGGGTCGAGGTTCACCTCGGTCAGCGGCTGGCTCTCGCCGATGAGGTAGAAGCCGTTGGCCCACTGCCACTTGAAGGCACCGGGGATGCTGCCGCCGCGCGTCGCGTTGTTGGGGGCCAGTGCGTACGCCAGGTCGTTCCAGGTGATCATCGGCACGAGCGCGTCCACCCGATGGTCCACGGCGGCGGTCGCCAGCTGGATCGCGCCCCCGTAGGAGCCTCCGATCATGCCGACCCGCGGGTCGCCCGGGCCGTCGAGGGTGACGAAGTCGGCCCGGGTCCCGTCGTCGGCGGCACGCTTCCCGCCCAGGAAGTCGATCAGCGCCGAGGCGGCCGTCCCGTCGATGCGCGGATCGTCGAGGGAGATCAGACAGCCGGACCTGCCGAAGCCGAGCCCCGACCAGGCGAGCGAGACATAACCGCGCTGGGCGAAGGCCCTGGCGGTGGCGTCCGTGGACCCGTCGGACTTGCTGCCGCCGAAGCCGTTGGTGGTGAGCACGGCGGGCGCCCGCCCCGAGCCAGAGGGGCGGTACAGGTCGGCGTCGATCGTGCAGGTGCGGCCGCCGGCCCGGACCGTGAACTTCAGCGCGCTGACGGTGTATTGGCCGGTCGCGGGGGCGGGGGTGGTGAGCGTGGCGCCGAGCAGGAGAGCGAGCGGGACGGAATGCCCGAGCACACGACGGAACACGGAGAGACCTCCACACTGACGACAACCCGAAACTTACCGACCGGTAGTCATGGTGTGACACGTGTCAGAGGAGGTCAATCGCCCGACCGGGTGGTTTCTGACGGAGTTTCAGTGAAGAGCGGGTTCCTCCAGCGTCAGCGTCCCCGCGTCGGCGTCGAGCTCGGCGGCCACTCCGAACGGGATCGTCAACGCCCCTTCGCAGTGCCCGAATCCGAACTCCTCGACGACGGGTACGCCGAGTCCCCCGAGCCGGTCGAGGAGCAGCGCGCGCACCCTCTCGTACGGTTCACACTTCTCCCACGACCCGAGGAGCACCCCGTGCACCCCGTCGAGCCAGTCGGCGCGCAGGAGCTGGGTCAGGTAGCGGTCGAGACGGTACGTCTCCTCACCGACGTCCTCCAGGCAGAGCAGGCCCCCGCGCGCGCCGGGCCGGGCGTACGCCGAGCCCAGTTCGGAGGCGAGCAGGCACAGACAGCCGCCCAGGGTGACACCGCGGGCCCGGCCGGGGACGAGGGACCTGCCGCCGGAGGCGATCGTGCGGACCGTCTCCGGCGCGAACAGCGTGGACCTCAGATGTTCCTGGGCCCGCGCGTTCTTGATGAAGTCGATGCCGGCGGCCATCGGACCGTACAGCGTGACCAGGCCGAGCCGGATGGCGAACGCCTCGTGCAGCGCGGTCACGTCACTGAACCCGACAAGCACCTTCGGACCGGCCGCGCGCATGGCGTTCCAGTCGAGCAGTTCGACCATGCGCATCGCGCCGTACCCGCCGCGGGCGCACAGTACGGCGTCCACGGACGGGTCGCACCAGGCGTTCTGGAGATCTGCCGCCCGGTCGGCGTCCGTGCCCGCCAGGTAGCCGAACTCGCCGTGCCGGTCGAGGACATGGGGACCCACGACGGGGTCCAGATCCCAGCCGCGCAGGACGTCCAGGCCCGCCTGGAGCCGTTCCTCCGGCACCGGTCCGCTGGTCGCGACCACGGCCACGCGCGCGCCCGGAGTGAGTCTGGACGGTCTGACGAGTTCCTTCACTTGACGAGCTCCAATGTCGGTACGCCGGGCGGGTTCAGCCCGAACACCTGGGCATACAGGGAGAGTTCGGCCTCCAGCGCCCGGATCATCGTCTCGGCCCGACGGAACCCGTGCCCCTCCCCCTCGAAGGCGATGTACGCGTGCGGCACCTGCCGGCCGGCGATCCGGGCCAGGAACCGCTCGCACTGCGCGGGCGGGCAGATCACGTCGTCCAGGCCCTGGAGCAGCAGGAAGGGCACGGTGACCCGGTCGGCGTGCTCGACGGGCGAGCGTTCCGCGTACCGTCCGGGGACCTCGGCGAGCGGTCCGACCAGGCTCTCCAGGTACTGGGACTCGAAGTCGTGGGTCTCCCCCGTGCCCCAGCCGGCCAGGTCGAGGATCGGGTAGACGATCGTGCCGCAGGCGTAGACGTCGGTCGCGGTGAGCGAGGCGGCCGCGGTCCAGCCTCCGGCGCTGCCGCCGCGGACGGCGAGCCGGTCGCGGTCGGCGGTGCCCTCGTCGGCGAGGGCGAGCGCGACGGCGGCGCAGTCCTCGACGTCGACCACGCCCCACTGCTCGCGCAGCCGGTTGCGGTACTCCCGCCCGTACCCGGTCGAGCCGCCGTAGTTGACCTCGGCGACGCCGATGCCGCGCGAGGTGAAGTAGGCGATCGAGAGGTCGAGCACGAGGGGCGCGTGTCCGGTGGGCCCGCCGTGCGCCCAGACGACGTACGGCGGCAGCTCGCCGCCGGGCGCCCGGTGTCCGGGGTGGTGGGGCGGGTAGACGTGGGCGTGGATGTCGCGGCCGTCCGGTCCGGTGAAGGTGCGGATCAGGGGCTCGGGGTAATACACGGGGTCGACGGGGTCGTCGTGCGGGGCGCCGATCACCCGGGCCCGGCCGGTGCGGGTGTCGAGCTCCACGACCTCGTGGGCGGTGCGGGGGCTGGCGCCGACGGCGACGACCCGCTCGCCGTGCACCGCGAGGGTGGGTGCGAACTCGGTCCAGGGTCCTGCCGCGTCGACGAGTTCACCGCTCTCGGGGTCCAGGATCCCGAGGGCGGTCGAGCCGCTGCCGTGCACGACGGCGATCAGTCCGCTGTCCAGGGGCGCGAACCAGCGGTGGCCGAGCTTCCAGAGGGCGCCGCCGAACTCCTCCTCGCGCGGGCAGAGTTGCTCGCCGTCGCGGTAGAGGTTCCACCAGCCGGTGCGGTCGCTCGCGTACAGCAGACGGCCGTCGGGCGACCAGTCGGCCTGGGCGATCGACTCCTCCGGACCGCCCGCCAGGGTGCGGGGCTCGACGAGCGTGCCGTGGGAGCCGATGTCCGCGACGACCAGTTCCGTGCCGTCCCAGGGCATGCGCGGGTGGTCCCAGGCGAGCCAGGCCGCGCGCGAGCCGTCGGGGGAGACGCGGGGGCCGGTGACGAACCGGTGGCGGTCGTCGGTGAGTTCGCGCACCGCGTCCCGGTCCCGCACCGCCGAGCCGTCCAGCGGTACGGCGGCCAGGACCCGGCGGACGTCGGTGGGCCCGTCGCCGGTGAACTCCTCCAGAACGCACCACACTTCACCGAGGTCGAGTCTCACCTGCGGTTCCGCCCAGCGCAGTCCGCCGCCCACCGGGGAGACGGGTGTCAGGGGGCGCGGCTCGCTCCCGGGCTCGTACCGGTACAGCCGCTGGTCGGCGAAGTGCACGAACACGACAAGCGGTTCGCCGGCCACCACCGCGCCGGCCCAGGGGTGGCCGCCGTACTCGATGACGCGGCTGCGCACGTTCCACGGCGCCGGCAGCACCGACTCCTCCTGGCCGTCGGCGCGTCTGCGCACGAGGGTGCGGCGGCCGCCCTCGGTGGGCCGTGGTTCGGTCCACCACACCTCGTCCCCGACGAAGCCCAGCCATTCGGGGTGCCCGTCGTGCGCGGCCGCGAGGGCCGCGTCGATGGGCGAGGGCCAGGAACCGTATGCCGACGTCTGCACGTTCTCCCCCACTTGCTCAGGCCGTTCGCAGGAAGCGGTCGAGTACCCGCACGCCGAAGTGCAGTGCCTCGACGGGGACGCGCTCGTCGACCCCGTGGAACAGGGCCTGGTAGTCGAAGCCCTCCGGGAGCTTCAGCGGCGCGAAACCGTACCCGGTGATACCCAGGCGGGAGAACTGCTTGGCGTCCGTGCCGCCGGACATGCAGTACGGCACCACGTGCCCCTCCGGCGCGAACTCCTCCACGGCGGCACGCATCCTGGCGTACGTCGGCGAGTCGACCGGTGCCTGGAGGGCGACCTCGCGATGACTGAACTCCCAGTCCACGTCGGGGCCGGTGAGCAGATCGAGGGTCGCCCGGAACTCGTCCTCGCCGCCGGGCAGATACCGGCCGTCGACGTAGGCCACGGCCTCCCCGGGGATCACGTTGAGCTTGTAACCGGCTTCCAGCATGGTCGGATTGGCGCTGTTGCGGACGGTCGCCTCGACCAGCTTGGCGGCGGGGCCCAGCTTCTCCAGCAGCCGGTCCACGTCGGTGAGGTCCGTCTCGATGCCGTAGAGCGCGGCGAGTTCGGCGAGGGCCGCGCGGACGGTCGGGGTGAGCCGCAGCGGCCACTCGTGCTCGCCGATGCGGGTGACGGCGGCGGCGAGCCGGGTGACCGCGTTCTCCTTGTTGACCTTGGAGCCGTGCCCGGCCCGGCCGCGCGCGGTGAGCTTCAGCCAGCCCGTGCCGCGCTCCCCCGCGGCGATGGGGTAGATCTGCCGCCCGGCGCCGTCGTGGAAGGTGAACGCCCCCGACTCGCTGACCCCCTCCGTGCACCCCTCGAAGAGCTCCGGGTGCTCGTCGGCGAGGAACCCTGAGCCGTCCACGGCACTGGCCTCCTCGTCGGCGGTGAACGCGATCACGAGGTCCCGCCGGGGCCGTACGCCCTGCCGGGCCCAGCCCCGCACCACGGCCAGGATCATCGCGTCCATGTTCTTCATGTCGACCGCGCCGCGCCCCCAGACGACCCCGTCGCGGATCTCCCCCGAGAAGGGGTGCACGCTCCAGTCGGCGGCCTCGGCGGGCACGACGTCCAGATGACCGTGGACGAGCAGCGCGTCCGCCGACGGGTCGCTGCCCTCGACGCGGGAGACGACGTTCGTACGGCCCTTGGTGCGCTCCAGCATCATGGGCTGAAGGCCCGCCCCGGCCAGCTGCTCGGCCGCGTACTCGGCGGCGGGTCGCTCCTGGCAGTCGCCGCCGCCCCGGTTGGTGGTGTCGATGCGGATGAGGTCGGAGGTGAACCGGACGACCTCGTCCAGTGCCTGCTGGTCAGCCATACTGCTCCTCCACGGCGGCCGAGACGATGGTGGTGACCGCCTTGAAGGTACGGATTCCCGCGTACATGGTCTCGCTGGTGTACGCCACCTTCCGCTCCCCGGTCCGCCGCACCCCCGGCACCACGGTGGCGGCCATCGCGAGATGCTCGGCGTCGAACTCGACCGCGATCGTGAACGGCCCTGCCTGCACCGGCTCCTGACGGACCGCCAGCTGTGCCGCCTCCTTGGCGGCGGCCCTGATGTCGGCGGCCGTGCGGGTCGGCGTACGGCACACGGCCGCGTAACGCGAGACGTGGTCCTTGACCGCGACCTTCAGCGCCTGAGGAGCGTAGCCGAGCGCGTCCTCGCAGGCCACGTCGTCGCCGGTGACGAGGACGACGGGGACGCCGTACTCGGCGACCACGTGCGCGTTGAGATGTCCCTCGCTCGCGGGCACGTCGTTCAGCCACACCCCGGTGATGGAGTTGGCGAGATAGGTGTGGGCGAGCACGCCCTCCTGGCCCGCGCCCGCGTGGTAGCCGAGGAACGCGATGCCGTCGACGTCGCCGTGCTGGACGCCCTCGACCATGGACAGCGACTTGTGCCGGCCGGTGAGCATCTGCGCGCGCTCGTCGAGCCGCTCCAGGAGCAGATTGCGCATGGTCCAGTGGGCCTCGTTGACGAGCACCTCGTCGGCACCCCCGTCGAAGAAGCCCAGCACGGCGGCGTTCACGTCCGAGGTGAACATCGACCGGCACCGCTCCCACTGCGGTGTGCCCGGCAGCACGTCGGCCGGCCAGGTCACTCCCGTCGCGCCCTCCATGTCGGCGCTGATGAGGATCTTCATGGTCCGTCACGTTACGCGTCGCGGAGGTTTGCGTCGCCCGCAGGTGGTGAGGCGAGCCCCATGCCGCTCCCCCCTGCCGCACAGGCCTCCCCCGGAAGACGCGTATCCTCCCTCGCGGGTTCCACAGGAGACGGACAGGGAGCAGCGTGAGCGACACCGCACAGCCCGTACAGTCGGTGCGACGGACGACGGCGGCCACCGCGCCGGGGAACCCGCCCGGACGCCCGGAGCAGCGGGACGCGTTCTTCGACAACGCCAAGTACCTCGCGATCGTGCTGGTGGCCATGGGGCACGCCTGGGAGCCGCTGCGCTCCGACAGCCGTGCCGTCACCGCGCTCTACACGATCGTCTACGCCTTCCACATGCCGGCGTTCATCATCATCTCGGGCTACTTCTCCCGCTCCTTCGACGCGAGCCCGGCGAAGATCAAGCGACTGGTCACCGGGGTCGTCGTCCCTTACGTCGTGTTCGAGACGGCGTACACCTATTTCACCCGGTGGTCCGACGGTGTTCCGGACCGTGAGATCAGCCTTCTGGACCCGCTGTATCTGACGTGGTTCCTGGCCGCCCTGTTCATCTGGCGGCTGACCACCCCGATCTGGCGGAGCGTGCGGTGGCCGCTGCCGATCGCCCTCACCGTCGCCGCGCTCGCCACCCTGAGCCCGTCCATCGGTAATGACCTCGACCTCCAGCGCACCCTGCAGTTCCTGCCGTACTTCGTGCTCGGCCTGTGTCTGCGCCCCGCGCACTTCTCGCTGGTCCGGCAGTGGCGGGTGCGCATCCTCGCGGTCCCGGTCTTCGCGGCCTCGCTGGTGTTCTCGTACTGGGCGGTCCCGCGCATGGACTACGCCTGGTTCTTCCACCGCGGCGCCGCCGAGGACCTCGGTGTGCCCGCCTGGTACGGGCCGCTGATGACGCTGGCCCTCTTCGGCTGCTCGCTCGTCCTGGTCGCCTGCTTCCTGTCCTGGGTGCCCGGGCGCCGGATGTGGTTCACGGCCCTGGGCGCGGGCACGCTCTACGGCTATCTGCTACACGGTTTCGTCGTCCAGGCCGGCAACCACTTCGACTGGGCCGGCCACCGCTGGCCGCACACGCCGCTCGGTGAGATCGCGGTCACCGTTGTCGCTGCCGTGGTGGTGACCGCGCTGTGCACCGCGCCCGTGCGGCGGGTCTTCCGGTGCGTGATGGAGCCGAGGATGGAGTGGGCGTTCCGGAAGACCTCACCTGGGAAGACCTCGCCCGGCACGGGCGCGGTACCCGCGCAGGTGCGCCGGTAAGGCCTGCCTCCGGGGAAGAGGTCAGCCCGGTCGTCAGGCGGTGCGTCCCACCACCCACCACTTCGACGGCAGTTCGATCCGGGTGCCGTCGGACCGGTACTCGGTGGTGACGAGCGGCAGGTCACCGCTCGCCACGATCGTCAGCCCGGCCGCCCCGAGGTACACGGGCACCGCCTCGTCGGCCACCTCACCAGGGGCGATGCCGTGCGCGAAGATGGGCGCCAGCTTGGCGGGCGGCCCGTCGGGGCTCTGCGCGAGACCCACGAGGACGGACTTGGCCGCCTCGGAGAGCTCGACGAGGAAGGCCCGGCCGCGTTCCCCGACGAGCGTGGCGATCCCGTCGACCATCTGCTGCCGGTCCTCGGGCGCGGCCTGGTGCAGCACGCCCCGCATGTAGATGTTGGCGTCCCCGAGTTCGGCGTGCAGGTTCTCCGGCTCGCCCTTGTCGGAGGCGTCCAGCAGCTGGTACGTCACCTGCTCGTCGGGGTCGGCGTCACGGGCGCGATCGAGGGCGGCGGCGGACAGGTCGACGCCGATCACCTGGGTGAAGTGGGCGGCGAGGAAACGGCTCTGGGTGCCGTTCCCGCAGCCCAGGTCCACGAGTGGCAGCCCGGGATCGACCAGGAGCGGCTCGAAGTGGGCAAGGTGGACCCCGGCGGTCAACACCGGCTCCGCATCCCAGAACACGGCCCCCTGCCGTCCCGGGGCCTCCCGCCAGAACCCCTCCCAGGACTCCCGGTACCGACCGCTCACGCTCATGCCCAACTCCCCAGGATGCGAACACAACCCGCCACATCTGACAGGCCAGTACGGTGTATCGCGCCATGGTCACGCGGACAAGCGCGTGGCGCATTCCTTCACTGCCAGTTCGAGAAGCCGCGCCCGTAGGGAGCCACTCAGCGACGCGGCAGGGTCAGTTCGAACCAGACGGTCTTCCCGGCCTTCGTACGACTCGCCCCCCACTCCCGGGCCAGCGTGCTGACCACCCTGAGCCCCCGCCCTTGTTCATCGGTGGGCCCGGCACTCGACAGGTTCGGCAGATCATGGTCGTCGTCGTCCACCTCGCACAGCAAGGAGTCCCCCCGCACGAGCCGCAGTTCGACGGGACGGCCGTGGGAGTGCCGCACCGCATTGGTCACCAGCTCGCTCACCATGAGCTCGGCGCCGTCGGCCAGCCTGCCCAGCCCCCATTCGTGAAGCTGCTCCCGCACCACCGCCCGGGCCCGCCCCACCTCGGCCGGGTCCAGGGAGATCCGCCACTCGGCCACGTCGTCGGGCTCGATGCCGTTGAGCCGGGCCATGAGCAGCGCCACGTCGTCCTTGCGCCCGCCGCGTGTGTTGAGCGCGCGGATGATGGCGTCGCAGGCGTCGTCCATGGACGCGGCCGGATGCGCGGCGGACTCGGTGAGCGTCGCGAGACCCACTCCGATGTCCTCGCCCCGCACCTCCACCAGCCCGTCGGTGCACATCAGCAGCCGGTCACCGGGTGCCACGCGCACGCGTACGGCCTCGAACGGCACCCCGCCGACACCGATGGGCGCACCGGTGGGCAGGTCGAGCAGTTCACTGCGCCCGTCCCCGGCCCGCACGATCACCGGCGGGATATGGCCCGCGTTGGCGATGTGGAGTTCGCTCGCGATCGGGTCGTAGACGGCGTAGAGGCAGGTCGCGAGGTAGCTGTCCCCGAGTCGCTGGGCGAGGTCGTCGAGGTTGCGCAGCAGCTGGGCCGGCGGCAGGTCGAGCGCTGCCATGGTCTGTACGGCCGTACGCAACTGGCCCATCATGGCGGCCGAGTTGAGCCCGTGCCCCATCACGTCGCCGACCACCAGAGCGGTACGCGCCCCGGGCAGTTTGACGGAGTCGAACCAGTCGCCGCCGACGCGTCCCAGGAGCGTGCCCGGCAGATAGCGGGTGGCGATGTCGCAGCCCGCCATGCGTGGCGGGATGTGCGGCAGCATGCTGTCCTGGAGGGTCTCGGCGACCGACTCCTGGAAGGTGTACATGCGCGCGTTGTCGAGCACGAGGCCAGCGCGGGCGGCGAGTTCGGCGCCGGTGACCCGGTCCATGTCGTTGAACTCGACGCGCTCGGGGTGGCGCAGCAGGATCATGAAGCCGAGGACCACATTGCGGGCCTTCAGCGGTACGACCAGCATGGAGCGGCCGGTGATCAGCGGCCTGATGTCCCGCTTCTCGAACTGCGAGGCGATCGCGTGCCCCATCTGCTCGCTGATCCGCGGCACGAGGACGGGCTCACCGGTGGTCATGCACTGGAAGAACGGGGTGTGCGCGGGAAACGGCATGGCCTCGCCGACCGGCACCACATCGTCCCAGCGGCCGGGTTCGTCGGTGTGCTCCAGGGCCACCCGGTGCCACATGGTGGTGGTGTCGGGAACACCGTCGGGGAACCCCTCACCGGCGACGACCTGTTCGCGCAGATAGGTGCCGGCGACATCGGTGAAGCGGGGCACGACGGCCCTGCTGACCTCGACGATGGTGCGGGACAGGTCGAGGGAGGTGCCGATCTTCCCGCTGACCTCGTTGAGGAACTCCAGACGCTCGCGTACGGCGACGTACTCGAGGTCCTCGCCCTCCTCCACGTCGTCCTGCGGCAACGGCAGTCCCTCCGCGGCCGCCCGGGCCGCCCGCTCACGGCGGGCCTTGCGCTCGGCACGCCGGGGCACGCCCCAGTCGGGGGTGACGGGCACCCGGTCGTTCTGGCTGAACTCCAGTACGGGATAGCCCAGTTCGAGAACCTGCGCGACGATGCGGGCGCTCTCGCCGACGCTCATGCTGGGCAGGATCTCGGGAAGCCGGCGGGCGAGTTCGTCGGCGCCCGGGAAGTCGGTGTGCAGGGCGAAGGCGGGCGCGATCCGCTCGACGGCCACGGTGCCCTCGTCCAGGTCCAGGTCCTGGTGGAGTGCGCCCGCGTCGGCGGCCAGCACCAGCAGACGCTCCCGGCCGGGGCCCACCAGCGGGTAGGCCCACCACAGGACGTCCACGCGGTCCGCGCCGGGCACGGTGAGACGGGCGCGGCCGGCGGCCGGGTAGGAAAGGCCGCCGTCGAGGGAGGACTCGAGATCGGGGCCGAGTCCGTCGTAGGCCGCGTACACGCCGTAGGGCGGGGTGTCCTCCGCGTCGGTGAGTGCTCCGGAGACGGGCAACAGGTCGGCCGCCGAGCGGCCGATGGCCTCCTCCTTGCTGGCGCCGAACAGACGGCTCGCGCCGCGGCTCCAGTGGGAGACCATGCCGTCGCGGTCCACCACGACCACGGCCAGCGGGACACGTCCGGCCGCGGCGGGTCCGTCCGCCGCGCCGTTCCCAGCTCCGCGGCTGGGAGGTGCGCCCCTCTCGGTGCCACGGTCCATGGCCCAGGCCCTCTCTCCGCAAGATCTGTGCCGCCTACTCCACCGTACGGCGCCCCGCCGTCACGGTGTGCGGCAATGCGGGAATTGGCCCGGACCGGATCGCACCGGCGCGCCCCCCGCTCTGACGCCCTGTCAGTCACCGTGTCCGAGCTGGAGATCCCGCTCCGTCCGGCCGCCTCCGGCCACCTGGAGGACGGTGGCGACCGGCGGGTAGCCGGCGGCGATGACGGTGTACTCGCCGCTGGACAGGTCGACGAAGCGGAAGGTGCCGTCGGGGCCGGTCGTGAGGGTGTCCACGACGTTGCCGGCCATGTCCAGGAGCGTCACGCGCGCGTCCTCGACGGACCGTCCGCCACCGGCCCGCACGGTGCCCCGCAGCACCGCGCCGCCCGCGAGTTCGACGTCCTGGCGGGTGTCCCGGGAGGCCTGGACGGTGACGGGGAGCGCCGCGGGGCGGAACGCGGGCGCACTGGCGGCGAGGGTGTACTCCCCGGCGACCAGTTCGGTGACGGCGTAGCCGCCCTCGTCTCCGCTGCGCGTGGTGGCCACGACCTCGCCGTGCACATCGGTGAGGGTGACGGCGGCGTCCCGCACGGGCGTGCCGTCGGCGGTCCGCACCCGGCCCGCGAGCCGTCCGGCGCCGCCGAGGACGATGTCCAGTTCGACGGCACGCTCGCCGACGGTCACGGAGACGGCCTGCGGCTGGTGGCCGCCCGCGGCGGCGATGAGGACGTACGCCCCCGGTCCGGGCGTCGACAGTGCGTACCGCCCGTCCTCGCCGCTGGCACCGCGCCCGATCTGTGCTCCGGCCACGTCGATGAGGGTGAGCGCGGCCCGGGGCAGGACGGTGCCGTCGCAGTGCTGCACCGTGCCGTGGACGGGGGCCGCCCCGGCGGTGCCGGTGCAGGACGGACGGGCCTGCGGGATCGTGGTGTTGACCGGCGCGGCCGTCGTCTCGGTGGCGTCGTGGGTCACCAGCGGTTTCTCCTTGAGGAAGAAGGCGATGAGCAGGCCGAGGACGAGCACCGGCACGAGGTAGAGGAAGATCCTCGGCATGGCGTCGGCGTAGGCCCGGATGTAGTTGTCGCGGAGCTCCGGGGGCAGGGCGTGGACGAGCTGCGGGGTGATGGACTTTGGGTCGGGCAGCCCGGCACCGGTCGGCAGTCGCTCGGCGAGGGCGTCGGCGAGCCGGTCGGCGAAGAGCGTGCCGAAGATCGCCGCTCCGACGCTTCCGCCGATCTGCCGGAAGTAGTTGTTGGCGCTGGTGGCGGTGCCGAGGTCGGCGGGGCGGACGGAGTTCTGCACGGCGAGGATCAGCACCGGCATCACCATGCCGATCCCGGCGCCGAGGACGGCCATCCAGACGCTGTAGTGCAGCCGGGGTGTGTCGGCTTCCAGGCGGGACAGCAGCCACATGCCCACGACGGAGAGGGCGCTGCCGAGGATCGGCCAGATCCGGTAGCGGCCGGTGCGGCTGATGAGCTGCCCGGAGACGATGGAGGCGCCGACGATCCCGGCCATCATGGGCAGCATCAGCAGTCCGGACTCGGTGGCGCTCGCCCCGTCGACCATCTGGAGGAAGGTCGGCAGATAGCTCGCCGCCCCGAAGAGCGCGACACCGATCACCAGGCCCACCAGGCCGGTGACGTTGAAGACGGAGTCCCTGAACAGCCGGAGCGGCATGAGGGGTTCGGCGGCGAAGTGCTCGGCGACGAGGAAGAGCACCGCGGAGGCGGCGGCCCCGGCGCCGAGTCCGAGGACGACCCGCGAGTCCCAGGCGTACTCGGTCCCGCCCCAACTGGTCAGCAGTACCAGGCAGGTGGAGGCGGCGGCGAGCAGGAGGGTGCCGAGGATGTCGAGCCGGGGTTTGACCCGGGGCCTGGGAAGCTTCAGTACGGCGGTGACGACGGCCAGGGTCAGCAGACCGAAGGGCACGTTGATGTAGAAGCACCAGCGCCAGGAGAGGTGGTCCGTGAAGTAGCCGCCGAGCAGCGGGCCCGCGACGGAGGCCAGTCCGAAGGCGGCGCCGATCAGGCCCATGAAGCGGCCGCGCCGCCGGGGCGGCACGATGTCGGCGATGATCGCCTGCACCCCGATCATGAGCCCGCCCGCGCCGACACCCTGCACCGCGCGGAAGGCGATCAACTGGTCCATGGTCCCGGCCCGTCCGGCGAGCGCGGAGCCGGCGACGAACACGACGATCGCGAACTGGAAGACGCCCTTGCGGCCGAGCAGGTCGCCGAGCTTGCCGTAGACCGGCAGCCCGATCGTGGCGGTGAGCAGGTAGGCGGTGATCGCCCAGGACATCCGGTCCAGGCCGTGCAGCTCACCGACGATCTTCGGGAGCGCGGTGGCGACGATCATCTGCTCCAGCGCCGCGAGGAGCAGCGCGAGCATCAGCCCGAAGAAGACCAACCGCACCCGGCGCGGGCCGAGTTCGACGGGCGGTGCGGGGACCTCGGGGGGCGCTTCGACCCATTCCTCGTGTACCGGAGTCGTCACGCCCACGTCCCGCTCCCCTCGTCGCGCCTGCCACGCAATTCCCGCTTTGGGCGACAACTACGAACAAGCGCGACGAGTTACGGCATACCGGGAGGCCCCGTGGAGATCCACTCGATCCGGTGACCGAGATCAACATCCGCCGAGCGCCGGGGACTTACTTCTCGACCTCGGTGGCGAGCCGGCCGAGAAGGGCGTCGTAGATCCGGCCGAGGCCCTTGGGCGCGAAGGTCTTCTCGAAGAAGCCGCCGATGCCGCCGGCACCGTCCCAGGTGGTGGTCACGACGACCCGGGACTTGCCCTCGCCGGCCGGGGTGACCCGCCAGGTGGTGACCATGGAGGAGTTGCGGTCCTTCTCGACGAGCTCCCCGTCGGTGGGCTCGGTGACCTCCAGGAGGCAGTCGCGCACGCGCTTGCTGGTGGCCTGGAGCTTCCAGTGGACGAGGGTGCCCTCGCCGTCACCGCCCTCGCGCACCTCGTACTCGCTGAACTGCTCGGGCAGCACCTTGCCGCGCGTGCCGCTGTAGTCGGCGACGGCGTCGAACACCTTCTCCGCGTCCGCCGCGACGATCCGCTCCGTAGTGGCTTCGACCTGCGCCATCGACTTCCTCCAGGACTTCAAGTTCTCGGGGTCGGGGCAAGCCAACCACCCCCGCCCACGGGCACCCAAATCGGGGGTTGCACAGGAATTCGAACAAGTGTTTCACTCGAGGGACAGTGCTACCGAGGAGGCCTCATGCGCTGGGAGAACCTCACCGAGTCCGCCGAACACGGGCGGGCCGACGCCGCCCTGTTCGGCGCCGACGCGGTGGTCAGCCGTACCTTCGACACGCCCGAGTTCGCCGGGATCACGTTCCACGAGATCCGGGCCCGCTCGATCATCAACCGGGTGCCGGGCGCCTCCCGCATGCCCTTCGAGTGGACGGTCAACCCCTACCGGGGCTGCACGCACGCGTGTGTGTACTGCTTCGCCCGCAAGACCCACAGCTATCTGGACCTGGACACCGGTCTCGGCTTCGACTCGCAGATCGTGGTCAAGGTGAACGCCCCCGAGCTGCTGCGCCGCCAGCTGGGCTCGCGCCGCTGGGCGGGCGACCACATAGCGATGGGCACCAACGTCGACTGCTACCAGCGCGCGGAGGGCCGCTACCGCCTGATGCCGGGCATCCTCGCCGCCCTGCGCGACCACGCGAACCCCTTCTCGATCCTGACGAAGGGCACGCTGATCCTGCGGGACCTCGACCTCCTCACACAGGCCGCCGAGGTGACGGACGTCGGGATCTCCGTGTCGGTCGGCTTCACCGACCCCGAGCTGTGGCGCACCGTCGAGCCGGGCACACCGGCTCCGGAGCGGCGCCTGGACGTCGTACGGACACTGGGCGAGCACGGGATCGGGTGCGGGGTGCTGATGGCGCCGGTCATCCCGTTCCTGAGCGACCGGCCGGCACAGCTGAGGGCCACCGTGCGCGCGATCGCCGCCGCGGGGGCCACCTCGGTCACCCCGCTGGTGCTGCATCTGCGGCCGGGGGCCAGGGAGTGGTTCATGGCCTGGCTGAACCGGGAGCACCCGTATCTGGTACGCCGTTACGAGCGGCTCTACGCGGACGGCGCCTACGCCCCGAAGTGGTACCAGCGCCGGATCACCCGTCAGGTCCATGAGCTGGCCCAGGAGTACGGCATCGGTCCCGCGGGCGGGGGGATGCCGCGACGGATCCGGGAGCCGGAGCCCGAGGTCGAGCCGATGTCCGAACCGACCCAACTCACGTTGATCTGAGAGCGTTCGAGCGCATCGGGCGGCCCAATCGGGTCAAGTATTGTCAGAACACGTTCTTCCGGGCGTACTTTCCGGGACGATGCCGCGTGGACCGTGACCCTCGCGGCCGAAACCCTCCGTCCTGGGAGGACTTCATGAGAAAACGCGCAGCCGTGCTGTGCGGTGCCGCGGTCGTCGTGGCCGGGACCCTCACCGCCGTCCCCGCCGACGCCAGCGCCCCGCAGTCCGCACCCACCGCGTCCGCCGCCGGACTCACCTGGAAGAAGTGCGGCACCGCCGACTACCCGACCCTTCAGTGCGCGTCCCTCAAGGTGCCGCTCGACCACGCGAACCCGCGCGGGCGGCAGATCACCCTCGCGCTGTCCCGGGTCCCGCACACCGCGAAGAAGTACCAGGGCCCGCTGCTGGTCAACCCCGGCGGCCCCGGCGGCAGCGGTCTGACCTTCGCCGGGTTCATCGCCTCCGGCCTGCCCAAGGCCGTCGCGGCCCGGTACGACGTCATCGGCTTCGACCCGCGCGGGGTGGGCGCGAGCAAGCCCGCCCTGAACTGCAGGCCGGGCTACTTCAACCCGGTGCGCCCGGACTCCGTGCCGAGCACGCCCGCGATCGAGAAGGCCAACCTCGAGCGGGTGAAGTCCTTCGCCGCGGCCTGCGGCCGGAAGTACGCGAGCGTGCTGCCGTACATCGACACCGTCAGCGCCGTGCAGGACATGGACTCCATCCGCCGGGCCCTCGGCGCCAAGAGGATCAACTACTTCGGTTACTCGTACGGCACCTACCTGGGCGCGGTCTACGCCAAGCTCTTCCCGCACCAGGTGCGCCGCCTGGTCCTGGACTCGATCGTGGACCCGACCGGCGTCTGGTACGACGACAACCTCGGCCAGGACTACGCGTTCAACGACCGGCACCGCGCGCTGATGGCCTGGATCGCCAAGTACGACGCGACATACAAGCTCGGCACCGACCCCGAGAAGATCGAGGCCAAGTGGTACGCGATGCGGGCGGCCCTGGCCAAGAAGCCCGCGGGCGGCAAGGTCGGCGCCTCGGAGCTGGAGGACACCTTCGTCCCGGGCGGTTACTACAACGGCTACTGGCCCTATCTGGCCGAGGCGTTCGCGGCGTACGTGAACAGCAAGAACGCCGACCCGCTGGTCGACGCGTACGAGAACTTCGGCGCCGTGGACGCGTCCGGGGACAACGGCTACAGCATCTACACGTCCGTGCAGTGCCGTGACGCCTCCTGGCCGCGTGACTGGCGGCAGTGGCAGAAGGACAACTGGGCCGTGTACGAGAAGGCCCCGTTCATGGCCTGGAGCAATGCCTGGTACAACGCGCCGTGCGCCTTCTGGCCGACCGACTCGCTGACGCCGGTGAACATCGCCAACGGCCAGCTTCCGCCGGCACTGCTCTTCCAGGCGACGAACGACGCGGCCACCCCGTACGAGGGTGGTGCGACGGTCCACCGTCTGCTGGCCGGCTCCAGCCTCGTCGTCGAGGAGGGCGGCGGCAACCACGGCATCACGCTGAGCGGGAACACCTGCCTGGACAAGTATCTCGCCGCGTATCTGACCGACGGCAAGGTGCCGCGTGGCGGCGGCGAGGCCGACGCGGTCTGCCAGGCGCTGCCCGATCCGAAGCCGCTGACCGCCAAGGCGGCGTCGACGTCCTCGCGCGGCGCGGCGCTGCACCGGCTGCTCGGCGCCCGCGGCTGAGCGCCTGACGCTCCGTCGGGGGCGGGCGTTGTCAGTGCCGTGGTCCACCATGGACGCATGAGTGAGCTGACCAGGATTCCCGCCCCCGCCGGGGTCGCCCCCGCGGCCCAGTACTCCCACGTGGTGCTGGGCCGTGGCCGTTTCGTCGCGATCTCGGGCCAGGTGGCCCTCGACGAGGACGGCGAACTCGTCGGCGAGGGCGACGCCGTGGCCCAGGCCCGCCAGGTCTTCGAGAACCTCCGCCGCTGCCTGACCGCCGCCGGCGCGGACTTCGACGACGTCGTCAAGCTCACCTACTTCGTCACGGACATGGCCCACATGCCGGCGCTCCGCGCGGCCCGCGCCGAGCACATACCCGACGACCGGCTGCCGGCGGCCTCGGCCGTGCAGGTGGCGGCGCTGGTGCGGCCGGAGTTCCTGATGGAGGTGGAGGCGTTCGCGGTGGTGGGCGAATAAATCCGAGGCCGGGGCGGGCGGGTGGTGCCTAGAGTGCCGCCATGGACGACGACCGACTCCTCATCCGCCCGATGGTCCTCGCCGACTGCGACCGCGTGGCCGAGATCCGCGTCCGCGGCTGGCAGAGCGCGTACCGGGGCCTGATCCCGCAGTCGTACCTCGACGCCATGAGCATGGCGCGGGACGCCGAGCGGCACCGCACCCGCTTCGCGCAGGGGGACGGCAGCGTCGTGAACCTCGTGGCCGAGCGGGACGGCGAGGTCATGGGCTGGGCCTGTCACGGCCCGTACCGGGACGGCGAAGTCCGCACCGCCGACGCCGAGTTGTACGCCGTCTACGTGGACCCGCGGAGATACGGCACCGGCATCGGACACGCCCTGCTGCTGGAGGCCCTGTGGAACCGCACGGCCCTGGGCCACGACCGCATGTACCTGTGGGTCCTCAAGGACAACACCCGCGCGCGCCGCTTCTACGAACGGGCGGGCTTCGAGGCCGACGGCACCGAGGAGCCCTTCGAGGCGGACGGCGTGCCGGTGCCGGAGGTGCGGTACGCCCGGCCGCTCAACGCCTGACCGCCCTCCGCCTGTGCAGTGGAGCGCGGCCGGCCGACCGAGCGGGAGACGCGGACGCCGTCGCCCCGCGTCCACACCTTCGCCGTACAGCAAGGTCGACGGCACCCACACGCTGCCGGGCACGGAGTCACCGACGCCGACCCGGCGACCTCACCCGCGTCCACACCTCACCGCCCTGCGGGCCGCGGCCAACGCCAACGCCCGCCGCAACCTCCGTCGAACAGCAGGGTCCACGGCACCCACGCGCTGCTGGGCACGGCGCTCACCGGCGCCGATCCGGCGTCCTCGCCCGCGTCCTTACGTCCCCGACCTCCGGCCCACAGCCGACGCTTGAGGCCGACGCCCGCGAACTCACCCTCCACCACCCCGCACCTCCACCCGCCGCGCCCGACAGCTCCCCGCAAGCCGCCGGCCGGCTCACCGCTGCTTCGGGATCCGTGCCAGCGCCCGCACCGCCGCCTCCGCGAGCGCGGGATGCGCGAGCGCCTCGTTCAGTACGGATCTGGCGCGGGTGTCCGCCAGGGTGCCCAGGCCCTCCACGCAGGCGAGCGCCACGCGGCGGTAGGGGTCGTGCGGACGCAGCCGGCGTTCCAGTGTGGTGATCAGCGCGGGCACGGACTCGGGGGCACGCAGTTCGGCCAGGAGCCGGACCGGATGCAGCGCGTAGGCGACCCGCAGTTCGTTCGTGGCGAGGGCGGCGGCCGCGCGGGCCGTGCGCGGGTCGTCGAGACGGGCGAGGGCGTACGCGGCGGCGGCGCAGCGCGGCGGATCCCGGTGGTTGAGCAGCAGGACGAGGGACTCGAAGGCCCGGCGGTCCCCGGCCAGGCCGAGCCGGAACGCGGCGAGTTCCCGGGCCCACAGCGGCTGTCCCGGCTCGGTGAGCACCCCGGCCAGCTCGTCGAGGTCCTCGGTCGCCATCAGACGGTCGTAGGCGGCCGATGCTCCCGACTCCTGCCGTAAACGCTCCGTGAGTGATCGCAACTCTTCGTCCATGAACCCGAGGTTAGGCGGCCCGCCCGGAGCTCGGGACGTACATCACAAATCCGGGGGCTGGCGCGCTCGTTACCCACCGGTTAAGCTCAGACGAGCGAGTTACCCACTCGTGGAACTCCTTGCGGTGGCCTGGTGACGCAGCCGCCGCGAGAGCAGTCGGTTCGGTACCTCGGGTACCACCAGTACGACCCGGCCTGGGACAGGGCCGGTCGGTTCCACCGTTCACCGGGCATGTGCAATGCCCGCGACGACGGCCCGGGCGTGTGCGCTCGCAGCCCGGCAACACCCGCATTCAGCAGTTCCCCACGCACCCGGTGCGCCCCTCGGCGTACCGGGTCGCGCTCCCAGTCGTCACCCTCATTCCTGGAGTTCCGCCATGGCCACTCCCCTGTCCGACCCCTCCCTGTCCCCGCTCCAGACGATCGCCGTCGTCGGCCTCGGCACCATGGGCACCGGCATCGCCGAGGTCCTCGCCAGGGCCGGCCGCGAGGTCGTCGGCATCGACATCAGCGAGGCCGCGGCCGCCAAGGCCACCGCCACCCTGGAGACCGCGACCGCCCGTGCCGTGCAGCGCGGCCGGCTGACCGAGCAGGAGCGCGCGGACGTCCTCGCCCGTGTCCGCACCACCACCGACCTCACCGCCGCGGCCGACGCCGACCTCGTCATCGAGGTGGCTCCGGAGTCGTACGAGATCAAGCACCAGATCTTCCGCGAGCTCGACGGGATCGTGCGCCCCGAGACGATCCTCGCGACCGGCACCAACGCCCTGTCCGTGACCCGTCTGGCCGCCGACTCGGCCCGCCCGGAGCGTGTGCTGGGCCTGCACTTCTTCAACCCGGCGCCCGCGATGAAGCTGGTCGAGGTCGTCTCCTCGGTGCTCACCGCGCCGACCGCGGTCACCGCGGTCACCAACCTCGCCCTGGACCTCGGCAAGGAGCCCGTCGCGGTCGGCGACCGGCCAGGCTTCGTCGCGGACGGGCTGCTGTTCGGCTATCTCAACCAGGCGGCTGCGATGTACGAGGCGAAGTACGCCTCCCGCGAGGACATCGACGCGGCGATGCGGCTCGGCTGCGGTCTGCCGATGGGCCCCCTGGCGCTGCTGGACCTGATCGGCGTCGACACCGCGCGGACGGTCCTGGAGGCCATGTACGCCGAGTCCCACGACCGGCTGCACGCCCCCGCCCCGGTTCTCAAGCAGCTCAGCGAGGCGGGCCTGACCGGACGCAAGTCGGGACGCGGTTTCTACACCTACGAGGCTCCGGGCAGCGCGACGGTCGTGCGGGACGCGCTGACGCCCTTGGAGAGCTCCGCGCGGAACCAGGGCCGCGAGGTCCGCTCCGTCGGTGTCGCGGGCTCCGGCACCATGGCGTCCGGTATCGCGGAGGTCTTCGCCAAGGCCGGTTACGAGGTCGTGCTCGCCGCCCGCAGCGAGGAGAAGGCGCAGACGGCGAAGGCCCGTATCGGCAAGTCCCTCTCCCGTTCCGTCGACAAGGGCCGGATGACCGCCGAGGCGGCCGCGCGGACCCTGGACCTGATCACCCCGGCGGGCTCGTACGAGTCCTTCGCGGACGTCGACCTCGCCGTCGAGGCCGTCGCCGAGGACCTGGAGATCAAGCAGCAGCTCTTCCAGACGCTGGACAAGGTCTGCAAGCCGGGCGCGGTCCTGGCCACCACGACCTCCTCGCTGCCCGTCGTCGCCTGCGCCCGCGCCACCTCGCGGCCGCAGGACGTGATCGGCATGCACTTCTTCAACCCGGCGCCCGCGATGAAGCTGGTCGAGGTCGTCCGTACGGTCCTGACGGCCGAGGACGTGCACGCGACGGTCCGCGAGGTCTGCGGCAGGATCAAGAAGCATGCGGTCGACTGCGGTGACCGGGCGGGCTTCATCGTGAACGCCCTGCTCTTCCCGTACCTCAACAACGCGATCAAGATGGTGCAGGAGCACTACGCGTCCCTCGACGACATCGACGCGGCGATGAAGCTGGGCGGCGGCTACCCGATGGGCCCCTTCGAGCTGCTGGACGTCGTCGGTCTGGACGTCTCGCTCGCGATCGAGAAGGTCCTGCACCGCGAGTTCCGTGACCCGGGCCTGGCTCCGGCCCCGCTCCTGGAGCACCTCGTGGCAGCGGGCTGCCTCGGCCGCAAGACCGGCCGTGGCTTCCGCGAATATGCCCGGCGCTGAGCGTCCCGGCGACTGGTTCACAGACGGTGAGGACTGGGGTGGACTGCTCGACCCGGGCAGCCACCCCCCGCTGACGGGGTCCGGCACCTGCCCGCCGGCCCCGCGCGGGACAACCCAGGGACACGCGCACCAGCCTGCGCACATGCAGTACGTTCGGGTCATGTCCCAGCCCGCCAAGTCCTCCCGTACACCAGCCACGTCCGACGCGCCGGAAAGTGCCGCAGGCAGTCGCGCGGCCGCCCAGCGGCTCAAGATGCGCCGAGAGCTGGCGGCCGCCGCGATGGAGCTGTTCTCCACCAAGGGGTACGAGGCAACCACTGTCGACGAGATCGCGGCCGCGGCCGGGGTCGCCCGTCGCACCTTCTTCCGCCACTTCCGTTCCAAGGAAGAGGCGATCTTCCCCGACCACGACGACACGCTGATCCGGGCGGAAGCCGTGCTGAACGCGGCCCCCGCGCACGAGCACCCTCTCGACACGGTGTGCCGCGGCATCAAGGAAGTCATGAAGATGTACGCGGCCCGGCCGGAGATCTCGGTCGCCCGCTACAAGCTGACGCGCGAGGTGCCGACGCTGCGCGAGGCGGAGATCGCGTCGGTGGCCCGCTATGAGCGGCTGTTCACGCGGTATCTGCTCGGGCACTTCGACGAGCACGCGCACGACGACGACGCGAACGACGATCCGCTGCTGGCGGAGGTGGCCGCGTCCGCCGTGGTCACCGCGCACAACCATGTGCTGCGGCGATGGCTCCGGGCCGGCGGGCAGGGGGACGTGGAGGCACAGCTGGACCACGCCTTCGCGATCGTGCGGAAGACCTTCGGGACGGGCATCGGGGCCGGGCGGGACACCGCCGCGCCGCGGCCGGCTCCGGCGTCCGTGGCCTCTCAGGGGGAGGTCCTGGTAACCGTCGCTCGCACGGACGCGCCGCTCGACGAAGTGATGCGGGCCATCGAGCAGGCTCTCAAGGAGCGTTGACGGGCGCGGGTGCGTCGAGTCCGGCGACCGGTAGCACCCGATTGATACCTACTCACGAGTAGCTTTGATCGATCATCGCTCATTTGTTACGTAAAGATTTCATCTGAGGGGAATCTCTGGCACTCAGTGCCTTGCACGGTGGCACGCGGTGTCTTACGTTGAAGGTGTCCGGGCGGCCGGCGTGCAGAGACCATTCGTACGTCGGCTGTCCCAACAAGTCATCGGCTTGCCCGCCCGGACGCCTGCGTCACAGGCAACCTCCTGCGCCACAAAGCGCTGCCGAACAGCATGACCGCCGAACCGACGGCACCGACGTAACCCTCAGCGTCTCCCCTCAAGACGCCATTCGCCGGAGGCAACACCGTGACCGTGAAGGACATCCTGGACGCGATCCAGTCGCCGGACTCGACTCCGGCCGACTTCGCCGCTCTGCCGCTCCCCGAGTCGTACCGCGCCATCACCGTCCACAAGGACGAGACGGAGATGTTCGCGGGCCTGCAGACCCGCGACAAGGACCCGCGCAAGTCGATCCACCTCGACGACGTGCCGGTGCCCGAGCTCGGCCCGGGCGAGGCCCTGGTCGCCGTCATGGCATCGAGTGTCAACTACAACTCGGTGTGGACCTCGATCTTCGAGCCGCTGTCGACCTTCGGGTTCCTGGAGCGCTACGGCCGTACCAACGACCTGGCCAAGCGCCACGACCTGCCGTACCACATCATCGGCTCCGACCTCGCGGGCGTCGTCCTGCGCACCGGCCCGGGCGTCAACGCCTGGAAGCCCGGCGACGAGGTCGTCGCCCACTGTCTCTCGGTCGAGATGGAGTCCTCGGACGGCCACAACGACACGATGCTCGACCCCGAGCAGCGCATCTGGGGCTTCGAGACCAACTTCGGCGGACTGGCGGAGATCGCGCTGGTCAAGTCCAACCAGTTGATGCCGAAGCCGGGCCACCTCAGCTGGGAGGAGGCCGCCGCCCCGGGGCTGGTGAACTCCACCGCCTACCGGCAGCTCGTCTCCCGCAACGGCGCCGCCATGAAGCAGGGCGACAACGTCCTGATCTGGGGTGCGAGCGGCGGACTCGGCTCGTACGCCACGCAGTTCGCGCTGGCCGGAGGCGCCAACCCGATCTGTGTCGTCTCCAGCGACCAGAAGGCGGACATCTGCCGCTCGATGGGCGCCGAGGCGATCATCGACCGCAACGCCGAGGACTACAAGTTCTGGAAGGACGAGACCACCCAGGACCCGAAGGAGTGGAAGCGCTTCGGCAAGCGCATCCGCGAACTCACCGGCGGCGAGGACATCGACATCGTCTTCGAGCACCCCGGCCGCGAGACCTTCGGCGCGAGCGTCTTCGTCACCCGCAAGGGCGGCACCATCACCACCTGCGCCTCGACCTCGGGCTACATGCACGAGTACGACAACCGCTACCTGTGGATGTCCCTGAAGCGGATCATCGGCTCGCACTTCGCCAACTACCGCGAGGCCTGGGAGGCCAACCGGCTCATCGCGAAGGGCAAGATCCACCCGACGCTGTCGAAGGTCTACTCCCTGGAGGAGACCGGCCAGGCGGCCTACGACGTGCACCGCAACCTCCACCAGGGCAAGGTCGGCGTGCTGTGCCTGGCCCCCGAGGCGGGTCTCGGTGTGCGCGACGAGGAGATGCGCGCCAAGCACATCGACGCCATCAACCGCTTCCGCAACATCTGAGACACCCGGGGTCATAGATGACTGAGCGTCAGTCCGCCGAAGGCAAGCGGGAGCCTGCGCCGCAGGCGCCCAAGGAAAGGGACCGGCCGTGGCTCATGCGCACGTATGCCGGTCACTCCACGGCCGAGGCGTCGAACGAGCTGTACCGGCGCAACCTCGCCAAGGGGCAGACCGGCCTGTCGGTCGCGTTCGACCTGCCGACGCAGACCGGCTACGACTCCGACCACATCCTCGCCCGCGGCGAGGTCGGCCGGGTCGGCGTGCCGATCGCGCACCTCGGTGACATGCGCCGGCTGTTCCAGGACATCCCCCTGGAGCAGATGAACACCTCGATGACGATCAACGCCACCGCCATGTGGCTGCTGGCGCTCTACCAGGTCGTCGCGGAGGAGCAGGGCGCGGACATCACCCAGCTCCAGGGCACGACCCAGAACGACATCGTCAAGGAGTACCTGTCCCGCGGGACGCACGTCTTCCCGCCGGTGCCGAGCCTCCGTCTGACGACCGACATGATCGCGTACACGGTCTCCCACATCCCGAAGTGGAACCCGATCAACATCTGCAGCTACCACCTGCAGGAGGCGGGCGCCACACCGGTCCAGGAGATCGCGTACGCGATGTCGACGGCGATCGCGGTGCTGGACGCCGTCCGGGACTCCGGCCAGGTGCCGCAGGAGCGCATGGGCGATGTCGTCGGCCGTATCTCCTTCTTCGTGAACGCGGGCGTCCGGTTCATCGAGGAGATGTGCAAGATGCGCGCCTTCGGCCGTATCTGGGACGAGGTCACGCGGGAGCGCTACGGCATCGAGAACCCCAAGCACCGGCGCTTCCGGTACGGCGTCCAGGTCAACTCCCTCGGGCTGACCGAGGCGCAGCCGGAGAACAACGTCCAGCGGATCGTCCTCGAGATGCTGGCCGTGACCCTCTCGAAGGACGCACGCGCGCGTGCCGTCCAGCTGCCGGCCTGGAACGAGGCCCTCGGTCTCCCCCGGCCCTGGGACCAGCAGTGGTCGCTGCGGATGCAGCAGGTCCTGGCGTACGAGAGCGACCTGCTGGAGTACGCGGACATCTTCGAGGGCTCCCGCGTCATCGAGGCGAAGGTCTCCATGCTGGTCGAGGAGTCCCTCGCGGAGATCGACCGGATCCAGGAGATGGGCGGCGCGATGGCCGCCGTCGAGTCGGGCTATCTGAAGTCGCAGCTCGTCTCCTCGCATGCCGAGCGCCGGGCCCGTATCGAGTCCGGGCAGGAGAAGATCATCGGCGTCAACATCTTCGAGACGACCGAGCCCAACCCGCTGACGGCCGACCTCGACACCGCGATCCAGACGGTCGACCCGGCCGTCGAGGCCCGGGTCATCTCGGGGCTCCAGCACTGGCGCGACACCCGCTACCAGCCGCCCTTCAACCATCCGCGTCCCTGCAAGGCGCTGGAGAAGCTGAAGGAGGCCGCCAAGGGCACCGCCAACCTCATGGAGGCCACCCTGGAGTGCGCCCGTGCCGGTGTCACGACCGGCGAGTGGGCCGGGGCGCTGCGCGAGGTGTTCGGCGAGTTCCGCGCCCCGACCGGCGTGTCGTCTGCGCCGGTCGCGGTCCCGGCGGAGGAGGGTTCGGCCATGGCCGACGTCCGCCGCAGGGTCGACGTGACCGCGAAGGACCTGGGCGTCGGAAAGCTGCGCTTCCTGGTCGGCAAGCCGGGCCTGGACGGGCACTCCAACGGCGCCGAGCAGATAGCCGTACGCGCGCGGGACGCCGGCTTCGAGGTGGTGTACCAGGGCATCCGGCTGACGCCCGAGCAGATCGTGGACGCGGCCCTCGCCGAGGACGTGCACGCGGTCGGTCTGTCGATCCTCTCCGGCTCGCACGCCCAGCTGGTGCCGGACGTGCTCGAGAGGCTGCATGTGGCAGGCGCCACAGATGTACCTGTCATCGCCGGTGGGATCATCCCCAATGGAGACGCCGAACAGCTCAGGGCTGCCGGCGTGGCCGCGGTCTTCACCCCGAAGGACTTCGACATCACCGGAATCATCGGCCGCATCGTCGACGAGATCCGGAAAGCGAACAAGCTCGACCCCCTGGAGGTCCCCGCATGACCGTCAACCGTCTGCGTCCCCGCCGCTCGTGTCTCGCGGTACCGGGAAGCAACCCCCGCTTCCTGGAGAAGGCGCAGGGCCTCCCGGCGGACCAGGTCTTCCTCGACCTGGAGGACGCGTGCGCCCCGCTCGCCAAGCCCGAGGCGCGGCACACCATCGTCAAGTTCCTCAACGAGGGCGACTGGACCGGCAAGACGAGGGTCGTGCGCGTCAACGACTGGACGACCGAGTGGACGTACCGCGATGTCGTCACGGTCGTCGAGGGCGCGGGCCAGAACCTCGACTGCATCATGCTGCCGAAGGTGCAGACGGCCGAGCAGATCGTCGCGCTCGACCTCCTGCTGACCCAGATCGAGAAGACCATGGGCTTCGAGGTCGGCAAGATCGGCATCGAGGCGCAGATCGAGAACGCGCAGGGCCTCAACAACGTCAACGAGATCGCGACGGCCTCCCAGCGCGTCGAGACGATCATCTTCGGCCCGGCCGACTTCATGGCGTCGATCAACATGAAGTCGCTGGTCGTGGGTGAGCAGCCGCCCGGTTACCCGGCGGACGCCTACCACTACATCCTGATGAAGATCCTGATGGCGGCCCGCGCCAACAACCTCCAGGCGATCGACGGCCCCTACCTGCAGATCCGCAACGTCGACGGCTACCGCGAGGTCGCCCAGCGCGCCGCGGCCCTCGGCTTCGACGGCAAGTGGGTGCTGCACCCGGGCCAGGTGGAGGCGTCCAACGAGATCTTCTCGCCCTCGCAGGAGGACTACGACCACGCCGAGCTGATCCTGGACGCGTACGAGTACTTCACGTCCGAGGCGGGCGGCAAGAAGGGCTCGGCGATGATCGGCGACGAGATGATCGACGAGGCCAGCCGCAAGATGGCGCTGGTCATCTCCGGCAAGGGCCGTGCGGCCGGCATGCAGCGCACGTCCAAGTTCGAGATCCCGGAAGGCTGAGCGCGATGCAGTTCGGACGCACCTACGAGGAGTTCGAGGTCGGGGCGGTCTACAAGCACTGGCCCGGGAAGACGGTCACGGAGTACGACGACCATCTCTTCTGTCTCCTGACCATGAATCACCACCCGCTCCACATGGACAGCAATTACGCGGAGCAGACGACCGACTTCGGCAAGAACGTCGTGGTCGGGAACTACATCTACTCCCTGCTGCTCGGCATGTCCGTGCCGGACGTCTCCGGCAAGGCGATCGCCAACCTGGAGATCGAGTCGCTCAGGCACGTGGCGCCGACCTTCCACGGCGACACGATCTACGGCGAGACGACCGTGCTCGACAAGTGGCCGTCCAAGTCGAAGAACGACCGCGGGATCGTGTACGTCGAGACCAAGGGCTACAAGCAGGACGGCACGCTGGTCTGCGTGTTCCGCCGCAAGGTGATGGTGCCGACCGAGACGTACATCAAGGAGCGCGGCGGCGAGCAGCCGGGCCGCCCCCAGCTGAGGGAGCAGGAGAAGTAGCCATGGCGCGACTCGCCCAGACCGCCGGTCTGACCGACATCCAGCAGGAGATCCTCTCCACCGTCCGCGACTTCGTGGACAAGGAGATCATCCCGGTCGCCACCGAGCTGGAACACCGCGACGAGTACCCGCAGCAGATCGTCGACGGGCTCAAGGAGTTGGGCCTGTTCGGGCTGATGATCCCCGAGGAGTACGGCGGTCTGGGCGAGTCCCTCCTGACGTACGCGCTGTGTGTGGAGGAGATCGCCCGCGGCTGGATGTCGGTCTCCGGCATCATCAACACCCACTTCATCGTGGCGTACATGCTCAAGCAGCACGGCACCCAGGAGCAGAAGGACCACTTCCTGCCGAGGATGGCGGCCGGCGACATCCGCGGCGCCTTCTCGATGTCGGAGCCGGCGCTCGGCTCGGACGTGTCCGCCATCACGTCCAAGGCGGTCAAGGACGGCGACGAGTACGTCCTGAACGGTCAGAAGATGTGGCTGACGAACGGCGGGACGTCAAGCCTGGTCGCCGTTCTCGTCCGAAGTGATGAAGGACACTCCCCTGAAGAGGCGGCCGCCAAGCCCCACAAGTCGATGACGACCTTCCTGATCGAGAAGGAGCCCGGCTTCGGAGAGGTCCGTCCGGGCCTCACCATCCCCGGGAAGATCGACAAGATGGGCTACAAGGGTGTCGACACCACCGAGATGATCATGGATGGCCTGCGACTTCCGGCCAACCGTGTGCTCGGCGGGGCCACCGGCCGAGGTTTTTACCAAATGATGGACGGAGTCGAAGTAGGCCGCGTCAATGTGGCGGCACGTGGCTGCGGTGTCGCTCAGCGTGCCTTCGAGCTGGGTGTCTCGTACGCCCAGCAGCGTCACACCTTCGGCAAGCCGATCGCTCAGCACCAGGCGATTCAGTTCAAGCTGGCCGAGATGGCTACCAAGGTCGAGGCCGCGCATGCGATGATGGTCAACGCGGCACGCAAAAAGGACTCCGGTGAGCGAAACGACCTTGAGGCAGGGATGGCGAAGTACCTCGCCTCCGAGTACTGCAAGGAGGTCGTGGAGGACGCCTTCCGGATCCACGGCGGCTACGGCTTCTCCAAGGAGTACGAGATCGAGCGCCTCTACCGTGAGGCTCCGATGCTGCTGATCGGTGAAGGTACCGCCGAGATCCAGAAAATGATCATCGGTCGCAGGCTGCTCGAAGAGTATCGGTTCCAGGGCTAGATGTCCGGATACGGGGTGTTTTCTTGGAGAAGAAGATCACACCCCGTCAAGTCGGTTCAGCCGCCGACTCGGCTTCCTGGCTTGCCCAGTTGTGGCCCACGACCGGTACGATCCCGGAAAGCCGCCGTCCCCCGTCTAGTGCGCGGCATCATCCGCTACGAAGGTCATCCATGCCCCACAGCCAAACCTCTGCACCTCGCGACAGCCTGGCAGGCGTACGCCTCGCGCGCGGAGCATCGCCGTGGCTCCTCCCGACCGTCGCCACCGCAGCAGTGAGCCTGGTACGCGCGCGCAAGTCCGGCGCCGCCAAGGCCGTCGCCGTGCCCGCCACCGCGCTGGCGGCGGGCATGCTGTGGTTCTTCCGCGACCCCGAGCGCGAGATCGCCCCGGGCCGGGTCATCTCGCCCGCCGACGGTGTGGTGCAGAGCATCATGCCGTGGAAGGACGGTCGCACCCGGGTCGCGATCTTCATGAGCCCGCTCAACGTCCACGTCAACCGCGCGCCGCTCTCCGGCACGGTGGCCTCGGTCGAGCACATCCCCGGCGGGTTCGTTCCGGCGTTCAACAAGGAGAGCGAGAACAACGAGCGCGTCGTCTGGCACTTCGACACCGAGCTCGGTGACATCGAAATGATCCAGATCGCCGGCGCCGTCGCCCGCCGCATCGTTCCCTACCTCCCGCAGGGCACGAAGGTCGAGCAGGGCGACCGCATCGGTCTGATCCGCTTCGGCTCGCGCGTCGACATCTACCTGCCGGAGGGCGTTGAGGTCGCGGTCGAGGTCGGCCAGAAGACGGTGGCTGGGGTGACTCGCATTGACCGTGATTGATCCCGAGACACAGGCGGGCTGGGTGCCCGACGCCGACGAGGTCGACGACGAGGAGGAGATGCCTCTTTCTCTCCGCCTCTCGATAGCGGACACCCTCACCCTCGGCAACGCCACCTGCGGCTTCATGGCGGTGTACTTCACCACCACCGGCATCCTGATCCCGCATCTGACCGACAGCCAGGAAACCGGCATGGCGCGCAACAGCGCGGCCACCGCGGTCATCCTGATGCTCTGCGCCGCGGTCTTCGACCTCTTCGACGGCCTCGTGGCGCGCAAGCTGCGCTCCTCCCCGATGGGCGCCGAGCTGGACAACCTCTCGGACCTGATCAGCTTCGGTCTCGCACCGGCGTACTTCGTCCTCGTCTACGGCATGGTGGCGGACGACGCGTCCCAGCGGGTGGCGGCGGTGGGCGCCGTCGTGGTGCTGCTGGCGGTGGTGCTGAGGCTCGCGAGATTCTCCTGTGTGACCGTGAAGGACGGCACCTTCCAGGGCATGCCCTCGCCGTTCGGCGCGCTGACAGTGGTCTCGATCGTGCTGCTGGAGCTCCCCTTCGTGGCGACGCTCCTGGCGATCCTGGGCACCGCCTGGCTGATGGTGAGCCGGGTCGAGTACCCGAAGCCGCGGGGCCGCCTCGCGGTCGCGATGCTCTCCTGGATCGTCCTGGGAATGGGCCTGCTCGCGGCCTGGGCGTTCGGCGCCCCGGGCGGCCAGCTCCTCCTCCAGACGGGCTGCGCCCTCCAACTGGTCATGGGCGCGGTGATCCCCCTGTTCGCCACGGCCCGCCGGGTGAACAACTTCCGCGGCAACCGGCGCGAGGCCCGCGCGGCCCAGCTGCCGTAAGTCTTTGCCGTCGCACTTCCGAGGGCCCGAACCGACACCGGTTCGGGCCCTCGCTGTTGCGCCGAGTCTCACGCCCCCGGTGTGTACCCCTTCGCCACGTCGGACGCCCCCGCCTCCCGTACGACCTTCATGCCGCCCGTCACGCTCTTGTCCGGCTGGAGGATCACGCTCTCGCGGGAGGACGGGGCCTTGGGGTCGGTGAAGTTCTGGGCGATACCGAAGCCGACGTCGTAGGAGTCGATCGACAGCAGGGCCTTGTCGACGCCCTCCCTGGTGAGGTCCTTGTTCGCGCAGGCCTTCTTCAGTGCCTCGCCGAAGGCCGACACCGCGGTCCAGCCGGCGACGATGCCGTTGTCCAGGGCGTCGCCCGGGTAGGCGGCCTTGTAGTCGGCCACGAGCTTCTTCGCCTCCGGGGTGTCCGCGCCGATGGGCAGCGAGGGCGAGGCCACGTAGTAGCTCTTCATCAGGGCCGGGCCTGCCTGGGTGGCCAGGAGCTGCGGCGCGAAGGCCGAGTTGTTGCCGATGATCGGTACGGCGAAGCCGCTCGCCGCCGCCACCCCCACCAGCGAGGCCGCCTGCCGCGGGCCCGCGCTGATCACGATCGCCTTGACGCCGGCCTGTTTGAGGGCGGTGACCTGGGCGGTCATGTCGTTGTCGGTCGGCTTGATCTTCTGCTCGACGACGGTGAGCCCGGCCTCCTTCGCGATGTGCTGGGAGCCGACCAGGGCGCTCTCGCCGTAATCGCCCTCGAAGTACACATGGCCGATCCTGTCCCCCTTCTTCACCCCTTTCTCCTTGATCAGGAAGTCCACCGCGTTGATCGTCTCGATGTCGTAGGTGGATCCGATGACCCGGATGTACGGGCTGCCGAGCAGCGCGGCCGACCAGGCCTGCGGGAGCACCAGCCCCTTGTCCTGGCCGTCGATCCGCTGCTTGACCGCGGCGACGAACGGCGAGCCGATGAACTGTGCGAAGCCGAGCACCTTCGGCTCCAGCTCGGTGTAGCCGGAGACGGCCTTCTGCGGGTCGTAGCCGTGGTCGCGGACCGAGAGGGCCACCTTGTAGCCGCAGACGCCGCCGGCGGCGTTCAGCTGCTTCACGTACAGCTGCTGGGCCTGGGTGACGCTCTTGCCGAGAGTCGCGTAGACCCCGGTCATGTCGGTGAGCGCGCCGAGCGTGATCGTCTTCCCGGAGATACCCTCCCCGGTCCTGACCCCGCCGGCCGACTTGTCACCGTCCCCGCCGTCGGAGTCCTTGGCCTTGGAACTGCATCCGGCCAGCACCAGCAGTGCGGCGAGCGCGCCCGCGGCGGCCCTGGCGGCGTACCTCGTAGTCATCGTTCCTCCCCTGGATGGATCTCCCCTGAACGGGGTCTGACGTGACGCCGGGCGGCCGCCCCGACCAGGCCGCCCGGCAGGAACAGCACCACCAGCACGACGGCGGCGCCGTAGAGGTACCGGGATGCCTCGCCCGGTGCGATCCCGCCCGTGCCGGGGGCGGAGACAAGAGGCAGCGCGTCGCTGTAGCGGGTCAGCAGCTGCGGCAGCAGGGACACGAACACGGCACCCGCCACCGCCCCGGAGACCGAACCGAGCCCGCCGATGACGATCATCGCGAGGTACTCGAGCGAGAGCGTGATGCCGAAGTAGTCGGGCACCGTCCGCTGGAAGACCAGCGCGAGCAGTACGCCCGCGAGACCCGCGTACATCGACGACAGCACGAAGACCGCGGCCCGGTGCCGGGCGACCGGCACGCCCAGCACACCGGCGGCGATGCGGTGGTCGCGGATCGCGTTCATGGCCCGGCCCGGACGGCCACGCAGCACTCCGCGCGCGAACAGCGCGCCGACCGCCAGCAGGACCAGACCCGCGTACCAGAGCTTCTCCGCCGACCCGAACGGCACGGCGGCGACGAGGAGTTCGCGGTCGTCGAAGGTGAGTCCGAACAGGCTCAGCGGCGGTACGTCACGGCCGTTGGCGCCGCCGGTCAGGTCGTGGGCGTTGAACATCACGTGCTGGCCGATGAAGACGAGCGCGAGTGTGGCGATGCCCAGGTAAGCGCCGCTGAGGCGGCCCGAGATGGGGCTGAACAGCCCGCCCGCGACGCCCGCGACCAGCACCGCGAGCACCGCCGCGAGCCAGGTCGGCAGCCCGAGCCCGGTCAGCCCGTCGCCGCCGTCCGCCGCGAACACGCAGTAGCCGTAGGCGCCGACGGCGAGGAAGAAGGCGTGCCCCATGGAGAGCTGCCCGGTCGCCCCGGTGAGGAGGTTGATGCCGATCGCGCCGATCGCGGCGGCCATCGCGAACAGGCCCGCCTGGAGCCAGAACCGGTCCAGGTAGAAGGGCAGGGCCAGCAGGAGCACTCCCCCGGCGGCCCAGAGGTACGTACGGGAGCGGACCAGCCGCAACGGCTTCACCAGGACCTCAGACACGGGCGAGCTCCTTCGTGCCGAACAGCCCCGCGGGCCGTATGAGCAGGATCGCGACCATCACGAGGTAGGGCGCGAGGTCTCCCAGCCCCCGCCCCAGGAAGGTCAGATCGCTCTGGTAGCCGGTCGCGAGGGACTCCGTGACGCCGACCAGCAGCCCGCCCACCAGCGCGCCCGTCGTCGAGTCAAGGCCGCCGAGGATGGCCGCGGGGAACGCCTTCAGCGCGGCCAGTGAGGTCGCCCGCTCCAGACCCGGCGTCGGGAACACGGTCAGGAACAGGGCGGCCACGGCGGCGAGTCCGCCCGCCACCGCCCACGCACCCATCGACACCCGCCCGAGCCGGACCCCCATCAGCGCGGCCGTCTCCGCGCTCTCCGCCGCCGCCCGCATCGCCACGCCCCACGACGTGTACCGGAAGGCCAGCAGGAACGCCGTGATGAGCAGCGCGGCGGCCACGAACGCGGCGATCCGGGTGTGGGCCAGCGAGATCGGCCCGAGCCTCAGCACGGCGTCGCCCCACGGGTCGCCGAGCGTCAGCACATCCGTGCCGATACGGCGGGTCAGCTCGGTGGTGAGCAGGATGTCGACGCCGATGGTGACGATGGCAAGGACGCTGTGGTCGGTGCCCCGGTACCGCCGCATCACCAGGAACTCCACGGCGGCCCCGACCAGCGCGGCACCCGCGATCCCGGCGAGCAGCGCGGGCCAGAAACCGATGTCGTCGTGGAGGACCGCGGTGACGTATCCGCCCGCCAGCAGCAGCGAGGCGTGGGCGAAGTTGACGACCTCGGTGGCCCGGAAGATCACCACGAAGCCGAGCGCGATGAGCGCGTACACCGACCCCAGCGAGAGGCCGTTCAGCAGGATCTCGGCGAAGGTGCTCATGACGCGGCCCCCAAGTACGCCTGTACGACAGCCGGATCGTTCTGTACGTCGGCGGGGGCCCCGTCGGCGATCCGGCGCCCGAAGTCCAGTACGGTCACCGCGTCCGCGAGCCGCATCACCACCCCCATGTCGTGTTCCACCAGCACGATCGAGATGCCGAGTGAGTCGCGGACACCCGCGATCACGGCGGCTGTCCGGCGTCGTTCGTCGGCGGTCATCCCGGCGACCGGCTCGTCGAGGAGCAGCAGGCGCGGTTCCATGCAGAGCGCGCGGGCGAGTTCGGCGAGCTTCTGCTGTCCGTACGGGAGGGAGCCCGCGGGCCGTGACAGGCAGTCCGCGATGCCGACGAACTCGGCGATCTCCCGGACGCGTTCGCGGTGCAGCCGGTCTTCGCGGACCGCCGACGGCAGCCGGAGTCCCGCGGCGAGGAAGCCGGTCCGGGTGAGCCGGTGGCGGCCCAGGAGCAGACAGTCCTCGACCGAGGCCCGGGGCGGCAGCGCGAGGTTCTGGAAGATGCGGGCGACGCCGAGGGCGGCGATGCGGTGCGAGGGCATGCCGGTCAGCTCGTGCGCGCCGAAGCGGACGCTGCCCGCGGTGGCCCGGTAGACGCCGGACAGGACGTTGAAGCAGGTGGACTTTCCGGCGCCGTTGGGTCCGATGAGGGCGTGGACGGTGCCGGGGCGCACGGTGAAGCCGACGTCGTCGAGGGCGGTGAGTCCGGCGAAACGGACGGTCAGCCCCCGGACTTCCAGGGAGTCCATCGCCGTCACCCCTTCCACCGGGTCAGGGTCCGGTCCGTCGCCTGTTCCGCGTCGGCCGCCGCGTCCTCGTCGACCACACCGAGGTAGCGGCGGCGCACCTCGTCGGAGGCGGACAGCTCCGCGGCCGGGCCCGACAGGGTGACCTCGCCGACTTCGAGGACGTACGCGCGCGTGGCGAGCCGCAGGGCGAGGGCCGCGTTCTGTTCGACGAGGAGGACCGAGGTGCCCTGGGTGTTGATCTCCCGGACGGTGTCGGCGATCCGCCGGGCCATGAGCGGGGCGAGGCCGAGGGAGGGTTCGTCGAGGAGCAGCACGCGCGGGCCGGCCATCAGGGCGCGGGCGACCGCGAGCATCTGTTGTTCGCCGCCGGAGAGGAGTCCGGCGCGCTGGCCCGCGCGTTCGGCGAGCACGGGGAACAGTTCGTGGACGCGGTCCAGGGCCGCGGACCGGCCGGATCCGGTGCCACCGAGGGCGCCCGCGCGCAGGTTGTCGGCGACCGTCATGCGCGCGAACACCCGTCGCCCCTCGGGTACCTGGCAGACCCCGGCGGCGACCACCCGGTCGGGGCTCAGCCCGTCGAGGCGGCGGCCGTCCAGGGTGACCGTGCCGTCGGTGACCGTGCCGCCGTGGAAGGAGAGGGTCCTGCTGATCGCGCGCAGGAGGGTGGACTTGCCCGCGCCATTGGCGCCGAGCACCGTCACCACGGCTCCCTCGGGCACCTCGAGGGACACCCGGCGCAGGGCCCGCACGGGGCCGTATCCGACCGACAGGTCGTGGACGACCAGTCCGGATCCGGTCATGGACTCCCCCTTGTCGCTCTCGGTGTGGCGCTCACCCCAGCACCGCCGCGGGCGTCCGTCCACGGCCCGCGGCACAATCGCTGCGGGTGCCCAGCGGGCCGGTGCCGTCGTTGTGCGTCTGCACAACAGTGCGTGTCAGGGGCCTGTGCGCGGCCGGGTCCCGGTGGCATCCTCCGGCCATGGGAGGGCTACGGCCGCGGACCGGTCATGACTGGAAGCTGCTCGCGGAGTCCTGCACGGCTCTGCTGGAACGGGTGCCGGAGCTCGTCGACGAGCACCTGCGCCAACTCACCGAACACTCCACCGTCTACGGCCAGGTGCTGCCGTACGACCAGCAGTGGCGGGAGGCCGAGGAGGCGATGCGGATCGGCATCGAGACGATCTCCGCGCCCCGGGACTCCCCGCGCCGCGATCTGGAGTACGCCGAGGACGCGGGCCGGCGCCGGGCCCATCAGGGGCTGCCGCTGGACCTTCTGGTGCACGCCTACCGGAACGCCGGTTACCTGGTGTGGGACGCGCTCGTGGAGGGGACCGCCGGTCGGGAGCCGGAGCGGCTCGCGGCCCTGATGCGGTCGACGACGATGGTGTGGTCGGCGGTGGACGCGCAGGCGCAGGCGGCGTCGGAGGCGTACCGGGCCACCGAGGCGGAGCTCAGGCGGCGTACGGACGAACAGCTGCAGGCACTCCTCGACGCCCTGCTGGAGGGGCAGGCGACGCCCGGGCTCGCGGCGCGGGCGGCGGCGGGCCTCGATCTTCCGGAGCACGGGCCGTACGCCGTGGTGGTGCTGCGGGCCGAGCGACGGGAGGCGGCCGAGCGGCCGGTGCGGGGCGCCGGGTTCCGGTTCATCTGGCGGATGCGGGCCGACAGCGAGGTGGCGGTCGTGGCTCTCGCGCCCGGGCAGGGCCTGGACGGAGTGGCGCGTGCGCTGGACGGGCGGTGCGCGGGGCCGGGCGGGATCAGTCCTGTGGTCCCCGGACTCGCCGAGCTGGGTCGGGCCCGGCGGCTCGCCGAGCTGGCTCTGCGCACCTGTCTGCCGGACGCCACCGCGGTCGTACGCCTTGATCAGCGGATGCCGACCGCGCTGGTGGTGAGCCAGCCGGAGCTGGCCGACCGGCTGGTGTCGGACGTGTTCGGCGCGCTCCTGGAGCTGGAGCCCGCCGACCGGGCCGTACTGCTGGAGACCCTCGATGTGTGGCTGGTGTGCGAGGGCTCGGCGGGGCGGGCCGCCGGGCGGCTGTACTGCCACCGCAACACGGTCTTCAACCGGCTGCGGCGGCTCGAGCAGCTCACGTCGCGTTCGCTGGCCCGGCCCCGGGACCTGATCGAGATGACGCTGGCGCTGGACGCGTACCGGCTGTCGGGGCCGCGTCAGTGACCTGGGGGGCGGGACGGATGGTTCGGGTCAGACCAGGAAGTCGCGGCCGATCCGCTCCGCCACGTCCTCCAGGATCGGCCCCGCCTCGGAGATGCACCGCTGGATGTCGGGCTCGGCGTCGGTGAGCGGGTAGACGCGGCGGATGCCCGCCCGGCCGAGGGCCTCCGGGGGCAGCGCGAGACGGCCGCACACGGCGACGACCTCCTTGCCCTTGGCGCGGGCGGCCGCGGCGACGCCCGCCGGGGCCTTGCCGTGCAGGGTCTGCTCGTCGAGGGAGCCCTCGCCGGTGATCACCAGGTCCGCCCACTCCAGCGCGGGCGCGAAGCCCAGGACATCGAGCATGACCTCGATGCCGGGACGGAACCGGGCGCCGAGCAGGAGGGCGCCGTAGCCGATGCCGCCGGCCGCGCCCGCACCCGGCGAGGCGGCGTACGCGGCGGCCTTCGCACCGACGGCCTCCTCCAGCACCTTCGCGTAGTGGGCGAGGGCGGTGTCCAGGGCCTCGACGTCGTCCGGGGAGGCGCCCTTCTGCGGGCCGTAGACCGCGGGGGCGCCCTTGGGGCCGGTCAGCGGGTTGTCGACATCGCTGGCCAGGATGAACTCGACGGACGCGAACCGCGGATCCAGGCCCGACAGGTCGGCCGAGGCGAGGTCGGCGAGGCCTCCGCCGCCGGGGGCCACGGGCTCGCCGTCGGCGTCCAGGAAGCGGGCGCCGAGCGCGGAGAGCATGCCGGCACCGCCGTCGGTGGTGGCGCTGCCGCCCACCCCGAACACGATCGTGCGGGCGCCGGCGTCCAGCGCGGCGCGCAGGAGCTCTCCGGAGCCGTACGTCGACGCCGCGAGCGGGGCGAAGACGCCTGCGGGCAGCCGCTGCAGGCCGCTGGCCTCGGCCATCTCGACGACGGCGGTGTCCCCGCGAACCGCGAAGGCGGCGGTGACCTCCTGCCCGAGGGGCCCGGCGACCGCCACTTCCCGGCGCTCGAAACCGGCCGCGACGGCCGCGGCGACGGTCCCGTCACCGCCGTCGGCGACGGGCAGCGCCTCGACCTCCAGGCCCGGCTGGACCCGGCGCAGCCCGGCCGTCACCCGCTCGGCGACCTGCACGGCCGTGAGCGAGCCCTTGAACTTGTCCGCGGCGATGAGCACGCGCAGTGTCACGTTTTCCCCTTGCTCTCCGGGCCTCGCGCACGTCAAGGCCAGTCGCGCCGCTGCGACCTTAACCGGAGACGCCCCCCGACGTCATGCACCGCCCGGTCCCTGAGAAGGAGGGAACTCGTCCGTCGCGGAGCACACGCAGTGCCCTCGGTCCCGCGTCCCGTCAGCGCGGCTCGCGGATGCTGTCGATGACGCGGGTCCAGTTGTCGCTGCCGTGTCCGTTCTCGATCGCGCGTCGGTAATGGGCCTGCACGGCCAGGGGGAGCGCGAGGTCGAGGCCGAGTGACCTGCTGGTCTCGACGATGTGGTCGGACGTCGCGCCCATCATGGTGACCGTGCTGAGGTCGCCGGGATGCTCACCGGCGTCCAGCGCGGCACCGGGGGTCTCCTCCCCGGCCCTCAGGATGGCGCCGATCGAGTCGGCGAAGGAGAGCAGCTCCGGCAGGGCCTCCGTGGCCTTCATTCCCGCGGTACCCAGCATCGCGGTGGCGTGTATCAGTGCGGACAGGGTGGTCAGGAACACCTCGAGCTGCGCTTGGTACATCATCTGGGCGAGGCCCGGATCCTCGCCCAGGTACCTCGGCGTGCCGAGCGGTGACAGGCTCGCCCGATGGTGCTCCATCACCTCGCCGGGGCCGCTGTAGTAGACATGGGCCGCCTCCGTGCCGACCATCGGCGCCGGGACCATGACACCGCCAGTGAGGAAGGCGGCGCCGTGGCCCGCCGCCCAGGTCGCCGCCTCGCGTGTGCGGTCGGGCGTGTCCGAGCTCAGGTTGACCAGGGTCCGGCCGGCGAGTGACGCGGTGGAGCCGTCGAGGATGTCGTACATCGCCCGGTAGTCGGTGAGGCTGAGGATCACGAGGTCACTCGCTTCGACCGCCTCGCCGGGTGTCGCCGCGCGGGTCGCTCCCTCGGCGACGACGCCGTCGGCCCGGCCGGCGGTGCGGTTCCAGACGGTGACCGGGCGGCCCGCGGTGAGGAGGGTGCGGGTCATCGCCTGGCCCATCGGGCCGAGCCCGATCACGGTGACGGCGCTGCCCTGCGTACTGGTGGGGTTCTGGTGTGCGTTCACGCCTCCATCCTGGAAGAGCACCCCGAAGCCCGGAAGTACCCACTATTTTCTGCGGTACTTACCTTTTAGTAAGGAGGGTCAGGGATGGCCAAGGGACCGAGGCGCGGGCCGTACATCTGCGGCATCGACGCCGCGCTGGACGTGGTGAGCGGCAAGTGGAAGGGGCTCATCCTCTGGGAACTCGACACTCATCGGGTACGCCGCTTCGCCGAGCTCCGCCGCGGTCTGCCCGGAGTGAGCGAGAAGATGCTGACCCAGCATCTGCGGGAGATGGAGGCGGACGGACTCGTCCACCGGGAGGTCTACGCCGAGGTGCCACCGCGGGTGGAGTACTCCCTGACCGAGGACGGGCACACGCTCCACCAGGCGCTCGGGCCGCTCGGCGTCTGGGGGACCGAACGCACGCGCCGCGAAGGCCTCGAAAAGGTCGAGGTGGCGGAGACTTCCCCCGGCAGGGCATGAGCCGGTCCCGCGCCCTGAGCGACGACACCACCACCTCGGCGGGGGACTGTGCGGGTCTCCGGAATCGGGTACACCGGAGCTATGACCCCTGTGGGCACCGAACCAGAGCTCGCCGACCGCATCCTCGGGGGCTGGCTCGGCCGGATCGCGGGCAACATGCTCGGCAAGCCGGTCGAGCAGGGCGACCTGTGGACGCGGGACCGGATCGACCGCTATCTCCGGCGGGCCGCCGCCCTGCCGCTGACCGACTACCTTCCCGAGCCCGTCGGCGAGAGCGACGGCTTCGAGCTGCGGCCCGAGTGGCGCGAGTGCGTGCGCGGCCGCATCCACGGCAGCTGCCGTGACGACGACGTCGACTACGCCATCCTCGGTCTCCACCTCCTGGAGACCCACGGCTTCGGCTTCAGCACCGAACAGGTGGGCGATCTGTGGCTGCTGAGGCTGCCGTATCTGCAGACGTTCACCGCGGAGCGGGCCGCCTATCGCAACCTCGCCAACGGGCTGAAACCGCCGCTGACGGCGACGTACGACAACCCCTGCCAGGAGTGGATCGGCGCCCTCATCCGTGCCGACATCTACGGCTGGACCCGCCCCGGCGACCCACGCCGCGCCGCCGCCCTGGCCCGCCGGGACGCGGTGCTCTCGCACACCGGCAACGGCGTGTACGGGGCGATGTGGGCGGCGGCGCTGATCTCGGCGGCGTTCACGGTCGGCACCGTGCGGCAGGCCGTGGACCAGGCGCTCGCGGTGATCCCCGCCAGCAGCCGCCTCGCGCGCACGGTACGCCGGGTGGTGTCCCTGCACGACACCCGGATGACCTGGGAGGACACCCTGACGACGGTCTCGGAGGAGACCGCCGGGCTCGGCTGGATCCACACCATCCCGAACGCGGCCGTCCTGACCGCCGGACTGCTCTACGGCGACGGCGACTTCACCCGCACCATCACGCTCACCGTCCGGGGCGGTCTGGACACCGACTCGAACGGAGCCACGGCCGGTTCGGTGGCCGGGGTGCTCACCGGCGCGGACGCGATCCCGGACCAGTGGAAGGAGCCGCTGGAGAATCGGGTGCGCAGCGCGGTGTTCGGTTTCGACGGGGTGCACATCAGCGAACTGGCCGAGCGTACGGTGCGGTTGGCGGGGACGGAGGCCACCTGCTGAGCCGGCGAAGGCGGCCGCGGAGCTGGTTACCCTTCGAGGATGACCACCCCTGACTTCGCCACGTACATCGCCGGTCTTCCCCGGATCCTCGCCGGTGCCGCCGCTCTCTTCCGTGACGCCTCGGGCCGGGTCCTGCTCGTCGAGCCCAACTACCGTGAGGGCTGGGCGCTTCCGGGCGGCACGATCGAGTCCGACGAGGGTGAGACCCCACGGCAGGGCGCGCGCCGCGAGACCCTGGAGGAGATCGGCCTGGACCGCGGGCTGGGGCGGCTGCTGGCGGTCGACTGGGTGCACGGAACGGCCCGCCCGCCGCTGGTCGCCTACCTCTACGACGGCGGTGTCCTCGGCGACGACGACCTCAAGGCGATCCGGCTCCAGGAGGAGGAGCTGCTGTCGTGGCGCCTCGTGCCGCACGAGGAGCTGACCGAGTACCTGCCCGACGGGCTCGGCCGCCGGGTCCTGGCCGCGCTGGACGTACTGGCGGAAGGGTCGGGGACGGTGGAGCTGGAGAACGGGCGCCGGGTGGGCTGACATCCGGGGCGGGTTCGGGCCTTCGTACCGTAGCGAGCCCGGTGTCCGGCGAGACGTCGGCCCGGGCAGCCCTGGACGGGCTCTTGTCCCGCGTCCACGTCCGCGTCCGGCCGCCATCACTCTGCCCCGACACGCCCCACCTGACGCTGTCTGCACACCGCCGTCACTCCCTGAGTTCGAGACCGGACGCTGTGTATTTCAAAAAAGGTCCGGTCACCACTGCACGTTCGGCGCGCCCCATGCCACTCACGTGTGGAGGCAACGGCAAGACCGCCTCGTCCGGCAGCGGCCGGTGACGGTGTCATGCGGCAGTGTCACCCGACAGCCGCCTGAAGCCGAGCACGGAGTGAACGGGGGGAGGAGACCGACCATGGACAGTTCGCCGAGTCGGCACGCGATGAGGTTCACCGTGGAGCTGATGGCGGATACCTCGTCGCCCCGGCGGCCCGGACTCCTTCCGCGATATCGCGAATTCCGGCGCTTGTTCGAGTCCGACCGTGAAGGCTCGCATTTCCCGTGCGCCACGATCATGTTCGTCATCGAACAGCCCGCGCTCCGACGACGCCCCCGAATCGATCACCACCGGACCAGAACCCGAACTGATCCGCGATTTACGGAAGTTGCGGTCAAACCCCTTCACTCGCATCGCACGATGCCCCTTGGTCATGTCACTCCTTTGCATCAGGTGTGCATGGCCATTGAGGAGGGATGCACGGTGGGGCGTCGACGGGAACCGAGTGGCGACGACTTCGACAGCTTCTTCCGGCAGGAATACCGGAAGCTGGTCGGGTTTCTTCGATGGATCGGCGCTTCACAGGAGGAAGCGGAGGACTCGGCGCAGACCGCGATGCTCAAGGCACTCGAAAAGTGGACCGAGATCGAACACCCGCGAGCGTGGGTCCGCACGGCCGCGGAGCGGTACTTCCTTCGCTCCGCTGTCCGGGACCTGGACGCCCCCACCCGGGCGATCAGGGGAGGCTGGGGCGTCAGCGAGTACCTGGCCTGCCCCGAATCGCCGTCGAGGGACGAAGAACAGTCCGTTCTAGCCCTGCTGGGGAAACTCGGCTACAAGCAGCGCCAGGTGATGGCCTATTACATCGATGGATTCTGCCCCACCGAAATAGCAGACCTCATCGGCGACAACCCGGCAACGGTCCGATCCAATCTGCGATCGGCGAGAGTCAATCTCGATCGAATTCTTCAGGAGAACAACGCTGCGGTCGACGGACACGGCAGTAAGGAGGAACGATGAGCACCCGGGACGATGACAACATCGCCGCGACGATTCATGATCTCCTTACATCGATCGGCGCGCGCACTCCAGGCTCCGGCCTGGAAGGGAGCGGTGCCGGACAGCGGATCCAGGATTTCCGGGACGCGCTGGACGCGCAGATCGAAGCGGAGATCTCGGACACCGAGGTGGAGCGGAAGCTCCTGGAGATCAAGGTCGAGGCGGCTCGTCGAGCCGTGCTCCGGAACCACCGGTCGGGGAGCACGGCACTTCAGGAGTTCCTCAACCTGTCCGCGGTGACGGATCGCGAGGGAGGAAAGCCCGAGCGGCGTGCCTCGAGGACACCGCCGGTCCGGGCCCGCAGAAGGCACTGGTGGTTCGGACTCGCGACAGGCCTGCTGATCACACTGCTCAGCCTGGCACTCACACCACTGGGGCAGGGACACCTGCCCCAGTGGTGTGACACCTTGCTTCCCAGCGTTGCCCTCGGCATGTCGGGCCCTGCCGTTCTGCTGGCGGTCATCCACATCCGGGGACTGCGCGAACGGCGATCGGAAGATCTCCAGCCCGAGGCACTGATGGCGAGCCGCTCCGAGCCGCTGACGGAAACCGACAGTCCCGCGCCCATGCGCAGAGGCCGGCGTGCCCTGGATGTGATCGTCTCTGTCTCGTTGCTGTGGATGTCGATCCTGATACTCGTGGCCGCCACGGCGGGAATCCGCATGACATCGGCGGGACCCGTGCTGGTCCGACGCCCGCGGGTGGGAGCCGGCGGACGCCTCTTTCACCTCTACGACTTCAGAACTCAGGACAGTGCGGGAAACAAGACCCGAGTCGGAAAACTTCTGCAGGAAACGGGCCTGGAGGCATTGCCGCGCCTGTGGAACCTGCTCCGGGGAGATGTCACCCTGCTCGGGCCACCGGCCGAGCATCCGGCCGTGGCCGAGGCCTATCCCGAGAAGTATCGCTGGGTGTTCGCGTGTCGTCCAGGCATCGTCGGACCGTTGTGGAACGAACCTCTCGGTCTCGGAGAGGGTCTTCCGGAAGTTTCGGACGCCTTGCGCTATTACCTCGAAATCGTGGTGCCGCACCGTGTCACGGCGAACAGAGATTTCTACGACGGCCTTTCGGGGATGACGACCGGCCGTCTCATGGCCCGGATGCTGTTCAGCTCCAATTCCTTCACCACGTGCGCCCCTGCGGATAACGGGAACACGGCCACATCGAATGCCCGGCCCTTCATCAAAAAGCCGTATCCGCTCCAGGGGCATCGCCTGGCACATCCGCACCCGCTCTGCCTCACAGTATGGAAATGACACCGGCGCTCGGAGCCACGATGATTCCGAGCGCCGGCTGCCACGACCTAACGAACAGCCGCGAATATCCTGAGAAGCATGATCACCACTGCGAGTCCCAGGCCACCGGCCACACAAGTGATCACGACAGACCCGGTGGCAGCATAGGAACTGGCCACGCTGACGGTGACCGAACTGAAAGTTGCTCCGACCGATCCAGGGGTAACCTTCGAACGTGGAGAGTTCCCGTTCGCTTTCCGGCGGTTGATGGGCTTTCCCATTACATCCCTCTCCAAGGGGTGTAGATCGCGGCTCGGGTCCTCGACCGACCCGGGCCGTGATTTCTTGTTTGTTGCAAGTGAGTGACGCGGGCCCGTCGTTATGTGCAACGCCCGCCGACACTGAGCCGGAACTCGCGAACTCGTTGTACGGGGCAGTGGGTCACCGCCGGCTCCCGGGTTAACCGCTGGCCCTCGCCAGGCGGCCGACCTACCCTCGGCCCATGACCAAGCCCCTCGTCGCCCTTCTCAGCGGCGCCGGAATCTCCACCGACTCCGGGATCCCCGACTACCGCGGTCCGAACGGGCTGTGGCGCAAGGACCCCGAGGCCGAGAAGCTCGTGACGTACGACTACTACATGGGCGATCCGGAGATCCGTCGCCGTTCGTGGCAGATGCGGCGCGCGAACCGGACGCTGAAGGCCGAGCCCAACGCCGCACATGTGGCGGTGGCCGAGCTGGAGAAGTCCGGGGTGCCGGTGCGGGTGATCACGCAGAACGTGGACGGGCTGCACCAGCTCGCCGGTCTGCCCGCCCGCAAGGTCCTCGAACTGCACGGCACCGCACGGCAGGTGGTGTGCACGAAGTGCCACGCCCACGGTCCGATGGAGGACGCGCTCGCCCGGGTCGAGGCCGGCGAGGCGGACCCGCCGTGCCTGACCTGCGGCGGCATCCTCAAGTCGGCGACCGTGATGTTCGGCGAGCGCCTCGACCCCGTCGTCATGGGCGAGGCCGTCGCCATCACCAAGGCCTGCCAGATCTTCGTCGCCGTCGGCACCACCCTGCAGGTTCAGCCGGCCGCGGGCCTCGCGGGCATCGCCGCCGACCACGGCGCCCGGCTCGTCATCGTGAACGCGGATCCGACACCGTATGACGACCAGGCCGACGAGGTGATCCGCGAACCGATCGGCACGGCGCTGCCCGAACTGCTCCGCGGCCTGAGCGCGGGCTGAGGCCCCGGTGCCCGAGCTCCTGCGGCTGCGCGCTGATCACGCCACGGCCGTCCTGGCCTTCGAGTTGGCCAACCGCGCCTTCTTCGCCGCGTCCGTCTCCGACCGCGGCGATGCCTTCTTCGAAGGGTTCGCCGAGCGGTTCGACTCCTTGCTGGCCGAGCAGGAGACCGGCCTCTGCGCCTTTCACGTGCTGCTCGACGAGGACGGGTCGGTACTCGGCCGGTTCAACCTGGTCGACATCGAGGACGGCACCGCGGACCTCGGATACCGGGTCGCGCAGCATGCCACCGGCCGCGGGGTGGCGACGGCGACCGTCCGCGAGCTGTGCCGTCTCGCGGCGACCCGGTACGGGCTGGACACCCTGTGCGCGGCCACCAGCTACGAGAACACCGCGTCCCAGAGGGTGCTGGCCAAGGCGGGCTTCACCGCGGTCGGCCCGGCGGACCCGGCCGACCTCGGCGGCAAGGCCGGCATCCGGTACCGACGGGACCTGCGCGGCTGAGGAAGCCGCTCGGCACCCCCGGTCCCGGGGAATCACCGGGTACCGGTCAGAACAGCGCCGCCCCCCGCTCGAAGTCCAGCAACCGCTGCTTGCGCTCAAGCCCGCCGCCGTAGCCCGTGAGGCTGCCGTCCGCGCCGACCACGCGGTGGCAGGGGACGATGATGCCGATCGGGTTCCTGCCGTTGGCCAGGCCGACCGCGCGGGAGGCCTTGGGGTTGCCCAGGGCGTCGGCGAGTTCGCCGTAGGTGCGGGTCTCGCCGTGCGGGATCCGGCGGAGCTGTTCCCAGACCGTGCGCTGGAAGGCCGTTCCGTGCAGGCGCACTTCCAGGGTGAACTCCTTCAACTCGCCCTCGAAGTAGGCCATCAGCTGGTCCTCGGCCTCCTTGGACCAGCCGTCGTCCGGCTCGCCGAAGGTCTCCTGCGGTGGGCGGTGGCGTTGGTCGGTCATGTAGAGGCCGCACAGGACGCCGTCGTCGGCGACGAGGGTCAGAGGGCCGTAGGGGCTGTCGATCACGGTGTGCTGTTTCACTGGACGTCCTTATACGGGCAGGAAGTTGATCGGGTGACTGTCGGTCGCCCACAGGTACTGGACCGCGTAGGCCCGCCAGGGACGCCAGGCCGCTGCCCGGGCCGTCAGCGCGGCCGGGGTGGAGGGCAGGCCCAACTCCTGGGCCGCGCGGCGGATTCCGAGGTCGGTGGGCAGGAAGGCGTCCGGGTCGCCGAGGGCGCGCATGGCGATGACGTCGACCGTCCAGGGGCCGAAGCCGGGCAGGCCGAGGAGGCGGGTCCGGGTCTCCGTCCAGTCGGTCTCCACGCCCAACTGGAGTGTTCCGTCGGCCAGTTCACCGACCAGGGTGGTGAAGGTCGTGCGGCGGGTGCGGGGCATCGCGAGTGCGGCGGGGTCCACCGCGGCCAGGGCCTCGGGGGACGGGAAGAGGTGCGTCAGGCCGCCCTCGGGGTCGTCGACCGGTTCGCCGTGGGCCGTGACCAGGCGGGCCGCGTGGGTGCGGGCCGCCGCCGTGGAGACCTGCTGCCCCAGCACGGCCCGGACGGCGAACTCCGCCTCGTCGACCGTGCGCGGGACGCGTCGGCCGGGCGCCTTGTCCACCAGGGGCGCCAGGAGCGGGTCCGTGCGCAGCTGGTCGTCGATCGCGACGGGATCGGCGTCCAGGTCGAGCATGCGGCGGCAGCGGCTGATGGCGACGGTCAGGTCGCGCAGGTCGCTCAGCATCAACCGGCAGGCGATGTGGTCGGGCTGGGGTGTGAGGGCCACGATGCCGTGTCCGTACGGCAGCCGCAGCGTGCGGCGGTACGCGCCGTCCCGCCACTCCTCCACCCCCGGGACGGCGGTGGCCGCCAGGTGACCGAAGAGGTTGTCGGGGTTGAGTGGGACGCGGAACGGCAGGCGCAGGGACAGGAAGCCGGGGGTGTCCGGCGTGGACTTCTTCGCGGCGCGGGCGCGCAGGTCGCTCGGCGAGAGCGCGAAGACCTCGCGCACGGTGTCGTTGAAGGTGCGGATCGCGGAGAAGCCGGCCGCGAAGGCGATGTCCGCCATCGGGAGGGCGGTCGTCTCGATGAGGATCCTCGCCGTCTGGGCGCGCTGGGCCCGGGCGAGGGCGAGCGGGCCCGCGCCGAGTTCGGCGAGCAGCTGGCGTTCGATCTGCCGGGCGCTGTAGCCGAGCCGGGCGGCGAGGCCGGGCACGCCCTCGCGGTCGACCACGCCGTCGGCGATCAGCCGCATCGCGCGGGCCACGAGGTCGGCGCGCCGGTTCCACTCCGGGGAGCCGGGACTGGTGTCGGGCCGGCACCGCTTGCAGGCCCGGAATCCCGCCTGCTGGCAGGCCGCGGCGCTCGGGTAGAAGGTCATGTTCTGGGGCTTGGGCGGTACGACCGGACAGCTCGGCCGGCAGTAGATGCGGGTCGTCAGGACCGCCGTGAAGAACCATCCGTCGAACCGTGCGTCCTTGGACTGCACGGCGCGCACACAGCGCTCGGTCTCGGCGTACATCCCCGTCTGCATACGTCCAGCATCGGCCACCGGCCGGGCCCCGGCTGGCGAGAATCCGACATCAACCTCGCGTGCCCTGGAACGGGGCCCGGCCCGATCGCCACGCGGACTCGCGCAGCAGCCGCAGTCCGTTGAGTCCGACGAGGACCGTGGAGCCCTCGTGCCCCGCGACGCCGAGCGGGAGCGGGAGATGGCCGAGGAGGTCCCACAGGACGAGTCCGGTGATGAAGGTCCCCGCGATCACCAGGTTCTGGACGACCAGCCGGCGGGCGGCCCGGGACAGCCGTACGACCGAGGGGACGGTCGCGAGCTCGTCCCGTACGACGACCGCGTCCGCCGTCTCCAGTGCGAGGTCGGAGCCCGCACGGCCCATCGCGATGCCGGAGTGGGCGGCGGCGAGCGCGGGGGCGTCGTTGACCCCGTCCCCGACGAACAGCACCTTGCGTCCGGCGTCCTGAAGCTCTCGTACGGCGTCCACCTTGCCCTCGGGCAGCAGGTCCGCGCGGACGCGCACCAGGCCGGTGGCCTCGGCGACCCGCGCGGCGGCCCGGGCGTTGTCACCGGTGAGCAGGACGGGAGCCGTGCCGGTCAAGGCGGTGAGCGCGGCGGTGGCCGCGGGGGCCTGGGGGCGCAGGCGGTCCGTGAGGGCGAGGGTGCCGAGGGGGACGCCGTCGCCGGTCACCAGGACGACGGTGTCGCCGTCCTCGGTGCCGGGGACGTCCGCGCGAGGCGGGTCGGCACGCAGCCCGTCGACGACCCCCGTCGTCTCGGCATCGGCATCGGGATCCACGCTCTCGGTCACCGGGTCACCCGCGCGCCCGACCCCGATCACTCGCGCCCCGACCACCGCCGTCACCCCGCGCCCGGGCACGGCGACGAAGTCCCGCGCGTCCGCGATCCGCAGCCCCCGCTCCCGCGCCGCCCTCACCACCGCACGCCCCAGCGGATGCTCGCTGGGGTGCTCGGCCGCGGCGGCCAGCGCGAGAAGAGCGTCCGGAGTCAGGCCGCTGCCCGGCAGCGGCCGTACGGCCGAGACCTCCGGCGTCCCCTCCGTCAGCGTCCCCGTCTTGTCCAGGGCTACGGCGTCCACCTCGCCCAGCCGCTCCATCGCGACCGCCGACTTGACCAGGACGCCGTGCCGCCCGGCGTTGGCGATGGCGGACAGCAGGGGCGGCATGGTCGCGAGGACCACCGCGCACGGCGAGGCGACGATCATGAAGGTCATGGCGCGCAGCAGCGCGTCGGTGAGGTCGGCGCCGAAGATCAGTGGCACGCCGAACACGGCGAGCGTGGCGATCACCATCCCCAGCGCGTACCGCTGCTCGACCTTCTCGATGAACAACTGGGTCGGCGCCTTGGTCCGGGAGGCCTCCTCGACCAGGGTCACGATGCGGGCGATCACGGAGTCGGCGGGGTCGCGCTCGACGCGGACGCGCAGCACGCCGGTGCCGTTGAGGGTGCCGGCGAAGACCTCGTCGCCGGGGCCCTTGGTGACCGGGAGGGGTTCGCCGGTGATGGTGGCCTGGTCGGCCTCGCTCGCCCCTTCCAGGACCCGTCCGTCCGCGCCGATGCGCTCGCCCGGCCGGATCAACAGGACGTCGCCCACGGCGAGTTCACTTGTCGGGACCGGTTCCTCGCCGTTCTCCGTCAGCCGGGTCGCCATCGTGGGCGCGAGGTCGAGCAGACCGCGTACCGAGTCGGCGGTGCGGGCGGTGGCCAGAGCCTCCAGCGCGCCGGACGTGGCGAAGATGACGATCAGCAGGGCGCCGTCCCGGACCTGTCCGATCGCGGCCCCGCCCAGCGCGGCGACGATCATCAGCAGGTCGACATCCAGAGTTCTGTCGCGCAGCGCCCTGAGTCCCTCGAGAGCCGGTTCCCAGCCGCCGGTGGCATAGGCGGCCGCGTACAGCGGGCCGTACGCCCACCACGGCAGGCCGCCGAGGTCCAGGGCGAGGGCCACCAGGAAGGCGACGGTCGACGCCAGCGCCCAGCGGGCCTCGGGCAGGGCCAGGACGCGGGTGCGGCGGCGGGGTGCCGGGCCGGCAGGTGAGGGGACACGAGTGGGGGTGAGAGTCGTGGACACCCGAACGACCATACAGGAACACATGAAGACTCATTCATCTGTTCATGTGCCGTGAGTAAGATACCGCCCATGGGTCATGGAGCCGTCACCACCGCGCAGGAAACCGCCGAGCGCGTACGTCTGGACGCGGCCAACGTGGCCAAGGTCGCCACCACCCTCCAGGCCCTGTCCACCCCCTCCCGGCTGCTGATCCTCGCGAGGCTGCGCGAAGGACCGCTGCCGGCCACGGAGTTGGCCGCCGAGGTGGGAATGGAGCAGTCGGCGTGCTCGCACCAGCTGCGGCTGCTGCGCAATCTGGGCCTGGTCGTGGGCGAACGCCGGGGCCGGTCGGTGGTGTACGCGCTGCACGACCACCATGTCGCCGAGCTGCTCGACCAGGCCGTGTACCACGTCGAACATCTGCGGCTCGGGCTCAGTGACGCCACCGAGTGAGCCGAATCGGCGCCTGATGTGGCCGCTGTACGCGGCCGGTGCCGGTCGGCGACTCGCGACGTTCACTGCCACGTCCACCTTCTCGAGCGTGGTGCCGAACTGACCGCGCTCGGCGCAGTCGCGCCGGCCGGGCGCCGACAACTCGACTCAGCGGATGGCAACTCGCGTCGACGACTTCCCCCGGCACGCCGGATCGATGGCATCGCGGCAGCGGAGCGGCACTGCGGCTTCTAGCATGGCACCGTCCTAGGTCCAGTACACGGGAAGCAGGCCGGAGTTGTCCGTCGATGCCGTACTCATTGCTGTGATAGGTGTCTGCGGGACGCTCGCCGCCACCTGGTTGACGCAGAAGCACGCCGACCACACCAAGGAGCGCGAACTGGATCACGCCGAGCGGCAACGTCGCGCCGATTACGAGGATCGTGCACGCGAGGCAGCCCTCAACACCCGGCGGGCATCCTACGTCGCGCTGAACATGCAGTCCCGCCAATACCTCACAGCTATGCGTAACCACGTGCACGCCCTGAAACTGGCGCCGGGTTCAACTCCCGGTATGGACGAGGTGGAAGAGCGCCGGGCCGACTACCGGAACTGCTACGCCGAGGCCCAGATGATTGCCTCCGATGCCGTCCTGGCCACCGCACGCGAGGCCAACGGGGCTCTCAACCAGATGTACGGCGTCCTTAAGAGACTTGAGAACGGCACCGCCGTGGAGGGCGAATCCGCCGAGTCCGCGCGCGCCCTCATCGACGGCACCCGGGAACTGCTGCACGAACTACGGCTCTTGATGCGGTCGGACCTGGGTGTCAGCGACCCCGCTTAGAGTTCGCCTTGTGCTCCTCGCGTTCGAATAACCCACGATTTACGACACTTTCCGCATATCATTGACTTACAATCGCTCGTGTGACTCACACCACAGAGCGCGGCAATGATGCCGCCCCTTCTCAGCCGCTCACTGTCCGCGAACGCGTGACACGCGTCATTCATGGCCGACTGGGTCCAGAGGCCTCGGTCGAGTTCATGGAGGACTTGGCCGGCGGCTACACGGACGCTTCGGTCGCCAAGTGCGATGTCGCCGGGGTCAGGGGCACAGAGCTGGACGGCCAGTTCATCGTGAAGGTCTCCCCCCTGAACGGTGACCAACGGCAGAGCGCCGCCCACGAGCACTTCATCGACGCGCTCGGCGACTTCAGCGATCAGCATGTCCCCAAGCTGGTGCTGTCAGCGGAGGACGACCGGGTCGCCGTCGACCTTTACGAAATCGCCGGTGGAAGTCTCCGTGGTGTGCACGCCGCTGAAGTAGCGGGCAGCGCACAGTTCCAGACCGCGTGCGAGGTCGTCAGTCGCGACCTGCTCGCCGCGCAGCTCATGAGTTCGCCCGGCCGCAAGGTCATGTCGGCCCTTGAGGTCCTCGAGGCCTGGCTGGGCGCCGATTTCCTCAATTCCACGCGCGGCCGTGCCTTACGGGAGGCCCGCGACCTGGCTGGCGTGACCGGCCCTTGGTTCCATTTCGCCGGAGAGGTGCTGCCCGATCCACTGTCCGTCCTCGCCGAGCCCAACGAGCTGACGCAGCAGGTCGAAGCCATCCTCCAGGGAGCCTGCCACGGTGACCTGCACTTGCGGAACATCTTGCTCGACCGCACACGTCGGCACGCCGGCAACTACTGGCTCATCGACGTCAATTGGATGCGCCCGGCTCCTCTCCTCTATGACCAGGCATACCTCGAGACGGCCGCTCTCCTCACCGTTCAGGCGCGGCGCGACCGGAAGGTGTCCTCACAAGTCCTGCTGGAACTGGACGAAGTCGCCGTCAGCGGCATCCTCGAGGTGGACGACGAGCTCTTCGTGGAGGTGGCAAAGAGCATCCGGCGCGGAGCCCGCACGGCTATGCGGGATCACCAACCCAACCGCCAGGACTCCCTCGGCTACCAATACCTCCTTGCCCGGCTTGGCGCGGCACTGAACTACGCCGCCAAACGAATGCCTGAGCCGGAACGCATCACTGCTTTCCATCTGGCCTCATGGACGATCAAGCGAATTCTCAAGGAGTACCACGAGCCACTGTGGTTCCGGACTCTCGAGCGACGGCAGACCTCGCAGACCCCGTCGGTCCGCGAGAGACAGGCGGAGCCTGCCGACCCGGTCGCCGTCCCCGCCGAACTGTCACAACGACTCAAACTCTTCACCACGGACACGCGCAGCGGCTTTGACCGCTTCCTCGTGATCGAGAGCAACGTCTGGCAACCCGATCTGGCACAGCTGGCGACTCAGCGATGGTCAGCGATCGTGGACCTCAACCCAGAGAGCGAGACCAGCGGTCTGGCCGGGCTGGTGACCACGGAAACCGTCGACCATCACATCGTCAGGTTCGGTCTGAACGACGGTGCGGTGACACCCGGGCGGGGGGTCGTCCCCTGGATGATGGCCGATGGCTGGGAAAGGCTGGGCGAGCTGCGGCCGGCCACATTCCGGGAATGGCGGCGCAGCCATCTTCCCGTCGTCCGCCGCCTCTTCGACAAGCAGAGTTCGCTCAGTCCTCACCGCGCCGCCGCCGTGCTGTGTCTGGCAGCCGCCCCGGAGCCGGACGAGCGGACCGAGCGGGTCCTGGAGCACATCGAGGAGTCCTACGAGGAAGTCGACGTACAGACCGTCACTGTCGGAAGCCCCGAGTTCGCTGCTTTGCTCGACGCGCTGGGCAACGCCCGCACCATTGCCCGTGTCATGCCCCCTGCCACGATGCCGGGCAGGGACGGCCCCGTACCCTTCGGGCGGGACGAGTTGGCCCGGCTCTCCGCCGATCTGGAGATGCTGCACTCCCAGGCCCTGAGCAGTCAGCTCAAGGACGAGCCCATCGACGAGTTCTGGCGCGGCCGCCCCGCGAGCTGGCTCGATCTCGATCAGGGCCTCGACGTGCCGCGCGACATCCAGCAGGAACTCGCCACCGACATCAGGTCCGTTCTGGGGAAGCAGGGCTCGGCCACCCTCGAACTGTTCCACTCCCCGGGCGCGGGCGGCACCACGCTGGCCCGGCGCATCGCATGGGACCTGCATCGCGACTACCCTGTGGTCCTGGTGCGCAAGTACAGCCAGGAGACCGTCGAACGGATCGACGACATCTACCGGCACACCGGACGCTCGGTGGTAGTGGTCGCCGAGAGCGCCGACCTCACGCAGAGCGAGAGGGAGAATCTCTATCACCGTCTGCACCAGTGGAACACTCCCGCCGTGGTCCTGTGGGTGACACGGACCAACCGCCGGGTCCCCGGCCATCACAAGTACCACTTGATGGACCCGATGTCGCTCCACGAGGCGTCGGAGTTCCGGCAGAGCTTTCAGATCCGGGCCAGAGATGAGCGAGCTCAGGCGGCCGTGGCGAACCTACGGCCGGGCAACGTACCCGTGCAGCAACTTTCGCCCTTCTTCTTCGGTCTGTCCGCCTTCGAGAAGGACTTCGGCGGCACCCGCGGTTACGTCGACAGCCATCTGAGCAACCTCGGGGAACGTCATCTCCGAGTGGCCAAGTATCTGGCCCTGGTCACCCGGTACGCCCAGACAGGACTGCCATACCCGCTCGTGCGACGGTGGCTCACCGGTAAGTGGGGGGACCTCGCCGCGTCGAACATCGACTACCAGGAGGACCTGCAGAAGGTACTGGGCGAGGACCTGCGCCATCTCGTGGTCGACGACCGCGGTGAACTCCGTCTGCTCCACCCCTTCGTGGCCGAGCATGTCCTTGAGGCGGTGCTGGTGCCCGACGGGCAGCGGCGCTGGCAGTCGCGCCTCGCGGACACGGCCGTCGAGTTCATCGGACAAGTCTGCGGCCATCTCGGCTCCGACAACACGCAGACGCGTCGGATCCTTCAGGACATCTTCATCAGACGGAACCAGTGGTCCGGCGGATCCATGCCCTCGGCGGCCCGCTTTGCGGAGCTCATCCACCAGGTGCCGGTGCGGGACGAGGCATACCGCATCCTCAAGGAGCTGACCCGCAAGTGTCCGTCGGAACCGCACTTCTGGAACCACATGGGCCGGTACCACATTCACGAGATGAAGTACGGCTATCCCGATGCGGAGCAGTACCTCCTCAAGGCCATCGAACTCTCCGAGGGGAAGGATTCCATCCACTTCCACTCGCTCGGCATGGTACGCCGTCTCTGGGTGAAACACCTGCTCGCCAAAGAGACCGCGAACACGGGACAGGTGGAGGAGGCCCTCGATCGGATCCGAAGTCACTACGAAGACGCGCTCGAAGCCTTTGCTGCGGGGCGACGACTCGACTCTGAGGACGAGCACTCGTACGTCACACCCGTCCAGATGATCGTCGATGTGCTAAATCAGCTGGTCCGTATCTCGCCCTACGAGAACTTCCTGGATCTCGTACGCAAGAGCGGGGACGTCGGCGCTTGGGCCGATGAGCAGTTGAGGCTCGCCGAATCCCTGCTCGACCAGCTTGACATGGCACTACCGGGTCATCGCAGAAGCAGTTACCACAACACCTGTGAGCGACAACTGCAAACGCTGCACGGCAACATCGCGAGTCTCGTCAGCCAGTGGCGTTCCCTGATCACCGAATCGCGCCATTCTGGCGCGGCGCTGGTGCTCGCCAGGGCGTTCTTCAGGGAGCAGCAGCAGCAATGGAGCCCCACCGCGGCAGAGGCGTTCCGGTCAGTGGTGGACCTGTACGACTCCGCTTTCGACAACCGTGGCGATCTCAGCGACAGTGACATGCGGACCTGGTTCCGCTGTTACCGAAAGCTCGACGAGTACGACGAACTCAACGCGCTGCAACGCTTCGCCGTGCTGGCCGACTCTCGCAGCGGCAGTCAGGAAGCCCACTACTACCTGTACGTCCTGCGTTTCATGCGGTGGCTGCGCAACGAGGAGCAGAACCAGCAGGAGGTCGAGCGTTATCTCGCGGATTCCAAGCGGCTGGCACGGGACAGTCGTCGGCAGTACAGCTACGAATGGGTCGGGGTCACCGACCCCGAGGATGGCGATCAGCCGCTTCCCACACGCCTCGTACACTTCACGGAACTCGGTGAGCGCAGGCCTGAGCCCGAACTCTGGGAACACTCGGACAAACTGCTCCGCTTGACCGGCGTCATCAAAGAGATCGAGGGTCCGCAATCAGGCTGGATCACGGTCGGTGACGGGCGCATGGCCGCGTTCTTCGTCCCCAAGGAGAAATTCCGCCGCCACAGCGACATCAACAAAGTCGTCGAGTTCTACCTCGGTTTCAGCTACGAGGGATTGCGAGCCTGGTGTGTGGACTTCGCGACACCTTCTGCCATGAGCCGCCGTCCCCATGTCGCCGACGACACCAAGCTGCCCCTGTCCGTTCCCATTCCTGCACCCACTGCACCTACCCAGCCCCGCGAGGAGCCGATCCGCCCCCGTGTGGTCCGACAGGGCCCTACCCGCCCCTCCGCACCGACGGCTCCCGCCAAGATCAGCGTGCGGGCGCGCGAGATGGCCGCCAGGAACGAGGAAGGGGCCTACCGCTTCCTGCTCCGCTCCCTTCTGCAGCAAAGGTCCGCGGACAGTCCTGTCACCTCTCTGCAGGTAGGAACAGCGTTGCAGGACACCTTCGGCCACCAGAGTTACATCCGAATGCTGGCAGGCGGGAAACTGCGTGGCCTTCTGCTACGCCTCGGATTCCTTCTCGAGGACGCAGCGAATGGTCAATTCAATGTCGTGAGCGGGGGGACGGAGGGTGGCGGCGCGGGAACCGGCAACCAGGTCATGTGATCCCAGGACATGGATCACCACAGACAGATAACCGGATGACAGGGGGCGTGGGGAGGCCCGCACCGCGGGTCTCCCCACCCGACGGGTTGTTATGTGGTCGCCGTCGGCCGCCGTGAGGCCGCCGTCGCCCGGGCCACATCCGTCAGCGGGCGCAGCCGATACGTGTACGCGTAGTCCCGGTTGGGGAACAGCTTGTACTCGTCGTGGGTGTGCGCGCCCCAGCTGTTGTCGCCGCCGACGCCCATCTGCCGGTGGTTCACCCGCAGGACGACCGCGTCGCGCGGGGCGAGCTGGTAGTCGTGGCGCACCCCGCCGGACAGGTCCTCCGGGGTGAAGTGCGAGGCGTTGACCTCCAGGAGGGGCTCACCGGAGACCAGCAGTCCCACGCCATCGCGGCCGGTCAGGGCGGCCCATCGGACGTCGGTCTTGTTGCCGTTCTCCTGCGGGCGGATGTAGGGGGTCCGCTGCTCGGCGACGGTCCCGAAGTAGAGCCCCACGTCCGTACCGTTGTTGCGGTCCCAGTGGTTCTCCTCGGGTCCGCGCCCGTAGTAGTGCAGCCGGTCCAGGCGGCGCGGCAGGAACAGGATCGTGCCGACCTCCGGGATGTACGGCAGTGAACTCGCGCCCGGGTGCAGGGTGTTGTCGACCTTGATCTCGCCGTTGCCGAAGACCGTGTAGGTCGTGGTGTACGTCGACTCGGTCGTCGTCGGCAGCGTGCCGCTCACCTTGATCTCGACGGCCCGGTCCCGCAGCGCCCGCACGCCGACGTCGGTCACCTTGCGGTTCGTGCCGGCGTCGCGCCAGGTCTGGTTGCGGGTGTGCTGGCCGTTGCCGTGGTCGTTGTCGGTGGGCGCCCGCCAGAAGTTGGGCACGGGTCCGGAGGTGATCAGGCGGGTGCCGTGGGCCTTGTACGACGTGATGGTCCCGCTGCTCTTGTCGACGGTGACGGAGAAGTCCTTGCCCGTGACGGTGACTTGACCGGAGGCGTCCTCGTACATGAGTGCCGGGACCTTCGCGAGCGGCACCGGGGTCACCGCCGGACTGTCCACGTCGACGGCGAGCTGCTGCTTGGCCACTTCGAAGCCGGCCTTCGCCCAGGGGGTGGACTCCCTGGTGGTGAAGGAGAGTTGGAGGAAGTACTCGGTGCCGGGTGCGGGGGCGCTCGGTAGCTTGTACGGGACGGTGATGTCCTTGCTCGACAGCGGTGCCAGATTCAGCTGCTCCCGTGTCAGTTTCCCGCGCTGCACCACCTTCCCGTCGGCGGAGAGTGTCCAACTTCCGTCGAGTTCCCGGAGGTCGGTGAAGAGGTACTCGTTGGTCAGGGTCACCGACCCGTTCGCGGCCCAGGAGGCGTTTACCGCCTGGTAGATCTGTTTGACCTCGGCGGCCTTGCCGGTGTGGCCGCGGTCGGCGGTGACGATGCCGTCGGCGACGAAGGCTCCGTCGTTGGGGTTGTCGCCCCAGTCGCCGCCGAACGCGAAGAACGTCTTCTGGGCGGGCCGCTTCTCGGTGAGCCCCACGGTCGCCGCGTCGAACCAGAACCGCACACCCTCGTCGCCGGGCCCCCGGCCGTCGGAGGCCAGTTCGGCGGCGCTCAGGGCACGGCCGTACACGCGCGCCCTCCTGATCGTGCCGCTGAACTCCCTTGTGGGGTTGTCGACATCGACGGCCAGCGCGAGGGGCGCGGTGTTGCTGCTGGGCCGCTGTGTGGTGGTCCTGGTCGCCCTGACCTGGCCGTCCACATGGAGGGTCAGCGTGCCCGCGGCCGCGTCGAAGACACCGGCGACGTGGTGTTCCCGACCCGTCCAGTCGTCCGGGAGCGCCCAACTGGCCGTGATCCACTGGCCGCCGCCGTAGATGAAGAACTCCAGTGTCCTTCCGGACTGTTTGAGGGCGTACTGGGTGTCTCCCTTGGCGATGAGCGGTTGGTGATAGCCCGTCACCTTCGGGGTGACCCAGGCCTCCAGGGTCAGCGAGCCGGTGAGGTCGAGGCCCTTGTCGCGGGCGAACACCGTGGCACCGGAGACGCCCTTGCCGCGGTCGAACCTGGCACTCGCGGGCAGGACTTCGCCCTTCAGCGCGCCGGGCCCGCTCTCGGTCAGCAACTGGCGTACCGGTACGGGCTCGGTGAGGGACTGGTCTACGAAGTCCCAGATCCAGCCGCCCTGGAGGACGGGGTAGCGGCGGATGATGTCCCAGTACTTCTTGAAGTTGCCGTTGGAGTTCCCCATCGCGTGGCAGTACTCGATCATCACGTACGGCCGGGTGTCGGAGGTGTCCTTGGCACGCTGCTCGACGCGCGCGGGGCTCTCGTACATCTCCGAGCGGATGTCGCTGATGGTGGGCCGGTCGTCGCCCTCGTACTGGACGACGCGGGTGGTGTCGTACGACTTGATCCAGTCGCGCATGTTGACGAAGGTGCTGCCGCCGCCCGCCTCGTTGCCGAGGGACCAGATCACCACCGAGGCGTGGTTCTTGTCGCGGTGGACCATGTTCTGGGCGCGGGCCACACAGGCCGCGCTCCAGTCGGGGTGGTTGCCCGGGTACTCGCCGCGGATGCCGTGGGTCTCCAGGTTGGTCTCGTCGACGAGATAGAGGCCGTACTCGTCGGCGAGTTCGAGCCACAGCGGGTTGTTGGGGTAGTGGGAGGTGCGGACCGAGTTGATGTTCAGCCGCTTGATGATCGTGATGTCCTTCACGAGGTCCGCGCGGGTGAGTGCGGTGCCGCGGTCGGGGTGCATCTCGTGGCGGTTGGTGCCCCGGAAGGAGACGGGTCTGCCGTTGATGCGCATCAGCCCGTCCTTCAGGGCGAACTCACGCAGGCCGACGCGGTGCGACAGCGTCTCGATCACCTTGCCCGCGGGGTCGCGCAGCCGCAGGACGGCGGTGTAGAGGTTCGGATGTTCGGCCGACCACAGCTTCGGGGCGGGCACCGCCTTGGCCGCCTGTACGGTCGTCTCGTCGCCGGCGTCGAGTGCGACGGCCTGCTGGAGGGGGCGGGACCAGACCGCGTGGCCGCCCGAGTCGTACAGCTGTGTCTCGACCGTGTAGCGGCCCTGGTTGCCGCCGCCGTAGTCGCGCACGCTCGCGGTGACCGAGAGTTCGGCGGAGGTGTAGTCGTCGCCGAGCGGGGTGTCCAGCTTGAAGTCGCGCAGGTGGACGGCCGGGGTGGAGTAGAGATAGACCGAGCGGAAGATGCCGCTCAGCCGGATCATGTCCTGGTCCTCCAGCCAGTCGCCGTCGGAGTAGCGGTAGACCTCGACCGCGATCTGGTTCGTGCCCGGCTTGAGGTGCGGGGTGATGTCGTACTCGGCGGGCGTGCAGGAGTCCTCGTGGTAGCCGACGAGTTCACCGTTGATCCACACGTAATGGGCGGACTTGACGCCCTCGAAGTGCAGGAAGGTCCGCCGCCCCGACCAGTCCTTCGGGACGGTAAAGGTGCGTCTGTACTGGCCGACGGGGTTGTAGCGGGTCGGGGCGGCGGGCGGCTGCGCCTCCTCGCCGAGGCCGTTGGGGCCCCACCAGGGGTAGGTGATGTTGACGTAGATCGGGAAGTCGTAGCCATGCACCTGCCATACCGAGGGGACGGGAATGGTGTCCCAGTCCGTGTCGTCCACGTCGGTGCGGTAGAAGTCGGTGTCGCGGTCGGCGGGGCGGTCGGCGTAGGCGAACTTCCACTTGCCGTCGAGGCTCAGCCGGTACGGCGAGCGGGTGCGGTCGGCGGCGAGCGCCTGGCCGACATTGGCGTACGGCATGAGGGTGGTGTGCGGGGGCTGGGTGCCCACCCGGAAGAGATCGATGGCGCCGTTCCACTCCGGGGCGCCCTCCGCCGCGTGGCCGCGACCGGCCAGGGGACCGGAGGAGAGGGCGAGGGCGCCGAGGACGGCCGCCCCCGACTCCAGCAGACGCCGGCGGCTGATGGGGGCAGGCAGATACGGGTGGGGCATCGGTGGAACCTTCCTCGGGACGACAGTGCGGTGTACGTACTGAGGGAGCGTCAATTCCTGTGCGCTATTGGTGACTTTGCGGCTCAGGATGCGACTCAACCTAGATCCCGAAGACGTGCGAGGCAATGACCCTGTCGGACTTTGTGGGGTCCTGAGGACATCACGACATGCTGCACCCCCGCATGCCCTCACGCGGGGGTGCCGTGGGATGCCGTGTGCCCTGCTGTCAGCTGGTGGCCGGCAAGGAGGGCAGTCCGCCGCCGAGGAGCCCGGTGACGGCTCCGACCACGCTGCCCAGGAGGCCGGTGACCGAGCCCACCACACCGCCCAGATCCAGCGAGGTCAGTGACTTGAGCAGGTCGTCGACCGCGGACTGGAGCAAGGCCAGGAGGTCGGAGACCGGGTCGGCCGCCGCCGCGGACCGGTCCGTGTCGCTCAGCTTCCGCAGCTGCTCCTGGACCTCGGCGTTCGCCGCCTCCACCGCCTTCGCGTGGGCGGCCGCCTCGCTCGCGTCGAGGTGGGTGCCGTCCAGGGCGGTGAGGTCGGTGACGGCGTCCAGGAGGGGCTGGAGGACGCTGCCGTGCGCGGAGCGGTCCAGTGCGTCGAGGCGGTCCGTCAGGGTGTCCGTGTCGTCGGTGCCGTACCAGGCGGCCGTCTGAGCCACACCGTGGTCCGACGCGCCGCGGCCTGCGTCGACGACGGCGGCCGCGGTGCCGACCGGGCCGAGGATCAGCGCGGTACAGACCAGCGTCGGCAGGAGGAGGCCGCGGGAGACGAGGGGGCGCATGCGGGGGTCCTTTCGAAGTCCTTCTTTGGGCCCACCGTGAGAATCTCCCCCGCACCGCGCAACCGGTCACGGGTCCCAGACTCGGACGAGCATCGCGCCGAGACGCCTCTGACCAGCGACTTTCCCGCCCTGCACCCCCGCTTTCGACGCCCGCGGCCATTCGGCCGTAAGAGGAGGAGCCCGGCGAGGTCAGTCGACCTGCCGCACGAACGCCTGGTAGGCCTTCTCGTCGAACAGCACGAACCGGGCCTCCTCGACCGCGGTCTGGGTCTCCCGTACGGTCTCCACCGCGATCCGGGCGGCGTCGTCGATCGGCCAGCCGTAGATGCCGGCGGAGACGGCCGGGAAGGCGACGGTCCGAGCGCCCAGTTCGTCGGCGACGCGCAGGGACTCCCGGTAGCAGGAGGCCAGCAGCTCCGAGCGGTCCTCCTCCTGGCTGTGGCGGGGGCCGACGGTGTGGATCACCCAGCGCGCGTCCAGATCGCCCGCGGTGGTGGCGACCGCCTTGCCGGTGGGGAGCCCCTTGCCGTAGTGACCGGCGCGCAGCTTGCGGCAGTCCGCCAGGATCGCGGGGCCGCCGCGGCGGTGGATGGCGCCGTCGACTCCTCCCCCGCCGAGGAGGGAGGAATTCGCGGCGTTGACGATCGCGTCTGCGCTCTCTCGGGTGATGTCGCCCTGGACAAGCCTGATGGTGGTCATGACCGCCACTCTTCCAGCCCGCGCCGTCGGACGCCTCGCACGAGGTGTCCTCGTGCCGGGTGATCAGCCGGAGGCTGTTGTCGCCCCCGGTGCGTCGAGTCCCGCGAGGCCCAGCAGCAGAGACTTGACCTCCGTGGCCGCGTACACCTCCTTGGCCCGCTCCGGCTCCGAACACAGCAGTACGGGGCCGTAGCCGGCGTCCGCGGGCAGCCGGCCGTGGCTGCCGCGGACGCCCGACGGATCCAGCGGAACCGTCTGGATCCGATAGCGGAAACCGAGCTTCTTGCGGGCGACCTGACCGACGGCGCGCAGCTTCACCGCCGGGACCTCCTCGTCGTAGAGGAGTTCGGCGGGGTCGTAGCCGGGCTTGCGGTGGATCTCGACCTGGCGGGCGAAATCGGGTGCTCGTTCGTCGTCGAGCCAGTAGTAGTAGGTGAACCAGGCGTCGTGATCGGCGATCGCGACCAGCTCACCGGAGCGCTCGTGGTCGAGGCCGTGTGCCCGCTTGCCCTCGGCGTCCAACACCTGGCCCACGCCGTCGAGTTCACGGACGATCTTCGCGACCGCCTCCGTGTCGGCCCGGTCTTTGACGTACACATGAGCGAGCTGGTGGTCGGCGACCGCGAAGGCGCGGGAGGTCCAGGGGTCGAGGTACTCCATACCGTCCTGGGTGTGGACTTCGAGGAGTCCGGCCCGGCGCAGGGCGCGGTTGATGTCGACCGGGCGGGAGGCGGGCGCGATGCCGTACTCGCTGAGCGCGACGACGGTGGCGCCCGCTTCGAGGAAGTGGTCGATCAACGGGCGCAGAGCGTCGTCGAGTTGGCGCGCGGCACGGATTGTGGCCGGTGAGTCGGGGCCGGAGCGCTGGGGTTCGTAGTCGAGGTGCGGGATGTAGACGAGGGTGAGGTCGGGATGCTTCTCGTCGAAGATCTGTCGGGCGGCGGCCAGGATCCACTGGGTGGAGGGCATGCCCGCGTTCGGGCCCCAGTAGGTGAAGAGAGGGAACTCTCCGAGTCTGTCGGTGAGTTCGTCGTGCAGGGCGGGGGGCCAGGTGTAGCAGTCGGGTTCCTTGCGGCCGTCGGAGTAGTAGACGGGGCGCGGGGTGACCGTCCAGTCGACGTCGGCGCCCATCGCGTACCACCAGCAGACGTTGGCCACCTTGTAGTCGGGGTCCTGGGCGCGGGCCGCGTCCCAGATCTTCTCGCCGCCGACCAGGGCGTTGTGCTGCCGCCACAGCATGACCTCGCCGAGGTCGCGGAAGTACCAGCCGTTGGCCACGACTCCATGGGTGGCGGGGAGTTCGCCGGTCAGGAGGGTGGACTGGACGGTGCAGGTGACGGCGGGGAGCACGGTGTCGAGCCGGGATCGGAAGCCGCGCTCGCCGAGGGCGGAGACGGCAGGCATGTGCTTCAGCAGGTTCGGGGTCAGCCCGACGATGTCGAGCACGACGACACGGCTGGTCATGAGGGGTCCTCCTTGAGGCCGATCGCGGTCAGCCGGGCGCGGGCCCAGGCGAGTTCGGCGGCGATGCCGACGGACAGGTCGGCAGGGGGGTCGGGCAGGACGGACCAGGTGTAGGTCTCGACCTCGATGTGGTCGCAGCCGGCCGAGGGGCCGCCGAGCAGCCCGGCGAGGACCTGGCCGAGCTGGTCGGTGGTGGTCCGCAGGGGTGGTTCGGGGTCGGTGTGCAGCGGGGCATGGAAGTGGACGCGCCACGGTCCCGTGTCGGCGGGCAGCGCGCCGTCCAGGGCGTCGGGCAGGTCGTCGACCGCGAGGACGTCACCGCCCGTCGACGCTCTCGTCTGGTGCAGGAACCGGGGTTCGGCGAGCCGGCGCAGGGCCCTGCGGGCGGCCGGGTCAGCCGGGTCCGTGGCCTCGACGGCGCAGGACGCCTGGAGCTTGACGACGGGCAGCCCGGCGTCGGCGAGCCGTCGTAGGGCTTCCGCCGGTTCTTCGAACTGCACGGCGAGGTGGCAGGCGTCGAGGCACACACCCAGCCGGTCCGGGTCCAGGCCGCCCAGGTGTCGTACCGCCTGGACCGTGGTCTCCACGACACAACCGGGTTCCGGTTCGAAGCCGACCCGGATACGGCGGCCGGTGCGCTCCTCGACCGCGGCGAGACCGTCGGTCAGCCGCTCCAGGGCACGGCGGGCCCCGTCGGCGCGCGCGGCGGGCCAGGGGGTGCGCCAGGCCAGCGGCAGGGTGGAGATGCTGCCGCGGTCGGCGTCGTCGGGAAGCAGGGCGGCCAGGATCCGGACGCAGTCGAGGGTGTACGTCAGACGCGCCTCGTCGGCCCAGTCGGGGAGGTAGACGTCCTTCTTGACGACCTCACGGTGGAAGCCGGCGTACGGGAAGGCGTTGAGGGTGACGGTCTCCAGTCCGCGCAGCCGCAGTTCGGCCTTGAGTCGCGCCAACGCCCGCTCGTTCTCGGCGAGTTCGGTGACGACTCCCCTGGCCAGCCAGAGTCCGATGCCCAGCCGGTCGACGCCCAGGTGCTCGCGCACGGGCTCGGCGTGGCCGACGAGTTGGGCGATGACGCCGTCGAGGTCCTCGGCCTGATGGACGTTGCTGCAGTAGCCCAGGTGGACGGTGGAGCCGTCCGGGTGCAGGAAGCGCATGAGCCGGTCACTCTCCCCCGCGCCTGATGGAGTTGCCCTGGAAGGTGGACCGGTCGTCCGGCTTGGGCTCGTCGAGCGTCGAGTCGAGTTCGAGGCGGCCGCTCTGGCCGTAGAAGGCGACGGGGTTGCGCCACATCACCTGGTCCACGTCGTCCTCGCCGAACCCGGCGGCGGTCATGGCGTCGGCCGTCTTGCGGGTCTTGAGCGGGTCCGAACGGCCCCAGTCGGCCGCCGAGTTGACGAGGACGTGCTCGGTGCCGACGTCCTTGAGTATCCCGACCATGCGATCCTCGCTCATCTTGGTCCTCGGGTAGATCGAGAACCCGGCCCAGCAGCCGCTGTCGAGGACCATCCCGACGGTGAGCTCGTTGAGGTGGTCGAGGACGACGAGAGCGGGGTCGATGCCGGACTCACGGATGACGTCGAGGGTCCTTTTCGTGCCCGCGGCCTTGTCGCGGTGCGGGGTGTGCACGAGGGCGGGCAGACCGTGGTCCAGGGCGAGTCGGAGCTGGCGTGCGAGCGCCTCGTCCTCCTCGGGGGTCATGGAGTCGTAGCCGATCTCGCCGACGGCGACGACGCGGTCCTTGGCGAGATAGCGGTCGAGTTCGTCGAGGACGGGAGTGCAGCGTGGGTCGTTGGCCTCTTTGGGGTTGAGGGCGATCGTACAGAAGTGCTGGATGCCGAACTGGGCGGCGCGGTACGGCTCCCAGCCCAGCAGCGCGTCGAAGTAGTCGTAGAAACTCTCGGGCGAGGTGCGGGGCTGGCCCTGCCAGAAGGCGGGTTCGACGACCGCGCGCACTCCGGCGGCGTACATCGCCTCGTAGTCGTCGGTGGTGCGGGAGGACATGTGGATGTGGGGGTCGAAGATGCGCACGGGTCAGGCCTCTTCCTCTTCCTCTTCTTCGAGTGCGTGCCGGAGTGCGTCGCCGATGACGTCCGGGAAGGTGCGTACGACGGGCCGGATGTCCTGGGGTACATCCCGTCCGGCGGCGAGCCGTTCGTGCGCGAAGTCGGCGAGCATCCGGGCCAGTTCGCGGTCGGCGCGGGCGGTGAGCCCATGGACGCGGTCGAGCGGGATCTCGCAGAAGACGCACTTCAGTACGGCCTGGCGGTACTCCGGGTCGGGCAGGTACTGGGTGGCGTAGGGGCCGAGGGCGGCCTCGATCAGGGTGGTGTCGTTTCCGCGCAGGGCCTCGCGGACGAGGGGTAGGGCCAGGTCTCCCAGGTCCAGCAGGGGCAGCGTGCGCAGGACGGCTCGCTGTTCCGCCGGGTCGCCGTGCCGGTGCAGTGAGGTCACCTCGTCGGCGAGGTGCCGGCCCCGCAGGGGCAGCGCGGTGAGGAGGACCGCTCGGGCGGCCTCGTCCACGGTCCAGTGATCGTTCAGGCGGGAGTGACCGCAGCGTCTTCGGGCGGCCGGGAAGAGCCGACGGATCGTGGTCGCGTCGGCGGCGATCGCGGCCGCGGCCTCATCGAGCCAGCCGCGAGCACTCGCGTCCAGGCCCGCCGACAGGATGGGTCGGGGGTCTGCCGGAACCATGACAGTCATGAGGAACCCTCTGGTGGGGGAAGGAGACGAAGGCGCCTAGGCCGCCGCGCGCAGGAATTCGATCGAGCGGCGGGCGACCTCGGGCGCGTCCAGTGCGCCGCCCTGGATCTCGACGGAGACCAGGCCGCGGTGCCCGAGGTCGCGCAGCGCGGTCAGCACGGGCGGGAAGTCGATCTCTCCGGCGCCGAACTCCAGATGCCGGTGGACACCGCGCCGCATGTCCTCGATCTGCACGTTACGCAGCAACGGGGCGGCCAGCCGGACGCAGTCGAGCAGCGGTTTGTCCTCCACACAGTGCGCGTGACCGATGTCCAGCGTGATGCCGAACAGCTCGTGACCGCCGACCAGTTCGGCGAGCCGCACACAGCGCTCCACGCTGTCCACGAACATGTACGGCTCCGGCTCGAAGGCCAGCGCCACACCGTACGGTTGCGCGGTCTCCAAGACCGTCTCGACGCCGGCCGCCAGCCGCTTCCATGCGTCCGGCTCCGGCAGCCCGTCCGGGGCCGGGCCACTGCACAGATGGACCGTGGGTGAGCCGAGGTCGGCAGCGATGCGCAGGGCGCGCCCCAGCAGGTCGACGCGGAGTCCGGAGCCGTCCGACATCAGGGTCGGCAGGTGCTTGCCCCAGGGATCGAGGAAGTAGGGCGCGCCGGTCTCGACGGTGACGTCCAGACCGTGCCGGTCGAGATCGCGGGCGAGCGCCGACACCCGCCGGGGCAGGTCGTCGGCGTACGGGTCGAGGTGGTTGTGGTCGAGGGTGAGGGCGACGCCGTCGTAGCCGAGATCGGCGAGGATCACGAGAACGTCGGTGAGTCGGTGGTGGGCGAAGCCGTTGGTGCCGTAGCCGAATCTGAGGGGGGTGGGTTTCATGGCGCCGGTTTCTGCCGATGGGGCGGCGTGGCTCAGGTGGGTGATATGCGGCGGGCGAGCCGTCGCGCCAGGGGGTGGACGACTCCCAGGGCCGCGGCGACACCGGGGGCTCCGGCGCGGGCGGTCAGGGCGGCCTGGAGCGGCATCAGCCCGAGGATTCCGGCGCCGACGGCCCGTCGTACGTTCGCTCCCGACGGCTCCTGTACGGCGCGGGCCTGAGCGGTGCCGTAGGTGGCGAGGTAGGCGAGGGTGCCGGTGGCGGTGACGGCGGTCCGGAAGTCGGCCGGGGGCACTGACGCCGTCCCGGCCGCCGACAGTGCCGTGGCCAGGGCCGTCGCGGTGGAGACGGCGAGGGTGGTGGCCGGGACGCGAGCGTCGGGGGCGCCGGAGACCTCGTGGCGGCTGAGCACGGTGAGTGTGTAGGTGTGGACACCGACCAGGGCGGCGGGTACCGCACCCCGGCGCAGCGCCACGCCCGTGGGTGCGGTGGCGAGGGCGCCGGACAGGACGTCGAGGGCGCGGGCCGCCGCCATGGTCGCAGCGCCCGCCCGAGTGGACTTGAGCCTCAGGTCGTAGGCCCAGATCAGGCCCGTCAACGGGAGCGCGGCCAGGAGACCGCGACGGCCGTTCGCCACTGCCGTGAGTCCGAGGCCCGCGGCGGTCAGGCCACCGGCCACGGCGAGTGCGGTCCGGCGCGGGACCCGGCCGGAGGGCACGGGCCGCCGGGGGCGCTCGACGGCGTCGACGGTGGCGTCGGCGTAGTCGTTGAGGGCCATGCCCGCCCAGTAGAGGCAGACGGATGAGCCGATCGTGCCGAGAGCACGGGCGTTCAGGGGGCGTCCGGCCGCGGCCGCTCCGGCGATCACATCGCCGGGGACGCTCAATGCCGCGGGCGCTCGGACGAGTTGGGCGAGGTCGGATGCGCGCACGGCAGAGAGGTAGCCGAAACGGAAGAGCCCTTTCCGGTCTTTCATGACCGGAACTCTACTTATTGAGATTGAAATTTCACGGTTTTACGACGAGGTGAGCGGGGTGACAAAAAAGACACGCATTTCGCTCAACCTGCGGCTTGAACTTGTTGCACCTGTGGCCGACTTGTGGACCCTCAGGTCTGCTGTCGCAGCCTCCGCCATACGGCCTTCGCGGCGTTGTGGCCCGACATGCCGTGCACGCCCGGTCCCGGTGGGGTCGCCGACGAGCAGATGAAGACGGCCGGATGAGGGGTGCTGTACGGGGACAGGGAGAGCTTGGGGCGCAGCATGACCTGGAGTCCGCTGACCGCGCCGGAGCCGATGTCGCCGCCGACGTAGTTGGCGTTGCGGGCGGCCAGTTCGGGCGGGCCTGCGGTGGCGCGGGCGAGGACGCGGTCGCGGAACCCCGGGGCGAAACGCTCCAGTTGGCGCTCCATGGCGTCGGTGAGGTCGCCGGTCCAGCCGCTGGGCACGTGGCCGTAGGCCCAGAACACATGCTTTCCGGCGGGGGCCCGGCCGGGGTCGACGACGCTCGGCTGCACCGTGATCATGAACGGCCTGTCGGGTGCGCGGTCCTCCCGGGACGCGGCGCGCAGGGCGGTGCCGATCTCCGCGCTGTCGGCGCCGATCTGCACGGTGCCCGCGGCGCGCGCCTCCTTCGCGGTCCACGGCACGGGGCCGTCGAGGGCGTAGTCGACCTTGAAGACACCCGGGCCGTAGCGGTAGCCCTCGTAGTAGTTGCCGAAGCCCGCGATGCGGGCCAGGGCGGTGGGCGAGGTGTCGAAGACGTACGCGCGCGCGGGCGGCAGGTCGTCGAGCCGCTTGACCTCGTAGTCGGTGTGGACGGTGCCGCCGAGGTCCTTGAGGTAGGCGGCGAGCGCGTCGGAGATGGACTGGGAGCCGCCGCGGGCCACGGGCCAGCCGCGGGCATGTGCGGCGAGGGCGAAGACCAGGCCGATGGCACCGGTGGCGAAGCCGCCGAGCGGGGCCATGACGTGCGCGACGAGTCCGGCGAACAGGGTCTTCGCGCGCTCGTCGCGGAACCGGCGCATCAGCCAGGTCGACGGGGGCAGGCCGACGAGACCGAAACGGGCGAGGGTGACCGGGTCACGGGGCAGCGCGGTCGCGGGCAGGGACATGAAGTCGCGGGCCAGGGTGTCCCACGTGGGCAGGAACGGCTCGACGAGCCTTCGGTACGTCCCCGCGTCCCGCGGTCCGAACGAGGCGGCCGTCTCGGCGACCGACCTCGACAGCACGGCAGCGGTGCCGTCGGTGAAGGGGTGCGCCATGGGCAGCTCGGCATGGAGCCACTCCAGGCCGTAGCGCTCCAGGGGCAGGGCGCGGAACGCCGGGGAGTTGATGCCGAGGGGGTGGGCCGCGGAGCACGGGTCGTGCAGGAAGCCCGGGAGAGTCAGCTCCTCGGTGCGGGCTCCCCCGCCCACGGTGCCGCGCGCCTCGAAGACGGCCACGGAGAAGCCGCGGCGGGCCAGCTCCACGGCAGCCGTCAGTCCGTTCGGTCCCGCACCCACTACGACCGCATCGAGCATCGACGGCACCTTCGGACCCCTTCGTCAGCCGATGGCCAGAGGATCAGGATATGCCGGGGGACCGACAGTCTCGGGGTTCGGGGGTAAGTCTGGGTCCGGTCCGGGTCCGGTTCGGGTCCGGTTCGGGTCCGGTTCGGGTCCGGTTCGGGTCCGGTCCGGGTTCCGGGGCGGCTCAGGATCAGGCCGGCTCGGGCGCCCGCTCCAGGTCCGGCTCCAGGTCCGGCTTCGGTTCCGGGTACGGCTCCGGCTCCGGGTCTGGTTCCGGGTCCAGCTCCAGCTCCAGCTCCAGCTCCAGCTCCAGCCCAGACTCGCCCCAGCGTCGGCCCGTCCCGACGTGAGCCCAGCCCGTCCCGGCATGAGCCCGACTCGTCCTGGTGTGAGCCCCCGACCCGGCTCGTCCCCGCGGGCGCGTCAGGCCTCGCCCGCCAGCAGCCCCCGCACCCTGCGGGCCGTCGCCGCGTCGCGGGCCGCGGTGAAGGGGAGGGTGTTGCCGCCCTTGATGCGGAACGGTTCGCCGGTGAGGGTCAGATGGACGCCGCCCGCCTCCTCGACCAGCAGCAGGCCCGCGGCGTGGTCCCAGGCCGCCTCCCAGGAGAAGGCGACGGCGTCCGACTCGCCGCGGGCGACGGCGAGATACTCCAGGCCGGCCGAGCCGCACGCCCGCGGTGCGACGCCGTCCGTCCACAGTCCCAGCAGGCCGCGCTTCTGCTCGTCCGTCGTGTAGTCCGGGTGGGAGGTGGCCACTTGGAGGTCGCGGCCCGGGGCGGGGACGCCCGCGTACAGCCGCTCGCCGTCGAGGAACGCGCCCCGGCCGCGTATCGCCGTGGCCAGTTGGTCCCGGGCCGGGGCGTACGTCCAGGAAGCGAGCAATACACCACTCCTGGCCAGCGCGACCAGCATGCAGAAGCCGGGGTCGCCGTGCACGAACTGCCGGGTGCCGTCGACCGGGTCGACTATCCAGACCGGAGTGTCGCCCTGCAGCGCCTCGTACGACGCCGGGTTGGCGTGGACGGCCTCCTCGCCGACCACGGCCGAGCCGGGCAGGAGGGCGCCGAGCGTCTCGGTGAGATACCGCTCGGCCAGCCGGTCGGCGTCCGTCACCAGGTCGTGCGGGCCGGCCTTCTGGTCGACCTCGTGCGCGGCGAGCCGCCGGAAGCGCGGCATGACCTCCGCTGCGGCGGCCTTGCGCACCGCCTCTTCCACGTCGTCCGCGTGCCGGTCGAGAAACTCGTCGATGGTTTCCGTGTCTTCGATCATGACTCCATGAGAGCACGCGGGGCTGACAATCCCTACCCGCCCGATGGAGGGTGAGTGGAATCGCCGTGAACACCGGGATCCGAAGGCAACGGCGGCCATATCGGGGCAAATTACGCCATCGGGATCCTGGTCACCCACTCGGCCCGGCCGACACCCCCGCACAACTGCGTCACCGCCCCACCGCATACCCCTGCATCCCCCGCGGATTGGCCCCCGCCGACAGCACCCCCGTCTCCGGGTCCCGCGCCACCGCGCACAACCGTCCCTCCGACCACGGCTCCCCCACCGTCACGTCGTGCCCCCGCCGCCGTAGCCCTTCGACCACCCCGGGATCCGTCCGCTCCTCCACCGTGACGCTTCCCGGCCGCATCCCCCGCGGATAGAACGACCCCGGGAAGCTGTCGTTGTGCCAGTTCGGGGCGTCGATCGCGCCTTGGAGGTCGAGGCCGCCGCGGACCGGGGAGCGCAGGGCGAGGGCCAGGAAGAAGTGGAGCTGCCACTGGTCCTGCTGGTCTCCGCCGGGCGTGCCGAAGGCCAGCACCGGCACCCCGTCGCGCAGGGCGATCGAGGGGGTGAGCGTGGTGCGGGGGCGGCGGCCGGGAGTGAGGGAGTTGGGCAGGCCCTCCTCCAGCCAGGTCATCTGAAGCCGGGTCCCCAGGGGGAAGCCCAGCTCGGGGACGACGGGGTTGGACTGGAGCCATCCCCCGCTGGGCGTGGCGGCCACCATGTTGCCCCAGCGGTCGACGACGTCGAGGTGGCAGGTGTCGCCCCGGGTCGTGCCGTCGGGGCCGACCTCGGGCTCCCCCGGCACGGGCGACGTGGGGTTCTTCGCGACCGTCGGCTCTCCCACGCCCATCGGGCTGAAGCCGGGCTCGTCGGTGACGACCACGCGCGCGTGCGCGCTCAGCCGGGGAACACGCCCACCGGGACTGCCCGGCCGGAGCTCGTGGGAGGCCTTGTCGCCGATGAGCTCACGCCGTCCCGCGTTGTACTGCGCCGACAGCAGCTCACCGAGCGGCACCTCGGCCGCGTCCCCGTACCAGGCCTCCCGGTCGGCCATCGCCAGCTTGCAGCCCTCGACCAGCAGATGGACGTACTCGACGGACCCGTACCGCGGCAGCTCGGGTGGCAACAGCGCGAGCTGCTGGAGCAGGACGGGACCCTGGCTCCAGGGGCCGGCCTTGCACAGGGTCCAGCCGTTCCAGTCGTACGTCGCCGGCGCCTCGTAGGTCGCGGACCAACCGGCGAGATCGGCGGCCGTGAGCGTGCCGGTGTGCCGCGAGCCGCTGGTGTCCATGGTGGGTCGCCGCGCCTGCCGTACGAGCGCCTCGGCGATGAATCCGGTACGCCACACCTCGCGCGCCGCGTCGATCTGCGCGGCCCGGTCGCCCGCCCCTGCCACCTCGCCGATGAGCCGCTTCCAGGTGGCGGCCAGGGCGGGGTTGCGGAACAACTCGCCGGGCCGCGGGGCCTTGCCGCCCGGCAGGTACACCTCCGCGGACGAGGTCCACTCCGTCTCGAACAGCTCCCGCACGCTCTCGACGGTCGCGCCGACGTTCTCCACGGGCGCGTGCCCGTCCTCGGCGTACCCGATGGCGTACTTGAGGACGTCGGCGAGGGACTTGGTGCCGTGGTCGCGCAGGAGCAGCATCCAGGCGTCGAAGGCGCCCGGTACGGCGGCGGCGAGGGGGCCGGTGCCGGGAACGAGATCCAGGCCGAGCCCCTTGTAGTGGGCCACGGTCGCCCCGGCGGGCGCGACGCCCTGCCCGCACAGCACCCGCACCTCCCCACCGGCGGGCGCGAGCAGGATCGGCACCTCACCGGCGGGGCCGTTGAGGTGCGGCTCGACGACGTGCAGCACGAAGGCCCCGGCCACCGCCGCGTCGTACGCGTTGCCGCCGTCCTCCAGCACCGCCATCGCCGACTGCGAAGCCAGCCAGTGGGTGGAGGACACCATGCCGAAGGTGCCTTGAAGAGTGGGACGGGTGGTGAACACGCCTTTCACCTCGCACTTTCCGCGCATCGGCCGGACCTCTCCCCGACAGGCTATCGATCACCCTTCGCAGGTCGGCACCACGGGAGGTGAGCGTCTTGGGTCTCGCAGCCGCATGTCACTCCGCACGGCCGGACTACGAAGACTTTGCGATCGCACGAGGAGCCCATGAACCACCCCTCACCTGCCCGGAGTCCCTTTTGCCCGGCCGCATGGACCGCCGGTAACGCCGAGTTCACCGGACGCCTCTTCCCGCCCGTTCTACGCGCGTGGTGCCATGCGGATGCCCGCGACCCCCACGCGGGCACCAACTCGACCAGGAGTCACGCATGTTGTGGAAGGTCCTCACCCGTACCGGTGTCGCTGTCGCCGCCGGTGCCGCCGTGTTCGCCGCCTCCGTCCCCGCCAGTGCCGCGAGCTACACCGCCTTCGCCTTCTCGCAGAGCGGCGGTCAGCCCACGATCTACGACTTCGTCAACTCGGCGACCACCTCCCTCGACATGACCATGTACGAGCTCGAGGACACCACGGCCGTCAACGACCTGATAGCCCTCAAGAACAAGGGCGTCACCGTGCGGGTCGTCCTGGACCGTGCGCACCAGAGCGCCAACAGCTCGGCCTACACGGCGCTGACGAACGCGGGCGTGGGCGTGGTGTGGTCGCCGTCGAGCTTCGTCTACACGCACCAGAAGACGATCACCGTGGACGCCACCAAGTCGCTGGTCCTCACGGGCAATCTCACCTCCCAGTACTACGCCACCGGCCGTGACTACGGCGTGTTCACCGACGACACCCGCGATGTCGCCGCGATCGAGAAGGTCTTCGCCGCGGACTACGCGGGCACCTCGGTCACCCCCACCGACGGCGACCACCTGCTCTGGTCCCCCACCGATTCCCGCAGCCGTCTGCTGTCCGTCGTCAACGCCGCCACCAAGACGCTCGACGTCGAGGAACTGGAGTTCAGCGACAGCACGGTGGTCGACGCCATCGCGGCGCGCGCGAAGGCGGGGGTGAAGGTACGGGTGGTGCTGGAGACCCCGGGCGACTACGCGAGCGAGGTCTCCGAGATCAAGGCGGCAGGCGGGACCGTCGTCGGGTACTCCGACCCCGACGGCTTCTACATCCACGCCAAGGCCATGGTCGCCGACTACGGCCTCGGCACCCAGGAGGTGGAGGCCGGCTCCATGAACATCAGCAGCAACTCTCTCTCCAACAACCGCGAGTTGGGCATCGTCCTCACCGGCACCGGGGTGGCACAGTCCGTGGCCACCACGGTCGAGGCGACGTTCAACAGTGACTACTCGGGCGGTACGGCCGCGTAGTCACCGCCGGGCAGACGGCCGCGCTGTCACTCGGACGGCCGTCTGCCCACCGTGAGCAGATGCCCGCTCGCCCCCAGCGGCGTCGGCTCCGACTCGATGTGCCGGCACGCTGCCGGCACGGTCTCGCGCCGGGCGGGATCGTCCAGCCAGTCCTCGACGCCGCCCATCAGCCAGGCCACGCCCTCGACGCCGTACTGCCCCTCGACGGCCAGCCGCGCGTCCGTGAACTGCGCGGTCACCTCGTCCGGTTGGGCGAAGTGGGCGACCGTGAAGAAGCCCTCGTCACGGTAGGGATGGCGGCCGTCCACGAGGACGCGATCGGTGCGTTCGCGATGCTCGGGGGTGAAGTAGCGCTCCTCGCGCAGCAGGTCGTGCAGTTGCGCGTACCGGTTGATGGTGGCCGCGACCACCGGACCGCTCGGCCGGACCACCCGGCCCGCCTCGGCCAACGCCCTTACTCGGTCGGCCCGTTCGGGCAGGTGGTACAAGGGGCCGAGCAGGAGCACCACGTCGTACGAGGAGTCGGACGCCGGCAGGTCACGCGCGTCGCCGAGTCGAGCGGCCACCCCCGGCAGCCGCGAGGCCTGTTCGACGTGGAGCGGCACGGGGTCGACGAGTTCGACCGCGTTCCCGTCCCGTGCGAGCCATTCCGCGTGCACCCCGCTGCCGCCGCCGAACGTCCAGCACGCGCGCGGGCGCGGGCGGCAGCAGCCGTCGCAGCGCGTCCTGCGTACGCCAGAACTCCAGCCGTCCGGCCGGGGCGCCGCCCGGTCTGAGGCGGGCGTCCTCCTCGCCCCGGGCGTAGTAGGCGAGGATCTCTTCGCGCATTCCCGGTGGCGTCTCGGTGATCGCCTCAGAGTGCTGATCGCAGGCCGTGGCGGGCAACGGAATATCAGGAGCCGCGTGCCGTCACCAGCCCCGACTCATAGGCGAACACGACCAGTTGGGCGCGGTCGCGGGCACCCAGTTTCGTCATCGCCCGGCTGATGTGCGTCTTGGCCGTGAGGGGGCTGATCACCATGTGCTCGGCGATCTCCTCGTTGGTCAGGCCTCGGGCGGCCAGGGCGGTCACCTCGCGTTCGCGGCGGGTGAGGCACTCCAGGCCGGGGGCGGTGGACCGGTCGGGTGGGCGGGAGACGAACTCGCCGATCAGGGTGCGGGTGACCGCGGGGGACAGCAGGGCCTCGCCCCGGGCCACCACCTCGATGGCCTGGAGCAGGTCGGCCGGTTCGGTATCCTTGAGCAGAAAGCCGCTCGCGCCCGCCCGCAGTGCCTCGAAGACGTACTCGTCGAGACCGTAGTTGGTGAGGATCACCACGCGGACCCCCGCCAGCTCCGGATCGGCGGCGATCCGCCGGGTCGCCTCGATTCCCGTCATCACCGGCATCTGTACGTCGATCAGCGCGATGTCGGGCACCTGCGCGCGCACCAGCTCCACGCCCCGCTCCCCGTCCGCCGCCTCCCCGACCACCTCGATCCCGTCCTCGGCGTCGAGCAGGGCCCGGAACCCGGCCCGCATCAAAGCCTGGTCGTCGACGAGCGCCACCCTGATCACCCGCACACCTCCACGCACCCAGAGCAGCCGTCCCCCGCCTCACTCACGCCGTCCCCCGAGACCGGCACAGCGCCCACCGCGAGGCCGTCCCCCACCGCGGCAGCCGATCCGGCGCCCCGTGAACCCGCCCCGCGCCCTCGCAGCCGACCCCCCACACCGCGAAGCCCCCCACCACCACCATCGCACCCCATGCACGCCCCACCAGAAACCCGCCCCGCACCCTCGAGAGCGATACCCCGCACGCCGGGAAGCCGTCCCTGACCGCCGCACTCCATGCACGCCCCACCGCGAACCCGCTCCGCGCCCTCGCAGCCGACCCCCCACACCGCGAAGCTGCCCCCCACACACAGCGGCGGCCCACACACGCCCCCGCCAAACCACCCCCCCCCACCCTCGCAACCAACCCGCCGCACGCCCTAGAGCTGCCCCCGTCCTCAGGTCCCCCCGCCCCGATCACACCGTCTCCCCCGCCCCCAAAGGCAGCTCCGCCCGCACCGAGAATCCGCCCTCCGCGCGCGGGCCGGTGTGCAGCGTGCCGCCCAGGGCCTTGACACGTTCGCGCATGCCCGTGAGGCCGTGGCCGGGCTGCGGCGGCCGGTCCGGGTCCGCGGCCCCGTCGTCGTCCACTCGGATCGTCACGTCGTCCTTGCGGTAGGCCAGTTCGACCCGTACTTTGGCCGGTCCCGCGTGCCGGGCCGCGTTCGTCAGGGACTCCTGGACGATCCGGTACACGGCCCGGTCGAGCGGAGCGGGCAGGGCGCATTCCTCGCCCGTCACGCTCAGCTCGACGGCGAGACCCGCCGCCCGTGCCCGCTCCACGAGCAGCGCCGGGGTGCCGGTCGGCTCGTCGGTGCGCAGGACTTCCAGGGTGGCGCGCAGCTCGCGCATCGCCTCGCCGCCCGCCTCCTGGATGGCGAGCAGGGCGGGCGGCACCTCCTCGCCCCGCTTACGGGCCAGATGGACGGCCACGCCCGCCTGGAGCTTGACGATGGAGATGCTGTGGGTGAGGGAGTCGTGCAGCTCCCGGGCTATCCGCAGCCGTTCCTCCCCGGCGCGGCGCAGGGCGGCCTCCTCGCGGGTCCGCTCGGCCTCCAGCGCGCGCTGCTCGGTCTGGCGCAGATACGCCTGCCAGTTGCGACCGGCGAGGCCCGTCACCACCGCACACACGAACCAGCCCGCGAGCAGCCCGGTCTTCTCGACCGCCTCCTGGATCGTCGGGCCCGTGATCGCGTACGCCGCGAGGAAGACCCCGCTCGCCGCGGCCGCCCAGCCCCGGTGCCCCAGCTGGGACGCCAGGTGCACGGCGGCGAAGACGGACAGTGCGCCGAGTGATCCCGGGTGGGCGTGCAGGACGTAGGCCGCCCCGCTCACCGTGGCCACGGCCAGCACCACCAGCGGCACCGCCCGGTAGAACGCGAGAGCGGCCGAACTCACCACGAGGAGCGCGTAGTCGGGGGCGGTCGTGTCCGCGTCCAGAGCCGCCGCGACCACGACAAGTCCGCCGACCACGACCACGAGGGCCAGATCGGCGAGTCGGTTGGAGGCGGCCGAGTCGACCGAATGCCCGCTCATGCCCACACGCTAGACCGCCGCACCGTCACCGGCGTCAGCCCTGTGGACAACTCCCCCGCTACTCCCCCCGTAGTAGTCGCCTGCCTGGCCCGCGCTCACGGATGCAGCGCCAACTCCCTTCGGCCGTACGACGACCAGGGCCGCGGTCGGGGCGCACGCTGCTGTCCATGTCCACACCCTTCCGTTACACCCGGCCCCTGCCGCCCAAGGCCGCCACCGGCCGTGTCGCCGAGGTCTACGAGCAGCTGTCCCGCGACTTCGGCATCGACGAACCCGTCACCTTCGTGGTCCTCTCCTCCGCGCCGGAGCTTCTCGCCCCGACATGGGCGCTGATGCGCGAGTCGCTGATCGCGGGCCCCGGCAGCCGCACCGGCAAGGAGCTGGCGGCGCTCGGCGTCTCGCTGGCCAACCGGTGCCCGTTCTGCGTGGACGCGCACACCATGCTGCTGCACGCCACCGGCGACCACGCGCTCGCCGAACGCATCGTCCGGGGAGAGCGGCCGGAGAACGAGGAGCACGCGCGCGTGCTGGAGTGGGGCAGGCACACGCGCGTGCCGGGCGGCCTCGGCGCCGGCCCGTACCCGTTCCCGCGCGAGCACGCTCCGGGCTACCTCGGCACGGCGTTCGCCTTCCACTTCATCAACCGGATCGTGTCCGCCCTGCTCACCGAGAACCTGCTGCCGGGCAACGCCCAGCGCTTCCGGGCCGTCCGCAGCCTCGCGGGCCGCACGCTCGCCCGGACCGTGCGCCGACCCGCCCGGCCCGGCGCGTCCCTCGCGCTGCTCGACCTGCCCGACCCCGGTGAGGCCCCCGCGTGGGCGGACGGTACGCCCGTCGGGCTCGCGTACGCGGCGCTGCTCCGGGCGGCCATGGCGGGCGCCCGCCTCCTCGGTGTCGAGGAGCAGGACCTCGTGGAGGAGACCCTGCTGGACTGGGACGGGTCGCATCCGCCGCTCGACCTGAGCGGCTTCCCGGACCGGCGGGAGTGTCCCGGCGCGCGTCTGGTGCTGCTGGCCGCGCTCGCGCCGTACCGGATCACCGACGAGGACGTGGCGGCCTGGCGGCGGCCGGAGCACACCGACGAGCTTCTGGTGCACCTCGTGGCCTACGGGGCGTTCCTGGCCGTGGACCGCGTCGAATCGGCCCTCTACCGGCCCATCGCACGGACATAAGCGGACACATGACGCATCGACGGCAGGGCACTGTGACGGCATCGGTACGGAGCGAGTTCACGCTTCCACCCCACAGGGAGACGTGTGAAACTGGCGTCCCGTCCGCAGTGCGGACCCGTCCGCACCGTCCGTCCCCCACGAAATGTGCGCCGTGCGAACTCTTTCCCTGCCGCTTGCCCTCACCGCGCGGATCTCGCCCGTCGTCGTGCTCGCCGCGGCGGGCTGGGCGCTGACGTCAGGCCCGGCCACGACGCCGGCCGCCGAGAAGGAGTCGGCGCCGAAGTCCGCCGGCGAGTCCCCCTCGGGCGCGTCCACGGCAGCGGCCACGAAGCAGTACGCCTCCGCCCCCGCACCCTGCGGCAGCATCGGAACGGCCACCATCAAGTCGCTCGTGCCGGGCGCCAAGACGGCCGGCAAGGAGATCCCCTCCACGGACACGTCCCTGCGTCGCACCTGCTCCTGGAACGCACTCAAGGGGTACGACTACCGCTGGCTCGACGTCTCCTTCGAGATCACGGAGTCCGACGAGGCGGCCGCCAAGTCGTACAAGGAGAACACCGCCGAGAAGAGCGGCGGCGGCAGCGTGCCCGGTGTCGGCGACGCCGGCTACTCGGTGGTGAACCTCACCACCGAGGACAAGCAGCAGACCCGTGAGGGCGTGGTCATCATCCAGGCGTCCAACGCGCTGGTGACCGTGACGTACAACGGCAGCGACTTCGAGTCGAAGAAGGCGCCCAGCACGGACGAGATCAACAAGGGCGCCATCAAGGCCGCCAAGGAGGCGGTGGCGGCACTGGAGAGCGGCCAGAAGGTCTGAACCGACCGCCCTCCAACGCGAACCGTCAGGCCGCGATCCCCTCCTGCTCCCTGCCCTTCGGCAGCATCAGCGCGATGTACAGCAGCAGGGACGCGCTCAGACCCACTGCCCAGCCGTAGTCGGCCAGTGGCTTGAGGAACGGGATCAGACCGTCGGTCGGGAACGGACCCGTCTTCTTGCCGTCCGCGCCCACCCCCGAGTACGAGCCGCCGACCGCGAGCAGACCGCCCACCACGAAGGCGACGATCGCCCGCCAGTTCCAGCCGTTGGTGTACCAGTAGCGGCCGCCGGGCGTGTAGAGGTCCGCGAGGTGCAGGACCGTGCGCCGGACGATCCAGTAGTCGGCGATGAGGATGCCCGCGACCGTGCCGAGCAGACCGCCGACCACGCCGAGCCAGGTGAAGATGTAGAACTCCGGCGTGGAGATCAGCTTCCACGGGAAGATCAGGATGCCCACGACACCCGTGATCAGCGCGCCGGTGCGGAAGTTGATGAACTTCGGGGCCAGGTTGGACAGGTCGTACGCCGGTGAGACCACGTTCGCCGCGATGTTCACGGAGATGGTGGCGACCAGCACGACGATCAGCGCGAAGAGCAGCCCGAAGGCGTTGTCCGCCTTGGCCGCCAGCGCGACCGGGTCCCAGATGGCCTCGCCGTAGACGACCTCGGAGCCGGAGGTGACCAGCACGGCGAGGACCGCGAAGAGGGTCATCGTGGTCGGCAGTCCCAGGGACTGGCCCCAGGTCTGCGCCTTCTGACTGGCACCGAAGCGAGTGAAGTCGGGAATGTTCAGGGACAGAGTCGCCCAAAAGCCGATCATTCCCATGAGGGACGGGAAGAAGACCGGCCAGAAGTCGGGGCCCCAGCCCAGCTTCGACGGCTGGTCGAGCAGCGCTCCGAAGCCGTCCGCCTTGACGGCGATCCAGATGAGCAGCACGATCGCGCCGGCGATCACGAAGGGCGCGGCCCAGTTCTCGAAGTGGCGCAGGAAGTCCATGCCGCGGTAGATGATCGCTATCTGGAGTGCCCAGAACAGCAGGAAGCAGAGCCACAGGGGCCAGGGGTTGCCCGCGATCTTGCCCGCGTTCTCCCAGTGGCCGCCGGTGAGCTTGGAGCCCAGCGCGAAGATGCCGCTGCCGCCGATCCAGGTCTGGATGCCGAACCAGCCGCAGGCCACGGCCGCCCGGATCAGGGCCGGGATGTTGGCGCCGCGCAGCCCGAAGGAGGCGCGGGCGAGGACCGGGAAGGGGATGCCGTACTTGGGTCCGGCGTGCCCGGTGGCCAGCATCGGCAGCAGCACGATGATGTTGGCCAGGGCGATGGTGAACACGGCCTGCTTCCAGTCCATGCCGAGGGCGACCAGGCCGGAGGCCAGGGTCCAGCTGGGGATGCAGTGCGCCATGGAGATCCACAGGGCCGCGAAGTTGTACGTCGTCCACTTGCGCTCGGAGACCGGTACGGGACGCAGGTCCTCGTTGGCGAAGGGGCTGTCGGCGGGGAAGGCCTCGGGGGCGAGCTCGACGCGGCCACCGGCGGACTGCGATATCGGCGACCCCGTGGGGACTGTTTCGGTCATGGGCAGGCCAATCGATCAGGACGGGACGGGATAGGCCGTGCGGGGGCCTTGGGCCCCTCTCCGCCCCGGGACGGCGGGAGGAGAGGGGGGAACAAGGTGTGGGGGGTCGGGGAGCGGGTCGGACGTCAGGCGTTGAGGGCGGGGATGACCTTCGAGCCGTACGCGTCGATGGTGGCTTCCTGGGCGTCGTGCATGTCGTAGACGGCGAACTGGTCGACGCCCAGCTCGCGCAGCGCGTTCAGCTTCTGGATGTGCTTCTCGACCGGTCCGATGATGCAGAACCGGTCGACGATCTCGTCGGGCACGAACGCGGTGTCCGGGTTGTCGGCCCGCCCGTGGTGCGAGTAGTCGTACCCCTCACGCGCTTTGATGTAATCCGTCAGCTCCTCGGGTACGGCGGCCGAGTGCTCGCCGTACTTGGAGACCAGGTCGGCGACGTGGTTGCCGACCATCCCGCCGAACCAGCGGCACTGCTCGCGCGCGTGGGCGAGCGCCTCGGGCGAGTCGTTCTCGGTGACGTAGGCGGGGGCGGCCACGCAGATCTTGACCTCGTCAGCCGAGCGTCCGGCGGCGACGGCCGCGTCCTTGACCGCCTTCACCATGTACTCGGTCAGGTACAGGTCGGACAGCTGGAGGATGAACCCGTCGGCCTCCTCGCCGGTCATCTTCAGCGCCTTGGGACCGTACGCGGCCATCCATACGGGAAGTTCGGCTCCCGGCTTGATCCACGGGAACCTGATGACCGTGCCGCCGAGGTCGGCCTCGTCGCCCCGGCCGAGCGCCCGGATGACCTTCATGGCCTCGCTGATGCGGGCCAGCGTGTTGGGCTTGCGGCCCGCGACGCGCATCGCGGAGTCGCCGCGGCCGATGCCGCAGACCGTGCGGTTGCCGAACATGTCGTTGAGGGTGGCGAAGGTGGAGGCGGTCACCTCCCAGGTGCGGGTGCCCGGGTTGGTGACCATCGGGCCGACCTTCAACTTCGACGTGTTCGAAAGGATCTGACTGTAGATCACGAACGGCTCCTGCCAGAGCACGGCGGAGTCGAAGGTCCACCCGTAGGTGAAGCCGTTGCGTTCGGCCCGCTTCATCAGGCTGATGACCTTCGAGGCGGGCGGATCCGTCTGCAGGACGAGTCCGAAGTCCATGCACCACTCCTAGTTGAGGTACTGACAGGTGGAGCGGGGGGTGTACGTGCCGTGTCCGGCGCGCCCGGTGTACTCCCGCTCGGTGATGACGAGTTCGCCGCGCGAGAGGACCGTCTCGACGCGGCCCGTGAGGCGCTTTCCTTCGTACGCCGAGTAGTCGACGTTCATGTGGTGGGTCTCGGCGGAGACGATCTGCTCGGCGTGCGGGTCGTAGATGACGACGTCGGCGTCGGCGCCCGGGGCGATGGTCCCCTTCTTCGGGTACATGCCGAACATCCGGGCCGGGGTGGCGCAGGCGATCTCGATCCAGCGGCGGCGCGAGATGTGTCCGTCGACGACACCCTGGTGGAGCAGGTCCATGCGGTTCTCGACGCCGGGGAGGCCGTTGGGGATCTTCGAGAAGTCGCCGCGGCCGAGCTCCTTCTGGCCCACGAAGCAGAAGGGGCAGTGGTCGGTGGAGACGACCTGGAGGTCGTTGGTGCGCAACCCCTGCCAGAGCTTGGCCTGGTGTTCCTTCGGCCGCAAGGGAGTTGAGCACACGTACTTCGAGCCCTCGAAGTCCGGCTCCGCGAGGTTGTCCGTCGACAGGAACAGGTACTGCGGGCAGGTCTCGCCGAAGACGTTGAGCCCCTCGTCACGCGCGCGTGCCAGCTCGGCCACTGCCTCCATGGCCGAGACGTGCACGACGTAGAGGGGCGCGCCGGCGACCTGCGCGAGCTTGATGGCGCGGTGGGTGGCCTCGGCCTCGAGGAGGGCCTTGCGTACCTCGCCGTGATAGCGGGGGTCGGTCTCGCCGCGCGCCAGCGCCTGCTCGACCAGCACGTCGATCGCGATGCCGTTCTCGGCGTGCATCATGATCAGGCCGCCGTTCTCGGCGGAGCGCTGCATGGCGCGCAGGATCTGGCCGTCGTCGGAGTAGAAGACGCCGGGGTAGGCCATGAACTGCTTGAAGGAGGTGACCCCCTCCCCCACCAGCAGGTCCATCTCCTTGAGTGTCTCCTGGTTCACATCGGAGACGATCATGTGGAAGCCGTAGTCGATGGCGCAGTTGCCCTCGGCCTTGGCGTGCCAGGCGTCCAGGCCCTCGCGCAGTGAGTGGCCGACGCTCTGCACCGCGAAGTCGACGATCGTGGTCGTGCCGCCCCAGGCGGCGGCCCGGGTGCCGGTCTCGAAGGTGTCGGAGGCGAAGGTGCCGCCGAACGGCAGCTCCATGTGGGTGTGGGCGTCGACGCCACCGGGGATGACGTACTTCCCGGTGGCGTCGATGGTCCGGTCGGCCGTGAATGACTCGGCTGCCGAGGTGCCCGAGGCGGCGAGGGCGGCGATGCGGCCGTCCTCGATCAGCACGTCGGCGTGGATCTCGTCGGACGCGGTGATGACGAGGCCACCGCGGATGACGGTACGGCTGCTCATGTTCCCTCTCCTGCCAGAGTGGACGGTTCGGTCAGGGTGCGGTCAGCGGGGGGTACGCGTCCGGACGGCGGTCGCGGTAGAACTGCCAGCGGTCGCGGACTTCCCGCAGCTTGGCCATGTCCAGGTCCCGGACGACCAGTTCGGTCTCCTTGTCGCTCGCCACCTCGCCGACGAACTGGGCCTCCGGGTCGACGAAGTACGTCGTCCCGTAGAAGTCGTTGTCGCCCAGCTCCTCGACGCCCACCCGGTTGATGGCGCCGATGAAGTACTCGTTGGCGACGGCCGCGGCCGGCTGCTCCAGCTGCCACAGATAGGCGGACAGACCGCGCGAGGTGGCCGACGGGTTGAAGACGATCTCGGCACCGGCCAGGCCCAACGCCCGCCAGCCCTCCGGGAAGTGGCGGTCGTAGCAGATGTACACACCGATCCTCCCGACCTTGGTGTCGAAGACCGGCCAGCCGAGGTTGCCGGGTCGGAAGTAGAACTTCTCCCAGAATCCCGGCACTTGGGGGATGTGGTGCTTGCGGTACTTGCCGAGGTACGAGCCGTCCGCATCGATCACGGCGGCGGTGTTGTAGAGGACGCCGGGCTGCTCCTCCTCGTACATCGGCAGGATGAGGACGATGCCCAGTTCCTTGGCCAGCGCCTGGAACCGCTTGACGATCGGGCCGTCCGGAATCTGCTCGGCGTACTCGTAGAACGCCTTGTCCTGGACCTGGCAGAAGTACGGCCCGTAGAACAGCTCCTGGAAGCACAGCACCTGAGCACCCTGCGCGGCCGCGTCCCGGGCCGCCTGCTCGTGTACCTGGATCATCGACTCCTTGTCGCCCGTCCACGCGGTCTGGAAGAGGGCGGCACGAATCACTCTGCTCATCGGGACCTCCGGTCACTCGGTGTGCTGGGGCGGGCGCCGGAAGTTGCGTCGTCCGCCCGAAGGGCGGGCCCTGCGGCGTCCGGTGCGTGCTCTCGGCGTGCCGCGCACAAGCCGTCGTACTGGTTGTACGTGGGCTTGTGCGCGGTGCGGCGAGAGTGCGTGCCGGGCGTCGTGGGGCAGACGAAACTTCCGGTGCCCGCCCCAGAAGACTAGGAAGTCCGAAAACGTGCTTTGAGTTGCACGGTGTCACGTCTGCGGGCCTTGGGCGTGCCACGTTGTCACCCTGTCGTGAGCCCATGTTTCACCGCCGTTTTCCCAGGTCGTGGCATGTTTCAGCTCTGTTGCGCGTCGTGTGCGAGAAGCGCGATGTGCACCGAGGCCGCCTGTTCGAAGTCGTCGAGGTCGACCCCGAGGCGGCCCTGTATCGCTTCCAGCCGCCGGTAGAGCGCGGGGCGGGAGACGTGGTGGAGCTGGGCGGTGCGGGACTTGTTGCGGCCGGTGGCGAGATAGGTGCGCAGCACCGCGAGCAGATCGTCTCCCGCCCCGCACAGCAGCCCGTCCAGCTCCCGCTCGGCGAAGGACTGGACGTGCGGGTCGTCGCGCAACAGCCTGACCAGGCCCCGCAGATGGACGTCCTTGAGGCGGACGACGGCCGGGAGGTCGAGTGCCCCCGAGGCGACGGCGTCCGCGACATGCCGGGCCTCACGCATACCGCCGGGAACGTCGTCCCAGGCGGTCCTCGGATCCGCTGCCGCCACGACCGTCCCCGACAACCGGGCCGCGAAGTTCGCCGTGAGCACCGTGGCGTCCTGGTCCCGGGCCAGGCTCAGCAGTACGGCGGTGGCCCCGTCGGCGAGCTCGGCGACGATGCCGGGCAGGCCCAGCAGCCGTAGCACCCGGTCGAGTTCGGCGGGATCGCCGTCCCGCACGACGAGCGGCACGAAGGTGCGCCGGTTGACGGGCAGTCCGGCCGCCCGCGCGCGGGGCAGCAGCTGCCTCGCCGGTACGACCCCGCTGACCAGGTCGGTCAGCAGGCTCTGCGCGGACTGCTCCTCCCAGGTGTGGGCGGAGGTGCCGCCCAGCATGCGGTGCAGGACGAGGGCCTCGGCGGCGCGGTCGGCGAGAAGTCGCCCGGTGGCGGTGTCACCCCGGTAGCCGCACAGCATGATCTGGCCCCAGCGCTCCCCGCGCCCGCCCAGTTCGGCGCGGATCCAGCCGTCGCCCTCGCTGCCGCCGGCCTGGCGGGCGATGCGTTCCCAGTCGCGCAGCACGTCGTCCACCGCGGAGCGCTCCCCCGCGGTGGCGAGGACGCGGTGGGCGAGGTTGGTGACGACGACGGGACAGCCGCTGTGGTGGGCGATCTCGTCCAGCATCCGCTGGAGCGGGGCGCCCGCGGTGATGAGTCCGGTGAGGGCGGTGCGCACGGCCTCGGACATGCTGACGGCGGCGAACTTCCGCCGTACGAGCCGGGCTTGGACCTCTTCCGTCAACTCCGCGAAGGGGAAGGGCCGGTGGAGGACGACCATGGGCAGCCCGCACCGCTCGGCGGCCCGGCGCATCACGTCCGGCGGTGCTGGAAAGGCGCGGCCGAGTCCGAGGACCACGGCCGCGGCCTCCGCGCGGTGCAGGGACCGGATGTACTCGGCCTGCTTGTCGTCGTCACCGGCGAGCAGCACTCCGGTGGTGAGCACCATCTCGCCGCCGCTGAGCATCACTCCGACGTCGGCGGCCTCCGCCACGTGCACCCAGCGCACGGCCCGGTCGAGCTGGCCGGCGCCGGCCACCACCTCGGGCTCCCCGGCGAGGACCCGTTCCAGCATGAGGACCTGACGGACCGACAGCGTGGGCTCCAGGGACTCCAGGGGCTCCAAGGTGGTGCTCATGACGGTGTTCCCTTGCTGTGGGCCTACTGGATGGTGCTCCTCAGAGCGTGTTCGAGGATCGCGGCGCCCTCTTCGGCCTCCGCGACGGTCAGGGACAGGGGCGGGGCGATCCGCAGGGCGCTGGTGTTGTGCCCGCCACCCTTGCCGAGGAGCAGTCCCTCGGCGCGGGCCGCCTCCAGCACGGCGGACGCGGCCTGTGGATCGGCCTCGTCCGTGCCGGGTTTCACCAGCTCGACGCCGAGCATGAGCCCACGCCCGCGCACCTCCCGTACCCCCGGCACCTGCGCCGCGACGGCCCGCAGCCGCTCGATGAGCATTCCGCCGACGCGCCGGGCGTTGCCCTGGAGGTCGTGTTCCAGGAGGTACGTCAGGTTCGCGAGGCCGGCCGCCATGGTGATCTGGGTGCCGCCGAACGTCGAAATGCTGTTGGAGTCCAGGCAGTTCATGATCTCGGCGCGGGCCACCACCCCGCCGATGGACATGCCGTTGCCGATGCCCTTGGCGAAGGTGAGGATGTCCGGCGGACCCGACCGGTCGTGCGCCTGCCAGCCCCAGAAGTGGTCGCCGGTGCGGCCCCAGCCGGTCTGCACCTCGTCGGCGATCCACAGGATGCCGTGCTCGTCGAGCACCTCGCGGAAGGCCGCGTAGAGGCCGTCGGGCGGGGAGGTGAAGCCGCCGACACCCTGGATCGGCTCGGCGATCAGGGCGGCGGGCGGGCGGGTGTGGCCGAGCAGGTCCTTGAGGTCGTCGACGCAGGCCGCGATGAAGTCGTCGTCGCCGAGGGAGGCGTAAGGGCCGCGGGTGCGCACGCCTCCATGGACGTACAGCGTCTGGAGCGGGGACAGCGAGGTGGGTGACCAGCCGCGGTTGCCGGTGATGCCGACCGCGCTGAAGGAGCGGCCGTGGTAGCTGTTGCGCATCGCCAGGATCGTGTTGCTGCGGCGATAGGTGGTGGCGAGCAGCAGGGCGGTGTCGTTGGCCTCGGTGCCGGAGGTGGTGAAGAAGACCCGGGCGTCCGGGATGCCGGACAACTGGGCGATGCGCTCGGCGAGTTCGACCATCGGCCGGTTCAGGTACAGGGTCGACGAGTGGATGATCCGCCCGGCCTGTTCGCTCACCGCCTTGGTGATCTCGGGCAGGGCGTGGGCGGTCATCGTGGTCAGGATGCCGCCGAAGAAGTCGAGGTACTTGTTGCCCTCGGCGTCCCACACGTAGCGGCCCTCGCCGTGTGTGATCTCCAGCGGGTCCTCGTAGTAGAGGGCGAGCCAGTCGGGCAGGACGGCACGGTGACGCCCCAGCAGGTCCTCGGTCACGGCTGCACCAGCCCTTCGTAGGCGTCGGGGCGGCGGTCGCGGTAGAACGCCCACTGCTGGCGCACTTCGTCGACGAGGTCGAAGTCCAGGTCGCGGACGACCAGTTCCTCCTCCTTGTCGCTCGCGGTGTCCCCGACGAACTGACCGCGCGGGTCGACGAAGTACGACGTCCCGTAGAAGTCGTTGTCGCCGTACTCCTCGACGCCGACCCGGTTGATCGCGGCGACGAAGTACTCGTTGGCGACGGCGGCCGCGGGCTGCTCCAGGCGCCACAGGTGGGAGGAGAGTCCCCGGTGCGTGGCGGACGGGTTGTAGACGAGCTGGGCGCCGTTCAGGCCCAGCTGCCGCCAGCCCTCCGGGAAGTGGCGGTCGTAGCAGATGTAGACGCCGACCTTGCCCACGGCGGTGTCGAAGACCGGCCAGCCGAGGTTGCCGGGCTTGAAGTAGTACTTCTCCCAGAAGCCCTTGACCTGCGGGATGTGGTGCTTGCGGTACTTGCCGAGGACGCTGCCGTCGGCGTCGATCACGACCGCGGTGTTGTAGTAGAAGCCGGACTGCTCGACCTCGAACACCGGCACGACGATCACCATGCCGGTCTCGCGGGCGAGTGCCTGCATACGACTCGTGGTGGGACCGTCGGGCACCGGCTCGGCCCAGCGGTAGTGCTCCGGTTCCTGGACCTGGCAGAAGTAGGGGGCGTTGAACACTTCCTGGAACCCGATGATCTTCGCGCCCTGTCGGGCCGCCTCACGGGCGTGCTCCTCGTGTTTCGCCACCATGGACTCGGTGTCGCCGGTCCAGGTGGCCTGGACCAGAGCGGCACGTACGACGTTGGCCATGAGCTGCTCCTTCGGCGGGACGTCAGAGCCTCTACGCCCGTAGATGTAGCCGTAGAGGGACGAACGTAAGCCTCCTGGAGAGGCTTGCCAAGACCATCGTCGTTAACCCGCGAAGTCGATCACGTTTCACACTCCAGTGGAGGAGCGGCGTGGCCGGTCAAAGGGTTGTGGGGAACCTGTCAGGCGGAGAATCCGGCGACCCGCAGGGCGTGGACCAGGTCCCAGTGCCGCTCGTCCGAGACACCACGCGCGGCGGCCAGCAGGAGCGGTACGAGGGTCTGCGGGCCGGGCTCGGCGCTGCGGGCGGCCTCCTCGGGGGTGCGGACCCGGACGTAGGCGTCGAGGAGCGCGGAGACCTCACGACGACGGCCCTCGGCGACCAGCGCGAGCACGGCGGCGCCGATCTCACCGGCGGGGCGCGCGACGCCCTGCCGGAGCACCTGTTCCCCGTCCGCGCTCCGCCCGGCCGCGACCAGCGCGTCGGCCGCCGCCACCAGCCGGTCGGCGGGCAGCGAGGCGGCCTCCCACAGCAGGGTCGCCCAGTCGGCGCGGAGCCCGGCGCGCTGCAGCTCGGCGGCGAGCAGCGGAAAACGGTCGGCGGGCCAGTGGGCGACCTCGGCGAGCAGCGCGTGCGCCTCACCGGTCCGTCCCTCCGCGCGCAGCCGCATCAGCGTCGCGATGGTGTCTGCGGTTTCCCTCCGGGCGACCACGTCCGGCGACTCGGCCCACAGTTCCGACCGTTCCTCCGCCGCCTCCGCGGCCCCGGCGAAACGGGCCCCGCGCGGGGTGCGCCCCTTCGACAGGGGCCCGGTGGGCAGATCGGGCACGGCTGCCGGGGGTACGACGACGGGGGCGCCGCCCTCCTCGGCCATACCGGCGAAACGGGCACTGCCACGACGGCGCTTGCGCTTGTTCGTGGCAGCGGCGGCCGCCGGCGGTTGGGCGGCGGGGGTCGGCTGTTGCGGGGCCTGGGTGTCCTGCTGGGGTGTGCGGGCGGTTGCGGGCGGGGCTTGCTGATACGGAGCCTCGGCGTCTGGCTGGGGTGTGCGGTCGGAGTGGGCGGCTGCGGGCGGGGCCTGCTGATACGGGGCGTACGTCGTGCGGGGCTCGTCGGCCTGGCTGTGCTGGTGCGGGCCGGGGCGAGTTCCATCGGCGGGAGCGGCGGAATGCGAGCTGTATCCCGGACGGACCGCGTCGCCGGAGTCGGACCACTGCGAGGTGCGCCCCGGACGGGCCGCGTCGGCAGAGTCGGACCACTGCGAGGTGCGCCCCGCACGGGCCGCGTCGGCGGAATCGGACCACTGCGAGGTGCGCCCCGGACGAGCCGCGTCAGCAGAATCCGACCACTGCGAGGTGCGTCCCGAACCGTCCACATCCGCGGGGGTAGACCATCGCGGGGCGTGCCCCCCGCCGTCCTCCCCGGCAGGAGCCGACCTCTCCGAAGCGTGCCCCGAGCGAAGGGCTTCGGCTCCACCCGACCAGCGCGGTGTGCGCCCCGGACCCTCCACACCGGCAGGAGCCGACCGCTGCGGAGCGTGCCCAGAGCGGGCCGCTTCGGTGGAGCCCGGCCACTGCTCGGTGTGTCCGCCATGGGTCGCTTCGGTGCCTGCGGTCGACGTGGTGTCGCGCTGCTGGGGCATGTTCGGGAACTCGGCGCCTCGGCCGTCGGCTCCGCGGACGCCGGGCTCGTGGCCGCCGAAGCCAGTCGCGGCATCCCCGTAGTGGCCGGCTTCACGCCCCCTGACCCCGGTGTCACCGGCTATGTGCCCGCCAACCCCAGCGACTTCGCCCCCGTAACCGTCCAGCCCACGCCCACCGGCCCCAGTACCACCCGCCCCATGCCCGCCGACCTCACCGGCGTCACCCCCGTAACCACCCAACCCACGTCCAACGCCCCCGGTACCGCCCGCTCCATGCCCGTCGACCTCACCGGCGTCACCCCCGTAACCACCCAACTCACGCCCACCGGCCCCGGTACCGCCCGCTCCATGCCCGTCGACCTCACCGGCGTCACCCCCGTAACCACCCAACTCACGCCCACCGGCCCCGGTGCCGCCCGTCCCACGCCGAGCAACCCCAGCCACGTCACCCCCGTAGCCGCCCCCGGCGCCGCCGGGCACATGCCCGTTCCCCCCGGACGCGTCGCCACCGTCCCCGTGGGTCCCCCGGAACACTCCACCGTCCGCGACCTGCCCCCGCCGGATCGCCCGGCCCCGGCCGCCCATCGACCTGCCGTCCAACTCGGCCATGCGGGACTGGAGTTCGGCGCAGCGTCGGACCGCGCGCTCGTGGTCGTCGCGGGCCCAGGCGAGGTCCAGGCGGATGGCGTCGGCCTCCTCCTGGGTGGTGGCGGTGGCGAGCATGCGACCCAGTTCGGCCTGCCGTTCCGCGGCATAGCGCTGTTCGCGGAGCATGACGTCGAAGCGGTCGCCGAGGGCGTCCCGGCCGCCGGGGCGGGCGTCGTGGGCGGTCTGGGCGGCGGCGTGCAGGAGCCGGGCCCGCTCCGCCTCGACATGGGCCACCTCGGGGCCGTACTCCGCGGAGAGGTCCTGCAGGAGCGACTCGACCACGTCCCAGGGCGGCACTTCTCGACCGTCGAGGCAGGCTTGCATACCGTCCGGGTCGCGCTGCCAGAACACCGCGCACCAGCCGCCGCCCTGGTCCAGGCGCGCGAGCAAACCGTCCAGGTAGGCCACGAACTCCCGCAGCCGCCCCGGGAGTTGATCCACTGCCATCGCTCAACTCCCGTTAGACCGGAGCACTCCGGTCCGTAAGGCAACACCAGCAGTGTTACGAACGGGCTACAGCCAGTTTGCAAAGGAGCAGCAGGAGCCTCCCGACGCGGCCCCGGACCGGTGAGCGAACTTCCGTCACACGCCCGCCAACTCGCACAGTCCGGCCAGCTCGTCCATGGACAGCCCGAGGGCCCGGGCAAGCGCGGCCACCGTGAAGAACGCCGGGGTGGGAGCCCGCCCGGTCTCGATCTTCCGGAGGGTCTCCGGGGAGATCCCGGCACTCGCCGCGACCTCCGCCATACTGCGGGGCCCACGGGCTTCGCGCAGCAGCCGGCCGAGCCGCTCGCCGCGTTCGTGTTCTTCGGGTGTGAGAGGAGTGCGCACCATGGCACCCATTCTAATACCGGTATAGTAATTGGCATGGTGGAGCTGAAGACAGACACATCGATCGAGGCCATGTACGAGGCGGGACAGGTGGTCGGGCGCGCCCTGACCGCCGTACAAAAAGCCGCTGACGTGGGTGTTTCCCTGTTGGAGCTGGACGAGGTGGCACATGGGGTGCTGCGGGAGGCCGGGGCGTCCTCGCCCTTCCTCGGCTATCGCCCCACCTTCGCCACCACCCCCTTCCCCGCAGTCATCTGCGCCTCCGTGAACGACGCGATCGTGCACGGCATCCCCACCGGCTACCGGCTGCGCGACGGCGACCTCGTCTCGATCGACTGCGGGGCCCAACTCGGCGGCTGGGCCGGTGATTCGGCGATCAGTTTCACGGTCGGCAGGCCGCGCCCCGCCGACGTCCGGCTGATCGAGACCGCGGAGCAGGCGCTGGCCGCCGGGATCGCGGCGGCGGTCGTGGGCAACCGCATCGGGGACATCGCGCACGCGATCGGCACGGTGTGCCGGGACGGCGGCTACGGCATCATGGACGACTTCGGCGGACACGGCATCGGCCGCCGTATGCACGAGGACCCGCCGGTGCCGAACGAAGGGCGCCCGGGACGGGGCCTGGCACTGCGGCACGGCATGGTGCTCGCGATCGAGCCGATGCTCATCGCCGGCGGCACCGACGAGTACCACGCCGCGCCGGACGGCTGGACGCTGAAGACCAACGACGGTTCGCGGGCGGCACACACCGAGCACACCGTGGCGATCACGGAGGCGGGCCCACGCGTCCTGACGGCCCGCTGAGTTAACCTGCCTCCCTGATCATGGCGGGCTCGGGGAGGGGCGTACGTGGGGTTCAAGCGGCTGTTCGGGATCGGGGATCCGGACGAGGCGATCGAGGTCGACACACAGATCCTGGGGCCGGTGTATCCGGGCGGGGACGTGCGGGGCGAGGTCATCCTCAGGGGCGGGTCGCGCGACATGCCCCTCCACTCCGTCTACCTGCGCATCTCCGCCCGCTGCACGGGCTACGACGGCGAGGAGCGCGACTACGAGTTCGACACCTGCTCCGCCAGGCCGTCGAACTTCACCCTGGGCAAGGGCGAGGAGAAGCGACTGACCTTCGCGGAACGGCTCTCCTGGGAGACACCGGTGAGTGAGCTCGGCGGCCAGGCTCTGGGGGTCGTGCTCTCGGTGAAGAGCCAGCTCTACCGCGACTGGAACCATGACCCCACCGACGTCGACAACGACCTGCTGCGCATCTCGGCCCTGCCCCTGCACGAGACCGTCATGGACGCCTTCGCGGAAGAGGGGTACTACTGCGACTCCGCGTACGTCGTCGATTCCTACGTCCCGAACACTGAACAGCACCGGGGTTTCCACCAGGCCTTCGTCCTTGCCGACCGCGCGCCCGGTCCGGGGCGGCCTGCGCAGCTGGAGGTCGTCTTCCAGACGAACGTCGTAGGGGCCCTGATCCATGTGCGGCGCGCCGCACCCGATGTGCGCGACTGGGACAGCAAACCCCCGGCCCGCCGCTTCACCGCCGCCCACCACGAGGCCGGCCACGTCGACTGGCGCCCGCAGATCCGCAAGACCCTCGGCGAGCTCGCGTTGCTCGACGACCGCTGAAAGTGCCCCACTCCCCCATCCGTGCGAAGGTGTAACCGGCTGACACCCGGGTTACCCGACCCCGTCACGTCGATCAGCGAGGGGATCCCCGGCCCGCGCGGGGATGCCGGATGGGAACGCCATGACCAGCGGATTCAGCGGACCGGAAGGCTATGACGCCTTCGGAGAGTTTCTCGCCCGTTTCTTCGGCGGACCGCGTCCCGGCCCCCGGCAGATCAACATCGGCCAGCTGCTGAGCCAGCCGGCCCGGGAGCTGGTGCGGGGCGCCGCCCAGTACGCCGCCGAGCACGGCAGCCGGGATCTGGACACCCAGCACCTGCTGCGGGCCGCGCTCGCCGCCGAGCCGACCCGGACCTTGCTGAGCCGGGCGGGTGCCGATCCCGACTCCCTCGCCTCGGAGATCGACGAACGCTCCGGCCCCGTCCAGCACCAGCCGGAAGAGGCCCCTCCACCCACCTCGCTGTCCCTCACCCCGGCCGCCAAGCGGGCCCTGCTGGACGCACACGACCTGGCCCGGGCCCGGGGCGCCGGTTACATCGGCCCGGAGCACGTCCTGAGCGCCCTGGCCGCGAATCCCGACTCGGCCGCCGGGCACATCCTGAACTCGGCCCGGTTCGCCTCCACCGGTCTGCCTCCCGAGACGGCCCCGGACTCCGGACAGCCCCGCGGCGAGGCACCGCGCAGCACGGGCACGCCCACGCTCGACAAGTACGGCCGCGATCTCACCGACCTGGCCCGCCAGGGCCGTATCGACCCGGTGATCGGACGGGACGAGGAGATCGAGCAGACCATCGAGGTGCTGTCCCGGCGTGGCAAGAACAACCCGGTGCTCATCGGCGACGCGGGCGTCGGCAAGACCGCCATCGTGGAGGGCCTGGCCCAGCGGATCGTCGACGGGGACGTGCCCGACGTGCTGACCGGGCGTCGGGTCTTCGCCCTCGACCTGACCGGGGTGGTGGCCGGCACCCGCTACCGGGGCGACTTCGAGGAGCGCCTGACGAACATCGTGGGCGAGATCGGCGACAACTCCGACCGGCTGATCGTCTTCATCGACGAGCTGCACACGGTCGTCGGCGCGGGCGGGGGCGGCGAGGGCGGCTCGCTGGACGCCGGGAACATCCTCAAGCCCGCCCTGGCCCGCGGCGAGCTGCACATCGTGGGCGCGACCACGCTGGAGGAGTTCCGCAGGATCGAGAAGGACGCGGCCCTGGCCCGCCGCTTCCAGCCGATCCTGGTGCCGGAGCCCACCGCGGCGGACGCGATCGAGATCCTGCGCGGGCTGCGCGACCGCTACGAGGCCCACCACCAGGTCCGCTACACCGACGAGGCACTGGTGGCCGCCGTGGAGCTGTCCGACCGCTATCTCCCCGACCGCCGTCTGCCGGACAAGGCGATCGACCTCATCGACCAGGCGGGGGCACGGGTACGCCTTCGCGCGCGGACCAAAGGCACCGACGTACGGGCCCTGGAGCGCGAGGTCGAGCAGCTGACCCGGGACAAGGACCAGGCGGTCGCCGACGAGCAGTACGAGCAGGCCACACAACTGCGCGACCGCATCACGGAGTTGAAGCAGCGGATCGGCGAGGCCACCGGGCACGACGAGGCCGACGAGGGCCAGCACCTGGAGGTCACCACGGAGGCCATCGCCCAGGTGGTGTCCCGGCTGACGGGCATCCCGGTCAGCAGCCTCACCGAGGAGGAGAAGGACCGGCTGCTCGGCCTGGAGCAGCACCTGCACGAGCGGGTGATCGGCCAGGACGAGGCCGTACGGGTCGTCTCGGACGCCGTGCTGCGCTCCCGCGCGGGCCTCGCGAGCCCGGACCGCCCGATCGGCAGCTTCCTCTTCCTCGGCCCGACGGGCGTCGGCAAGACCGAACTGGCCCGCGCCCTCGCCGAGTCCCTGTTCGGCAGCGAGGAACGCATGGTCCGGCTGGACATGAGCGAGTACCAGGAGCGGCACACGGTCAGCCGTCTGGTGGGCGCCCCGCCCGGATACGTCGGCCACGAGGAGGCGGGCCAGCTCACCGAGGTGGTCCGCAGGCACCCCTATTCGCTGCTGCTCCTGGACGAGGTGGAGAAGGCCCACCCTGACGTGTTCAACATCCTTCTCCAGGTCCTCGACGACGGACGGCTGACCGACTCCCAGGGCCGCACGGTCGACTTCACCAACACCGTCATCGTGATGACGAGCAACCTGGGCTCGGAGGCGATCACCCGCAGGGGCGCGGGCATCGGCTTCGGGCCGGGCGGAGCGGACTCGGACGAGGAGGCCCGCCGAGAGCGGATCCTGCGCCCCCTGCGCGAGCACTTCCGCCCCGAGTTCCTGAACCGCATCGACGAGATCGTCGTCTTCCGCCAGCTGACGGGTGATCAACTGCGCGAGATCACCAAGCTGTTGCTGGAGCGGACCCGCCGCCTGCTCCACGCCCAGGGCGTCGCGGTCGACTTCACCGACAGCGCGGTGGACTGGCTCGCCGAACGCGGCTACCAGCCGGAGTACGGCGCCCGCCCGCTGCGCCGCACGATCCAGCGGGAGGTCGACAACCGGCTGTCCCGCCTGCTCCTGGACGGCAGGATCGCGGACGGCGGCCGGGTGACGGTGGACACGGAGGCAGGCGGCTTGACGTTCAAGGAGGAGACTCCGTAGGTGCGCCACTGGCCCGCGCACCTACGGACAACTACGGCGCGGGGTACACCACTTGCGCGGATCCGCCGCCCCGGCGAACGGTCTCGGCGGCCGCCAGCCACTTCCCGCCCGGCAGCCGCTGCACCCCTGTCGCCGCCCCGATCTCCGGGTTCAGCTTGAACGAGTGCCCGATCGCCTCCAGCTGAGAGCGCACCCCACTGCTGTACAGCGCCGGCTCCAGCTCGGTCTGCGCGGCATTGCGCTGACTCGCCCGCGGCGCGGCGATCGCGTCCACGAGCGGCAGTCCACGATCCACGAACTCGGTCAGCACCTGCAGCACGGTCGTGATGATGGTCGCCCCACCGGGCGAACCCAGCGCCACCACGGGCTTGTTGTGCCGGTCGAGCACGATGGTCGGCGAGATGGAGGAGCGCGGCCGCTTGCCGGGGCCGGGCAGATTCGGGTCGTGAACAGCCGGGTTGGCGGGAGCGAAGGAGAAGTCCGTCAGCTCGTTGTTGAGAATGAACCCCCGCCCGGGCACGGTGATCGCGCTGCCACCGGTCTGCTCGATGGTCAGTGTGTAGGCGACGACGTTCCCCCACTTGTCGGCCACCGTCAGATGCGTGGTGTTCTCCCCCTCGTACGTCGTCGGAGCCGCCGTGTCCCCGTCCGCGCAGGCCGCGGGATCGCGCGGGTCCCCCGGCGCCAGCGGGCTCGTGAGCACCGCGTCGTCCCTGATCAGACAGGCCCGCGAGTCGGCGAACCGCTGCGACAGCAGCTCCTTCGTCGGTACGTCCTCGAAGGCGGGGTCGCCGACCCAGCGCCCCCGGTCCGCGAAGGCGATCCGGCTGGCCTCGATGTAGTGGTGCAGGTACTGGACCTCGCTCGCCTTCGAGAGGTCGGTGTTCTCAAGGATGTTGAGGGCCTCACCGACCGTCGTGCCGCCGGAGGAGGAGGGCGCGATGGAGTAGACGCCGAGCCCCCGGTACGAGGTGCTGGTCGGCTTCTGGAGCTTGGCCCGGTAGGCCACGAGGTCCTTCTCGGTCAGGTCTCCCGGACGCGCGTTCCACCCTGACGCCGGATCCACCGGCGGGTTGTTCACCGTGTCGACGATGTCGTCACCGAGGTCGCCGCGGTAGATCGCGCCGACGCCCTTGCGGCCCAACTCCGCGTAGGTGCGGGCGAGATCGGGGTTCTTGAAGGTGGAGCCGACGACCGGCAGCTGCCCGCCCGGGAGGAACAGCTTCGCCGTGTCCGGGAAGTAGCGGAACCGCGTCTCGTTGGACGCGGTCTGTGAGCGGAAGGTGTCGTCGACGACGAAGCCCTGACGGGCGATCCGCTCGGCGGGTTTCAGGACGTTGCCGAGCGATCTGCTGCCCCACTGGTCCAACGCCGTGGCCCAGGTGGCCGGCGTGCCCGGGGTGCCGACGCTCAGTCCGCTGCTGACGGCGTCGGCGAAGGCGAGCGGCTTGCCGTTCTCGAGGAAGAGGTCGGAGTCGGCGGTCAGTGGTGCCGTCTCGCGGCCGTCGATCGTGTGGACCTTACGGGACTTGGCGTCGTAGTAGACGAAGTAGCCGCCCCCGCCGATGCCGGAGGAGTACGGCTCGGTGACGCCGAGCGCGGCGGCCGTGGCGACGGCCGCGTCGACCGCGTTGCCGCCGTTCCTCAGGACCTCGATGCCCGCGGCGGACGCGTCCGCGTCGACGCTGGAGACGGCACCGCCGTAGCCGACGGCGACGGGTACTTTCTCGGGTGTCGAGGTGGCTTGCGGCGGCGCTGCCGCCCCCACCGACACCACGGCGGCCGAGACCGCCAGGACCGACAGTTTCCGTGCGACAGGGCGACGCATCCGTACCTCCAGGCCAGGACCGTCCGCGCAGCGTAACCACATCACCGGGGCCCCGACAGCCCTCTTCGGGTCAGGTGTCATGCGAATGCCACACTTCGAACACCGGTACGTACCAACGGTGTCGGCCCGCTAGCATGCGCGCCCATGACTGACGACGTGCGCAATATCGTCCTGGGTGTGGTGGCGGCCGGCCTCAGCGCCGCGCTCGGCTGGCTCGCCCGGACATATCTGTGGAAGCGGAAGCTCCGCCGCAAGCAGGCCTTCTTCGGGCTGCCGGACAACTCCGAGTCGCTCCTGGTCGTGAACCGCGGCGCGGGCGGCCCGGACCTCGCGGTGATGCGCTACGACGTGTTCGCCCTCCTGGAGCTCGCCGCGCTCATCAAGGACTGCAACGCACACGCCCAGGTCCTTCCGCACGACGCGGCACGACAGGGCTTCGGCGAGCGCACCGAGTTCTGTGTGGGCGGACCGGCCTCGAACCGCCGTATGGCCGCACACCTTTCGTCCCTGCTGCCCGGTGTCCGCGTGAACGTGGACGCCGAGCCGAGCCCGGACCGCGGCGCCTTCCAGGTCGGCACCGAGCGCTACCGGGTGGAGGTCGGCACGTCCGAGTACGCGCTCCTCGCCCGGCTCACCGTCGACCAGAGCAACGGCGCCCGGCCAGTCTTCCTCTTCTGCGGCCAGACCGCGATCACCAACCAGGCGGCGACCCGCTATCTGGCCCGCAACCAGGAGCGGTTGACCCGCAAGTACGGCGACAGCACCTTCGTGCTGCTGCTGAAGGTGGTCAACTCCGGGGCCTACGGGCCGGACGTCGTGGAGCTGATCGCGGACGTGACACGGGAGGCCAAGACCCCCCTTCCGGCGCCCGCTGCTCCACGTAACTCCCACCGCGCCTCCTGAATTGATTCACACCACAACAATCGTTACTCCCACGTAACTTACCGACGGGTTACCTCCGGTAAAGCGTCGAGGTTACCGTCTGGTCACTTTGCAGTGACACGAGTAGGGAGTGACCCGTGGGACACCCTCGCAAGGCCCTGCGTACGACCACCGTGGGCGCCGTCTCCGCGACTCTGATCGCCGGTAGCGCCCTCGGACTCGCCCCCACCGCCCAGGCGGCGGACGCCATCCGCTTCGTCGACATCGCCGGCGACGGCGGCACGGTCCTCAAGGCGAACGTCATCTCGCCCGCCGGAGCCGACGGCACCCGGCGCTACCCGCTGCTCGTCCTGCCCACGAGCTGGGGCCTGCCGCAGATCGAGTACCTCGCCCAGGCCCAGAAGCTCGCGAACTCCGGCTACATCGTGGTCAGTTACAACGTCCGCGGCTTCTGGCAGTCGGGCGGGGAGATAGAGGTGGCGGGCCCTCCCGACACCGCCGACGCGTCCAAGGTCATCGACTGGGCGCTCGCCAACACCCCGGCGGACGAACGGCACATCGGGATGGCGGGCGTCTCCTACGGCGCCGGCATCAGCCTGCTCACCGCCGCCAAGGACAAGCGCGTCAAGGCGGTCGCGTCTCTCAGCGGCTGGGCCGACCTGATCGACTCGATCTACTCCGGCCGCACCCAGCACGTCCAGGCCGGGGCCCTGCTGGACGGCGCGAGCCTCGTCACCGGCCGCCAGAGCGCCGAAATCCGGCAGATCTTCGACAACTTCTACGCGTCGAACCTGTCGAAGGAGCAGGAGATGATCGATTGGGGGAAGAAACGTTCGGCCGCCACATATGTGGACCAGCTGAACCAGAACGGCGCGGCGGTCATGATGGCCAACGCGTGGGGCGACACGGTCTTCCCGCCCAACCAGTACGCGGACTTCTACGAGAAGCTGACCGGCCCGAAGAGACTGGAGTTCCGTCCCGGGGACCACGCCACCGCCGAGCTGACCGGGCTGTTCGGTCTGCCCAACGACGTGTGGACCGACACCGAGCGCTGGTTCGACCACTACCTCAAGGGCGTGGACAACGGGATCAACCGCGAGGAGCCGGTCCGGCTCAAGTCCCGTTCCACAGGCGGCTACGAGGGCTACCCGGACTGGAAGTCGGTCGGTGCGACCCGCAAGAAGGTCGCCCTCACGGGCACGACCACGATCCACACCAACGTCGACTCGGGCGCCGACGGCGGGATCGTCTTCCTGTCCAGCATCCTCGACCAGATCGCCCGGGTTCCCCCGGTCGCCTCGATCCCCCTGCTCCCCCGCCGCTGGGCCGCCGTATGGCAGTCGGAGAAGTACCGGACCGCCCAACAGGTGCGCGGCACCGCGAAGTTGCACACCACGGTGACACCTACCAAGGAGAGCGGCACCCTCGTCGCCTACCTCTACGACGTGGGGCCGCTCGGCCTCGGCAAGCTGGTCTCCAACGCGCCCTACACCTTCCACGGGCAGACGCCCGGGAAGCCGATCGGCGTCGACCTGGAGCTGTTCTCCACGGCCTACGACGTCCCGGCAGGGCACCGGCTGGCCCTGGTGGTCGACACGGTCGACCCGCTCTACATCGAGCACAACCCGTCCGGCGCCCAGCTGACCTTCTCCTCGCCGTCGAACGACCCGTCGTACGTGTCGATTCCGCTGCGCGAGCAGTGATCTCCGGCCGGCGCCGGGCGGGTATGGCTCTGTGACTGCTGCCCCCTACGGTTCAAGGGCCGTGGGGGGACCCCCAACCCGACAGCAGCGACCCGGGAGGCTCGGTCGCCATCACCGTGGGGATGAGCGGACCATCGTAGTCGAGGTTCAAGGACATGGCCGCGCCCCTCTCAGTGCTTGAGGATCTTGGAGAGGAAGTCCCTGGCGCGCTCGCTGTCGGGGTTGGTGAAGAAGTCGTCGGGGGCTCGGTCCTCGACGATGCGGCCGTCGGCCATGAACACCACACGGTTGGCGGCCGAGCGTGCGAAGCCCATCTCGTGGGTGACGACGACCATGGTCATGCCCTCCTGGGCCAGTTGGCGCATGACCTCCAGCACCTCGTTGATCATCTCCGGGTCGAGGGCCGAGGTGGGCTCGTCGAAGAGCAGGGCCTTGGGCTCCATGGCGAGGGCACGGGCGATGGCCACGCGCTGTTGCTGGCCGCCGGAGAGCTGGGCCGGGTACTTGTCGGCCTGGTCGGCGAGGCCCACCCGGTCGAGGAGTTCGCGGGAGCGGCGGTCGGCCTGCTCCTTCTTGCGCCCCCGGACCTTGACCTGGGCCAGCGAGACGTTCTGCAGGACCGTCTTGTGGGCGAACAGATTGAAGGACTGGAAGACCATGCCGACCTCGGCGCGGAGCTTCGCGAGGGCCTTGCCCTCCTCGGGCAGCGGCTGCCCGTCGAGCGTGATGGAACCGGACTTGATGGTCTCCAGGCGGTTGATCGTCCTGCAGAGCGTGGACTTGCCCGACCCCGAAGGGCCGATGACCACGACCACCTCCCCCTTGCCGACGGTGAGGTTGATGTCCTGCAGGACATGCAGCTCCCCGAAATACTTGTTGACGTCACGCAGTTCGATCAACGGATCGACGACGGCCATACCCAGCCCTACTCACTTCTCAGCTGTGTCGTGGTTGCCGCAACTTATCGAGGCAAGATCGCGCTTGAGGAACGACACGCACTTTTCGGTCATAAGCCGTATTTACGCCGCGCTTACGGCCATGGTTTCACTCCTCGGCGACCTCCGCGTAGAGCTGGGACAGCTCGGGCACCCCGCTCGCGGCCCACTCGTGTCCGGAGGCCACGACGTCGAACTCACGGCCGGACTCCAGCCGGATCACGGGCTGACCGTCCGAGCGCAGATCCCAGGCCGCTCCGGGGACGGTCCGCACGATGACCGTGCCCAGATAGAGCCCGGCGTCGTTGCCGAGCCAGAGCAGGATCTCCTCGTCGTCGCGCCAGCCCGGCACCAGCTGATCGAGCGCCTCCAACGAGGCCGCCGTGTCGTCCAGTCGGACACCCGAACGGGACGCGTGGGAGCGCAGGAGCTCGCACTCGGAGAGGAGTTCGGCGATGCCCTCGGGGTCGCGGGTGCCGGGCTTCTCACTCCGGCCGCCCAGAAAAGGGATCTTCATACGTCCAGCGTGTCACTCACCCGGCCGCATGCACCACAGGCGCGCGGGCTGTCGTTTCCGGTCGGCTTCGCACCGAGTCCGCTCATGGCGCGTCGACGTGCCGCCGATGTCTCCTTGGCGCCTCTATGCGTCTTTCGTCCTCTGAACCCTGTCGCGAGGGCTAGACGTCCAGGTCCACGACCACCGGCGCATGATCGGACGCGCCCTTGCCCTTGCGCTCCTCACGGTCGACGTACGCGTCGGTGACGGCCTTCGCGAAGGGCTCGTTGCCGTACACCAGGTCGATGCGCATGCCGCGGTTCTTGGGGAAGCAGAGCTGGCGGTAGTCCCAGTAGGTGAACGGGTGGTCGTACTTGAGTGGCCGCGGGACCACGTCCGACAGGCCCGCCTCGCGCAGGGAGGCGAGGGCCGCGCGCTCGGCCGGGGTGACGTGGGTGAGGCCCTCGAAGGCGGCCACGTCGTAGACGTCGTCGTCCGTCGGCGCCACGTTGTAGTCGCCCAGGACCGCGAAGGGGCGGCTGCCCGCGGCGTCACCCGCCACGGCGGCCCTGAGGGCCTCGAACCACTGGAGCTTGTAGGCGTAGTGCGGGTGGTCGACCTCGCGGCCGTTCGGCACGTAGACCGACCAGACGCGGACCGGGCCGCAGGTCGCGGAGAGGGCGCGGGGCTCCGGGGCGCCGTCGTAGCCCGGGTCGCCCGCCAGGCCCTTGACGACGTCCTCCAGGCCCACTCGGGAGATCACCGCCACGCCGTTCCACCGGCCGGTCGCGTGCACCGCCGCCTCGTAGCCCGCCTCGCGCAGCTGGTCGAACGGGAACTGCTCCTCGGCGATCTTGGCCTCCTGGAGGCACAGCACATCGGTGCCGGTGCTCTCCAGCCAGGCCAGCAGCCTCGGGAGGCGGGCGGTGATCGAGTTGACGTTCCAGGTCGCGATGCGCATGCCGAACAACCTACCGGGCGGCACTGACACTCAGAGTGCCGTGCTCTCCCTCGGCTGCAGCCGCAGGTGCTCCGCCCCGCCGAGCGCGCCGATCTGGTTGTCGTAGACCGGGCGGGCGAGGTCCGTGAGAAGGGCGTCGTGGATGTCGTAGGCGCGCTGCGGCTTGACCTCACGGACGTAGTCGATGACCTCGGAGATCTTGCTCCAGGGGGCCATGACGGGCAGCATCAGCGTCTCGACGGCGTGGTCGGGGACGGTGAGGGCGTCACCGGGGTGGAAGATCCGGCCGCCGTCGACGAGGTAGCCGACGTTGGTGATGCGCGGGATGTCCGGGTGGATCACGGCGTGCAGTTCGCCGTGCACCTGGACGTCGAAGCCGGCGGCGGTGAAGGTGTCGCCGTGGCCGACGGTGTGCACGCGGCCCGGGAAGGCGGTCGAGATCTTCTCGGCGACCGACTTCAGCGTCCAGATCTCCGCGGCCGGGTTGGCGTCCAGGGCCGTCCGCAACCGCTCCTCGCTGAAGTGGTCAAGGTGTTCGTGCGTGACGAGGATCGCGTCCGCGCCGAGGGCGGCGTCCTCCTCGCTGAAGGCCCCGGGGTCGAGGACGAGCGTCTGTCCGTCCTTCTCGAGACGGACACAGGAGTGCGACATCTTCGTGAGCTTCATGGGTCCATCCTGCCCCTGGGCGAAGCGCCCGGCTCACTCGGTGGGGGTGGTCTCCTCGCGGATCACCTGCTGGGCCACCTTGAACGCGCTGTTGGCCGCCGGGACACCGCAGTACACGGCCGCCTGGAGGAGCACCTCCTTGATCTCGGACGGGGTGAGGCCGTTGCGCAGGGCGGCCCGGGTGTGGAAGGCGAGCTCGTCCAGATGTCCGCCCGCGACCAGCGCGGTGAGGGTGACGCAGCTGCGCGAGCGGCGGTCGAGGCCGGGCCGGTCCCAGATCTCGCCCCAGGCGTAGCGGGTGATGAACTCCTGGAAGTCACCGGAGAACTCGTCGGCCTGAGCGAGCGCCCGGTCCACGTGCGCGTCGCCGAGTACCTCACGGCGCACCTTGATGCCGGCGTCGTACGGGTCGGGACGGGTCCCCGACTGGGGGGCGGGGGCGGCCGGGGCGATCTCGGCGATCGCCACCGGTTGCGGCGGCGCGGCCGTCAGGACCGCCTGGAGCGGGGTCGCGGGGATCGCGGTCTGGCCGGTGGCCGAGTCGAAGGCGGGCTGCCAGGCGGTGGAGAAGTGTCTGACCAGCAGGTCGGTGACGGCCGCGGGCTGCTCGACCGGCACCAGGTGGGAGGCGCCGGGCACGACGGCGAGCCGGGCGTCCGGAATGCCCGCGACCAGGGTGCGGGCCTCGGCGGGGCCGGTGACCTGGTCGTCGGAGCCGACGAGGACGAGGGTCGGCACACCGACCCTCGCGAGGTCGGCCCGCACGTCGAACGCGGCGAGCGCCTCGCAGGCCGCGATGTAGCAGCCCGGGTCGGTGGTGCGCACCATCTGCACGGCCCACTCGGTGATCGCGGGCTGGGCGGCGGCGAAGCCGGAGGTGAACCAGCGCTCGGGCGATGTGCGGGCGATGGGATCGAGCCCGTTCGTCCGTACGATCACCCCGCGCTGGCGGAACTCGTCGGCCGTGCCGAAGCGGGGCGAGGCGGCGATCAGCGCGAGTGAGGCGAGCCGCTCCGGGTGGCGCAGCGCCAGCTCCATGCCGACCGCGCCGCCCAGCGCGCAGCCCGCGTAGCCGAAGCGCTGGATGCCGAACTGGTCGAGCGTGGCGAGCAGCCGGTCGGTGAGATCGCGGACCGAGCCCGCCGGGTAGGCGGGCGCGCCGCCGTGCCCCGGCAGGTCGAACCGGAAGATGCGCCACTGCTTGACCAGCTCCGGGACCTGGCGGTCCCACATGTGCCACGTGGTCCCGAGCGACGGGCCCAGGATGAGGACGGGGGCGTCTTCCGGGCCGTCGAAGCGGTACTGGAGGGCGGGGGTCTTCGTCTCACTCACGGCCCCCACGCTAACCGCCTTTTCTTACGTTTCGGACCCTGGGCCCCCGCTCCTCACACGTGGCTCCCGAACATCACCGCCGCACTCTCACACGGCCTTCACCCGGTGCCGGGATGCGGCGTCCGAGAGACGGCTCGGGGCCCGTGGGGGTCGAGGCAATGCCCTCACCCGCCGCGTCGAACTCGCCCGAGGAGGCTCCTGCCACGTGCGACAGCGGTCAGCTTCGGGCGGTTCAGAGGTCGGTCGGTGTGCCCAGGCCCGTGAGGGCGCCTACCGGGTCCAGGTCGGGGGTGCCGCGGGGCCACCAGTCGTCGCGGCCCGGTTCGGACTCGTAGGCGTACCACAGGCCGTCGCGGCCGAGGCGGAGTTGGATGTGGCCGCGGGGATGGGTGAGGTGATTGTGCCAGGGGCGGAAGGCGGGGAGGTCGGCGGCGAGGAGGAGGGGCCGCGCGCGGTCGAAGCGGCCGGCCGGTGGGTCCCAGGGTTCTTCGAGGACGGCGAGTCCTTCGATCCCGCCCTGTCTCCAGGCGGCGACCGCGCGGGCCAGATCGGCCGGGGTGCGGTCGGTGGCGGCGGCGAGGGAGGCGTAGAGAGCTCGGGTGCCGGCGGTGAGGCCGGAACCGGGGCGGGCGGCGGCGAGGCGTACCGCGTCCTGCCACAGGGTGAGTTCACCCACCGGGTCGCGACCGGTGCCGAGCAGAGCGTGGGCGCGGGCGGCGGCGTCGGTGGCCAGCTGGTCCAGGGCGAAGGGGTCGGGGCCGCCCGGGGACGCGGGGTAGGCCGGGGGCTGCTCGGGGTGCGCGGGGGCGGGCAACGGCGCCGGAAGCGGCGGGAGTCGGCGAGGCGCGAGGGCTTCACTGGCCCGTACGCCGGGCAGGGGCGCCGGTTCCTGTTCCTGTGCGGCACGGGCCGCGCGGGCGGCGCTGAGGCGGGACAGGGCGTCCAGCAGCTCCCGTTCGCCCCGGCCGCGCAGCAGGAGCAGGACGAAGGGATCGGCGTCGAGCAGGCGTGCCGTCTGGTAGCAGAGGGCGGCGGCGTGCTTGCAGGGGTGACCGCGGTCGGGGCAGCTGCATTGCGGTTCGAGATCGCCCGGGCCCGGGAGCAACGGCACTCCGCACTCGGCCAGCGCCTGAGGCATCTCCTTGTCGAGGAGTGCGGCGATGTGTCCGGTCCGGTCGGCGGCGAGGTCCAGGAACCGGTCCCAGTCGGCTTCGCCGAGCGTCCGCAACCGCACCTGCACGCGGTACGGCCGGGGGCGGCTCCCCTGCACATAGGCGAGCACCAGCCCCGGCGTCACGGTGATCGCGTCCACATGCCCCTGCTCGGCATAACTCCGGCCCCGCGCAAGCCGCTTGGCGTCCAGCGCGCCCTCCTCCAGCGCGGAGACCCAGGCGTTGCCCCACCAGGTGGCGGCGAACCGGGCGTCCTCGTCGGTCCGGGGCGCAAAGGCGGGGAAGGTGCGACGCAGGTCGTTGTCCCGGTTGGGGGCGGCCATGGAGTGGGGGCGGTGTGCGGAGGCAGGGGTGGGTGCGGGTGCGGCTGCCGGGTGGAGCCGGTTCTCGTCGGCGCCGGTGTCCGTGAAGGCGTCGCCGGGCGGATACGACGGAGCCGGGCCGACTCGGTCGCCGGTGCTCGGAGAGCTGTCGTCGGCAGCGGGTGGCCGTGGAACGGAACTCCCCTCCCGCATACCGTCGTTGTCCTCGGGCTCCTCCCCCGGCAGGGCCGCGTCGTCGGGCATCCGGAACGCGTCGGCCAGTAGCTCCCGTACATCACGCGCCCGGGCAGCGGCGGCCGGCCGCGGTGCGGGGCTTCGGTCCCGGGATGCTGACGGGGCGGTGCGACGTGACCGACCCGCGAGTGCGGCCTCGGCGGCCGCTGCGGCCGCCCGCCGCTTGCGTGCCGCACGCAGCGCTTCCCGGGCGGCATCCGCAGGGCGCGCCTCGGGACCCCCGGGCGCGGCGTCGTGGCCGGCCGGGGCGGGCGGAGCCGGCTCGGCGACTCGATGCATTTCCCCAGCCGGGGGGCCGGCGGAAGCCTCGGAGGGGGCGCCCGCGTCACGTTGACCTGTGTCGACGTCCGCATCCGCACTCGGGGCACGCCGGGCCGCGACGGCTCCCCGTAGGGCCGCGCGGGCCGCGTCACCTGGCCGAGACTCGGGCGGGACCGGGTCGGGCACGGCGTTTCCGGGCGCCGCGAGCGCCGGGTCCTGGCCGCCATGCGTCCCGGGCTCATCGGCATCTGCGTTCGCCCGGTGAGTCGCGCTCTCGGCCGCCGAGCGGTTCGCCCCCTCGGCCACGGGGCCGTCGGCGTCCTTCGCCGTAGGCCCGCCGGCCCCCTCGCCCGCAAGGCCCCCCGCACCCCGCGCCGCCGAACTACCGACAGCCTCGACAGCCAGGCCCCCCGTCCCCTGCGCCGATGAGCTGCCCGTCTCCTGCGCGTCAACGCCGTCCGCCCCGGTGGCCGTCTGCCCGCCCGCGTCCTCCGTCCCCTCCCGGGTCGCCCGCTCCCGTGCCGCCCGCAGGGCACGGCGGGCCTCGTCGGCGGGGCCGGGGGTCATGACGGCCTCCGGAGGGAGACCAGGTCGGACAGGTCGCGGTCGGTGAGTTCCGTGAGGGCGGACTCGCCGGAGCCGAGGATCGCGTCGGCGAGGGCGCGCTTGGACTCGAGCATCTCGGCGATGCGGTCCTCCACGGTGCCCTCGGTGATGAGGCGGTGGACCTGGACGGGCTGGGTCTGGCCGATGCGGTACGCGCGGTCGGTGGCCTGTTCCTCGACGGCCGGGTTCCACCAGCGGTCGAAGTGCACGACATGGCCCGCGCGGGTGAGATTGAGGCCGGTGCCCGCCGCCCGCAACGACAGGACGAGGACCGGAATCGCACCGCTCTGGAAGCGGTCCACCATGCGCTCACGCTCCGGCACCGGCGTACCGCCGTGCAGCAGGTCCACCGGGACCGCACGGGCGGCGAGGTGGGCGGTGATCAGACGGGCCATCCCCACGTACTGCGTGAAGACGAGCGCGGAGCCGTCCTCGGCCAGCAGGGTGTCCAACAGCTCGTCCAGCAGGGCCAGTTTGCCCGAGCGGGCGACCAGCCGCTCGCCGGCCGTCGCCGGGACCTCCTCCTTCAGATACAGCGCGGGGTGGTCGCAGATCTGCTTCAGCGCCCCCAGCAACTTCAGCACCAGGCCCCTGCGCGCGATGCCCTCAGCCGTCTCGATCGCCAGCATCGACTCGCGCACCACCGCCTCGTACAGCGAGGCCTGTTCGCGTGTGAGGGGGACCGGATGGTCCGTCTCCGTCTTGGGCGGCAGCTCGGGGACGATGCCGGGGTCGGACTTCTTGCGGCGCAGGAGGAAGGGCCGCACCAGCCTCGCCAGCCTGGTCACCGCCTCCTCGTCCTCGCCGTTCTCCACCGCGCGCGCGTGCCGGGCGCGGAAGGACTTCAGAGGGCCGAGGAGTCCGGGGGTCGTCCAGTCGAGCAGCGCCCACAGTTCGGAGAGGTTGTTCTCGACCGGCGTGCCGGTCAGGGCCACGCGCGCGGGCGACGGGATCGTGCGCAGGGCCTTCGCGGTCGCCGAGTACGGGTTCTTCACGTGCTGGGCCTCGTCCGCCACGACCATGCCCCAGCGCTGCTCGGCCAGCCTCGCCGCCGCCGCCCGCATGGTGCCGTACGTGGTGAGGACGAAGCCGCCGTCGAGGTCGTCCAGGCTGCGGTCCGTGCCGTGGAACCGGCGGACCGGGACGCCGGGTGCGAACCGGGTGATCTCCCGCTGCCAGTTGCCCAGGAGCGAGGCCGGGCAGACGACGAGGGTCGGCTCGCGGCGCGCCCGGCGCAGGTGCAGGGCGATGACGGTGATCGTCTTGCCGAGTCCCATGTCGTCGGCGAGACAGCCGCCGAGGCCCAGCGAGGTCATGAGGTCCAGCCAGGCCAGGCCGCGGAGTTGGTAGTCGCGGAGGGTGGCGTGCAGGCCCGGAGGTGGTTCGGCGGGGTGGACGCCGGTCGTCAGGCGGTCGCGCAGGGCGGCGAGCGTGCCGACCGGGACCGCCTCCACCGTCTCGCCGTCGACCTCGGCGCTGCCGCTGAGGGCGACGGAGAGCGCGTCGACCGGGTCGAGCAGGCCCAGTTCACGCTTGCGCGCCTTGCGCACGAGGGCGGGGTCCACCAGCACCCACTGGTCCCTGAGGCGTACGACGGGGCGGTGGGCCTCGGCCAGCGCGTCCATCTCGGCCTCGCTGAGCGGGTCGCCGCCGAGCGCCAACTGCCAGCGGAACTGAAGGAGTTCCTCGCTCTCGAAGAATCCGGTGCCGTCGGTCGCCGAGCCCGGCGCGGGTCGTACCACCGCCGCCGCGGTGAGGTCCTGCGCGAGGTCCCGCGGCCAGTGCACCGCGACCCCGGCAGCCGCGAGCCGGGACGCCGCAACGCCGAGAAGGTCACCCAACTCCTCGTCGGACAGGGCCAGTACATCGGGTACGTCCTGCTCCGAGAGCCGGTCCAGGGGCGGCCACACCCGGGCGGCGCGCCGCACCGCGAGGGCCGCGTCGACGCGTGCGCGTGGTCCGAAGACGGCGTCGGCGTCCCCCGCCCACAGGGCTGCCGCGTCGGCCACGAGGGTCGGGTCGGCGAGGCTGTGCACCTGGACGATCGCGGCGCCCGCGCTGCGCGCACCGTCGGCGTCGGCGTTGAACAGGTTGTACGCCGACAGGTCCAGGCGGAGCGAGATCCGCACTCCCGCGTCCATCCCGGCGGCGACCTCCGCGGCCCAGTCGTGGGCATGCGGCAGCCGCTGCGGGGCCCGGGCCGCGAAGGGCTTGCCGGAGGCGTGCGGTGCGGCGGGGGTGCGGGGCAGGGTGTCGGCGACCGCGTCCAGGAAGGAGCGCATCAGTGCTTCCGGTTCCGGCAGCCGGAGCGGGCCGGGGCCGGGCAGCGGGACCGCGTGGCCCTCGTGGGGCAGGGCGGCCGCGACGGCGCGGAGGTGGGCGATGTCGTCCGGGTCCAGCGGCCCGGCCCGCCAGGCGTCGTGGCCGGTGGCGGTGAGTCCGGGCAGCAGGCGGCCGCGGGCGGTCAGCCGCAGCGCGTGCAGGGCGGCCGCGCCCCAGCAGGCCGTGGCGGGATGGGCGGCGGGATCGCGCCGGGCCCGGACAAGGAGCGGCAGGGCCGCGCCGACCGGGAGCGAGAGGGCGGGGGCGGTGTGACGTCGGACTCCGGCTCCGTGCGGTCGTACGACAGTGAGCTCGGTGTGCTCGAGCGGCGCGGCGTCGGCCTCGGGGCTCGCGGCCGGCAGCGGCGCGCCCTCGGGATCCCAGAAGGCGATCCGCCCCTCACGGGGAAGTGGTGCGGGCAGGAAGACGGCTGCGAGCCGGACGGTAACGGCCGCCCCCTGCGGCTCGCCCGTGCGCTCGGCCACCACGGCACTGTCGCTCATACGCCCTGTCACCTCCCGCCCGCATGTCGGATCACTCGTCTTCGACTCTACGGGCGGGGTCTGACAATCGGCTCCGGCGACCGGGTCAGGGGACCGTGCGCGAGACGACGTACACCTTCGGGGCGTTCGGCACGGTCAAATTGACCATGACATCCTGCGTGGGCGCCGGGTCCTTCTGGGAGTGGGTCAGCCCCCACCAGGAGCGCGGTCCGTCGAACCGCCAGCCGCTGACCTTCTGGTCGCGTTCGCTGATGGAGATGTCGCCCTTCTTCAGGTCGGCGCGGCTGACACCCATGCCGGTGAGGAAGGCGGCCAGACCGGCGTCGGTCGTCCGGAACTGGACGTAGAGGCGGCTGGTCTTCCAGTTGTTGGTCTCGTAGGAGGCGACCAGGTCGGCGGGGTGCGGGACCGGCACCTGGTAGAGGCGGCGCTGGACCTTGGACGGCCAGTCGGGAGTGAGGCCCGTCGCCGAGTACTTCGCCTCCTTGTCCTTGCCGCTGTCCCGGCTCTGGTTGGCGGAGATCACCAGATAGCCGGCCGGGACGCCGATGAGCAGGCCGATGATGAGCAGCGTGATCGCCCGGCGGCGGATCATGTGACGGCGGTCCTCGGTGGGCCCGTCCGGTTCTCCGTGGGGAGCCGAGGTCTGGCGCGGAAGAGATGCCGTCATGCGGTGTCCCGGGACGTACGGCGGGCCTCCACGTACCGTTCGTAGCGCTCGTGCCGCTCCACCCGGCGCCGGTTGGCACGCCGGAAGCGGCGCGCGACCAGGCGGGCGAGGTCGGCGGCGCCCACCATGCCGGCCTCGGGGCCGAGCTGGGCGCGGGCGATGCGGGCCTCGGGGCGGTAGCCGCGGCCGGTGAGCTGGCGCTTGAAGGCGTCCCGCGCGGGGCCGATCAGCAGGTCGTCGGCCGCGCTGACGCCGCCGCCGATGACGAAGCAGGACGGGTCCAGGGCGGCAGCGAGGTTGGCGATGCCGACGCCGAGCCACTGGCCGATGTCCTGGAGCAGCTCGATGCACATCGCGTCGCCGTCGCGGGCCAGCTCGGTGATCATCGGACCGGTGATGTCGGCGATGTTGCCCTTGACGTGCTCGATGATCCCGTACGCCACCGGGGAGTCCGCGGCGGCCAGCTCCCTGGCCTCCCTGACGAGCGCGTTGCCGGAGCTGTACTGCTCCCAGCAGCCGCGGTTGCCGCACGGGCAGCGGTGGCCGCCGGGGACGACCTGCATGTGACCGAACTCGCCGGCGACACCGTACTTGCCGCGCTTGACCTGGCCGTCCTCCAGGATCGCGCCGCCGATGCCGGTGCCGAGCGTGATCATGACGAGGTGATCCTCGCCACGCCCCGCGCCGAAGCGCCACTCGGCCCAGGCGGCGGTGTTCGCGTCGTTGTCCACCAGGACGGGGACCGCGAGGCGGCCGGCGATGCGGTCGCGCAGCGGCTCGTTGCGCCAGGACAGGTGGGGGGCGAACAGCACGCGGTTGCGGTCGGCGTCGACCCAGCCGGCCGCGCCGATGCCGACCGCGTGCACGTCGTGGCGGTCGGACAGGTCCAGGACCAGTTCGACGATGGTGTCCTCGACGACCTTGGGGCTCTTGGACTTGTCCGGGGTCTCGGTGCGGACCTTCTCCAGGATGTTGCCGTCGGCGTCGACGACACCCGCCATGACTTTGGTGCCGCCGATGTCGATGCCCACCGTCGGCACGCGGGGTGCGGTCAGGTGTGAGCGGCGTTCCCTCGTGCCGACGGTCCGCAGGGCGGGGGCGCGGCGGGAGCCTATGGGGGCGCTGAAGTTGCCGTAGGTGCTCATCGGCCCCGATTCTGCCTCACCGTGTGTACGGGTGCTGTGCGGGGGAGCGAAGGGTAGGGCGCGCTTCATGCCGGGTGCGGGTGGTTCGTGGCTGGTCGCGCCGTTCCCCGCGTCCCTTCAGGGGCGCACCAGGAGCTGGAATTCGAAAGAGTAGCGAGTTGGGCGATATGTATGCGTGCCGTATTCGACCGCTCTGCCCGTGTCGTCGAAGGTCACTCGTTGCATGGTGAGGAGCGGGGCGCCCGCCTCCTCGGCCAGGCGTTCCGCCTCCGCCTGCGAGGCTGCTCTCGCGCCGATGGACTGGCGGGCGCTGTGCAGGGTGATGCCCGCCGCGCGCATCATGCGGTACAGGCCGGTGGCCTCCAGCTGGGCGGTGTCCAGGTCGAGGAGGGCTGGGGGCAGGTAGTTGCACAGGTACGCCATCGGCTCGCCGTGCGCGAGGCGCAGGCGTTCCACCCGGTGTACGTCGCTGCCCTCGGCGACGCCGAGCGCCGCGGCGATCTCGGCGGTGGCGGGGACGACGGTGTTGACGAGGACCTTGGTCGCGGGGCGCTGACCGGCCGCCTCAAGGTCGTCGTAGAGGCTGCTGAGCTCCAGCGGGCGCTTGACCTGGCTGTGTACGACCTGGGTGCCGACTCCGCGGCGCCGCACCAGCAGGCCTCTTGTCGACGAGCGACTGGATGGCCTGGCGCACGGTGGGCCGGGACAGGCCGAGCCGGGCGGCGAGCTCGATCTCGTTGCCCAGCAGGCTGCCGGGGGTGAGCGTTCCGTGCTCGATCGCGGCCTCCAACTGCTGGGACAGCTGGAAGTACAACGGCACCGGGCTGCTGCGGTCCACACTGAGCTCGAGCGTCACGGTCGGGTCCACTCCTGGTTTCGGCACGGGCCCGAGCGTAGCTCCGTGCGTTGTTGACGGGAAGTCGTGTAGTCAGATTGTCCGGACATACAGATTGACAGCAGGGGGTTCCCGACCACACTTTGTTCACATGCGCATCGGGGTCATTGGGACGGGCCGCATCGGCACCATTCATGCGAACACGCTCAGCCGCCATCGGGAGGTCGGTTCCTTAATCCTCACGGACGCGGACGGCGCACGGGCCCAGGAGCTCGCGCACCGCCTCGGGGAGACCGCTGCCCCGGGCGTCGACGAGATCTTCAAATGGGGGCGTGGACGCCGTGGTCATCACTACGGCGACCTCGGCCCATGCCGAGCTGATCGGCCGGGCGGCGCGCTCGGGACTGCCGGTGTTCTGCGAGAAGCCCATCGCACTCGACCTGCCCGGCACGCTGCACGCCATCGCCGAGGTGGAGACCGCCGGGACGATTCTCCAGATGGGCTTCCAGCGCCGCTTCGACGCGGGCTACACGGGCGCGCGTGAGGCGGTGCGCTCGGGACGGCTCGGACGGCTGCACACCGTGCGGGCACTGACCTCCGACCAGGCGCCGCCGCCGGTCGAATGGCTGCCGCTGTCCGGCGGGCTGTACCGGGACACCCTGATCCACGACTTCGACATCCTGCGCTGGGTGACCGGGCACGAGATCGTCGACGTGTACGCCGCCGGGTCCGACGCCGGTCCGCCGATGTTCCGGGCCGCGGGGGACGTCGACACCGCGGCGGTCCTGCTGACCCTCGACGACGGGACCCTCGCGACGGCCACGGCGACCCGGCTCAACGGGGCCGGGTACGACGTGCGCATGGAGCTCGCCGGGGAGCTGGACCAGGTGGTGGTGGGTCTGGACGACCGTACGCCCATCGCGTCCACCGAGCCCACGGGGCCGCCCGCGGCGGACAAGCCGTGGACGGGGTTCCTGGAGCGTTTCGGCCCGGCCTACGAGGCCGAGCTGGCCGCGTTCATCGAGGTGGTCCGGGGCGAGAGAGCGAACCCCTGCGACGGACGCGAGGCGTTGCAGGCGCTACGGGTCGCCGAGGCGTGCGAGGTGTCCCGGCACGAGCGCAGGGCCGTGCGGCTGGCGGAGATCCCGGGCGGCGCGAGCGCGTCCGCGTTCTGAACCCGGCACGCCCGACCGACCTCACTCCAGCACACCCACCAGCGGCCCCGCCGAGCCCTACCACCGCACCGGCAGGCTCCGCACTCCTCTGATCAGCATTCCCGGCAGCCACTCCCCCGCGGGCCCGGCGAGCGCGAGGGCCGGGGTGCGGTCCAGCAGGGTCCGGATCGCCGTGCCGGCCTCCAGGCGGGCCAGCGGGGCGCCCAGGCAGTAGTGGATTCCGTGGCCGAAAGCGAGGTGGCCGCGCGGGTCGCGGCGGATGTCGAAGCGGTTCGGTGCCGGGTAACGGGAGTCGTCGCGGTCGGCCGCGCTCAGGCAGATCATCACCGGGTCGCCCTTGGCTATGGCCCGTCCCGCTATCTCCAGGGGCTCGGCGGCGTACCGGAACGTCGCGTTCTCCACCGGGCCCTCGTAGCGCAGCGTCTCCTCGACCGCGCCGTCGATGAGGCTCATGTCGGCGCGCAGGGCGGCGAGTTGGTCCGGATGGGTGAGCAGCGCGTGCACGCCGTTGGTGATGAGGTTGACCGTGGTCTCGTGGCCCGCGATCAGCAGCAGGAAGGCCATGCCGCGCAGTTCCGACGGGGAGAGCCGGTCGCCGTCCTCGGCGGTGGTGCGGATGAGGTCGCCGAGCAGGTCGTCACTCGGTCCGGCGCACCGCTTGTCCTCGATGAGCTCCGTCAGATACTCACCGAGGCGCAGGACGGCGTCGTACGAACTCTCCGGGCTGGTGGGTGCCACGACCTCCGTGGACAGCTTCCGGAACTCCGTGCGGTCCATCTCGGGTACGCCGAGGAGCTCGCAGATGACGGTGATCGGCAGCGGGTAGGCGAGGGACTGCACCAGGTCGGCGCGGCCGTGCGGCAGCATCTCCTCGATCAGGCCGTCGGTGATCTCCTGGATCCTGGGCCGCAGTTGCTCGACCCGGCGCATGGTGAAGGCGCGGGAGACGAGCCCACGCAGCCGGGTGTGCTCGGGCGGGTCGCTGCCCAGCAGATGGCGGCCGATCAGTTCCTCGTCGTGGAACACCATGCCGATTCTGCGGCCGTCCTTGGACAGCCTCGGATCGGCGAGTGCCGCGCGCGCCTCCTCGTGTCCGACGACGAGCCAGGTCGAGTAGCCGGCGTCGGAGCCGGGCGGTCGCACCCGGTGCACGGGGCCGAGGCCGCGCAATTCGGCGTACACCGGGTGCGGGTCGGCACGGAACGCGTCGCCGTACTCCCCGAGATCGATCACTGCTTCGGTCATGGACTCCCCCTTCACCCTCTCAACGCCCCGTGACCGCGCCTAGTGCCCGTTCGGCTCGGATTCCGCGGACTGTTCCAGCAGTCCCGCGTCGTACGCCAACAGCGCGATCTGCACCCGGTTGTTGAGGTCGAGCTTGGCCAGCACGCGGGAGACGTGGGTCTTGACCGTGGCGACGCTCATGTAGAGGGCGGCGGCGATCTCGGCGTTGGACAGTCCCTGGCCGACGGCGACGGCGACCTCGCGTTCGCGGTCGTTGAGGGCGGCGACGCGCTCACGCGCGCGTGCCCGTCGGGTGTCGGCGGCGGAGCCGACCGCGTGCTCCATCAGCTGGCGGGTGACGGTGGGCGACAGGACGGGGTCGCCGGCCGCGACCCGGCGTACGGCGGCGAGGATCTCGGCGGGCGGAGTGTCCTTGAGGACGAAACCGGCGGCACCCGCGCGCAGGGCGCGCAGGACCTGCTCGTCGGCGTGGAAGGTGGTCAGGACGACGACCTGGGGGGCGTCGGGGCGGCCGCGCAGCCGTTCCGTGGCCGTGAGGCCGTCCACCGACGGCATTCTGATGTCCATGAGGACGACGTCCGGGCGGGTCCGGTCCACGGCCGCCTCGACCTCGGTGCCGTCCGCCGCCTCTCCGACGATCTCGATGTCCTCGGCGCCGCCCATCATCAGGGACAGACCGGCCCGCACGAGGGGGTCGTCGTCGACGAGGAGCACTCTGATCACAGTCATGGGCCTACGTAATCACGCGGAGGCAGGGCGCAATCACCCTTGTGGCCGGGCGAGTTGCGCTGCCGACGGCACCAGGGAACGTCACCCCCACGGCAGCCACGCCCGCACCTCGAACGCGCCGTCCGGCTCCGCCCCGTACTCCAGCCGGCCGCCGGCGAGCGTGGCGCGCTCGGTGAGGCCGATCAGGCCCTGGCCCGAGCCGGGGACGTGCGGCACCTCGCCCTCGGGCGCGGGGTTCTGCACGGTCACGACGAGGCCCTCGCCCGGGCCGCCGGTGACGGTGACCGTGACCTCCGTGCCGGGTGCGTGCTTGCGGGCGTTGGTGAGGCTCTCCTGGGCGATGCGGTAGGCGGTGCGGCCCACGGACGCGGGCACGGCGGCGGGGTCGGCCACGCGACTGTCGAGGATGACCTTCATGCCGGCCTCGCGGGACTCGGCGACCAGTGTGTCCAGCGCGGCGAGGGTCGGCTGGGGCCGGCCCGTGTCGTCGTGGTCCGCCGCCCGCAGCACCCCGATGATCTCCCTGAGGTCCTGGAGCGCCTCGTGCGCGCTCTCCCGGATGACGCCGGCCGCCCGCGCGACCTCCTCCTGGGGCGCGTCCGGCCGGAACTCCAGGGCACCCGCGTGGACGCTCAGCAGCGTCAGCCGGTGCGCGAGGACGTCGTGCATCTCGCGCGCGATGGCTTCGCGGGCGAGCCGCTGCGCCTGCTCGGCCCGCAGTCGCGCCTCGGTCTCGGCGCGCCGGGCGCGGTCACGCAGGCTGAACATGAGCTGCCGTTTGGCCCGCACCAGCAGGCCCCAGCCGACGATCGCGGCGACCAGCACCACGGAGAGGACGACCGAGACGAGGTAGGGCAGGTCCGCGTCGGGCCGCAGCCAGTAGGTGAGTGGGGCCACGGCGATGTTGATGCCGCCCACCCAGGCGACGTACCGCAAGGGGCGGTGCACGGCGAGGGTGAAGACGGCGATCATGCAGGCGCCGGAGGCGGTGTCCGAGAGCAGCCCGAGCGGGATCGTGGCCAGGGCGAGGCCGAGCGGCCGGCGGCGGCGCAGCCACACGGCGGCGCAGGCGAGCGCGCCGAGCAGCTGGTCGAGGGTGGCCGCGGCGTGGGACACATGGGGGTTGTTGCCCACCGCGTCCGCGGCGATCATGCCGATCAGGACGGCCAGGAGGAAGCAGGAGAAGTCGACGATCCAGTCGCGCGCGGTGCGCCGGGGCCGCCGTCCGGGCCGAACGGCGGACGGGTCGAACTCGTGGATCACCGCGGAGGGCAGCAACCAGCGTCGGCCGGGGAAGGCCGGAGGTTCGGGAACCGTCTCGTCACCGCTCACGGTCGACAAATCTACGCAGCGCGGGCCCGCCGCACCCGTCCGTGGACGGCATCCGCGACCAAAGTCGCGACACCGCAGACTTTCGGCGTGGGCGGTCCCGTGGTTCCGATGCTTTCGCGCTGGGAGGCTCGCCCCGCGGCCGATGTCCGTGGGGGGTCCGCGGGGCGAGGGTCCATCCATGAAGCAACTGCTGGAACTGCTCGGTTTTCTCGCCCTGGTGCAGGGCGGAATGGGTCTGCTGCACGAGTTCACCGACTGGCATGTCGGCCTCGTCCAGCGCATCGGTTTCCTCGACGGTTACGAGGTCTACGCGAGCGTCGCCCTGATCGTGCTGGCGTTCGCGCTGTTCGCCGCCGCCGAGAGCCGTCGGTCCGGCTGAACTCCGCCGGACCGTCGGCCGGTCGCACTGTTCTCCGGGCTGCCGGGTGGGGGGCTCAGCAGCCGTAGTCGACCAGGTCGAACGTGTCGTAGTGGTCGGCCGTGTAGTAGTCCTCCTGCGTCTTCTCACCGGTGACGATCCGGCGAGCTCCGCGCGTGGAGGATCCGGGCGTGATGACCGTGTACTCGTGGTAGTAGCCGGTCGATTGGCTCGGCAGGACGCCTTCGCGGTTCTGGAAGACGACGCCGTCCTGTGAGTAGGGGTAGGGGCCGCCCTGCTCGATGAGGTCCAGGGTGTCGTACGCCTGGGAGGGCAGATCGCTGTAGCAGATGCTGCCGACCGCGGCCGCCGCCGGGGTGGCGGTGACGGCGCCGCCGACCAGGAGAGCGGACAGGACGGCGGCAGCGGTGCCGATGCGAGTGATCCGTGGGGGGAATCTCATGCCCTCCATGATGACGCGCGTAGACAGTGGCATGTCAATGACAACCCAGGAGATTTTCCCGTCAAGTCCGATGAGTTTTCGGGAAGTTAACCTGCCGCCCGGAGCCTTCACGCGAGCCGGGGCACGGCATGGGTCAGGACCGGCTGCGGAGGTTCTCGATCCGTTGGGCGAAGCTGTGGAACGAGCTCTGGACGTCCATGGCTTCGGTGAGGCTGGTTCCCGCCTTGCCGGCCTTGGCGTTGCGCACGCAGTGCGAAGCGGCCGTGTCGAGCCGGTCGAGCGACTCTTTCCAATGGGCCTGGGCAATGTCGTCCGGCAGTTCGCCGTAGGCCCTGGCCGCCTTCACGTCGTCGAGCACCTGACTGCATTGCGACGCGACGGTGGGGTCCGAGCCGATCGGATCGCTCACCTGAATCAGCGTGGTCACGTCCTTGGCTATGGCGGTCATGTGCTTCTGACCGCCCTTCTCGGACCAGCTCGCCAAGGTCTCCTCGTCGTCGGAGCAGCTTGCCAGGGTGGTGAGCAGCAGGGCCGCGCCGGCCGAGACGAGAGCACCTCGTACGGCGGGACGCGAGCGGACCGACAGGTTCATGGATGCACCCTTTTCCTCACGTGAGAACGGCCCATGCTCTCGAGTTACAGCCCTGGATGCGTCGGGGGAATTACTGACCCCTCTACGTAGGTCGTCATGACCGAGGTCGGTGTCCGAACGCCGCCAGCGATTCCGGGGCCGCGCCGGTGGAATGGGTGTCATGACAACGACTTACGGAACTCTGAACGGCAAGGTCGCGCTCGTCACCGGCGGCAGCCGGGGGATCGGTGCGGCTACGGCGGTGCGGCTGGCGCGGGAGGGCGCGGACGTGGCCCTGACGTACGTGGACGGCAAGGAGGCGGCCTCGGACGTCGTACGGCGGGTCGAGGCGCTGGGGCGGCGGGCCGTCGCCCTGCGGGCGGACTCCGCGGACGCGGAAGAGGCGGCGGGGGCGGTTCTCCGTACGGCGGAGGCGCTCGGCGGGCTGGATGTGCTGGTGAACAACGCGGGCGTCGGGGTGCTCGGTCCGCTGGGCGAGCTGTCCCTCGCGGAGGTCGACCGGGTGCTGGCCGTCAACGTGCGCGGGGTGTTTCTGGCCTCTCAGGCGGCGTCCGCGCGGATGCGGGACGGGGGGCGCATCATCACGATCGGCAGCTGTATGACCCAGCGGGTGCCGGGCCCCGGCGGGACCCTGTACGCGACGAGCAAGTCGGCGCTGACCGGGCTGACGAAGGCCCTCGCGCGTGAGCTGGGGCCGCGGGGGATCACGGCGAACATCGTGCATCCCGGGCCGACGGACACCGACATGAACCCGGCGGACGGGCCGTTCGCGGCGGGGCAGGCCGCGATGACCGCGGTGGGGCGGTTCGGCACGGCGGAGGAAGTGGCGTCGATGGTGGCGTATCTGGCGGACGCGGCGTACGTCACCGGTGCGGAGTTCTCGGTGGACGGGGGGCACGCGGCGTGAGGTAGCCGCATCTTCTTCTCGCCTCGCCGCCCCTACCCGTGCGCCCCCCGGGGGCGCACGGCGGTGTTACGCCACGCTCGCGTGTGCAGCGGGCGGAGGCGGCGCGGCGGGCGTCGCTGCGGCCGCCCGCCGCCGGGTGCCCGGGGGGCGTTACCCCCGAGCACCCGCCTCAGCCGCCCAGCTCCTGATGCCTCGCCGACAGCGTCGCCGCGCCGCTCTCCGTCAGCGAACCGAACAGCCGCAGCCGCGAGATCCCGCCGTCGGGGAAGATGTCCACGCGCGCGTGCGTGCCCACCGCAGGCGTCGGCAGCACGAAGCGGTGGTTCGTGTCGGGCTGGAGGCGCGTGCGCGGGAGGACCTCCTGCCAGTCGCCGTCCCGGACCGACACCGATGCCCAGCCCGCGCTGTTCCCCTTCAGATACGCCGTGTCGATCTCGATCGCGCGGATCCGGGACTGGGCCACCAGCCGGTAGCGGATCCAGTCGTTCCCCCGGTCACGACGGCGGCGGGTCTCCCAGCCGTCGTCCATCTTGCGGGAGCGCCCCGGCTGGATGGTGTTCGACGCCGGCGAGTAGAAGAGGTTGGACGCGTCCTCCGCCTGGCCGCCGTTCTCGAGGGCGACCACGTCGAAGGTGCCGAGGATCTCCAGCCACGCGGGGTCCGGCACGACCTCGCCGTACACGCGCAGGCGGGCGATGCCGCCGTCGGGGTGCTGGTTGACCCGCAGGTGCGTGAAGCGCTGTTCCAGCGACACGGAGAAGCCGTTCGCCGCATGGCCGCCGACCGGCGTCCGCGGAACGAGCGTCGTCCACTTCACGTCGTCGCCCAGCAGTTCCTCCGGGGACGGGGAGCCCTTCACGGACGTGCCTTCGACCGACACCGCCTGCGGGTAGTTGCCGCGGAAGTGCGCCGTGTCGACCACGATCCCCCTGATCACCCCGGGCGCGCCCAGGCGCACCAGCGCCCAGTCGTGGTCCTCCGCCGTCGGCCAGGGGTGTTCGGCCGAGGCGCCCCGGCGGCGCCGCGTCTCCCAGCCGTCCATGATCTTGCCCTTGTGCCCGAAGTGCTCGGGGTCGAACTCGGCCCGTTCGGGCATCAGAAGGTTCTCGCGCTGGGCGAAGAACTCGTCGTTGGCGGCGATGACTCCGGCGCCGAGCGTCCGTGCGGCGAGGTTGGCGTACTGGGTGAAGGGAAAGTCGGCGGTGCGGTAGTCCGCGTACGGGTCACCGCCGCCGTACGGGTTCGCGTCGCCGGTGAAGCTGGGAATCGCCGTCACGTACATGTGCCTTTCTGGAGTGGGCCGGTGCGGGTGGATCAGGGCGTACGGGTGAGCAGTCGGCCCTTCGGAGCCGTGAACTCGCCGTCCGCCACGATGCGTTCGCCGCGCAGCCAGGTCGACTTCACGACGCCGTACAGGGTCTTGCCCGCGTACGCCGTGACACGGTTGCGGTGCTGGAGGGCCGCCGGGTCCACGGTGAAGGTCTCGTCGGGCGCGAGGACCGCGAAGTCGGCGTCGCGGCCGGCCTCGATGGCGCCCTTGCGGTCCAGGCCGACCAGTTGGGACGTCCGCGCGGACATCCAGCGGACCACGTCCTCCAGCGAGTGACCGCGCCTGCGGGCCTCCGTCCAGACCGCCGCCAGACTCAGCTGAAGGCCCGAGATGCCGCCCCACGCGGTGGCGAAGTCGTCCGTCTTCAGGTCGGCCGTGGACGGCGAGTGGTCGGTGACCACGCAGTCGATCGTGCCGTCGGCCAGCGCCTGCCACAGCAGGTCCTGGTTGGCGGACTCACGGATGGGCGGGCAGCACTTGAACTCGCTGGCGCCGTCCGGGACTTCCTCGGCGGTGAGGGTGAGGTAGTGCGGGCAGGTCTCGATCGTGATGCGGACGCCCTCCGCCTTGGCCCGGGCGATCAGCGGCAGGGCGTCGGACGACGACAGGTGAAGCACGTGCACGCGCGCGTCCAGCCGCTTCGCCTGGGCGATGAGCTGGGCGATCGCCGTGTCCTCGGCGTCGCGCGGACGGGACGCCAGGAAGTCCGCGTATCTCGGACCGGACTGCTGCGGGGCGGTCTCCAGATGGTGCGGGTCCTCGGCGTGCACGATCAGCAGGCCGCCGAAGGAGGCGATCTCGGCCAGGGAGCGGGCGAGCCCGTCCTGGTCGAGATGCGGGAACTCGTCCACGCCCGACGGGGACAGGAACGCCTTGAAGCCGAAGACACCCGACTCGTGCAGCGGGCGCAGGTCCTTGACGTTGTCGGGCAGGGCGCCGCCCCAGAAGCCGACGTCGATGTGGGCCTTGTCGGCGGCGACGTCCTGCTTGGTACGGAGGTGGTCGACCGTCGTCGTGGGCGGGAGGGAGTTGAGCGGCATGTCGACGAGGGTGGTGATGCCGCCGGCCGCCGCCGCGCGCGTGGCGGTCCAGAAGCCCTCCCACTCGGTGCGGCCGGGATCGTTGACGTGCACATGAGTGTCGACGAGACCGGGCAGCAGGACGTCGTCGCCGAGGTCCTCGATGCGGGCGCTCCCGGAGACGGAAGTCTCGTACGGCAGCACGGCCGTGATCCTCCCGCCGGCCACCGCGACCGACGCGGCCCGCGTCCCCTCGGGCGTGATGACGCGCGTGGAGCGCAGCACCAGTTCAGTGTCGGACACCCGGACCCCTCTCTGCCGCCGTTAACTTCCGCGTAACGGAATTCAACTTTCTGTTGAAGGAGTCTTCACTCCCGGTCGAGCGCCGTCAAGGGCACACTTCCCCACAGTGCACCCTGCGCCGACACTCTGTACGTTTCCACAAAGCGGAATTAAACTTCCAGCAAGCAGAACGTAGCTATGCACCAGCGGGGAGTCAACCGACTGCCGGGTAGGCTTCTGCCCTCCTGCCCAGACCCGAAAGGCAGCTCCGAAAGGAACGCGCCGTGCCGACGTCCAGCGCCAGCACCACCGACTCCGCCAAGTCCGCCGGCGGCGGGGTCCAGTCCCTCGAGCGCGCCTTCGATCTGCTGGAGCGGATGGCGGACGCGGGCGGAGAAGTCGGACTGAGCGAACTGTCCGCGAGCAGCGGGCTGCCGTTGCCCACCATCCACCGCCTGATGCGGACACTCGTGTCCTGCGGATACGTCCGCCAGCAGGCCAACCGGCGCTACGCCCTCGGTCCGCGGCTGATCCGCCTCGGCGAGTCGGCCTCCCGGCTGCTCGGCACCTGGGCCCGCCCCTACCTCGCCCGTCTCGTCGAGGAGACCGGCGAGACGGCCAACATGGCGCTGCTCGACGGGGACGAGATCGTCTACGTCGCCCAGGTGCCGTCGAAGCACTCGATGCGGATGTTCACCGAGGTCGGCCGGCGCGTCCTGCCGCACTCCACGGGCGTCGGCAAGGCCCTGCTCGCCAACACCCCCGACGACGAGGTCCGCGCCCTTCTCTCCAGGACCGGCATGCCGGCCGCGACGGAGAAGACGATCACCACGCCGGACGGTTTCCTCGCGGCCCTCAAGGACGTGCGCGTCCAGGGCTACGCGGTCGACGACAACGAGCAGGAGATCGGCGTCCGCTGCCTCGCGGTCTCGGTGCCCAACTCCCCCACCGCCGCCGCCATTTCGATCTCGGGACCGGCCGGCCGGGTCACGGAGGCGGCCACGGAGAAGATCGTCCCGGTGCTCCAGCAGGTCGCCTCGGAACTGTCGGAGGCGCTGGCCAGCCAGAACCCGGCGTGACGGCCCTCCCGCACCGCTGGCCGGGGCGGTACACCGACCGGCAGGGCACGGAGGAGATCGCCTTCGAGTCGGACGGCCGGGAGCTGATCCGTACGACCATCAGGGGCGTTCGCTTCGAGGGCGAGACGATGGACACGCTGGGCGCGCTGACCGGCGAACTGCCCGAGCCCGGGTTCACCTTCGTCGACGGGGATCTGTTCGCCTGTCTCCTGGAGTGGGGACTGACCATGCCGGTGGAGGTCGCGGGCCAGGGTGAGCGGATCGCGACGCTGCACTGCGAGCTGCGGCTCGGTCATCCCACGGACGGCGAGGAGCTGACCGTCACCCTGCGTCTGGACGGCTACGAGTTCCGCGCCAGGCACCCGGACTTCGAGGACGCGCTGCACGAGATCGGCCGCGATCTGCCCCGCTCCGTCCGGCTCAAGGCGTGCATCGCGTGCGCCTGGTCCGACTATCACCCGGTGGGCCACAGCCTGATGACCGGGCTGGCCTGTTTCCGTGGCGCGAAGGACGTCTACCGGGAGTGCGACGGCAAGTACGGGCCGCGGGGGATCCTCACCATCTGGCCCCGGCGCACCGAGTTCGTCCAGGAGACCTGGCTGTGCGACCAGTTCGAACACCGGACCTCGGACCGGGGCTACCGGGGCCCGTTCCCGTTCCGCGGCCGGCTCTGACCTAACTCCGCGGCTCCCTGAACGACTCCACCGCGTCGCGTACGTCGGTCAGTCCCCGCGACAACGCGCTCACCGACCCGATCGCCCCCGCGATCAGCAGCAACGACCGTCGCAGGCGCGGGATTTCGGGGGTCCCGTCGATCGTCATGGCGGCCAGCGCGGCGAGTTCGTCCTCGGCGATGCCGCGGTCGGGGAACTCGGCCGGGTGCGCGGCGAGTTCGCGGCGCAGCCGGGACACCGCGGTCCGCAGTTCCGCCACTCTCGGATCGTTGTCGCTGCCGGTCACTGGCCTCTGCCCCAAGCTCCGCAACACAGCTCTCCCCCTCGCACACCTTCGTGCGCCCCAGCACCGTGACGCCCCGTCGGCGTTGGCCGGGCCCCGGGGGACGCGGGTCAGTAAACGCCACGCAGGGCGCCGCGCGCCACCGTACGGACCGAAATTCAGCCGGTGGAAACCCGGCGCACGCCGGCACGTCAGGTATGCAGGAGGCATGACGGAGAACGAACAGCAGGTGGCCGGACTGCTCCTGGCCGCGGGCGGCGGACGGCGGCTCGGCGGGCGGCCCAAGGCGCTGCTCGAACACCGGGGCCGCCCGCTCGTCGAACACGCGGTCGGCGTCCTGCGCGCGGCCGGCTGCACCCGCGTGCACGTGGTCCTGGGGGCCGCCGCGGCGGTCGTACGGGAGCGGGCGGAGCTCGGTGACTGCGTGCTCGTGGAGAACCCGGAGTGGGCCGACGGCATGGGTTCGTCGCTGCGGGCGGGGCTGGACTCGCTCACCGGGACGACGGCGCGGGCCGCGCTGGTCTCGCTCGTCGACCAGCCCGGCATCCGGGCTGCGGCGGTGCGCCGGGTGCTCGCCGCGTACGAGGACGAGACCTCGCTCGTCTCGGCCGCCTACGACGGGGTACGCGGGCACCCCGTCCTGCTCGGCGCCGCGCACTGGGCCGGGATCACCGCGACTGCGACCGGGGACCGGGGGGCACGCGCCTATCTGAAGGAGCACGAGGACGCCATCACGCTCGTCGAGTGCGCGGACGTGGCCGAGCCCTACGACATCGACACGACGGCCGACCTGAAGCACCTTGAGTGAGCACACTGGCACTGAGCGCCACAGTGGCTCGACTCGGAGAATCTCGACATCAACAAACCATTGAACTTCCACGATGAGGAAACTAGTATCCACTGTTCAGAAGCGTCCTGCCCCCGTGAAGGGCGCCGCTCGCGTACCCGGTTCGACTGGCACCCGGTGCCACCGCTGAAGGAAGTGACAGCTCATGTCCGCACCAGCGCCGTCCCCGCTGGCCATCGTCGACGCCGAGCCCCTGCCGCGGCAGGAGGAGGTCCTCACCGAGGCGGCCCTCGCCTTCGTGGCCGAGCTGCACCGCCGGTTCACGCCACGGCGTGACGAGCTCCTCGCCCGCCGCGCCGATCGCCGCGCCGAGATCGCCCGCACCTCCACGCTCGACTTCCTCCCGGAGACCGCCGCGATCCGCGCGGACGACTCCTGGAAGGTGGCCCCCTCCCCCGCGGCCCTGGACGACCGCCGGGTCGAGATCACCGGTCCCACCGACCGCAAGATGACCATCAACGCCCTGAACTCCGGCGCCCGGGTGTGGCTCGCGGACTTCGAGGACGCCTCGGCGCCGACCTGGGAGAACGTCGTCCTCGGACAGGTCAACCTGGCCGACGCGTACAGCCGGAACATCGACTTCACGGATGAGAGGTCCGGCAAGTCGTACGCGCTCAAGGCCGACGAGGAGCTCGCCACGGTCGTCATGCGCCCGCGCGGCTGGCACCTGAACGAACGCCACCTGGTCGACGCGAACGGCGCCCAGGTCCCGGGCGCGCTCGTCGACTTCGGCCTGTACTTCTTCCACAACGCCCAGCGTCTGCTGGACCTCGGCAAGGGCCCGTACTTCTACCTCCCGAAGACGGAGTCGCACCTGGAGGCCCGCCTCTGGAACGACGTGTTCGTCTTCGCGCAGGAGTACACCGGTATCCCCCAGGGCACCATCCGCGCGACCGTGCTGATCGAGACGATCACGGCGGCGTACGAGATGGAGGAGATCCTCTACGAACTCCGCGACCACGCCTCGGGGTTGAACGCCGGCCGCTGGGACTACCTGTTCTCCATCGTCAAGAACTTCCGTGACGGCGGTGCCAAGTTCGTCCTGCCGGACCGCAACGCGGTCACGATGACGGCCCCGTTCATGCGCGCGTACACCGAACTCCTCGTCCGCACCTGCCACAAGCGCGGCGCGCACGCGATCGGCGGCATGGCGGCCTTCATCCCGTCCCGCCGGGACGCCGAGGTCAACAAGGTGGCCTTCGAGAAGGTCCGCGCCGACAAGGACCGCGAGGCCGGCGACGGCTTCGACGGCTCCTGGGTCGCCCACCCCGACCTGGTCCCGATCGCCATGGAGTCCTTCGACAAGGTCCTCGGCGACAAGCCGAACCAGAAGGACCGGCTGCGCGAGGACGTCCACGTCGAGGCGGCCGACCTCATCGCGATCGACTCGCTGGAGGCCAGGCCGACGTACAACGGCCTCGTGAACGCCGTCCAGGTCGGTATCCGTTACATCGAGGCCTGGCTGCGCGGGCTCGGCGCGGTCGCCATCTTCAACCTCATGGAGGACGCGGCCACCGCCGAGATCTCCCGCTCGCAGATCTGGCAGTGGATCAACGCGGGCGTCGAGTTCGAGCACGCGGGAAACACCGTGAAGGCCACGCCGGAGCTGGCCCGCGAGGTCGCCGCCGAGGAACTCGCGAACATCCGCGCCGAGCTGGGCGAGGAGGCGTTCGCCGCCGGTCACTGGCAGCAGGCCCATGACCTGCTGCTGGAGGTCTCGCTGGACGAGGACTACGCGGACTTCCTCACCCTGCCGGCGTACGAGCAGCTCAAGGGCTGACGTCCTCCTGCGAGACCTTGTCCGAGTGGCCCAGGGACTTCCCCGGGGCCACTCGGTCGCGTACGGCCTGCTTGACCGCCGTCGGCTCCGGGAAACCCTGCTCGCGGCGGTCCCAGACGACCTCGTCGTCGACCCGGACGACGAAGACGCCACCGGTGCCGGGCTTGAGCGACAGCTCGCCCAGCTCCGTCTCGAAGGTCGTCAGCAGCTCCTGCGCCAGCCAGGCCGCGCGGGGCAGCCAGCGGCACTGGGTGCAGTACTCGATCTGTACGACGGGACTCATCCGAGGTGTACCGACCAATCCTGTTCCGCCGCCGGTTTGCCGTGCAGGTCGGGGACCCGCTTCAGCCAGTTCGGACGGCCCTGCTGTGTCTTCGCCGCGCGGAGGGCCTCCTCCGCGGCGAGTTCCTCCCGGGTGGGGAAGTCGGTGGGCAGCCAGGCCTGGGAGGCCTGTACGCGCGCGTGGAGGTACTCCACGTAGGCCTCCCGCGCCAGGGACGGCGCGTCGAAGTCCGTGAGCCAGGCGTCGGGGACCTCGGCGACGACGGCGCGCAGCAGTTCCTCGGTGACCTTCGGCGCCAGCTCCGCGTCGGCGGCCCGTACGTCGGGGGCGTAGTGGCCGAGGGCGTGGTGGCGGAAGTCGTAGCGCTTGGCGGGGCCCGAGCCGTCCCAGCGGTGGTGGAAGACGAGGGCCGCGCCGTGGTCGATCAGCCACAGGCGCGGGGGCGCGATGCCGAGCGTGGGCCAGACCATGAGGTTGGAGCTGTGGACCGTACGGTCCACGTTCACGGTCAGGGCGTCGAGCCAGACGATCCGGCCCGCCTCCAGGGGATCGACCCGGAAGGTCCTGGCGACTTCCGGGGTGAAGTCCGCGGCGCCCGGCAGGTAGTCCATGCCGAGGTTGAGGCCCGCGCTGGCGCCGTGGAGCTCGCGCACCTCCTGGTGCGGCTCGCTGTCGGCGATCTCCGGGTCGAAGTGCACGAGGACCAGCTCGGGAAAGCGCAACCCCAGCGCCCGCGCGAGCTCACCGACGATCACCTCGGCGACCAGCGCCTTGCGGCCCTGCGCGGAACCGGTGAACTTCACGACGTAGGTGCCCAGGTCATCGGCCTCGACGACGCCGGGGACGGAGCCCCCGGACCTCAGCGGGGTCACGTATCGAACAGCAGTCACATGGCGCAGCACACCGGCCAGGGTATGTCAGCGCTCACCCGGCCAGCGGATTCGGCAGCGGCAGGTAGCGGGCGTCCGCGCCGTCCGCGCCGGTCCAGCGCAGCAGCAGGTTCGTCTTGCCGGGGAGGGTGGGCGCGGTGAGCAGGGCAGCGGCTTCGGGGAGGTCGTGGCGGGCCAGTTCCCGGCGGGCGGCGGGCCAGGGGGCGAAGCCGGGGTGGCGTTCGGCGAGGGCCGCGGCGACCTCGCACAGGTGGTTCACGACCAGGCAGTACACCAGCCGCTCCCAGCCGGCCGCGCGCGGGACGTCCGCCAGCAGCTTCACGCCCTCGGCGTCCCGGAACAGCGCCTGCACGGGCGTGCCGTCGGCGTCCACGGCGACCAGGGTGTTCTGCAGATGCGCCTCGAGTACGACGCCGTGGTCGGCGAAGGCCGCGAGGGCGGGCGGGACGACCACGCCCAGATAGGCCTCCCACCAGGCCGCCGGTTCCGCGGTGCCGTCGAGCGGACTGCCCTCGAAGCCCTCCACCAGGGCCGCGGCGAGCAGCGGGGTCGCCCCCGGCCGCACATGCTCGTGCAGGCCGTCGCGGACCATGACGGCGAGTTCCTCGAAGGCGAAGTCGGCGGTGCGGTAGCCGCGGTCGCTCAACCAGGCGCCCGAGCCGGGGCTCGCGGCGAAGGCGCGCGCGGCCGCTTCATCCGTACGGCGGAGTTTGAGCAGGTCGTGGCGCCAGAGCCGGCGGATGTCGTTCGTGATGCGGACGTCGAGACTGAACTTGAGGAAGAGATCCTGCGAGGGCGCGTAGACCGTGCGGACCGCCGCCGTCGGCCAGGTCTCGAAGTCGGTCGTGCCGAGCCTGATGAGCCTGCCGTCCTCGAAGGCCTCCGTGCAGGACACCAGGTCGAGCTGCCAGGGGTGGGCGGGCAGCAGCCGGTAGCCGGGCGGTGCCTCGCCCAGCGTGTCGAGGGTTGAGGTGTCGCCCTCCTCGACGACGGTGTCCTCGCGCAGCCCGAGCAGGACCAGCGGGAAACGGGCATGGGCCTCGGGGGCGTACGGCAGCCAGGCGGCGACCGGGCCGCCGCCGCGGGCCTTGGGCGCGGGGTGGTACGGGTGGCCGGTGACGAGACACTGCTCGGAGCGCAGATACGGGTCGCCGGGCGCCGCGACCCGGTCCCGGGCCGTGAGCAGGGCGGCCACCGCGTCCCGGCTGTCGATCATCTCGGCGGGCAGTTCGTGGTTGGACACTCCGGTGTGCCGGGTCAGTTCCTCGGCGACGAGCTTCACGAGTTCGGTGTGGCCGACGCGCCGCCAGCCGTCCGCGGAAGACACCTCGGGTTCGGCGGGCCGCCGGCCGCCCCGCACCCTGAGCAGTCTCCCGCCGGGAAGCCGGTACACCGGGCGCTCGCCGGGTTCCGGGAGCGGCTCGGCCACCTCGCGCAGCAGGCAGTTGAGCAGGGGTGCGGCCGCGTAGGCGTCGGCGCGGTGCGCGACGTCGGTGCCGGCCGGCGGGGGCGGGAGGTCCACGCGATCCACTCGTTCTCTACGGTTCATCTGGGGCGATGACGATCAGTATGTCTGTCCTCACCGCCCCACCGTGACACCGGTCGTACCCGAGGAGCCCGCCCGTGCACCGTCCCTCCGCCGCCGAGGCCGACTTCGCCGACGAGCTGGCCGTCCTGCGCCCCGACCTCGTGGCGCGGTACACGGCCGAGCTGCCCGGCGCCCGCGCGGCCGTGCTGTCCCGGCTGTGGCGTGGGCTCGCGCACGAGCCGCTGCCCTGGGTCACCGGCCGGGAGGCCGGCCGGGAGGGGCTCGCCCTGCGCCTCTCGGACGGCCGCAGGCTGCACGGCCCGCACCCGGACCCGTTCGCCACCACCGCCCACACCGGCGTCGTACGGCTCGACGAGGTCGCCCACGACGATCCGGCGCGCCTGATGACCGCGCTCGGCGTACCGCACGCTACGGATTTCGCCGGTGAACTCGCCGACAGCGTCGCGTCGTTGGCGCTGTCGAGGGCGGGACAACCAGCCGGCCCGCAAGCGTGGCCGGTGCACGACTGGGAGTGGGAGCAGCGGGTGGTCGACGGGCATCCCTATCACCCCAACTGCCGTTCCCGGCCGGGCTTCTCGGTGGCCGAGCAACTGGCCTACGGGCCCGAGCACCGGCCGCTGGTACGGCTGGGGTTCGTGCCGGTTCCGGCGGACGAGTGCCTGATGACGGGCGCGTGGCCGGCCCATCTGCGGGACGGGGGGCGGCTGTTGCTGCCCGTGCATCCGTGGCAGTCGGAGCATGTGCTGAAGCGGCCGGTCACCGAAGGCGTCGAGGCACACCCGTTGATGTCGCTGCGCACCCTCGCCCTGACCGACGGACCGCACGTCAAGACCGCGTTGAGCACCCGGCTCACGTCCTCGGTGCGGGACATCTCCGTCTACTCGATCAGCATGTCGGCGACCCTCTCACGGTTCGCGGAGACGGTGGCGGAGCGCATGGACGGCCTCCTGCACTTCACCCGCACGCTGGGGGCGGTGACGGCCAACTCCCCCGACCTGGCCGCCGTGTTGCGCGAGTCCCCTCAGGTGTACGGGGACCGGGTCCTCCCGGTGGCCGCTCTCGCCACCACCGAGCTGCCCCAATCCCCCACCTGGCTTGCCGAGTTCGCCCGGCTGTCCCTCACGGTCGGACTGCGCCTGCTCGAGTTCGGCATCGCCCTGGAGGCGCACGGCCAGAACCTCCTCGTCGTCCTGTCCGAGTCGGGCGCACCGGTGCGGCTGGTCTACCGGGACCTGGCCGACATCCGGATCAGCCCGGCCAGGCTCGCGCGGCACGGCATCCCGGTCCCCGCACTGTCCGGGCGGCTGGTCACGGACGACGTGACGACCCTGCGGCGCAAGCTGTTCGGCTCCCTGGTGGCCGGAGCCCTCGCGGCTACGGCGGGTTCGGCCACGGCGTTGCGAGCAGCGCTGGAGACGGCCGTACGGCAGCTGCCGCGCACCCCCGACCTGGCCGTGCTGCTCGAAGAGCCGCTGCCCGCGAAGGCGTTGACCTTGATGCGACTGTCGCCGGGGACGCCGGGCGACCAGTGGACCGAGCTGCCCAACCCCCTTCTGTGAGCGGCCGTTTTGGAGCCCGGCGCACCTGATCAATAGGATCCGGCGATGATCACAAGAAAACGGCGGGCGGCAGGAGTGTGCGCCCTGCTCGCCGCTCTGACGGCCGGGATCGCCTTCCCGGTCGCGGCGGTCGCCGGTGAACCAACGGGCGGCACCGCGCCGCAGGTCGATCTCGTCCTCGACGTGAGCGGCTCGATGCGGACGGCGGACATCGACGGCGGCACCCGGATGGCGGCGGCGAAGCAGGCCTTCAACGAGGTGCTGGACGCGACGCCCGAGGAGGTGCAGCTCGGCATCCGGACCCTGGGCGCCAACTACCCGGGCGACAACCAGAAGACGGGCTGCAAGGACACCGCCCAGCTCTACCCGGTCAGCACGCTGGACCGTACCGAGGCCAAGACGCAGGTGGCGACCCTCTCCCCCACCGGCTGGACGCCGATCGGCCCCGCGCTGCTGAAGGCCGCCGGCGACTTCACCGACGGCGCCTCCTCCAAGCGGATCGTGCTGATCAGCGACGGCGAGGACACCTGCGCCCCGCTCGACCCGTGCGAGGTGGCCCGCGAGATCGCCGCGAAGGGCATCGGACTGACCATCGACACCCTGGGCCTGGTCCCGAACACGAAGATGCGGCAGCAGCTGAGCTGCATCGCGGAGGCGACCGGCGGTACCTACACCTCGGTCGAGCACGCCGACGAACTGACCGACAAGGTCAACCAGTTGGTGGACCGAGCGGCCGACCCCGTGGTGACGCCGGTGGCCACCGAGGGGGCCGGCTCCTGCGCCACGGCACCCACGCTGAAGTCGGGTCTGTACACCGACCGTGAGGAGTTCACCCAGCAGCGCTGGTACCGGGTGGACGTCGACCCGGGCCAGGAGCTGCGGGCCTCGGTGAGCGTGGGGGCCGACCGGGCCGTGAACCCCTCGTACGGGGTGCTGCTGCGGGCGGTCACGGTGCACGGACGCGAGATCGTGCGCGGCGAGGCGGGCGGCAACGGCCGTACGGATGTGATCGCCACGGGCCTTCGCTACCCCAAGGCGGACACCGATGACGAGGACGCGGCCGCGGAAACCGTCTGTCTCCAGGTCACCAACTCCTTCTCGGCGGCCTCCGGGGTGAAGACCACTCCGGGTCTGCCGCTGGAGCTGACCGTCGATGTCGTGGACGGACCGTCGAAGGCCAGTGACGTGGCCTCCTTCGGCCTCGGGCGCGGCTGGTGGCTGCTCGGCGCACTGATCCTGGCCGGCTTCGTCGCCGGTCTGCTGTGGGGCTGGCTGTCGCGCTGGCGGGTCGCGGTCTGGAGGACCAACTGATGCGGATCACACGCGTGTTGAGCGCTTCCCTGCTGATGCTCGGGCTGGCCGTCGCGCCGGCCGCGGCCGACTCCTCGCCGACACCGACGGATTCCGCCTCGGCCGACAGCGACGCGCCCACGCAGGCGGGCACGTCCTTCCGTACGGCGACGGAGATCGAGCAGGGCCAAACGGCCACGGCGAGTGGCTCCGCGGGTGACTACCTGTACTGGTCGTTCCCCGCGGACGCCGGCCAGCGGCCCACCGTCGAGGCGACGGTGAAGCTGCCCGGGACGCACGCCGCGCAGACGTGGCAGATCGACGTGTACGACGGCCTGCGGCGCCGCCAGTCCTGCCAGTACGGCGCGCAGACACGCACCGCCGCCGCGGAGGCCTCCTCGGTGGAGCTGGCCTGCACACTGCGCACGGTCCGCGCCTGGTCGGAGATGTGGGCGGGCGACCCGTTGCCGGGCACGTACTACGTCCGGCTGACGGCCGTCGGTCTCACCACGGCCGACCTGGGTCTGCCGGTGAGCACCGAAGTCCGGGTCGACTCCAAGGACATCGGCGGCTCGGCCGCGGTGGACGGTTCGCTGGCGGAGCCGCTGGTGCCGGGCATCGCGGTGAAGTCCCAGGCGGAGGACGACGGTTCGGAGGACTCCTCAGCCGTGCTGTCCGCCATCGAGCCCGAGGACGGCTGGTCCTCCGGCTGGTGGTCCGACCGGTGGGTGTGGACCGCGATCGGCGGTGCGCTCGCCGCGCTGGCCGGGGTCGGCGGGTATGCGCTGACCCGCGGGGCGGGGCGGCCTTCCCGGGTGCCGCCGGGCGCCTGACGGTGCGTCGAGAAGGCCCGCTCCGGCGGGCCTTCCTCGTTCACCCCTCCCGCAACACCCCGGCCATCGCCCCGTCCCGCTCACCTCGACCAACTCGCGGCGACCTCCCCAAGCACCCGCCGGGCGCCTGACAGCCCGCCGCGAAGGCCCGCACCAGCAGGCCTGCCTCGTACACCCCTCCCGCAACACCCCGGCCATCGCCCCGTCCCGCTCACCTCGACCAGCTCACGGCGACCTCCCCAAGCACCCGCCCGGCGCCTGACAGCCCGCCGCGAAGGCCCGCTCCAGCAGGCCTTCCTCCTTCACCCCTCCCGCAACACCCTGGCCATCGCCCCGTCCCGCTCACCTCGACCAGCTCGCGGCGACCTCCCCAAGCACCCGCCCGGCGCCTGACAGCCCGCCGCGAAGGCCCGCTCCGGCGGGCCTTCTTCGTTCACGCCTCCCTCAGCACCTTGGCGATCGTGCCGTCCCCGGTCACCTCGACCTGGCCGTCCCGCACCGCGTCCGCCAGGCTCAACTCCCCCCTGCCGACGGCCCCCCAGACCTCCGAGTCCAGGACCAGCCGGGCGTCGGGCTCCCGGGGGGCCGGCCCTTCGCCGTACGCGGGACCGTCCTGCGCGCCGACGTACACATGGAAGTCCCCCTCCTCCAGGCACACTTCGACGAGCCCCTCACCCTCCAGCGCGCGCAGCAGCGGCAGCGCGAACCAGTGCGCGCGTACGGCGTCGGTGGGCCGTCGGGCGCCGAGTTCGGGCCCGCCCCAGGTGCCGAGGGCTTGGAGCACCGGCAGCAACTCACGTCCGCGGGGGGTGCATTCGTAGACGAAGGCCGCGCCGGGCGGGGGGAGCCGACGCCGGGTGGTCAGTCCGTCGCGCTCCATGTCCTTCAGCCGCGAGGCGAGTACGTCCGTGCTCACGCCCGGCAGGTCGGCGTGCAGGTCCGTGTAGCGGCGCGGCCCCGACAGCAGTTCCCGGACGATCAGCAGCGTCCATCGGTCGCCCACCACGTCGAGGGCGCGGGCCGCGGAACAGTACTGGTCGTAGCTTCGGCGAGGTGACATGCGACGCAGTCTAGACAAGTTGTTGGACTTTCCAAGCTCCTACTTGGTAAAACCAAGTAACACCCGAAACCGGAGAGGCGGCAGCGCATGGAGTTCCGGCAGTCGAGCAAGCTCAGCGAGGTCTGTTACGAGATCCGCGGCCCGGTGATAGAGCACGCCGACGCACTGGAGGAGGCGGGCCACAGCGTGCTGCGCCTCAACACCGGCAACCCCGCGCTGTTCGGCTTCGAGGCGCCGGAGGAGATCCTCCAGGACATGATCCGGATGCTCCCGCAGGCGCACGGCTACACCGACTCCCGGGGCGTCCTCTCCGCCCGCCGCGCGGTCGCCCAGCGCTACCAGACCCTGGGCCTGGAGGTCGACGTCGACGACGTCTTCCTCGGCAACGGCATCTCCGAACTGATCTCGATGGCCGTACAGGCGCTCGTCGAGGACGGCGACGAAATCCTCATCCCCGCCCCCGACTTCCCCCTCTGGACCGCGGTCACGACCCTCGCGGGCGGCAAGGCGGTCCACTACCTCTGCGACGAACAGGCCGACTGGTACCCGGACCTGGACGACATGGCGTCGAAGATCACGGACCGCACCAAGGCCGTGGTCATCATCAACCCGAACAATCCCACCGGCGCGGTCTACCCGAAGGAGATCATCGAGGGCATCCTCGACCTCGCCCGCCGGCACGGCCTGATGGTCTTCGCCGACGAGATCTACGACCAGATCCTGTACGACGACGCCGTGCACCACTCCGTCGCCGCCCTCGCCCCCGACCTGGTCGTGCTGACCTTCTGCGGCCTGTCGAAGACGTACCGGGTGGCCGGCTTCCGCTCGGGCTGGCTGGTGATCACGGGCCCCAAGCAGCACGCCAGGAACTACCTCGAGGGCCTGACCATGCTGGCCTCCATGCGGCTGTGCGCCAACGCGCCCGCGCAGTACGCCATCCAGGCCGCGCTCGGCGGGCGGCAGTCCATTTACGACCTGACCGCGCCCGGCGGACGCCTGTACGAACAGCGCACCGTGGCCTGGGAGAAGCTCAACGAGATCCCCGGCGTCTCGTGTGTGAAGCCGAAGGGCTCGCTCTACGCCTTCCCGCGGCTCGACCCCAAGGTCCACAAGATCCACGACGACGAGAAGTTCGTCCTGGACCTGCTGCTCCAGGAGAAGATCCAGGTCGTCCAGGGGACCGGCTTCAACTGGCCGACCCCGGACCACTTCCGCATCCTGACGCTGCCCCACGCACAGGATCTGGAGGCCGCGATCGGGCGGATCGGGCGGTTCCTGAGCGGGTACCGGCAGTAGCTGGTGGTGCGGACGGGGTTCACGGTCGGGGAGAGCGGGGATGCCATGGAGTGCGGCCCCTGATCCGGGGGCCGGGGGGATCGGGGGATGGGGGAACCCCAGATGTACTTGCCTCGTCGGCGTGCGCCAGGCAGACGCACGTCCTTACGCGGCCGTCTCGCGCTGCTGGTCCTGCTCGTCGTGCTCGCGGGCAGCCCATGGGTGCAGCGGCCGCTCTCGGACTACTACGTCGAGAAGTTCTACATCGAGCTGTCCGACGACAAGATCCTGCGCTGGCTCGTGGAGGCCGCGTTCCTGCCCCGCTGGGAGATCTCCGCCGAACGGTACGGCGGCACGTCCTCGCTGGTCGTGAACGACCTCGCCGTCCTCGTCCTGCTCGCGGGACTCGCCTTCTTCGCCAGGCGTTTGTCGGCCCGCGGGACGTCGAGGCTGCTGCGCTGCCTCGCCGCGGGCGTGCTGGCGTCGGCGCTGGCCGACCTGGCGTGGTGGGCCATGCACGAGGCCTTCGTCGACAACGTGGTGCTCGCACCCGCCGACACCCTGGTGAAGGACCTGCTGCGCAGCGCTCTCCTCTTCGGCCTCGCGGTCGGCGCGCTGCTCGCCCTGCTGACCGCCGGTCCGCCGGGAACGGTCACTACGGGCTCCGTCGGCGCCGTGACGGCGCCGCTCCGCCGCTGGAGAGAGGGAGGACTCGGCATGACGACCGCGCCGGTCCACATGCCGGTCGGAAGCGCTCCGGGTGACGTCACCCGGTATCTGTGCGCCGCGGCCTACGTGGACGAAGGATTCGCCGACCGCGTGGTGGAGGACGTCCTGGCCGACGAGGCGGGCGCGGTGGCCGCCTCTCCCGAGGTCGACCTGGTGACAGTCGTACGGCACTGTCTGACGGCACAGGAGATGCGGCACCGCAGGGATCAGCGCCTGACGGGCGCGTTCGCCCTCGTGGCCGTCTTCGCGCCCCTGTGGCTGCTGTTCGTCACGTTGTTCCTGTCGACCACCCGGCAGGCGGGCGGCCGGCCGAGCCTGGCCACCCGCGGCCGGCACCAGCCCGAGGGCAGGGTGCTGGTGGGCACGGCTGTCGCGGCGGGCATCGCGGTGCTCTTCGCCTTCGGTCTCGGCGTCGCCGTCTCGTCGCTGCCCACCCCCGCGTTCGTGAGCTGGCTGCTGGGCTCCTATCTGGCCGGGGTGCCGGCCGCCCTGGTGTCCGTCACGGCGGTGGCGCTCGCGTACGTGACGGTCGTACGCCATGACCTCGCCGTCGACCGGCTGCTGCGCACGACCATGACCCGCGAGGCGTTCGCCCGGCAGCCCCGCCCGACCGTGCCGCCGCGGAAATGGATGGCCGAGCGGCTGGCGGCCATCCGGGAGGCCCAGGACGGGAACGTCACGGTCTACAGCGGGTACACGCCCTTCCTCGGATATGCGCCGACCGCCTCGCAGTGGTCGCTCGCCGTGCCCCTGCTGCCCGCCGACGATCGCGTCGGAGGGGCTTCGCGTCCCGGCGGGCCTCAGCCGTTCACCGTCACCGAACTCGTCGACCACGTACGCGCGCGGCTGTCGGCGACCGCCACGCGCGGCGTGCCGGACGCGGCGGCGGACGGTGAGGCGGCCCTCGGGTCCCTCGTGGTGCAGGACCGGGTCTTCGCGAGCGGCACCGCCGTCGGTGACGACGAGCGGTTCATCAAAGCCACGCGTCTCGCCCCGGTCTCCCGGCTGTCGGCCGACCAGGTCGAGCGGATCATGGAGCGTCCGACCGGTGCGGTCCGGCACTGTCTGGCGGTTCATGTGCCGCTGTGGGGCGGGGACGTGGTGCCGACCGTGTTCCTGCACTTCTCGACCGAGGGCAGAACACTCCACCTGCACTGCAGCAACCACGTGCTCGGCCCGGTGAGAGCCGACTACCACGTCGTGGACCGGCTGCGCGGACCCCTCTCCCCCGCCGCGCGGCGGGGGTTGCTGCTGGACGCCGTGCCCCGCACCGGCGGTGCCTTCTTCGCCGCCCCGTTCCGGGCGCTGCGGCAGGCCCGCTTCGAGGAACGGCACACCAGACGCATGGTGGACGAGCTGAAGGCCCTGGAGCAGGACCCGGTCTACGACTTCGGCGCCCGGCTGAGCGTCCGGGAGCTGGCCGTGAGCCCGAACTACCAGAACTACTTCCAGGTCGTGGACGCCGCACGGATCACGTCGCTGGTGGAGCGCCACACCCTCGCCGCGATCCGCGAGTTCCTCGACACGCGCGGGTACGACATCACCGACTTCCGCGCCCAGCAGCAGACCATCCTCAACCAGGGCCTCATCCAGCAGGGCGGCATGAGCATCATCGGCAACCAGGCGATCGGCAGGGGCGCGACCGCCACCCAGAACGTCCCGCAGCAGTCCGGCGCGGCCGCCCCCGTCGCCGGTTCCGGAAAGTAGGAGATCCTCATGACGGGCACCGACGACCGGCGACAGGACCCCCCGGTCAACAACGGCCTCATGATCAGCGGCGGCACCCACTACGTCGGCAACCAGGCCGTGGGGCACGGCGCCCAGGCGTTCTCCGGCTCGGTCTCCTTCCAGCCGCAGGACGCCGAGCGTACGGCCGAACTGCTCGCGTACGTCGAGCGGCTGCTGGAGGAGCACCGGGCGGCGCTCGCCGATCCCGACGCGACCAGCAGGGAGCTGCGCCGCCTGCGCGAGGAACTGGACGAGGCCGAACCGCAGCCGACGGTCCTGCGGCGGGCCCTGGACCGCCTCAATGAGTTCGTGCAGCCGGTGACGCCGCTCGTCGTCGCGGTGGGGCAGCTCGCGCAGTCGGTGCAGGGTCTGCCGGGGCTCTGAGAGGTTTCGGGGGGCTGAGGGCTCCAGGGGGCGGCCGTCCGGCCCAGTCCGCCCTGCGAGCCCTCGCAGCCGTGTGGCACGGTGCTGGGAGTCGAGCGGGAAGGGCGCGCGCATGAGTGATCTCTTTCTGGTCCGGCACGGTGAGACCGAGTGGTCGCGGTCCGGGCGGCACACCGGCTGGACGGACGTACCGCTGACCGAGCGGGGCCGGGAGGAGGCGCGCCGTCTGGTGCCCCTGATCCGCTCGCACCGCATCGGCGCCGCCTTCGTCAGCCCCCTGCAGCGGGCCCGGGAGACCGCGGAGCTCATCGGGCTGCACGACCTGCGGGTCGACGTCGATCTGCGCGAGTGGGACTACGGCGGCTACGAGGGCGTCACCACCGTCGAGATCCAGCGGGAGCACCCGAGCTGGTTCCTGTTCACGGACGGGGTGGCTCCCGGCCCGCCCGATCATCCCGGGGAGAGCCCGGAGCAGGTCGGCGAACGGGCCGACCGCGTGCTGGCGAAGGTGGACGCGGCGCACGCGAACACCGAGGGGTGCGTGGTGCTGGTGGCGCACGGCCATTTCCTACGGGTCCTCACCGCCCGCAGGCTCGGGCTGCCGCCGTCGGCCGGGGCGCTGTTCCAGCTGGCGACGGGGACGGTGTGCCGGCTGGGGACGGAGCACGGGCGGCCGGTGATCGCGGGGTGGAATGTCAGACCCGGGTCGTAGTCTTCGAATGGGCTGGTCGCGGGAGCGTCCCGGCCCTTCGACCAGGCCGCTTTCCGGGGAGGTGCCCGTCATGGCCCGACCGCCCACCGCCGCGCAACGGCGTGTCATCGACGCCGCCGATCCCGTCACCGGGCGGCTGAAAGGTACCGAGACTCAGTTGGACGCGCTGGTGAAGCGCGGCCTGGCCTTCCGCCATCCGCGGCCGCCGCACGATCATTTCCTGACCCCGGCCGGGCACCGCATACGGGAGACGGTTCCGGAGGAGCCCGAGCGGTCCGCCGAGCAGGCCGCCGCCCCCGCCACCGGTGTGTTCGCCGCGCATGTCGGTGGCACGGAGGAGGCCGCGGACACCGGTCCGGCCCGGGCGCGTGAGGTGCACAGCGCCTGGCAGGGGTTGCTGGAGCTGCGCCGGATGACCAACCCCGACGGGGCCACGGACCGGCCCTGCGGCTGGGAGCGGGCACATCTGGTGCAGGCGGCCGCGCTGGCGCTGGAGGCGGCCGGGCACCCGCCGGAAGCGGGGGGCTCCTCGGGCTACCGGGTGCGCGCGACACCGCAGCCCGAGGCCGTGGCCGTACACGCCCCGGACGGCGAGGCGCTGCATGCCTGCGCGAGCACCCTGGAGGGGGCGGGCTGGCAGGTCGGCGAGTACACGGAACCACGGACCAGGGCCCGCTATCTGCTCGCCTCGCCACGCCGGGTGTAGGGGGCACATGCCAGGATCGGACCCAGTAACTGCCGTGACATGAGAGGGGATTGACGTGAGCGAGCCGTTTTCCGTGCCGGTGACCGTCCGCGGGTACGAGACGGACGTACAGGGCCACCTCAACCAGAGCGTGTACCTCAACTACGCGGAGCACGCCCGCTGGTCACTGCTCAAGGCCGCCGGGATCACCCAGGCCGAGCTCATCGGCAGCGGGGTGGGTCCGGTGGCACTGGAGACCACCATCCGCTACCTGCGCGAGCTGCTGGCCGGTGACGAGGTGGAGGTGACCTGCGCCTTCGAGTGGGGCGAGGGCAAGACCTTCCGCATACGGCAGACCATCCGCAAGCAGGACGGCACAGTGGCTGCCGAGATCACCGCGGTCGGCGGGCTGATGAACCTCAAGGAGCGGCGCCTGGTCGCGAACGCGAGCGAGGTCCTCAAGGGGCTGGCCACGGAGCCGGGCCTGTTGTAGCTCAGGCCGGCTCCGGTTCGCGCTCGGCGTCGTACTCCGCCCGCGCCTCGGCGATGTAGACCCTGTTGCGCTCCGCCCAGTCGGTCAGGCGCTGCAGTGTCTCGTGCAACTCGCGGGCGACCGGGGTGAGTTCGTATTCGACCCTGGGCGGCACCGTCGGGTGCACGGTGCGGGTGACGAGGCCGTCGCGCTCGAGGTTGCGCAGGGTCAGGGTCAGCATGCGGCGGCTGATGCCCTCGATACTGCGCTCCAACTCGGTGAAGCGGATGGGCCCATGGGCGGCCGCGACGAGGATCTGGACGCTCCATTTGCCGGAGACCCTGTCAAGAACCTCCCGCACCGGACACGCGTGCGCGTTCACGACCTGGACGGTAACACCGGTGTTCCTCTGGGACATCGAACTGCCTCCTTACGCCGTCCTCCATGGTCACTGACGATGTTCCCCGTTACAAGTCGTGCACCTACGCCACTTGTCGGAACCCACGGAGAATGCGGAGGCCCGCCGCCATGACGGCCGTTGTCCAGACCCCGGCGCGAACACCACACCGAACGTACTCCCGCTGGACGGCCCTCGTCGTCCTGTGCGCGGGAACGCTCATGACGATCCTGGACGGCAACATCGTCACGGTCGCCATGCCGGCCATCCAGAGCGACCTCGGCTTCTCGGGGCCGGGCCTCGCCTGGGTGGTCAACGCCTATCTGATCCCGTTCGGCGGGCTGCTGTTGCTGGTGGGCCGGCTCGGCGACCTGGTCGGCCGCAAGCGGATGTTCGCGGCGGGGCTGGCCGTGTTCACGGCGGCGTCCGTGCTGTGCGGGGTGGCCACGAGCCAGGGCATGCTGATCGCGGCGCGTGCCCTGCAGGGTGTGGGTGGGGCGATGACCTCGGCCGTGGTGCTCGGCATGCTGGTCACCCTGTTTCCCGAGCCACGTGAACAGGCCCGTGCGATCGCGGTGTTCAGCGCGGTGGGCGCGGCGGGCGGGGCGCTGGGCACGTTCCTCGGCGGGGCGCTGACACAGGCCCTGAACTGGCACTGGATCTTCCTGATCAACCTGCCGATCGGGATCGTCGCCCTGCTGGCGGCGGTCCGGGTGCTCGGCGCGGAGGACGGCGAAGGTCTTGGCCGGGGCGCGGACTATCCGGGGGCCGCGCTGGTCACCGGGGCGCTGATGCTGACGGTGTACGTGATCGTCGGGTCCGGCGACCGCGCGGTGACCACGACGCTCCTGCCGGCCCTGCTCGCCCTCGCCCTGTTCACGGCGTTCACACCCTCCGGCAGGCCCGGGCCGCCCGTCCCCTGCTGCGGCTGCGACTGTTCGGCTCCCGGCTGGTGTCCGGCGCGAACGCCGTCCAGATCCTGATGATCGCCACGATGTACGGCTTCCAGTTCCTCGGGGCGCTGTATGTCCAACGCGTCCTGGGATTCGGCGAGTTGCTCACCGGCACGGCGTTCCTGCCGGCGCCGATCGTCATCGGGGTGCTGATGCTCGGGCTGTCCGCACGGACCATCGGGCGCTTCGGGGCGTACCGGGTACTGCTGGCGGGGCTCGTGCTCATCGTCGCCGGGATGGCCCTGCTGAGCCGTGCGCCTGCCGACGGCTCGTACGTGGTCGACGTCCTCCCGGTGCTGCTTCTGCTCGCCACCGGGTTCGCCGCCGCGATGCCCGCGCTGACCGGGATCGCCATGTCGGGTGCTCGCGAGGAGGACGCGGGGCTGGCGTCCGGGTTGTTCAACACCACGCAGGTGGTGGGAGGTTCGCTGGGGCTGGCGGTGCTGTCGGTGCTGGCGGCGGGGCGGACGGAGGGGCTGCTGGAGAGCGGGACGGAAGCGGTCGCGGCAACGGCGGAGGGGTACCAGTTGGCGTTCCGGGTGGGGACGGGGATCGCGGTGGGGGCGTTGGCACTGGCTGCGGTGGTGCTCCGGCCGCGACGGAGGGTATGAGCCCGCCTTCGGATGTGCCGCGCTGTGCCGTCTCGCGACTGCGGATACGTCGTGGCGGGTCGCGCACACGCGGCAGAGCCGCATATCGATACGGCCCCGCGCCCCTGGGGGCGCGGGGAACTGCGCGTTCAGCCCCCGCCGAACGCCTCTTTGTGGTCTTCCGCCCACTCCCGATACGTCCGCGCCGGACGCCCCAGCACCTCCTCCACATCCCCGGTGACCACCGCGTTTCCGCCCTCGGCCACGAAGCGGACGCTCCGCAGCATCCCCTCCGCGGACTCCTCGCTCCAGCCCGAGGCGACCAGTAGTTCACGCGTCTGGGACGGGGTCAGGTCACGGAGCTCCACAGGGCCGCCGAGAACCTCTGCCAGCGCGGCCGCCTGGTCCTGGGGGCTGAGCGTCTCCGGGCCGGTCAAGGTGTACGTCCGGCCCACGTGCCCCGGACCGACCAGCGCCGCGACCGCGATCCCGGCGACATCCCGCGGGTCCACGACCCCCTGCCGGCCCGAGCCCAGCATGTTCGGCACCGGCTCACCCGAGCGGACCGCCTCCGCCCAGCTCAACGTGTTCGACGCGAAGACGGACGGGCGGAGGATCACCCATTCCAGCCCGCTCTCCCGGACCGCCTCCTCACCGCGGCCGTGCGCGATGCCACCCAGGCCCGTCCTGGGATCGCCCGCCATGATCGCCGAGAGCTTCACGATCCGCCGGACCCCCGCCGCCCGCGCCGCCTCGATCATCCCGCGGTCGCTGTCCCCGTCCTCCGGGCCGAAGACGCCCACGAGGAAGGCGCGGCCGACGCCCGCCATGGCCGCCGCCACCGAACCGACATCACGGTGATGGCCGCGCGCCGCCTCCACCCCGGGCGGCAACTCGGCCCGCCCCGGGTCCCGCGTGAGCGCGCGCACCTTCTCTCCGCGCGCCACGAGCTGTCGTACGACCTCACTGCCGATCGTGCCGGTGGCACCTGTAACAAGGATCATGACCACCACCGTGAGGCCCGCGGGGCACCGGACGATAGGAAATTCCGGCACGTTTCGCGCGCCCGAACCCCCCGGTCCCGCGCTTACGGTGGACACGTGACCAACTCCGTTTCCGGGCGGGCCCTGCCCACCCCCGACGAGCTGCGTCCGTGGATCACCGGGATCAAGGCCCTGGCCGTCGAGGAGGCGGATCCGCGGAAGCCGTTCGTCCAGCTGCCCGACCCCACGACCAAGGTGATCGTCCGCAGTGAGGCGCGGGGACGGCCCACCCTGCTGGTCTCCGGGCCCCGGGTCCGGGCCGCGTACCACGCGGGCAAGCGGCAGGTGTCCTGCACGGAGGTGCGGCTGGCGCCGGGAGCCGTCCGGCCGCTGCTCGGCGTCCCGGCCGTCGACCTCGTCGGGCGGATCGTCCCGCTGGGCGCGCTGCCGGGCCGGGCCGCGCGGCAACTGGCGTACGAACTCAGGTGGCTGGAGCCCGAAGAGGTCGTCGCCCAGCTCGCTGACGTCCTCCCGGGCCTGCTGCCCACCGCGGCCGACGGGACACGGACCGAGCTGCTGCGGGCCGCCGTCGCCGCGCTGTCCGTCCGCTCGGGTCACATACCCGGTCACGTCAGGGAAGTGGCTCGTGAACTCGCCGTCAGTGAGCGTCAGTTGCGCAACCTGTTCAGCGAGGGTGTCGGCCTCTCGCCGAAGCACTACGCCCGCATCGACCGCGTCCGCGCCGTGCTCGCCCATGCCACCGAGCTGGCCTCGGCCGAACTGGCCGCGGTCACCGGCTACTACGACCAGTCCCACATGACGTCCGACTTCCGCACCCTGATGGGCGTCCCGCCGCGCTCCTACTTCACGGGACGGCTTCCCGCCCCCCGCTCCTGCCAGGTGATCGACAGACAGTGATGCGATTTCCCAGTGACCTGCCCCGAACCGCCGCCCGCCGCACCCTGCTCGCCGTCCTCGGAGCCGGGGCGTTGAGCACCCAGTTGCCGTCCGACGAGGCCGCCGACGCGACCGGGCTCGACGATCCGGACAAGAAGGACCTCGCGATGCGGTTGGTGTCCAGCGCGGAGAACTCCTCGCTGGACTGGCAGGCGCAGTACCCGTACATCGAGGACATCGGGGACGGGCGCGGCTACACCGCCGGCATCATCGGTTTCTGCTCCGGTACGAGCGACATGCTGGCGCTGGTCGAGCTCTACACGCAGCGGGTCTCCGACAACCCCCTGGCCCCCTATCTGCCCGCCCTGCGCGCGGTGGACGGCACCGACTCGCACGACGGGCTGGACCCGGGCTTTCCCTCGGCCTGGCGGGAGGCGGCGCGGACCTCCGCCTTCCGCCGGGCGCAGCGGGACGAGCGGGACCGCGGCTACTTCGACCCGGCGGTCGCGTGTGCCAGGAAGGACGGCCTCGGCACGCTCGGCCAGTTCGTCTACTACGACGCGATGGTCATGCACGGCCCCGGCACCGATGCCCTGAGCTTCGGCGGTATCCGGGGCCGGGCCCGCGAGAACGCGGACACCCCCGCGGACGGCGGCGGTGAGACCGCTTATCTGCACGCCTTCCTGGACGCCCGGGTGTGGGCGATGAAGCAGGAGGCGGCGCACAGTGACGTGAGCCGGGTCGAGACGGCCCAGCGGGTCTTCCTGGAGCAGGGCAATCTCGGCCTGGACACACCGCTCAAGTGGAAGGTGTACGGGGACAGTTACGAGATCGGCTGAGCGGGGACGGCGGCTCGCCTCCGGGCGGTTACACGTCGGCACTGACGTGGGCGTCATGGAGGTGGTGCGAGTGGTCGTGCGGGACCCGGGCGGAGACCGTTCCGGGGCGCGTGCGTCCAACACGCGCCCCGGGCACGGCCGCCACGGATCCCGGAACGCGGGTTCCACGGCTGCCGGCCGGGAGCCGTCCCTCCCGACCGGAGTACTGGTGAAGGGATCAGCCCTGCGCGGCGATCCGCGCCAGACGCCGGGCCTGTTCCCGCGTGGAGCGTGCGACGGCGTCCTCGTCGACGTGCAACAGGCGGCTGTTCTCGACGATCTGACGGCCGTTCACGAAGGAGGCCGTGACGGGCGCTGCCGCGCCGAGGACCAGCGCGGTCACCGGGTCGGCGATCGAGGCGTGTGCGAGGGTGTCGAGCTTCCACAGCACCAGGTCGGCGAGCTTGCCCGCCTCCAGGGAGCCGGTCTCGGCCGCGCGGCCCAGGACCTGGGCGCCGCCGTAGGTGCCCAGGCGCAGTGCCTGCCGGGCGTTCAGAGCCGCTTCCCGGTGCGCGCCGAGGCGGTTGATGAGCAGGGCGTTGCGCAGTTCGGTGTGGAGTTCGCCGGACTCGTTGGAGGCCGTGCCGTCGACGCCGAGGCCGACCGGGACACCGGCCGCGAGCATGTCCGGGACCCGCGCGATACCCGCCGCCAGACGGGCGTTGGACGAGGGGCAGTGGGCCACACCCGTCTTCGTACGGGCGAACGCGGCGATGTCGGAGTCGTTCATGTGGACGCAGTGCGCCATCCACACGTCCTCGCCGAGCCAGCCGGTGGACTCGAAGTAATCGGTCGGGCCCATGCCGAACAGTTCCTTGCAGAACTGCTCCTCCTCGACGGTCTCCGAGCCGTGGGTGTGCAGCCGTACGCCGAGGCTGCGGGCCAACTCGGCGCCTTGACGCAGGAGTTCGGTGGACACGGAGAAAGGCGAGCAGGGGGCGACGGCGACCTGGGTCATCGCGCCGAAGGAGGAGTCGTGGTGCTCCTTGACGGTCTCCTCGGTGGCAGCGAGGGCGCCGTCCAGGGTCTCGACGGCGAAGTCCGGGGGCAGGCCGCCGTCCTTCTCGCTGCGGTCCATGGAGCCGCGGGCGAGAGTGAAGCGGACGCCCGTCTCGCGGGCGGCGCGGATGATCGCGCCGGACAGGTCGCCGGAACCGGCGGGGAAGACGTAGTGGTGGTCCATGGCGGTGGTGACGCCACCGCGGGCCATCATCGCGAGCGAGCCCTGCGCCGCCGCGTAGACCATCTGCTCGTCGATGCGCGCCCAGGTCGGGTACAGCGCGACGAGCCAGTTGAAGAGGTTGTGGTCGGTGGCGAGGCCCCGGGTGATCCACTGGTAGTAGTGGTGATGGGTGTTGACCAGGCCGGGGGTCACCAGGTGGCCGGTGGCGTCGATACGGCGGTCGACGTTCTCCAGGCCCTCGGGCGCCTTGCCCGCGCCGAGCGACTCGATGCGGTTGCCGGCGATGACGACGTATCCGCTCGGGTACTCGGTGTCGTGCGCGTCCACGGTCGCGATCGAACAGTTCTCGATGACGATGCGCCGGTCTGCTGCCATGGTTCGTCCTTTGCGCAGAGGTGGAGAGGGCACGGCAGGACCCCGGGAGTTTGAGTGCCGCGGCCCGCCCTGGCGGGCCGCGGGTGCCGCGGAGGGAGTTGCTCAGAGGTTGGTGAGATCCACCGGAATCCTCGGCTCGCAGCCGTCCCGGAGGACGGTCGCCTCGATCAGGCCGTAGGGCCGGTCGGCGGCGAAGTAGACGGCACCGTCCTCGGTGGCGTTCTTCAGCCCGAACGACTCCAGGTCCACGAGGAAATGGTGCTTGTTCGGCAGCGAGAAGCGGACCTCGTCGATCTCGGCCCGGTGGTCGATGATCCGCGAACCCATCTGGTACAAGGTCTGCTGGAGCGAGAGCGAGTACGTCTCGGCGAAGGCCTCGAGCATGTGCTTCTTGACCTGCTCGTAGGACGTCTCCCAGTCGGGCATCTCCTGCTCGTCGTCCGACCAGTTGAAGCGCCAGCGGCTGGACACCTCGGTCGCCAGGATGCGGTCGTACGCCTCGGGCAGGGTCGTGTACTTGTCCTTGACGTAGCCCCAGAACTCGGAGTTCGTCGAGTTCATGACGGTCAGGTCCTTGAGCCCGGAGACGACCTCCCAGGAGGAGCCGTCGTAGGTGATCTGGGTCAGGCGGGTCTCCTGGCCCTGGCGGACGAACGAGTGCTCGTCCTCGCCGGCCGTCCCGATCCGCTCCCAGGCGTACTCCTCGATGCGGATCCGGGCAGTCCTGATCGGTTCCTGCGAGGTGACGAAGTGCCGGGCGAGATGGATGCCGAACTGCTCGGCGGATTCGATGCCGTGCTCCTTGGCGAACGCGTACACCGTGTTCTTGGTGGTGTCGGTCGGCAGCACGTTGGCGTTGGAGCCGGAGTAGTGGACGTCGTCCATGTCGCCGCTCAGCGACACCGAGACGTTGAGGTCCTTGATGTGGTGGGTGGCGCCGTCCCGCGTGATCTTCACGACTCGGTTCTCGGCCTTGCCGTACTGGTTCTGTCCCAGGATGGGCATGTAGCTAGCTCCCTCGGTAAACGGAGTAGCCGAACGGGTTGAGCAGCAGCGGTACGTGGTAGTGCTCGCCCGGGTTCACGGCGAAGGTGATCGCCACCTCGGGGAAGAACGCTCCGGTCGCACCGCTGTCCCGATTCGCGGGGGCGTCCTGCTGCGCATCGGCTTGCTTCTTCAAGAAATACGGTTCGACCTCGAAATCGAGCCGTACGTGGGTGGTCCCCTCCGGCAGCGCCGGCAGGTCCTTGCACCGCCCGTCCGCGTCGGTCGCGGAGCCGCCGAGCGCCTGCCAGTCCGCCTCGCGCCCGGGGCGGGCGGAGAGCCGGACGGCGACTCCCCCGGCGGGGCGGCCGACACTGGTGTCCAGGATGTGCGTGGACACGGAGGCGGTGGTGCTCGTACTCATGGTCAGGCGTCCTCTTCGACGATGCGGGCGAGCCGGATACGGTTGATCTTGCCCAGCTCGGTGCGGACGATCTCGCGTTCCCGCGCCGGCGCGTTGCCGATCCGCTCCCTGACCGCGTCGCGCATCTGCTCGCCGGTGCGGCCGGTCGCGCAGATCAGGAAGACATGGCCGAACCTCTCCTGGTACGCCAGGTTCAGTTCGAGCATCTCCGCCTTGAGTTCCTCGGAGGCGCCCGCCATGCCGCGCTGCTCGCGGGCCGAGGTCGGGTCCCCTGGCTTGGGACGGCCGATCGGCGGGTGACCGGCCATGGCCTCGGCGAGGTCGTCGGGGGTCAGCTCGGCCATGGCGGCGTCGCTGGTGGCGTAGAGGTCCTCCGCGGTCGCGTAGGGGCGGGCGGCGAGCAGACGCCGAGCCCACGCCGTGGAGGCGCACGCCTCGATGAGCACCGCGTGGGCCGCGTGCTCCTCCAGGACGTTGAACCGGGCCAGGCCGGGGGACGTGGAAGTCGAAGTCACGGAGTCAGCTAACGCCTCCCCGCGACACCACGTCAACACTTTGTTGAAAATTCGGGGTTACGAAACCCGCCGGGGCTCTTTCCCTACGCTTTGTCCCGGTTCAGATAGTTGTAGACCGTGAAGCGGCTCACCCCGAGCGCGCTCGCCACGGTCTCCACACCGTGCCGTACGGAGAAGGCGCCACGCGCCTCCAATATCCGTACGACCTCCTGCTTGGCCTTGCGGTCCAGGTCCGCGAGCGGCTTGCCCCGCTTGCGCTCCATGGCGGCCAGGATGTGGTCGAGGGAGTCCGCGAGCTGCGGCAGTCGCACGGCGACCACGTCGGCGCCCTGCCAGGAGAGCACGACGTCGTCGGGGCCGGCCTCGTCCGGCGGGAGCATCTCGCCGCCCATGGCGTCGACCAGCGGCTTGACCGCCGTGATGAACGGCTCGTCGGCGCTCACGCGTCCGCCTCCCCGAGCACGTTCACCTGAAGGGAGATCCGGGTCGCGCCGGAGGCCAGGGTCCTGCGCAGCAGGGCGTCCACGGCGGTGAGCACCTCGTCGGCGCCGCCTTCCGCCGTGTTGCCGAACGGGCCGACGTCCACCGCGTCCAGTTCGGCCGCCTCGATGACCTCGCGGGCCACGAGCGCGTGCGCCGGGGCCTCGTCGAGGTCGAACGGCTCGGTCGTGAACTCCACTCGCAATCGCACGCGCACAACCTAACGCGCGGTGCCGTTTTCCGCCGAGCCCTCTTGACAACGCCTTCAACCCGACGGCAATCTTCCAATAAGCAGAAACTAATTTCCACATTACGGAAATACTCGCCACGGAAGGAGCGCCCGCGACATGCCAGGGTTTCCATGGGAGACAGCCGCAGAGCAGCGCTTCAACGTCAACCTGTCGATCCTCTTCACGGAACTCCCGCTCCTGGAGCGCCCCGCGGCAGCCGCCGCGGCCGGCTTCACCGCGGTCGAACTGTGGTGGCCCTGGATCGACACCCCCACCCCCGAGCGGTCCGAGCTCGACGCCCTGAAGAAGGCGATCGAGGACGCGGGCGTCCAGCTCACGGGCCTCAACTTCTACGCCGGCCGGCTGCCGGGCCCCGACCGCGGTGCCCTGTCCGTCCCCGGCGTGGAGTCGGAGCGGTTCCGCGCCAACATCGACGTGGTCGCCGACTTCGCCGCATCACTCGGCGCCACGGCGCTCAACGCCCTGTACGGCAACCGCGTCGAGGGCGTGGACCCGGCCGAGCAGGACGCGCTCGCGCTGGAGAACCTGGTCCTCGCGGCCCGCGCGGCCGACCGGATCGGCGCGATCCTCCTGATCGAGGCCCTCAACAAGCCGGAGTCGCCGCTGTACCCGCTGGTGAGCGCGCCCGCGGCGGTGGGGATCGTCGACAAGGTCAACGACGCGACCGGCCTCGGCAACGCGAAGTTCCTCATGGACCTGTACCACCTGTCCATGAACGGCGAGGACCTGCCGGCGGTGATCGAGGAGTTCACCCCGAAGACCGGCCACGTGCAGATCGCCGACAACCCGGGCCGCGGCGCGCCCGGTACCGGCTCACTCCCCCTCGAAGACCTCCTCGGCCGGCTGAAGAAGGCGGGCTACGACGGCTGGGTCGGCCTCGAGTACAAGCCGGGCGACCGCCCGAGCGCCGAGGCCTTCGACTGGCTGCCCCGCTGACCCCCTTCCCGGAAAGGCACCCCCGATCATGAGCAACCTCCCCAAGATCGCCTGGATAGGTCTCGGCATCATGGGCTCCCCCATGTCCGAGAACCTGGTCAAGGCGGGTTACGACGTCACCGGCTTCACCCTCGAACAGGACAAGCTGGACCGGCTGACCGCCGCCGGCGGCACCGCGGCCGGTTCGATCGCCGAGGCCGTGCGGGACGCCGACGTGATCATCACGATGGTGCCCGCCTCCCCGCAGGTCGAGGCCATCGCATACGGCCCCGAGGGCATCCTGGACAACGCCCGCTCCGGCGCCCTGCTGATCGACATGTCCTCGATCACCCCGCAGACCTCGGTCGACCTGGCGAAGGCGGCCCAGGAGAAGGGCATCCGCGTCCTGGACGCGCCGGTGTCCGGCGGCGAGGCCGGTGCGATCGAGGCCGTGCTGTCCATCATGGTCGGCGGTGAGCAGGCCGACTTCGACGAGGCCGAGCCGGTCTTCGAGGCGCTCGGCAAGACCATCGTGCTGTGCGGTCCGCACGGCTCGGGCCAGACCGTGAAGGCCGCGAACCAGCTGATCGTCGCCGTGAACATCCAGGCGTGCGCCGAGGCCGTGGTCTTCCTGGAGAAGTCGGGCGTGGACCTCAAGGCCGCCTTGGACGTGCTGGGCGGCGGTCTCGCCGGCTCGACCGTGCTGACCCGCAAGAAGGACAACTTCCTTCAGCGCGACTTCAAGCCGGGCTTCCGTATCGACCTGCACCACAAGGACATGGGCATCGTCACCGACGCCGCCCGCAATGTCGGCGCGGCCCTGCCCGTCGGCGCCGTGGTCGCCCAGCTGGTCGCCAGTCTGCGTGCGCAGGGCGACGGGGGCCTGGACCACTCGGCGCTGCTGAGGGCCGTGGAGCGCCTGTCCGGCGCCCGGGTCTGATCCCGACTTCCGGTCCGCGGCGGCGCTGACATCTGTCCTGTCGCGCCCAGGCGCCGCCGCGGACCGGAAACCCATGACCTCGCGCTGCGCGAGGACTGAGACACCCTGACCGCACCCGACGCGCCCGGCGACCCGGATGAGGGGTGGTCGCCCGGTACCGGGTGCGGACAGGGGAGGACCGCGGCGGCGTGCGAGCCAGTGCGGTGGTGAAGGTCCCGGGCCCTCCTTCTTCGACCTGAGGGAAGGAGCGCGCCCCGGTTCCGTCGCGGCCGCCGCGGTCCCGGCAGGACCCGCAGGAATGCGGAGCGCCGGACACGGACGGTCCCGTGTCCGGCGCTCCGCCGTGCGGCGGGTGCGGTCACCGGGGTGCGGATTCCGGCCGACCGCAGCACGCTGTAGGCATGGCAGCACATCCGACACAGCATCCGCATGTGGTGGTGCACGCTCCGGCCCTGGACGGATCGCGGCGGGTCACCGTGGACGACGAGAACCTCGGCGTCGCCTCGCACCTGGACGACGTCGTGGAGTTGCTCCGGCTCGCCGACCTGGACCGGATCGAGGTCGAGGACGACGACATCGTGGAGTGGCAGGGCGGCGGTCCCGACGACTGGCCGGGGCTGTCCGAACTCCACGGGCAGTGAACGGGCGTACGGCAGCGGTCGTAGGCCGGATACGGAACCCTCAAATCAACCTCTGAACATGATTCAAGGGGCTTCAAGCGGGCCCTGCCTCGGGCACATTCTCTACGGGTGAGGCCCGCCGGCACGGGGGCGGCGGGCCCCGCGACGGGGGACGGCCTCGGGGGAGCCGGGCACGGGAAAGGGCGGTCCGACCATTACGGTGGGACCGCCCTTCAGCTGTGCGCGGTGTCAGACCTTGAGCGGCTTGATCGACGTCGGCGCGTGGCCCGGCTCCGTCGCGATCTCCTCGAACTCGACCACGTTGCCTATGTCGTTCGTCGTCGACATGGAGATGTTGGTGACCCGCTCCAGGATGGCCTCGACGACGACCGGGACCTGGAACTCGGCGGCGAGCTTCTTCGCCTGTTCCAGGGCAGCGCCCAGTTCCGCCGGGTCGGTCACCCGGATCGCCTTGCAGCCGAGGCCCTCGGCGACCTTGACGTGGTCGACGCCGTAGACGCCCAGTTCCGGGGAGTTGACGTTCTCGAACTCCAGGTTGACCTGGAAGTCGATGTCGAAGGCGCGCTGGGCCTGGCGGATCAGGCCCAGGTAGGAGTTGTTCACCAGGACGTGGATGTACGGAATCCTGTGCTGGGCCCCGACGGCCAGCTCCTCGATCATGAACTGGAAGTCGTAGTCGCCGGAGAGGGCGACGACCTGTGCCTCCGGGTCGGCCTTGGCGACTCCCAGCGCGGCCGGGATCGTCCAGCCCAGCGGGCCCGCCTGGCCGCAGTTGATCCAGTGGCGCGGCCTGAAGACGTGCAGCATCTGGGCGCCGGCGATCTGGGAGAGGCCGATCGTGGAGACGTACCGGGTCTCGGGGCCGAAGGCCTTGTTCATCTCCTCGTAGACACGCTGCGGCTTGATCGGGATGTCGTCGAAGTGCGTACGGCGCTGGAGGGTCGCCTTCTTCTCCTGCGCGGAGGCCGCCCAGGCCGAGCGGTCGGGGAGCCTGCCCGCGGCCCTCGACTCCCTTGCCACCTCGACGAAGAGCTCCAGGGCCGCCTTGGCGTCGGAGGCGATGCCGTAGTCCGGCGCGAAGATCCTGCCGATCTGGGTCGGCTCGACGTCGACGTGGACGAACTTCCGGCCCGCCGTGTACACGTCCAGTTTGCCGGTGTGGCGGTTGGCCCAGCGGTTGCCGATGCCGAGGACGAAGTCGGACTCCAGGAAGGTGGCGTTGCCGTAGCGGTGCGAGGTCTGCAGGCCCACCATGCCGGCGTTGAGCTCGTGGTCGTCGGGCAGGACGCCCCAGCCCATGAGGGTCGGGACGACCGGTGTGCCGGTCAACTCAGCGAACTCGACGAGGAGTTCGGCGGCGTCGGCGTTGATGACACCGCCGCCGGCGACGATCAGCGGACGCTCGGACTCGTTGAGGAGACCGAGCGCCTTCTCGATCTGCGCGCGGCTCGCGGCCGGCTTGTAGACCGGGAGCGGCTGGTACGTCTCCGGATCGAACTCGATCTCCGTCAACTGGACGTCGATCGGCAGGTCGATGAGGACGGGGCCGGGGCGGGCGGAGCGCATGAGGTGGAAGGCCTGCTGGAAGACGCCGGGGACCTGGGCCGCCTCCAGGACGGTGACCGCCATCTTCGTCACCGGCCTCGCGATGGAGGCGATGTCGACGGCCTGGAAGTCCTCCTTGTGGATCACGGCGGTCGGGGCCTGGCCCGTGATGCACAGGATCGGGACGGAGTCGCCGGTCGCGGAGTACAGGCCGGTGATCATGTCGGTGCCTGCGGGTCCCGACGTGCCGATGCAGACACCGATGTTGCCCGCGTGAGTGCGGGTGTAGCCCTCGGCCATGTGCGAGGCGCCCTCGACATGGCGGGCGAGGGTGTGGTGGATGCCCCCGGAGGCCCTGAGCGCCGCGTAGAAGGGGTTGATCGCCGCGCCGGGGACACCGAACGCGTCCGTGACACCTTCGCGCTTGAGGATCTCAACTGCCGCGCGGGCAGCGGTCATTCGAGCCATCGAGTACTCCTGCTTCGACTGCTTCAACTGCTTCGGCTGTCGGATGCGTACTCCCGTCGCGCCCCGCGGCGAGCACTTCCGTATCGCGGAATAACTTTTCTACTATCTGGAAGCAATGTAAGTGGGCGGGCCAGGACCGTCAAGAGACGAAGGTGGCCAAGAGACGGACAGAGGGAGGCCTCCTGGAGGACGATGAGGCCATGTCCGAGAGCGTGTCGGTGCGCTGTCCGGTCTGCCGGCGCGAGCACCTCTACGCGGCGCCGTCGTACCCCTGCGAGTGCGGCGCCCCCATCTGTCCGCCACTGGACCGGCACGGCGCGCCCACGGCCGTCACCCACCAGGTGTGGGAGGAGGCGTGGGTCGCCGTGGAGTGCGCGGCCTGCGGCCGCAAGGCCGAGTGGCCGCAGCCGGAGCTGGGCTGTGCCTGCGGGACGGTCCTGCGGATTCCGGTGGCCGGGGACACCGGCCCCGGGGCGGAGCCGGACGAGGACGCCTCCGCTCCCCCGCGCCGCGCCTTCCAGCCGATCACCATCCGCACCGCGCGCGACGCGGTGACCGTCGCCGCGCTGTATCTGCGCTGGCTCGGCTACCAGGACATCCGGCGCGCGGACCAGCGTCCGCCGTCCGGCATCGGTCTCGCGGCCCGCGGGCTGCTGGCCCAGGTCGACCCGACCGTGCGGCCGGCCTCGCTGCGGGACGTGGAGTGCCTGTGGCTGACGGCCATGACGGAGTCCGCGCACTGCGTGTACTTCTCACTGGCCGGCTACACGACCGAGGCCCGCGCCCGCGCCGACTCCCTCGGCGTCCCCCTGTTCGTCCTGGACCTGACGGGCACACCACAACCGGTGAACAGCCTGGCCGACGAACTGGGAGGTTAGGCCTCCGACGGTTCGAGCCGACTCCGACGACTGCCACGCCCGACGAACGGCAGGCTGAACCCGGCCGCCCGGGACTCCTCCCCGACAGGGAGCGGCTCGCGGACACTGGCCACCTGATGACCCCGCCCCGGCCCAGCCGTCCAGAACCACCCCAGGCTCCTGGCACACGAAGCCACCGGTCCCGCCTGCCCCGCGCAGTCACCGAGGCGAGCTACGGGCCGGTGACGGCCGCACCCCACCAGCCCGCCAGACGTTCGACATGAAGCCACCGGTCCCGCCTGCCGCGCGCGGCCACCGACACCGACGCGCGGCCGACGGCACCCGCACCCGGCCCACCAGAACCACCCCAGGCTCCCAGCACGCGAAGCCACCGGTCCCGCCTGCCCAGCGCAGCCACCGAGACGAGCTACAGGCCGGTGACGGCCCCACCCCACCGGCCCGCCAGAACCAACCCCAGGCACACGGCGCGCAAGGCACAGGAGGGCCGGTCTGCGCGTCGCCGGTGCGCGGCAGCCCCGTCGGCGGGCGAGGTACCGGTCGGCGGCGTGCTCACTCCCCCGCGTACGTCTCCCGCAGTTCGACCTTGCGCACCTTCCCGGACACCGTCATCGGGAAGGCGTCGAGGATCCTCAGCCGGCTCGGGATCTTGTAGTGGGCCAGCCGTCCCTCGCAGAAGCCGCGGAGGTCCTCCAGGGTCGGCGGGTGCGCCGGGTCCCGTGGGATGACGCAGGCCAGCACCTCCTCGCCGTAGCGCTCATGGGGTACCCCGACGACCTGGACGTCCGCGATCTTCGGGTGGCCGTAGAGGAACTCCTCGATCTCGCGCGGGTAGATGTTCTCGCCGCCCCGGATGATCATGTCCTTGATGCGGCCGACGATCTCGACGTAGCCGTCCTCGCGCATCGTCGCCAGGTCACCGGTGTGCATCCAGCGTCCGGCGTCCACGGCCTCCGCCGTCTTCTCGGGCTCGTTCCAGTAGCCGAGCATCACGCTGTAGCCGCGGGTGCACAACTCCCCAGCGGTGCCCCGAGGTTGGGTGACCCCCGTCGCCGGGTCGACGACCTTGACCTCGATGTGCGGCAGGACGCGGCCGACCGTGCCGGTGCGGTGCTCGAGGTCGTCGTCCCTGCGGGTCTGCAAGGACACCGGGGACGTCTCGGTCATGCCGTAGCAGATGGACACCTCCGCCATGTGCATCTCGGCGACCACCCGCTTCATCACCTCCACCGGGCAGGGCGAGCCCGCCATGATGCCGGTGCGCAGGGAGGAGAGGTCGTACGTCGCGAAGTCGGGGAGGTTCAGCTCCGCGATGAACATGGTCGGAACGCCGTAGAGCGAGGTACAGCGCTCCTGCTGGACCGCGCGCAGCGTCGCCGCCGGGTCGAAGGACGGGGCCGGGATGACCACGCAGGCGCCGTGCGAGGTCGCCGCCAGGTTGCCCATCACCATGCCGAAGCAGTGGTAGAAGGGCACCGGGACGCAGACCCGGTCCTGCTCGCTGTAGGCGATCGACTCGCCCACGAAGTACCCGTTGTTGAGGATGTTGTGGTGGGAGAGGGTGGCCCCCTTGGGGAAGCCCGTCGTGCCCGAGGTGTACTGGATGTTGATCGGGTCGTCGCAGGACAGCTCCGGGTACGCCGCGTCACGGCCGCCGCGCCCCAGCAACTCCCCCCAGCTCGGGTGGCCGAAGTACACGACCTCCCGCAACTCCCGGCACCTGCCGCGCACTTCGTCGACCATCGCCCGGTAGTCGCTGCTCTTGTGGCTGAGCGAGGCGAACAGCAGGGAGACCCCCGCCTGGTTGAGGACGTACTCGACCTCGTGCGTGCGGTACGCCGGGTTGATGTTCACCATGACCGCGCCGATCCGCGCGGTGGCGTACTGCACGAGCACCCACTCGGGACAGTTGACCGCCCAGATCCCCACCCGGTCGCCCTTGGCGACCCCGGAGGCGAGCAGCGCGGACGCCAGCTCGTCGACCTCGGCGCCGAACCGGGCGTACGTCCAACGCCGCCCGGACGGCACGTCGACGAGCGCCTCGCGCTCCGGCCAGGTGGCCACGGCCCGGTCCAGGTTGTCGCCGATGGTGTCGCCGAGCAGCTGCGTCGTGCTCACGCCGTGCGTGTACGAGTTCACCGGAAGTCCTCCTCGCGGTACTCGGCGTCCGACCCCGCCGCCGTCGCCTCACGCAGTTCGATCCGCCTGATCTTGCCGGACACCGTCTTGGGCAGCTCCGCGAACTCCAGCCGCCGGATCCGCTTGTACGGCGCCAGCGACTCCCGGGAGTGCTCGAACAGCACCTTGGCGGTATCGGGACCGGGCTCCCAGCCCTCCGCAAGGACGACGTACGCCTTCGGGACCGCGAGCCGCAGCTCGTCCGGCGCGGGCACGACGGCCGCCTCGGCCACCGCTTCGTGTTCGAGGAGCGCGCTCTCCAGCTCGAAGGGGCTGATCTTGTAGTCGGAGGCCTTGAAGACGTCGTCGCCGCGCCCGATGTAGGTCAGGTATCCCTCCTCGTCCCTCGACGCCACGTCGCCGGTCCGGTAGTAACCGCCCGCCATCGCCTCCGCCGTGCGGTCCGGGTCGCCGTGGTAGCCGGTCATCAGGCCTACCGGCCGGGCCGACAGGTCGAGCGCGATCTCGCCCTCGGCCGCGCCGGGCGCGCCGGACACCGGGTCGAGGAGCTCCACCTTGAAGCCGGGGCTCGGGCGTCCCATGGAACCGGTCTTCAGCACCTGCCCGGGGCTGTTGGAGACCTGGACGGCCGTCTCGGTCTGACCGAAGCCGTCCCGGATGGTGATGCCCCAGGCTCGTCGGACCTGCTCGATGACCTCGGGGTTCAGCGGCTCGCCCGCGGCCACCACCTCGCGCGGCTTTCGGCGCAGCTGGGTCAGGTCGGCCTGGATGAGCATGCGCCACACGGTCGGCGGTGCGCAGAAGGTCGTGACCCCCGCCCGGTCCATCTCGGACATCAGACGGCCCGCGTCGAAGCGCGTGTAGTTGTGGATGAAGACGGTGGCCTCCGCGTTCCACGGCGCGAACAGGTTGGACCAGGCGTGCTTGGCCCAGCCCGGCGAGGAGATGTTCAGATGCACGTCGCCGGGCCTCAGGCCGATCCAGTACATGGTCGCCAGGTGCCCGATCGGGTACGAGGTGTGCGTGTGCTCGACGAGCTTGGGGCGGGCCGTCGTACCGGAGGTGAAGTACAGCATCAGCGGGTCGTCGGCGAGGGTCGGGCCGTCGGGCAGGAACTCCTCGGAGGCGGTGTACGCGTCCTCGTACGGCTGCCAGCCCTCCGGTACGCCGCCGACGGCGGTGCGTGTGTAGTCGCCGGGCACCTCGTCGAACTTGCCGGTGTCCTCGGCCCGCACGAGGACGTGCCGCACCCGGCCGCGCTCGACGCGGTCGCGCAGGTCGGCGGGACCGAGCAGCGGGGTCGCCGGGATGACGACGGCACGCAGCTTCATGGCCGCGAGGGCCGTCTCCCACAGCTCCGCCTGGTTGCCCAGCATGACGAGGATGCGGTCCTCGGCCTCCACCCCGCGCTCGCGCAGCAGGTTGGCGACCCGGTTGGACCGTTCGGCCATCTCGGCGAAGGAGAGGCGGATCTCGCCGCCGTCCTCCTCGACGATGTGCAGGGCCGTGCGGTCGTTGCCCTCGGCGATGACGTCGAACCAGTCGAGCGCCCAGTTGAAGTGCTGCGGGCGGGGCCAGGCGAAGCCCTCGTACGCCGTCGCGTAGTCCTCGCGGTGCTGGAGCAGGAAGTCCCGCGCCCCGCGGAAGTCCTCCGTAGCCGTCATCTTGCGTCCTCCTTGGTGCCGGACCATTGCCGGGCGGCTCTCTGCCATCGTGTAATCCGTGATGCAGGTCTCACTACCCCCGAACGGGGGTGTGTGCCGCAGCGAAGGGACGAGCAGGTGTCGGTGAACGCGGGCGGAGCAGTGGAGATCCGGCGTGCACTCGTGCGGCTGCGGCGTACGACGGGGCTTCCGGTCGCCTTCGGCGGTCTGGTCGAACCCGACCGGTCGCGGGTCCGGATCAGCGAACTGAGCGGTACGGCCACCACCTCGCTCCTCGCGCTCGCGGTGACCTCGGGCAACGGCCTCGGCGGCAAGGCGGTCGCGCTGGCCCGTCCGTGCGCCGTGGCGGACTACTCCATGTCCCGGCAGATCAGCCATGAGTACGACGCCGCCGTGGCCGCCGAGGGGCTGCGCTCGGTGCTGGCCGTGCCGGTGGTCGTACGGCGCCGGGTGCGGGGCGTGCTGTACGGCGCTCTGCGGGACGCCCGGCCGCTCGGCGACCGCATGCTGACGGCGGCGGTGGACGCGGCGCGGGACGTGGAACAGGCGCTGGTCGTCGACGACGAGGCGCGGGACATGCTGGTGACGGCGCGGGCCGAGCCGCGGCGCGACGACACCTCCACGTGGGAGCAGGTCCGGGAGGCGCACGCGGCGCTGCGGGCGCTGGCCCCGCGGATCGGCGACCCGGCGCTGCGGGCCGACCTGCTCGACGCCTGCGCGCTCCTGACGCCCGATGCCGGGACCCCGAAAGGCATCGCTCTGGCACCGCGCGAGCTGGACGTCCTGGCCTGCGTCGCGGCCGGGGCGACGAACGCCGCGGCGGCGGACAGACTGGGCGTGAGAGCCGAGACGGTCAAGGCGTACCTGCGGTCGGCCATGCGGAAACTCGGGGCCAGGACCCGTGGAGAGGCGGTGGTCGCCGCACGCCGGGCGGGACTGCTCCCGTGACAACCCGGCTCCTCCCGTAACATTGGTAGACATCTCATTCATTCACGGGTGCTTTGAATTTTTCCATGCGGAACCGGTTGTTATTTCCCTCACCACCTCTTCCCGCCGAATTTCAAAGCACCCTGCCTAATATTGGCCAGGACACGACACAGGGAGGGGAGCGGTGACCGTGCCACGCGACTTCCAGGAGCCCGCGAGATGCCGCCCTGACCTGGTGATCGGACGGGACGAGCTGTTCGGCCAGGCCCGTGAGCAGCTGGCCCGCGGCGGCAGCGTGCTCCTGCACGGCCCGGCCGGAATAGGAAAGTCGACCGTCCTGCGGGCCCTGGCCGCGGAATACGGCGGAGCGGCCCACACGGTGTTGCGCTGTTCGGCCACCGAGTCGGAATCCCACCTCCCCTTCCTGGCCCTGGCCGACCTCTTCGGCCTGGTCCTCGACGACGTCTCCGACAAACTGCCCGCCGCCCAGCGCACCGCGCTCGAGTCGGCGCTGACCGGACGCGGTGAGTCCACCCTCCAGCGCGACGGCCTCGCCCTGCGCCTGGCCGTGCTGTCGGCGCTGCGCGCCCTCGCCGCCGAGCGCCCCGTCCTGGTCGTCGCCGACGACGTCCAGTGGCTGGATCCCGCCAGCCTGGAACTGCTCGGCTTCGCCGCCCGCAGGCTCGGCGACATCCCCGTCCGGATGCTGTGCGCGGTCCGGACCGACGGTCCGGAGTACGACCGCCATCTACGCGCGTTGCCACCGGACAGTCTCGCCGTCCGCTTCAACCCGCTCACCCGCGCTCAGGTGGCCGCGCTGCTCGACCACCGCGGCTACACCGGCCTGCAGCGCTCCACCGTCCGGGACATCCACCGCACCAGCGGCGGCAACCCGTTCTACGCCCTGGAACTCGGCCGCGCGCTCACCGAGAACCCGACCCCACCCCGCCCCGGTGAACCGCTGCCGGTGCCCACGTCGCTCCGGGCCCTGGTGCTCAGCCGCCTGGAGATGCTGTCCGAGGAGGCCCGCCGCACCCTCCTGGTGGCGAGCGCGGGCGCCCGCCCCACACCGGCCCTGCTGCACGCGGCCGGCCGCAGGGACGCCGAGGCCGAGATGGCCCAGGCGGCCGCGCTGGGCCTGCTCGCGACGGAGGCCGAGGGTCCCGCCGTACGCTTCGCGCATCCGCTGATCTCGGCCGCGCTGTACGCGGAGGCGCCCGCGCAGGACCGGCGGGACGCGCACCGGGCGCTGTCCACGGCGGCCTCCGACCCGATCGAGCGGGCCCGCCACCTGGCCCTCGCGACCATCGGCACCGACCCGGAGGTGGCCGCCCGGCTGGCCGAGGCCGCGGCCCTGGCCCGGGACCGGGGCGCACCCTCGATGGCGGCCTCCCTCGGACTGCTGTCGGCCCGGCACACCCCGGCCGACAGTGTGCCCGCTCCTGACGTACGGCGGCTCGCGGCGGCCGAGGACGCGATCACCGCCGGTGAGCTGGACCTGGCCCGGGACATCGCCCGTGACGTGCTCACCCGGGCCACCGTGCCCGCGGACCGGGTGCGGGCCTGGATCATCGTGATCGACACCGCGGGTCACGCCATGACCGAGGTCGACGCGGTCTTCCCGCAGGCGCTGGCCGACGCGGGCGACGACCCCGAACTGCTCGCCCTGATCCGCTACCAGCTGGCCTGGCGGGCCCTGCTCGTCGAGGGCGACTTCGACGAGGCCCGCGGCGAGGCCGCGCACTCGGCGGCCCTGGCCGCGAGGGCCGGCGACCGCTACAACGAACTGATGGCGCTGTCCTTCCAGGCCCAGCTGGAGACCCTCATGGGCCATCCGGACGCCCCCGCGACCATCAAGCGCGCGCTGAAGGAGCCCCAGGACCCGCGGGTGTCCTGCCACCACAACGGCGCCGGGTACTCCCGCTTCCGCTGGCTGATCATGAGCGACCAGCTGCCCGAGGCCCGCGCCACGGTCACCGCCCTGCTGCGCGAGGTGCGGCGGCGCGGTTCGGTCGAGAGCGAGGTGCACTTCCTGCGCGGGGTGGCCGAGACCGAACTGCGCTCAGGACACTGCGGGCGGGCGCTCGACCTGGCCCGGGAGAGCCTGATGATGGCCCGGGACACCGGGATCGGCGAGGTGGCCTCGGCCGTGCTCGCCTCCATCGCGGAGGCCTCGGGCGGCAGTGTCGAGCGGGCGCTCGAGCTGGCCCGGGAGGCGGTCGACCACGCCGAGGAGAACGGCGACCAGATGTACGAGTCCCGGGGCCTGGCCGTCCTCGGGTACGCGCAGCTCGTCGCCGGGGACGCGCAGGGCGCGGTCCGTTCGCTGCGCCGGGTGCGCGAGCTGGAGCTCGGGCTCGGCATCACGGACCCGGCGCGCGGCCGCTGGCAGGGCGACCTCGCCGAGGCCCTCGTACGCATCGGGGAGACCGGCGAGGCGCAGGACGTCATCGACGTGACGCGGGTGAACGCGCTCCGGCTGGGCCGGGAGAGCGTGCTCGCCGTGCTGGACCGGGCCGAGGCACTGGTGCGGGCGGCGCGCGGTGAACACGAGGCGGCGGTGGTCCAGTTGACATCGGTGCAGGATCGTCTCGCCAAGCTGGGCTACGGCCTGGAGGAGGCGCGCGCCGCCTTCGCCCTGGCCCAGCTGCGCACCCGGCGGCCGGGGCCGACGTCGTACGACGAGGCGGCCCGGCTCTTCAGGCGTTGCCGGGCGCTGCCCTGGCTGCGCCAGGTGGAGGCGGCCGCGCTGGCCCGGCCGACGGATCCGGAGCCCGCCCCCACCGCCGCGCCGGACGGCCTGGAAGGGCTCGAGGGGCTCGAAGGGCTGGCCGCGATGGAGCGTCAGGTGGCCGCGCTCGTGATGGAGGGCGCCACCAACCGGGAGATAGCCGCACGGCTGTTCATCAGCGTGAAGACGGTCGAGGCGACCCTCACCCGGGTCTACCGCAAGCTCGGGATCCGCTCCCGCGTGGACATCGTCCGGCTCGCGGCGGGACGCCGGCCGTAGCCGAGGGGTCGTCAGAAAGGCTCCGCCCAGGGCGGACCGAGGGTTTTCCCTGCCCAACTCCCTTAGGGGGTTCCCTCATTGGGAAGGGGAACTTCCGGGTTCTAGCTTATGAACATGCCGCTCGCCCGGGCATACGGGGGTCGGTCCCGCGACCCCCGTGTACACCCCCACACCCGCGCGACCCCCCACCGGCAACCCTGAGGAGACTCACTGATGTTCGGGCTCACTCGTGCGAAGAAGGCCACCGGCGTCGCCCTGGCGACCGCCGCTGCCGCCGCCACCGCGTTGCTCGGCGCCCCCACCGCCGTCGCCGCTCCCCAGCCCATCGTCGGCGGTACGACGACGACCACGACCTCGTACCCGTTCATGATGCAGATCACGGACGCCTCGCAGAACCAGTTCTGCGGCGGCACGCTGGTCTCCGCGACCAAGGTGGTCACCGCGGCCCACTGCATGGTCGGCGAGACCACCAGCAGTGTGAGAGTCGTCGGCGGCCGCACCTACCTCAACGGCACCAACGGCACGGTCAGCCGGGTCAGCAAGATCTGGATCAACCCGGACTACACGGACGCCACCAACGGTGACGACGTGGCCGTGCTGACGCTGTCGACGTCGATGCCGTACACCACGGCGTCCTACGTCTCCTCGTCCCAGACCAGCGTGTACGCGGCCGGCACCACGGCCCGCATCGTCGGCTGGGGCACCACCTCGGAGAGCGGCAGCTCCTCCAACCAGCTGCGGACCGCGACCGTGCCGATCGTGTCCAACTCCAGCTGTGCCAGTTCCTACGGCTCCGACTTCGTCGCGAGCGACATGGTTTGCGCCGGATACACATCCGGCGGCGTAGACACCTGCCAGGGCGACAGCGGCGGTCCCCTGCTCATCGGGGGCGTCCTGGCAGGTATCACTTCCTGGGGAGAGGGGTGCGCGGAGGCCGGCTACCCGGGTGTCTACACCCGGCTGACGACCTTCTCCAGCCTCGTGACCGCGCAGGTCAACTCATAGGTCCCCAGAGGTTCTCCTGAGCATCCCTCAGGTGAGAAGCCGGGGGCGTTGCGGGCCACCACGAGCGGCCCGCAGCGCCCCCTGTCCATGTGTGCGTGCTGCCTCAGTTCGTGGACCGGGTCACCTACCTACGACGGTCCCGAACCGGATGTCGTACGGCGTCCCCGGGTGCAGTGTGCCGAGCAGCCGCTGCCCCTCGGCGGTGACGTCCTCCTGCTGGGCCTTGGTGAGCCGGTCGAAGGGCTCGACGACGAGGGCGTCCGCGGTGAGCTTCCAGATGCCCGCGAGGAAACCGTCGACGAGGAGCGTGCAGTAGGCCTGGTTGCCCTGCCAGCTGCGGCCCCAGTACTCCTTGGGCACCACGCGGGTGCGGTCGGCGTGGGAGAGCAGCAGGTTGTCGAACTCCGGCAGGAAGCGGGGCGGCGCCGGGGTGTCCTCGGCGGGGCGGGACGCGTCGGGGAGGTCGAAGAGCTCGACGCCGTTCTCGTCGCGGAAGCTTCGCAGCTCGGGGCGGAGCCGCTCGAAGGCGTCGCGCAGGCGGGTGAGTCCGGCCCAGGTCTGCATGTCCTTGACGGAGGCGGGGCCGAACGCGGCGAGGTAGCGCAGGACGGTGGCGTCGGGGGTGGGGGTCGGCTCGGCGGGGCGGCCGAGCCAGTGCTCGGCCGTGGTGAGCGCGACCTGGCCGCTCCTGCCCCACAGCCCGCGCGGGGTGACCTGGACGAGGGGGAGCTTGCAGCGGGCGGCGATGGCGAGGGCCTGCGGGTCGGCGTCCGGCCACTCGGCGAGGAGTGCCTCGCGCAACTGCTTCATGGTGCGCGGCTCTGCCTCGACGAGTTCCCGGGCGAGGACGGCGAGGCGGTCGAGGTCGACGCCCTGAAGCCCCTTGCGGAAGTTGATGAGTTCGCGGTCGCGGGCGGGCTGCACCAGGGGCCGCAGGGTGAGGCAGTCCTCGGCGGTGTGGGTGTGGATGGTCGAGCGCATGGTGACGATCCGGACGACCTCGCGGTCGGCCATCAGCTCCGACAGCTCCTCGGGGGCGAAACCGTCGAGGCGGGCGGCGAGCGCGCAGTACGGCGGCTTGACGTTCTGGGCCTGGAGGCCGAGCAGATGTCCGACGGCGGCCTTCGCGGACAGGCCGGACCGGCGCAGGAGCAGCTGCCGGTCGAGGGTCGCGCGATTGAGGGCGCGGGGGCTGAGCACGGGGGCCGACGCGGTCGTCTTGGTCATACGGGACACGCTAGAGGTGCTTGCGGACAGTTTCTGTCCGCAACTCTCACCGAGAATCAGTGACGCCTCGCCCCTACGATGTCATTTGCCCCGTATACCCTGCTCCGTGATCACGCCGACATCGGCTCGACCCGAGAGCGAGAGGCAGCCACGATGTCCGAGCGACGCGCCCGCCCCGCCGCGAAGAGCTCCGCCGGCAAGGGTTCCAGGAAGTCCGCCTGGCGCCGTGCCCTGACCCCGCCTTCCGCCCCGCCTCAGGATCCGGCGCCAGGCGCTGAACCGCCCGCCCCCGAGACGGCCGAGCCGCCGAGCATCGTCCAGGCGGCTCTCTACCGCGACGGCGTGCGCGTCTCCTCCCCCGCGACGCTCGCGGACACCTTCCGCGAACTGCGCGAACAGCCGTCCGGAATGGCCTGGATCGGCCTGGCCCGCCCCACGGAGAGCGAACTCCTGTCCCTGGCCGCGGAGTTCGACCTGCATCCACTGTCCGTCGAGGACGCGATGGAGGCCCATCAGCGCCCGAAGCTGGAGCGCTACGGCGACACGCTCTTCGTGGTGCTCCGCGCGGCCCGCTATCTGGACGCCCCCGAGGAGGTCGACTTCGGCGAGCTGCACGTGTTCGTGGGCCCGGACTTCGTGATCACGGTCCGGCACGGTGCGGCCCCCGACCTCTCGGCGGTCCGCCACCGCATGGAGAAGACACCGGAGCTGCTGAGTCTGGGCCCCGAGGCCGTCCTCTACGCCATCCTGGACGCGGTGGTCGACGGCTACGCGCCGGTCGTCTCGGGCGTCCAGAACGACATCGACGAGATCGAGACGGAGGTCTTCCGCGGCGACCCGGAGGTCTCCCGCCGTATCTACGAACTCTCCCGCGAAATGGTCGAGTTCCAGCGCGCCACCCGCCCCCTGGTCGGCATGCTGCACGCCTTGATGGCCGGCTTCGCGAAGTACGGCACGGACGAGGAACTGCAACGCTATCTGCGGGACGTCGCCGACCACGTCACCCACACCAGCGAACGCGTCGACGGCTTCCGCCAGGCCCTCACCGACATCCTCACGGTCAACGCGACCCTCGTCACCCAGCAGCAGAACGCGGAGATGCGGGCGCTGGCGGAGGCGGGCTTCGAACAGAACGAGGAGATCAAGAAGATCTCGGCTTGGGCGGCGATTCTGTTCGCTCCGACGCTGGTCGGGACGATCTACGGGATGAACTTCGACTCCATGCCTGAGCTGAGCTGGCGCTTCGGATACCCCTTCGCGATCGGCCTAATGGGGGTGGTTTGCGTCAGTTTGTACGTTATTTTCAAGCGACGGGACTGGCTCTGAACTCGTCGCACCACGATCAGTCACTCTTCACTCTTTACCCTCGCATCATTCACGGTTCGCCCCAGAACCGGCCGTGGGGAGTCTCTGGGGAGAAGTGATGCGGTTGATCTCGTCTCCCTGCTCCTACTAGTTCTCTGACCTGGGGTTTTGATACCCGTCGGGCGCTGGGGAGTATCTGGGGAGAATCGGCTGACTTGCACCGCGCCTACCGGCATGGCATCGGGCCGCGGTAGGCGCCCGCCTTGCGACTTCCCCATAGCGGGACAGCGTCGGGAGGTATCGCAGACAGTGACATCAGTGCGAGGTGGATCAGGGACTTCTAGTGGACGGCGCGATGGCACCAGCGGCGCAGGAGCGTACGGTCGTGGCCGGCGGCGAGCCGGCCGGCGCCAGTGGTGTCGCGATCGCCGCACTCGGCTTCTCTTGTGCGAACTGCTCGGCCGCCCTGAACCTGATCCCCTCGCGGACTTGCCGGCGCTCGTCTGACAGACCGCCTCCCTGCGCATCCTCATAACAGACGGCGTACCGCGGCGCCGACTGAGCGAACTTCGGGACTGGTCGGAACCACCGCTGCCTGTCGCCAGGGACAACGACCAGGCACGGCTGGAATCCCGTGTGCTGCATGCCCTCGGCGAGGGACAAGGCCGCCCCCCTTTGGGCATCAGTGAAGTCCGCAATTGGACCCACGCCTGCTCGCACTGCCTGGAGGCGGGAGCACCAGCCGCAGCCAGGTCACCGTGGGATGGGACCGGGCCGGTTCCCCTCTGGGAAGCCGCACGTCATGGTCACTCCCGCCCGCCGATCAGCTCGGCCAGGGCCTGCGCACTCACCGAACCCGGATCCACCCGCGTCGCCCCCGCCACCGGACGATCGGCAACGACCGCGAAGCGGACGCCCCGCGGATGTCCGGCGGCGAGCGTGGTCGCCACGGCCGCGCGCGCCCCGGCCCCGGTGAAGACGATCGTCGAACAGCGCAGTTGCACCAGGGTGTTGACGTAGGTCGCGCCGTCCGCTTCGTCCGGGAGACGGTAGCGCTGCACGACCACGCTCGACGTACCGCCCGCGGCCAACTGTCGCATCGCCGCCCACGTCCTCGCGACGCCCGGATCCGAGTCGGTGGACGTCAACAGACAAGCCCGGGTGGCGGTGTCGACATGGGAGACCGGCCGAGGTGGGCGGGCAGCCGCGGGGTCGGAGCCGAACAGCCACACCAGAACCCCGATCACACCCGCCACAGCGGCGGCAGCAGCACCGAGCAAGGTCCACAGCCGAGTCCGGGAGAGATGAGGTGCGGTCGTCGCGGTCACGTGTTTCCTCTGCTCCACGAGTGCCGAGTTCAGTTCAGGGATTCGAAGAACGGGCGGTCGGGCGCGTGGTTGCGGGACCACACCGTCACGTCCTCGCCCCTGAGGTAGGCGAGCAACCACTCGCCGAACGTCATCTCGTGCAGAGTCCAGGCCGGGCTGTCGAGCTCCACCACCACGACCCGCCAAGGCGACGAGGGGGTGTCCGGAACGCGCAGGAAAACCCACTCCCCCGTCTTGGCCGAGGCCACCGGCATCAGCTCACCGGGGTTAGCCCCTGCCGGACTCGGCAGGTACTCCACCATGTCTTCCTCACGGAAGAGTTCGAGATCTCCCCTGATCGATTCTCCGAGGTTGTGCAGAAGGTGACCGGCGGGATGCTCCAGATAGAGCTGACCGTTGATTTCGACCGACCCGTAGGCATCCACGACCTCACGAAAGTCCGCCGGGAACTCGATGCCGAATTCCCGCTCCACTTCGATCCACGGCGCCGGGTCCGTCCAATTGAATCCGGGCCGGCCCAACAAAGCTCGGATCTCCGCAATCACCGTCATTACATGACCTCTTCTAGCATGTCGAGCCGACTCCGGTTCTGGAGTTGATCACAGTGCACGCATAAGTGTCCGTGATCCTGCCTTGGGGCCCGTACACGGCCATTCCCACCTGGACGGTCGTCGGAACGGCAGAGTGCGTGTCTCCGTATACGGGAACGACCGACATGAACAGGCTGTTGTTACCGTTCAGGGCCTTCCAGCCGAAGGCTTCCACCTTGCTCGCCATCCGGGCGTTCGCCCGGGCGTTCAACGCGACCAGGTTACGGACATCCTGACCGGTACCCTTGCCCCAATAACCTATCAGGTGACCGGCTTGCGGCCTTCCGCCGCCTGCCTTGATCTCCCCCATTCCGTCCGGCTCGACGGACGGTTCGCATTCGGGGCACTTCGGCAGACCGCCCGCTCCGGTACGCGACCTGCGATCGCTCTTGGTGAGGAATGCGATGGCGCCGGTCGCCCTGCATCCCTTGTTGCCCTGGTGGTCCGTGTATTCCTCCAGACCGCCGTAGATGCGCCCGCCGTCGATCAGGGGCGTGGCATCGCAGGAGTTCTTGCGCCCGTCGTCATCGTCGCCTCCGGTGCAGCCGCCGGTGACCACGCACACAGCGGCGGTGGTAAGCCCTGCCGCGACTGCCGAGACCGCGTTGCGGACCGAATTGCCGATGTTGATACGGACCGTGGGTGGTTGTGCCGCGGACGAGATCGAGTGCACCTTCAGATGCGCCTTGCCGATCGACGCCGTGATCTTGATGGCGTGGGCGCGGATCGCCGCGCGGCGAGCGGCCTCCGCGGCGGCGGCCGCAGCTGCGGCTGCCCGGGCGGCGGCCGCGGCCTCGGCCGCGCTGACACCGGTGCCGCCGCCTCCGCCGCAGTAACCGCAGTAGCCGCTGCCGCCGCCCCCACCTCCGCCACCGCCACCGCCCCCGCCCCCGGAGGACCGGCTGCCACTGCTGGTGCGGGTGCGGTTGTAGTGCTGCTGACAGGACATCGACCAGACCTCGGCGCACATGCCGTAGCTGCTCGTCGCGGCGCTGGAGTGGCTCGCGGCGGACGAGGAGGCGTGGCTGTGGGACGAGGAACTGGACGAACCCCAGGAGGACAGCGAACTCAAGCCGTCGGAGATGCTCTGGGACAGCGCCGAGCAGTACTTGATGCAGGTGCCGATCAGAGCCGAGCCCAGCAGATAGGCCCCGTAGCCCTCGCCGATGCAGAGGTCCTCCAGGCAGTGCCCGCTCGGATCCGTCCCGGTCAGGGGCTCGTCGTTCGCGTACGCGTAGTCATTCGCGTTGACACTCTGCCCCACCGCCGAGTTGTCGACCGTGTCCGCGGAGTCGAAGCTCCCGGTCCCCGGCGCGTACCAGCGAGCGTGCATGTTCACGTCGCCGGTGCTCGCGTCCGTGAACTCGCTCTGGTAGCCGACGCTCCCGGTGAGCGTGGTGGAGAGAGTCGTGCCCCAGGGGTCGTAGCTCGCGGAACCGGTCAGCGCGGTGCCGGTGGCGGTGAACTGGCCGATGAGGTCGTCGTGCAGGTCGGTCAGGGCCAGGGTGGCCCCGCTCGCCGAGGACTCGCCGGTGAGGGCGCCGGAGGGGTCCCGGCTGTAGGCCGTGGTGCCGTCGGAAGCGAGGAGGTTGGCGGTGCCCGAGTAGGAGAGGTGCGCCGAGCCGACCGTGACGGCGCGGCCCAGCGCGTCGTAGGTGTAGGACATGGATCCGGCGGTGACCTGCTGGCCGTAGGCGTCGAAGGTGTACGCCGTCGAGTCCCTCGACGCGAGCGTGCCCCGGGCCGTGTAGGCGTAGGTGTGCGTCCCGTCCGAAGTCAGCTGGTCGCGCGCGTTGTAGGCGTACGTCGTCGAACCCGCCGTCAGCCGGTTGCCGTCGGCGTCGTAGGTGTAGCCGGTGGTCGTGGAGCCGGTGGTCCAGGAGGTGAGGCGGTTCGCGTAGTCGTAGGCGTACGTGTTGGTGGAGGCGCCCTGTACTCCGGTCGTGGTCTTGCCGGTGAGGTTGCTGTTGTCGTCCCAGTCGTAGGCGACCGAGGCGACGGTGGCGCCGGAGGCGGTGGCGAGCGTGTCGGTCTTCTCGCGGTGCAGGGCGTCGTAGCCGAAGGTGCGTACGTCGCCCGAGCCGCCGTAGGTGACCGTCCTGGGCTGGGACAGGCTGTTGTAGCCGTACGTCAGTGTCGTGCCGGTCGCCGCGTCCGTGTCTGTGCTGAGCCGGCCGTCGCTGTCGTAGGCGTAGGTGCTGGTGCCGGAGGCGTCGGTGCGGGTGAGCGGGGACTCGTCGGCGTTGTAGGTGAAGGACGAGCTGCCGGCCTGGCCCGAGGTGCTCAGGATGTCGCCGAGGGAGTTGGTGTCGTAGTACTCCCAGGTGTCGCCGACCGCCGACGCCACCAGGTCCCCGGTGAGGGAGTACTGGAAGGTGCGGGTGGCGCTGGGGGCGTCGGCTCCCGTGGCGCTCTGTCCGGTGAGGTCGTCGAGGGCGTCGTAGGTGTTGGTCGTCGTGACGCCGCCGGGGTCGGTCTGCGTCACGAGGCGTCCGCGCTCGTCGTAGGTGTAGCCGGTGGTCCGGTCGGCGGTGGAGGTGTAGCCGGAGACGGCCGGGACCTCCTTGCTCGCGGGCAGACCGAGCGCGTTGTAGGTGTGGTAGGTGGTGTCGCCGTTACCGTCGGTGTAGGCGGTCCGGTGTCCGGCTGCGTCGTAGCCGTACCGGGTGGTGATGGAGGCGTTGTCGCTGACCGGCTCGGTCTGCTGGGTGAGGTCGCCGAGGGCGTCGTACGCGTAACTCGTCGTGTGGTGGCGGGCGTCGGTGACGGTCTTCAGTAGACCGTTGTCCGTGTACGTCGCCGACGTCGACGTCAGCACGGTGCCGGCGGAGTCCAGGTTCGCGGTTGCGGTCCGGCGGCCGGCCGCGTCGTATCCGGCCGTCTGCGCGGTCTGGTCCGGCAGGAGCGTCTTGGTGACGTCGCCGTGCAGGTCGTAGGTGTACGTGGTGGTGTCGCCGGTGGTGTCGGCGACCGTGTGGGTGCGGCCCAGGGCGTCGTAGGTGTACTTCGCGGTGACCCCGCTGACGGAGGCGGTCTGCGCGACCAGCCCGGCGCTGTTGTACGTGCTGTCGGTCTCCTGCTTCGACTGGGCGCCGGCCGCGGTGTACACGTACGCCCAGGTGCTGTTCGCGCGGCCGAGGTCGTCGTAGGCGAAGTGGGTGACGGCGCCGTACGGCGAGGTCTCGGTGAGGCGGTTGCCCGCGAGGTCGTAGGAGGAGGTGACGGTGCCGCGGGTGGCGGTGCCGGAGACCGTGATCGCCGGGTCGGTCTGCTTGACCAGGTCGCCCAGCTGGTCATAGGCATAGTCGGTCTCGCCCTTGGCGTCGGTCTCGCTGAGGACGTCGCCCTCGGCGTCGTAGGTCCAGGCGGTGGTGGCCGACGTGCCGTTGTACGAGGGCAGCGTGATGCCGGTCCTGCGGCCGTCGCGGTCGTAGGCGGTGGCGGTGATGTGGCCTTCGGGGTCCTCGGCCTCGGTGCGGTCGCCGAAGGTGTCGTAGCCGTCAAGGGTCACCGGGTAGACGTCGGCGGTCGCGCCCGTGCCGGGCGTGGTCGCGGTGATCGCCGGGCTCGTGGTCGTGGTGGGGCGGCCGGCCTCGTCGTTGACGTAGGAGGTGACCTGGTTCTGCGGGTCGGTCGAAGTGACCCTCAGGCCGCGGTCGTCGTAGGTCGCCTTCGTGGTGAGGGTGAGGGAGCTGTCGACGTACTGGGCGGCGGACAGCGGGTCGCCCACCGCGTCATAGGTGTACGTCCACTTCTGGGCGGGGTTCCCGGCCGCGTCGGTCTGCGCGGACGTCAGGATGCGGGAGTCCGCGTCGAAGGTGTACGCGGTGCTCTGGGCCAGGCTGCCCGGGTCGGCCGTGGTGGCGGTGGTGCGGTCGGCGGCGTCCACCGCGTACGTCGTGGTGAGGGCGCCGTTGGCCGTCGTCCTGTCGGTGAGGTTGCCCGCGTCGTCGTAGGTGTCCTTCTCGTCGACGTAGGCGGTACCGGAGGAGCCGGTGCGGGTCGACTGCTCGACCAGGCCGTTGTCGTAGTAGCCGTAGGTGGTGGTCACGCCGATCGCGTCGGTGACCGTGTACAGCCGCCCGCCCGCGTCGTAGGTCCGCGTCTCCAGCAGCTTGGCGGCCGGGGCGTCGGCGATCTCGTCCGAGCCGGTGTAGTTGGTCAACGTGGTGGTCAGGGGGCTGCCGTCGGCGTCGTACGTGTACGCGTACACCTGGCCGTCGGGATCGGTCTCACCCGTCTTGTTGCCGTAACTGTCGTAGGTGTACGAGGTCGTGTACTGCTCGGGATCGGTGACGGTCTTCAGCTGTCCGAAGGCGTCGTACGTACGCGATGTCGTACGGGTGGCATCCCCGCCGGTGGTGTCGGAGACGACGCTGCTGAGCGTATTGCCGTCCGCGTCATAGGAGTTGGTCGTCAGGGCGGTGTGGACGACGGACTGGTTCACGGCGTTCGTGGTGCCGGGGTCCAGCTCGGTGAGCGTCCTGCCGAGGGCGTCGTAGGAGTAGCGGGTGACCAGGCCCGCGGGGTAGGTGTCGGAGACCTCGGTCTTCGTGAGCACCCGACCGAGGGAGTCGTAGGTGAAGCGGGTGATCAGGCCGAGCGGTGAAGTCTCCTGCGCCAGATCGCCGTTCGCGTAGTAGAGGTACGACGTCACCGCGCCGCCCGGCGTGGTCGTGGACGCGAGCAGACCCGCCGGGGCGACGGTTCCGGAGACGTAACCGGCCGTGCTGGAGGTCGTGTAGGTCTTCTTCGTCGTCAGCCCGGCGCTGTGGCCGGTGACGGCCGGAGTGGTCGAGGCCAGCAGATTGCCGTTGCCGTCATAGGTGTTGACGGTCCGGTAGGTGGTGTCCGTCGAGCTCGACGACCGTCCGTCGGACGAGGTGAGCAGCTGGTCGTTGCGCGGGTCCGTGTCGGAGTCGGCGTTCAGGTAGTAAGTGAAGTAAGACGTCGAACACTTGGAGGACGACTGGTCCTGGCAGGTGGTGCGGGAGACCACGTCACCGCGGGAGTTGTGGCCGGTGGTGGTCACGTCGCCGTTGCCGTCGGTCGTCGTGTAGAGGAAGCCCGAGGTGTCGTAGCCGTAGGAGGTGGTGGCACCCGTGCCGTCCGTGTCGGTCAGCATCCGGCCGCCGTTGGAGAGGTCGTAGGTGCTGGTCAGCGTGTGATGACCGGGGTCGGTCACAACCACCGACTCGGTGGCGATGGTGCCGGTGGACTGTTTGTAGGCGTTCCACTGACCCGCGACCTGAGCCGACGTCAGATTGTGGTCGTAGAAGGCGACTTCCGCGAGGGAGCCCTTGAAGTGGCTGACCTCGCCCGGGGAGCCGAGCCAGCTCTTGGCGAAGCCCGCGCCGATGTAGGTGTACGCGTTGGACTGGTCGTCGGGGGTGCCGGAGAAGGTGTCCTGCTTGGTGCCGTCGAGGAACAGTGCCTGGCTGTCGTCGTCGCAGCTGAGCACCACGTAGTGCCAGGCGTTGTCGGTGACCGTCCCCGTGGAGCCGAAGTCGGCGCTGCCAGAACCGCTCACGCTCCACCAGTGACCGTGCAGCTTGCCGTCCGAACCCACGTACAGGACCGGCGTCCAGGTGCCGGAGGCCGCCGTGGCCCCGTCGATCGGCACCGACTGGTCGCCGATCAGGACGCCGGAGGTGGAGGTCTTGAACCAGAGGCCCACCGACCGCTTGGTGCCGGAGTGCAGCAGCTCGGGCGGGACGGAGACATAGGAGTCGGTGCCATCGAAGGCGGCGGCGGTGCTCGCGGTGCTGTCCTTCGCGCTGAACGGCCCACTGACGCCGAGGGTGACGTTGTTGTACGTGCCGTCACCGCCGTTGACCTCGTCGGCCGCGTAGGTCGCGGACCCGTCGTCGTCGGCGTCGCCGAGCTGCCAGTACCCGGCGGGGTCGGCGCCGAGCACCGTACCCCGGAAGACGGCACTGGAGCCGGCCACCGTCGGGGTGCCGAGATGCCAGATGCCGCCGTGCTCGTCGGTGACGTCGGTCAGCCGGTCGGCCGCTGTGTCGTACGAGACCGCCGCGACGGTACGGCCGGCCGGGCTCGCCGCCTTGGTGAGCAGGGCCGCGCTCGCGGTGCCGCTCGCGTACAGGTCGCCGGCCTGCGAGGCGGTGATCGGGTGGCTGTAGAAGGAGACGTCGGCGAGGGAGCCGGTGAAGTAGCTGACGTCGCCCGGGGAGTCGATCCAGGAGGTGGCGAATCCGGCGCCGATGTACGTGTAGACGTTGTCCTGGTCGTCGGGGGTGCCGGACAAGGTGTCCTGCTTGGTGCCGTCCAGGTAGAGGGTCTGCGTGGCGCCGTCCGAGCTGAGCACCGCGTGGTGCCAGGTGTTGTCGGTGACGGTGCCGGTGGAGCCGAAGTCGGAGCTGCCGGAACCGCTCACGCTCCACCAGTGGCCGTGCAGCTTGTTGTCCGAACCCACGTACAGCACCGGCGTCCAGGTGCCCGAGGCCGTCGTGCCGCCGACCGCCTTGGACTGGTCGCCGATCAGGACGCCCTTCTTGGACGTCTTGAACCACAGGGAGACCGCCCTGGTCGTGCTGGCGTGCAGCAGCCCGGCCGGGACCTTGACGTACCCGGTGCCGGCGAGGGTCGTGGCAGTGGCCGAGGACCCGGTGAGCGGACCGGCGGCCGAGCCGAGCGTGGCGTTCTTGTAACTGCCCGCGTCCGTCTGCTCGTTGGCCAGCACGGAGGAGGCGGCCGTGGTGCTGCCGGCGGCCTCGCCGAGACGCCAGTAGCCGCTGGGGTCGGCGTCCAGCGCGGCGGACGGGTAGTTGGAGCCGTCGACGTAGGTGTAGGCGTAGCAGGAGGTCGACGCGGTGGCCGGGCTCGTGGCGGCCGGCGGGCAGACCGAGGTGAGGCGGTCGCCGGTGTAGCCGTAGGTCCACAGGGCCGCGGTGGAGGTGTCGCCGCTGGTGGCCGCGTCCGTGGTGACGGTCTGCACGTGGTAGTGGGCGGCACCTGACGGCTTGGCCCAGGTGAGGAACAGGGTGCGCCCGGAGACGTCGTTCTTGACGGTGCTCAGCCGGTGCGAGGAGTCGTAGGTGAGCGTCTCAGTGAGGCCCGCGTGTGTCTTGATCTGCGACAGCAGCCAGATGTTCGTGCCGCCCGAGGTGCCGAAGGTGTACGTCGTTCCGGTCGTCTCGGTCAGCGAGTACCCGGCGGACAGTGCCTTGAAGGTGCCGTACGTGCCGATCGGCGGGGTGTATCCGGAGGAGGACCAGCCCCAGCGCTGCTGCTTGCCGCCGTCGTCGGTGACCACCACGCTCTTGGAACCGTCGTCGTCCATGACCGCGCGCATGTCCGCGAGCGCCGACCACCCCGCGCCGAAGGCCCCGGAGGTGCTGGTGTCCAGGGAGTTGTAGGAGCGGGTCGCATCCAGGGACGGGCCGACGGTGGAGACGGAGGCGTCGGTGGCAGCCGTGGTGAAGTTCCCGGCTTCCTCGTCATAGCCGTGCCCGCCGTTCTGCGCGAGCCGGGAGGCGATCAGGGGCTGTGCCACCAGGGTGGACAGGGACTGGGTGGCGCTGGTCGTGGTGGACCAGCCGTCGTTCGCGGAGACCGTCCAGTAGTACGACTTCGACCAGTTCAAGTCACCCGACGGCACTGTCCACTTGGTGGAGGTCTGCCAGCCGGAGGTGTCGGTCTGCGTACCGGAGGAGGAGTAGATCGCGAAGTCGTACTTGAGCGGGGTGGTGGGCCAGGAGTCCGGATCGACCGCCTTCACCTGGAGCTGCGGACGCAGTGAGGGGGAGGTGAAGTTCGCCTTGGGATAGGTGTGTTCGATGTCTGGGGCGGAGTTCTTGCTGTACGTCACCGTGATGTAGGGCGCATGGCTGTCCACCTGGGAGGAGTCGAACTTCTTCCACTGGTTCGAGCTGGTCCCCGAGGAGAACACCGACAGGCCGTAGTTGCTGGTCTGACCGAGGGCGATCTTCTGGAACCAGTCGGTGTCCAGGTCGGTGGTCTGCCACTGGCCGGTGCCCGTGGACACGGACGTGTTGCCGCACACCGTGCCGGAGACCGTGCCCGACCAGGTGCCTATCGAGGAGGACGTGGCGGGCCGGTCCGACCAGGACTTCTGGCCGGTCACCCACCACTGCTCGGTGATCGGCAAGACGTTGTACGAGGTGGACGAACTGCACGTGTACGCCCACACGTTGAACAGATGCAGGTCGGCGTCGGTGATCTGGTAGCCGTCGGTGTCCGGCAGTCCGAGGAACTTCATGAACGCCTGGCCGATGTACGAGCCGCCGTCCGGGGTGCCGACGCGCAGGATCGTGTCCGAGGAGTAGTCGGCGGTGTTCGGGTAGTAGACGTACGTCGTCAGGGTCTGCCCGGCGGTGGTCACCGACATCGTCGGGTCCACGGTGACCGGGAAGGCGATGTCGGAACCGGCGAGCCACGAGGGGTCCAGCGTCATCTTCACGGCGGGGGTGCCGTCGACCTCGGTGACGCTGTAGGTCATGGCCCAGTTGTCGTGGGACTCACCGGTCGTGGGGTCGACGTGGGAGTCGCGGGCGAAGGGCTGCGGGAGGGTGGCCATTACCGCGCCGTCGCCATCGACGAGGTCCACCGTGCCGTCGGAGGCGGTGGTCAGCTTCAGCCCCTTGAGGGTCATCGGGAAGACCCAACTGGTCGGCGCGTTCGCCGAGTTCAGGACGAGGGACTCCTTGACGCCGTCGTCGGTGGGGGTGAGCACGAGGTCGGTGTCGGGGAGTACGCCGTCGTACGTGACGGAGGAGCCCGAGGCGGTGCCGGTGACCGCGTCGGCGCCGGCCAGCGACCAGGACACCGACTCGCTGCCGGAGAGGGTCAGGGTGGCCAGGTCGCCCTGGGCGGAGGTGCCGGAGGTGACGATCGGGCTGGGACTCGGGGTGTCGTCCGCTGCCGTCTGCCAGGTGAAGGCAGCCGGTTCGACGGATCCGCCGGTCTCCACCGTGCCGGTGGCGGGCGCGAAGGACACTCCGAGGGAGTTGGACCTCTCGTGCCAGCGGCCGTCGGAGCGCTTGGCCACGTCGGTGTCGATGGACCGCCAAGTGCCGGACTTGTCCTGGTAGTTCATCCGGTTCTCGGACATCTTGCGGGTGAAGGACCCGTCGGCGTTCTGGAAATAGTCGAACTTCGCCCCCGACTTGGCGGCGACCCGCTTGCTGGTCCTCGTGTCGAAGCCGACGGGCACCTTGCCGGACAGCGTCAGCTTCGCCGCGGTGCCGCTGGGCGCCCGGTCGGCGGCGAGCTGCCCCTTGCCCTTGCCCGGCGCCCGCCCGACGGGGTGCCCCTCGGCGGGCTTCGCCGCGCGGACGTCGGAGGCCGAGCCGGTCTTCGAGCGCGGGCCCGAACCGTCCTTGCCCGCCAGCCACTCCCACAGGTGGCCGAGCCCCGAGCCCACCGACACGGACGGCTTCGTGGCCGCGTAGGCGGCGCCGCCCTCCTGCGCCCAGAAGCCCAGCAGCAACGACATCACGACGATCCACGCACGCCAGCGCGCCACCGGACGCATCGGACCCCCCGTTCTTCGATCACGCCTTCTTGCAGCTGCAAGTTGTAAGAGCCATGTGAAGGCGGGATCAAGATCCTTTAATGAGTGCGGGGAGAATGCACACCGGAACAAGGGGAAACACACAGCTTGCGACCCGCCATTCACCTCAGGTCAACCTACGGTCCCCCTAAGTGAGCGTTTGGTTCTCCGTTGTCTGTTTCGTTTGGCTTAGCTGTCGCGCCAGTTGGTGGTGGTTTCGTGGGCGAGGCGGTGGGTCATGAGGTTGATGGCTGCGATTTGGATCATGGCTGCTGATCGGTGGGGGTGGGTTTCGTAGTCGCGGGCCAGGCGGCGGTGGTGCATGAGCCAGCCGAGGGTGCGTTCGATGACCCAGCGGCGGGGCTGGACGTGGAAGCCGCGGGTGGTGGGGTCGCGTTGGACGATTTCGAGGTCGATGCCGAGGTGGGCGGCTTCTTCGACGGCTTTGGTCTTGTAGCCGTTGTCGGCCCAGGCTTTGGTGATGGTGGGGTGGCGCTCGCGGACGTTGGTCGTGGGGAGAATCGACGGCGCAACACGGCACGATTCTGAAAGACGCCGAAAGATCCACCTGTGCACGTCAGAGGCAAGGATGAACGCATCGACGCAGGTCATGGCGTCCCGGTAGACAACTTCAAGAAGATCTCGGCTTGGGCGGCGATTCTGTTCGCTCCGACGCTGGTCGGGACGATCTACGGGATGAACTTCGACTCCATGCCTGAGCTGAGCTGGCGCTTCGGATACCCCTTCGCGATCGGCCTGATGGGGGTGGTTTGCGTTAGTTTGTACGTTATTTTCAAGCGACGGGACTGGCTCTAGAAGATGCCGCACCCCGTGGAGACCGGGGTCACAATCTCGTAGAGGGCAAGGTCACAGCCGTGCCCCCTGCTGCTCCTTTGGTGGTCTGGCCTAGCATCCGAGCATGACGGTCCTGCCTGACGACGGGCTCTCGCTGGCCGCCGAGTTCCCTGACGCGAACCTTGAACAGTGGCACGGCCTGGTGGCGGGTGTCCTGCGCAAGTCGGGCAAGGAAGTCTCCGGCACGGCAGCTGAGGACGCCCTGTCCACCGCGCTCGAGGACGGGCTGCGCACCCGCCCCCTGTACACCGCGCACGATGCCGCACCCGACCCCGGTTTCCCCGGCTTCGCACCCTTCGTGCGCGGCGCCCGCGCCGAGGGGAACACCACCGGCGGCTGGGACGTACGGCAGCGGCACGCGGTCGCCGACAACACCGCGGTGCTCACCGACCTGGAGAACGGCGTCACCTCGCTGTGGCTGGTCGCGGGCGAGGGCGGCATCCCGGTCGCCTCGCTCGGCAAGGTCCTCGACGGCGTCTTCCTCGACCTCGCGCCCGTCGCCCTGGACGCGGGCAGCCAAGTCGCCTCCGCCGCACAGGAGTTGCTGCGGCTCTACGACGAGCGCGGCATCGACAGGAAGGCCGCGCGCGGCAGCCTCGGCGCCGACCCGCTGGGCCACGAGGCACGTACGGGCCAAGCCCTGGACTTCGCGCCGGTCGTCCCGCTCGCCCGCCGGTGCGCCGAGGAGTACCCCGGGCTGCGGGCGCTGACGGTGGACGCGCTGCCGTACCACGAGGCCGGCGGCTCGGCCGCGCAGGAACTGGGCGCCTCGATCGCCACCGGAGTCGCCTATCTCCGTGAGCTGACCGAGGCCGGACTGAGTGTGGAACAGGCCTGCGCACAGCTGGAGTTCCGGTACGCGGCGACCGCCGACCAGTTCCTGACGATCGCCAAGCTGCGGGCCGCGCGCCGGCTGTGGGCGCGGGTCGCCGAGGTGTGCGGGGCGCCCGGTGCCGGAGCGCAGGCGCAGCACGCCGTGGTCTCGCCGGTGATGATGACCCGCCGCGACCCGTGGGTGAACATGCTGCGCGCGACGATCGCCACCCTGGCCGCCGGGGTCGGCGGGGCCGACGCCGTCACCGTGCTGCCCTTCGACCACGCGCTCGGTCTGCCGGACGCGTTCGCCCGGCGGATCGCCCGCAACACCTCGACGATCCTGGTCGAGGAGTCGCATCTGTCCCGGGTGATCGACCCGGCGGGCGGCTCCTGGTACGTGGAGCGGCTCACCGACGAACTCGCCGAGGCCGCCTGGCAGTTCTTCCGGACGATCGAACGCGACGGCGGCCAGGCGGCCGTCCTGCGCTCCGGCCGCCTCCGCACGGACCTGGCGACGACGTGGGCGCAGCGCTCCAAGAAGCTCGCGACGCGCCGCGAACCCGTCACCGGCGTCAGCGAGTTCCCGTTCCTGTCCGAGAAGCCGGTCGTGCGGGACCCCGCCCCCGAACAGCCGGCGGGCGGTCTGCCCCGCGTCCGGCGCGACGAGGCGTACGAGGAGCTGCGCGCCCGCTCCGACGCCCACCTCGCGGCGACCGGGTCCCGGCCGCGGGTCTTCCTGGCCGCGATCGGCCCCGCCGCCGCCCACACCGCGCGCACGACGTTCGCCGCCAACCTCTTCCAGGCCGGCGGTATCGAGCCCGTCACCGAGGGCACCTTCGAGGAGAGCGGCGCCACCGAGGTCTGCCTGTGCTCCAGTGACGCGCTGTACGAGGAACGGGCCGAGGACGTCGTACGGACCCTGAAGGCTGAAGGCGCGCGGCACGTGTTCCTCGCCGGGCGGCCCGGGCAGTACTCCGGCGTGGACTCCTACGTCTTCGCGGGCTGCGACGCCGTCGCCGTGCTCACCGCCACCCTCGACCGCATGGGAGTGTCCTGATGGGAATCCCCGACTTCACCGGCATCGAGCTGGGGACCCCGACCACCGCCGGCGGCGCCGACGAATGGCGTACGGCCGTCAAGAACGCCACCGAGGGGGCCGAGCCCGTCTGGGAGACCCCGGAGGGCATCGCGGTCCAGCCGCTCTACACCGGCCGTGACCTGGAGGGCCTGGACTTCCTGGAGACGTACCCGGGCGTGGCCCCGTATCTGCGCGGGCCGTATCCGACGATGTACGTCAACCAGCCCTGGACGATCCGCCAGTACGCGGGCTTCTCCACCGCCGAGGAGTCCAACGCCTTCTACCGGCGCAACCTCGCGGCCGGCCAGAAGGGCCTGTCGGTCGCCTTCGACCTGCCCACGCACCGCGGTTACGACAGCGACCACCCGCGCGTGACCGGTGACGTCGGCATGGCGGGTGTCGCCATCGACTCGATCCTCGACATGCGGCAGCTCTTCGACGGCATTCCGCTGGACAAGATGTCCGTGTCGATGACGATGAACGGCGCCGTGCTGCCGGTGCTGGCGCTGTACATCGTCGCCGCGGAGGAACAGGGCGTACCGCCCGAGAAGTTGGCCGGGACCATCCAGAACGACATCCTCAAGGAGTTCATGGTCCGCAACACCTACATCTATCCGCCGAAGCCGTCGATGCGGATCATCTCCGACATCTTCGCCTACACCTCGCAGCGGATGCCCCGCTACAACTCCATCTCCATCTCCGGGTATCACATCCAGGAGGCGGGTGCGACGGCCGACCTGGAGCTGGCGTACACCCTCGCGGACGGCGTGGAGTACCTCCGGGCGGGCCGTGAGGTCGGCCTGGACGTGGACGCGTTCGCGCCCCGGCTGTCCTTCTTCTGGGCGATCGGCATGAACTTCTTCATGGAGATCGCCAAGCTGCGCGCGGCGCGCCTGCTGTGGGCCAAGCTGGTCAGGCAGTTCGACCCGCAGAACCCCAAGTCCCTTTCCTTGCGCACCCATTCGCAGACCTCGGGCTGGTCGCTGACCGCGCAGGACGTGTTCAACAACGTGACGCGCACCTGCGTCGAGGCGATGGCGGCGACGCAGGGCCACACCCAGTCGCTGCACACCAACGCCCTGGACGAGGCACTGGCACTGCCCACCGACTTCTCCGCGCGCATCGCCCGCAACACCCAGCTGATGATCCAGCAGGAGTCCGGCACCACCCGGGTCATCGACCCGTGGGGCGGCAGCGCGTACGTGGAGAAGCTGACGTACGACCTCGCCCGCAAGGCCTGGCAGCACATCCAGGAGGTGGAGGCGGCCGGCGGCATGGCAAAAGCGATCGACGCCGGCATCCCGAAGCTGCGTATCGAGGAGGCCGCGGCCCGCACCCAGGCCCGTATCGACTCCGGACGCCAGCCGGTGATCGGCGTCAACAAGTACCGGGTCGAGACCGACGAGGCGATCGACGTCCTCAAGGTCGACAACTCCTCCGTGCGGACCCAGCAGATCGAGAAGCTGCGGCGGCTGCGCGCCGAGCGGGACGAGACCGCGTGCCGGGACGCGCTGGACGCGCTGACCCGGGCCGCCGACGGCGAGGGCAACCTGCTGGAGCTGGCCGTGCACGCGGCCCGCGCGAAGGCCACGGTCGGCGAGATCTCCGACGCCCTGGAGAAGGTGTACGGCCGGCACGCGAGCCAGATCCGTACGATCTCCGGCGTGTACCGCAACGAAGCAGGGGAGTCCCCGAACGTGGACCGCACCCGCGCGCTCGTGGACGCCTTCGGCGAGGCCGAGGGCCGCCGCCCGCGCATCCTCGTCGCCAAGATGGGCCAGGACGGCCACGACCGCGGCCAGAAGGTGATCGCCACCGCCTTCGCCGACCTCGGTTTCGACGTCGACGTCGGCCCGCTGTTCCAGACCCCGGGCGAGGTGGCCCGGCAGGCCGTGGAGGCGGACGTGCACATCGTCGGCGTCTCGTCCCTGGCCGCGGGGCACCTCACCCTCGTACCGGCGCTGCGCGAGGCGCTCGCCGAGGAGGGCCGGGAGGACATCATGATCGTGGTGGGGCGGGGTCATCCCGCCGCAGGACGTGCCGACCCTCCTGGAGATGGGCGCGGCGGCCGTGTTCCCGCCGGGGACGGTGATCCCGGACGCGGCGTACGACCTGGTGGAGCGTCTGTCGGCCGGCCTCGGGCACGGGCAGTGATCGATCTCGACGCGTATGTGAAGGGCGTGCTCGACGGGAAGCGGGCGATCGTGGCCCGTGCCATCACGCTCGTCGAGTCCACGCACCCCCGGCACCGGTCGCAGGCACAGGAGTTGCTCACCGAGCTGCTCCCGCACAGCGGCCGGGCGCGGCGGATCGGGGTGAGCGGTGTGCCGGGCGTGGGCAAGTCGACGTTCATCGACGCGTTCGGCACGATGCTGACCTCGCTCGGGCACCGGGTGGCCGTCCTCGCCGTGGACCCTTCCTCCAGCCGCACCGGCGGCTCGATCCTCGGCGACAAGACCCGGATGGAGCGCCTGGCCGTCGACCCGGCGGCCTTCGTACGGCCCTCCCCCAGCGCGGGCACGCTCGGCGGAGTGGCGAAGGCGACCCGCGAGTCGATGGTCGTGATGGAGGCCGCCGGCTACGACGTGATCCTGGTCGAGACCGTCGGCGTCGGGCAGTCGGAGACCGCGGTCGCCGACATGGTCGACTCCTTCCTGCTGCTGAGCCTGGCCCGCACCGGCGACCAGCTCCAGGGCATCAAGAAGGGCGTCCTGGAACTCGCCGACGTGATCGCGGTCAACAAGGCCGACGGCCCGCACGAGCGCGACGCCCGCTCGGCCGCACGTGAACTGGCGGGCGCGCTACGGCTCATGCACGGCAAGGACGCCTTCTGGACTCCCCCGGTTCTCAGTTGCAGTGCCCGTGAGTCGACCGGTCTGGACGTGGTGTGGGAGCGGCTCGAGCAGCACCGGACGCTCCTCGACTCCGCCGGGCGGCTCACCGCCAAGCGGCGGGACCAGCAGGTCGGCTGGGCCTGGGCGATGGTGCGGGACGAACTGCTCGGCCGCCTGCACGCCGACCCGGCCGTGCGGTCCCTCGCCCCGGACCTCGAACAGCAGGTCCGGGAGGGCCGGTTGACGGCCACGCTGGCCGCCGAGCGGATCCTCGAGGCGTTCGGTCAGGACACCGAGCGCAGGTAGGTGCCAAGGCGGGCGATCGCCGTCGGGTTGCGGGGGCTCTCGACCAGGTCGACGTAGGGTGGAGGCGCCACCGTGGCCCCTGGCGGTCAAGCCCGTGCGATGTCCCTGCCGGTCGGCCGGTACTCCAGCAGCAGAACCCGCCCGTCAAGGACCCGGTGGCCGGTCAGGGCCAGGTCGGCCGAGGCGATGCCCACCAAGAACGGCTCGCGGCCCGACGACCCAGCAACACGGGGAACGTTATGAGCCTGGAGCCGGTTGACGAGGCCGGCGCCACCCAGGTGCCGTGCCACCGAGAGCTCGCCATGGTGCGGAGCGGCGCGGCGAGAACACGGTCTTGTTCAGCTGTGCCGGCCGGTGCGACGACGCGTCCAGCACCTCCAAGTGGTCAATTCCGCGCCGGAGTTGACGGATCGGGAGCGAGGGGTCACCTCAGGTGTTCCAGGTCGGCGTCGGCGGCTCCGAGGCGGTCGGGCGGGGGGCTGCCGCACGTCACACAGCCGGTCGGGGCGGGGAACCCTGAGGCTCCGGCGCCGTCTCCCGCTCCACCACGTCGTCGGACGGGGTCGTCGAGGTCTCCCGCACCTTGGCGACGGCCACCGCCATCTGCTGTCGCAGCTCCTCCGGCACCTGGGCGCCGTGGACGGCTCCCATCAGGTGCTGTGCGAGGTGGTGCAGCTTGGTGTTGGTGTTCTGGGAGGCGGTGACGAGCACCGTCCAGGCGTCCTCCGCGCTCAGCCCGAAGGTGGCCATGACGATCCCGCGGGCCACGTCGATGGTCGGCCGGGTCCGCATCGCCCGGCGCAGCTGGTCGACCTCCAGGCGCAGCTCGTGGTCGACCTCCACGGGCCGGGACCACTCCTCGGGGACCGGCGCGTGCTCTGCGGCCGGGGCGTCGGAGTGTGCGGAGTCCTCGGTCACGAACAGCTCCCGCGCACCGGTCAGGTCGAGCAGGCGTCCGACGGCCGGGCTGTACGCCTGGACGGTGACCGTCTTGCCCTGGGCGAGCGCCTCCCGGCGCAGGTCCAGCAGGAGATTGAGGCCACCGCAGTCGCAGAACCCGACTCCGTCCAGATCCAGGTCCACCCCGGTGGCAGAGCGGTCGAGGACGGCGTACAGCTCGGACTGGAGCACCTGGGCTCCGAAGTCGAACTCACCGCGGCAGGTGACGTCCGTCCGTTCCCCGGCCACCACGGCCTCGATCGTGGCCAGACACGGCGGTCGCGCGTCCAGCGTGGTGAGGCGCTGCGCCGAGTGCGCAGGTTCCGGCATGGCCCTCTCCCTCATGTGCTCGGCTGCCTCTGACTCTCAGATTCCCTCGCCCCACCCACACACGTCAACCAATACATGAAATTAAGTTCCGGTTTTTGAATGCGTGAACATCGAGTCGCTAGACTGACGCCATGGATGGAGTGCCCGAGTCTCACACCGGATGGACGTTCGTCACCAATCACGCACGGGTGCTGGCCGTGATCGCCGACAATCCCAGCGCCCGGATCCGCGACATCGCGGCGCACTGCCGCCTCACCGAACGCGCCGTCCAGAAGATCATTTCCGATCTGGAGCATGACGGATACCTCTCGCACGTACGGGAGGGACGGACCAACACCTACCGCATCGAGCCGGGCAAGGTCCTGCGCCACCCCGCCGAGGCCGGCCTGACCGTGGCGTCACTGCTCTCCCTGCTCGTCCAGGACGAGGCGGACCGCAAACCCCTCCCCGACAGCCGTCGGCACACTCCGGCCTGACGCGGCAACACGCGACCCACTCGCCTCAGCAGGCATCCCGCACATCTGGAACGCACTCCGACGCGACCGCGATCAGCAGGGGTGAGATTCCGGAAACGACGTGTTCATGACAGCCAGGGTCGTCGGTAACAACCGCTTTCTAGCGTGACGGGCCGTGGGATCCGAGTCGTATACAGGGTCATGAACCGCTCATGACGGCCCGTCGACCTCCCGGCCTGCCGACGACGCCAAGGCGGGGCTCCCACGCATCCCCCACCGCCCGCACGAGCAGCACCGGGAGGCGTGACATGAGCACCACAGAGTCGCGGCCGGCAACGGCAGACCCGTCGAAATCCGCCGATCAGGCGGTCAAGGAGACCCTGGAGGACTACACCCTCCGGTTCGCGCCCCGCAGTTACCGCCGCTGGACCCCCATGGTCGTGGCCACCACGGCACTCGGCGGCATCGCCTACATGGCCGACTTCTCCATCGGCGCCGGCATCGGCCTGGCCCACGGCACCGGCAACGCGCTCGTGGCGATCGCCGTCGCCGCCGTCGTCATCTTCGTCACCGGTTTCCCCCTCGCCTACTACGGCGCCCGCTACAACATCGACCTCGACCTGATCACGCGCGGCTCCGGCTTCGGCTACTACGGCTCGGTCCTCACCAGCGTCATCTTCGCCAGCTTCACCTTCATCTTCTTCGCCCTCGAAGGCTCGATCATGGCCCAGGGCCTCAAGCTCGGCCTCGGACTCCCCCTGTGGCTGGGCTACCTGGTCTCCACGCTGATGGTCATCCCGCTGGTCATCTACGGCATGAAGGCACTCAGCAAGCTCCAGGTCTGGACGACCCCGGTCTGGCTGCTGCTGATGGTCGGCCCGCTGGTCTACCTCGTCTCCACCGACCCGGGCACCGTCGACCGCTTCCTCGCCTACGCGGGCACCGACGGCGACGGCGGGGTCAACACCGCGTCCGTGCTGCTGGGCGCGGGTGTGTGCCTCTCACTCATCGCGCAGATCGGTGAGCAGATCGACTACCTGCGCTTCATGCCGCCCAAGGCCGAGGCGAACAAGCGCACTTGGTGGACCGCGGTGATCATGGCCGGACCCGGCTGGGTGGTGCTCGGCGCGCTCAAGCAGGCCATCGGTGTCTTCCTCGCCGTCTACATCCTCGCCAAGGTCGGACCGGACGTCGCGCCCGAGCCGATCCAGCAGTTCAAGGGCGCCTTCGACGCGATGATGCCGTCCTGGCTGGTGCTCCCGCTGGCCGTGGCCCTCGTCGTGATCAGCCAGATCAAGATCAACGTGACGAACGCCTACTCCGGCTCGCTCGCCTGGACCAACTCCTTCACCCGGCTCACCAGGCACTACCCCGGCCGCATGGTCTTCGTCCTGGTCAACCTGGGCTTCGCGCTGGTCCTGATGGAGGCCGACATGTTCAGCTTCCTCAACGACATCCTGGGCTTCTACTCCAACTGCGCGATCGCCTGGGTCGTCACCGTCGCCACCGACATCGGCATCAACAAGTACCTGCTCAAACTCTCCCCGCTCGCCCCCGAGTTCCGCCGCGGCATGCTCTACGCGGTCAACCCCGTGGGTGTGGTGGCCTTCGTCGCCGCGTCCGCCCTGTCCATCGCCATGTACTTCCACGGCCTCGGCGACACCCTCCAGCCGTACTCCCCCGTCGCCGCCGCCGTCATCGCCTTCGTCCTCACCCCGCTGATGGCGATCGTCACCAAGGGCAGGTACTACCTGCGCCGCGCCGACGACGGCATCGACGAGCCCATGCTCGACGCGGAGGGCAACCCCAGCGCGGTCACCTACGACTGCCACGTCTGCCACCAGCCCTACGAGCGCCCGGACCTGGCCGCCTGCGCCACCCACGACGCGGTGGTCTGCTCCCTGTGCCTGAGCACGGACAAGACGGGCGACCACGTCCTGCCCGCCACCGTCTGACACCACGTGAGTGGAGCCGGTTGCCGCCAGGCGCTACGCGGGCCACGGCGGCACCGTGCCTCACTCCCGGGTGGGCGCGCCGAACCACCTGGGCAGCCGGTCGAGCAGTTCCCGCTGGTCCTCGCCGACCCACGCCACATGGCCGTCCGGCCGCAGCAGTACGGCGGGCGCGTCCAGTTCCTCGCCGGCGTCTACGACGTGGTCGACGCGGTCCGACCAGCCCGCCACCGAGAGCCGGCCGGTCCGGTCGAGCAGCAGTCCGCGGCCGGCGTGCATCAGCCCGTAGAGGTGGCCGCGCTTGAGCGTGAGGTCCCGCAGGCGCCGGCCGAGCAGTTCATGGCCCGCACCGAAGTCGTAGCGGACACCGATCGCGGTGATCTTCTCGATCAGGTACCGGTTCACCTCGTCGAAGTCCATCAGCTGCGCCAGCAGCCGACGCACCGCCTGCGGCCCCGGCTCGGTGGACAGCAGCTCCATCTGCGCACGGGTGTTGTTCAGCACGTCGGCGGCCACCGGGTGCCGTTCGGCGTGGTAGCTGTCCAGCAGGTCCTGCGGTGCCCAGCCGGCCACCTCGGCGGCCAGTTTCCAGCCCAGGTTGAACGCGTCCTGGATACCGAGGTTGAGGCCCTGCCCGCCCACCGGCGGGTGGACGTGCGCCGCGTCACCGGCCAGCAGCACCCGGCCGACCCGGTAGCGCTCGGCCTGCCGGGTGGCGTCGCCGAAGCGGGAGAGCCAGCGTGGTGAGTGCACACCGAAGTCGGTGCCGGCGACCGCCCTGAGCCGTCGTTTGAACTCCTCCAGGGTCGGCGCGACCGAGCGGTCCCCGGTCACCGCCTCGGCGGGCACGACGACGCGGTACAGCCCGTCCCCGACGGGTCCGAGACCGAACAGCTTCTGGGTCTGCCGGACTTCGCCCACCACGGCGGCCACCGTCTCCGGCGGCACGCCCACCTCCATCGCGCCCAGCAGCGTCTCCACCTCGGCGGGCGCGCCGGGGAAACCGACACCGAGCAGCTTGCGCACCGTGCTGCGGCCGCCGTCGCAGCCGACGAGATAGCGCGAGCGCAGCCGTGTGCCGTCGGCGAGTTCGGCGCTCACCCCGTCGGCGTCCTGGCTCAGCCCGACCAGCTCGCAGCCCCGCCGGATCTCGGTGCCGAGTTCGACGGCGTGCTCGGCCAGCAGGCGGTCGGTGACCGTCTGCGGGATGCCGAGGACATAGGCGTGCGCGCTGTTCAGCCGGTCAGGCCAGGGCTTGTCGATGGCGGCGAAGAAACCGCCCGACTTGAACTGCTTTCCGTGCGCGAGGAACCGCTCCAGCAGCCCGCGCTGGTCCATCACCTCGATGCTGCGCACATGCAGGCCGAGCGAGCGGACGATCTCCGTCGGCTCCGCCGCCTTCTCCAGCACGACCACCCGCACACCGTGCAACCGCAATTCGGCGGCCAGCATCAGACCGGTCGGCCCGCCACCGGCGATGATCACGTCGAACACTGAATCCCCTGTTGTCGCAGGTTATGGCCTCGGACGGGGATTGTGCGGCACCACCGGGGCCTTGCCGCAAGGCCCCCCGTGAGCTATACGTTGAAGAGGGCAAGGAGGTGGTGACCTCCTTGCCTTTGCTCATGTGTCCACACCTAGGCGGCGGCCGGCGTCGGCCCGACCAGCTCGGACAGGACGTCCTCCATGGTCACGAACCCGAGGACGGCCCCCGACTCCCCGGTGACCGCCGCCAGATGGCTCCCGTCGGCGCGCAGCGCGGTGAGGGTGTCGTCCAGCGGGGTGTCGATGCGGACCCGGGTGACCGGATGCAGGGTGGAGCGGGGGAAGGGCCGGTCGCGGTCGGTGACGCCGAGGGTGTCCTTGATGTGCAGATAGCCCAGCAGGGTGCCGTCCGGGCCGGTGACCGGGAAACGGGAGTAGCCCGCCTCGGCGGCGACCCGCTCGAGCCGCGCCGGGGTGACCGAGACCTCCACGGTCCGCATCTTCCGGGTGGGGACGAGGATCTCGCCGACCGGCCGGGTACCCAGCTCCAGTGCGTCCCGCAGCCGCTCGCCGTCGGCGGGCGAGAGCAGTCCCGCCTCACTGGCGTCGACGACCATGCGGGCGAGCTGGTCGTCGGTGAACACCGACTCGACCTCGTCCCTGGGCTCCACGCGCAGCAGCTTCAGCAGGGTGTTGGCGAAGGCGTTGATGCCGAACACGAAGGGCTTCAACGCGCGTGTGAGGGCCACGAGAGGCGGTCCGAGCAGCAGGGCGGTCGGCACGGGGGCCGCGAGCGCGATGTTCTTCGGGACCATCTCGCCGATCAGCATGTGCAGATACGTGGCCAGCGACAGTGCGATGACGAACGCGATCGGGTGGATCAGGCCCTGCGGGATGTGGGCCGCATGGAAGCCGGGCTCCAGCAGGTGCGCGATGGCCGGTTCCGCGACCGCGCCGAGCACCAGCGACGAGACGGTGATGCCGAGCTGGGCGGTGGCCATCATCGCGGAGAGGTGTTCGAGGCCCCACAGCGTCATCCGGGCCCGCTTGTGGCCGGCACGCGCGCGTGGCTCGATCTGGCTGCGGCGCACGGAGATCAGGGCGAACTCGCCGCCCACGAAGAAGGCGTTGGTCAGCAGCGTCAGGGCGCCGACGAGCAGTTGGACGGTGGTCATGGGGCCTCCTCCCCGGCCTGGACCAGGCCCCGGAGAGGCTCCGGCGCGGTGATGCGGACGCGGTCGGCGCGGTGGTGGCCGACGTCCAGGACCTCCAGGCGCCAGCCGTCCAGGTCGAGGTCGTCGCCCTTGGCGGGGATGCGTGCGAGGCGGGTGGCGATCAGTCCGGCCACCGTCTCGTACGGCCCCTCGGGCGCCGTGAGCCCTATCTCGCCGAGCCGGTCGACGCGGACCGAGCCCTCCGCCTCCCAGGCCCGCGCACCGGCGGGCCGCAGGTCGGGTATCTCCACGGGGTCGTGCTCGTCGCGGACCTCTCCGACGACCTCCTCCACGATGTCCTCGACCGTCGCCACGCCCGCCGTGCCGCCGTACTCGTCGATGACGACGGCCATGGTGCGGGAGACCCGCAGCCGCACCAGGAGCCGGTCGGCGGTCAGGCTGTCCGGGACCAGCAGGGGTGCGGTGGCCAGCTCGGTGACCGGGGTGGTGGCGCGCTGGTGCGGCTCCAGAGCGAGCACGTCACGGATGTGCACGGTGCCGATGACCTCGTCCAGGCTGTCCCGGTAGACCGGGAATCGGGACAGGCCGGTGGCGTGGGTGAGGTTCGCGGCGTCGGCGGCCGTGGCGTGGGCTTCGAGGGCCTTGACGACGACGCGCGGCGTCATGACGTTCTCGGCGGTCAGCTCGCCCAAGTGCAGGGTACGGACGAACAGTTCGGCGGAGTCGGCCTCAAGGGCGCCCTCGGCGGCGGAGTGCTCGGCGAGCGCGACCAGTTCCTCGGGGCTGCGGGCGGAGGCCAGCTCCTCGGCGGGCTCCAGGCCGAAGCGTCGTACGAAACGGTTCGCGGTGTTGTTGAGATGGAGGATGAACGGGCCGAAAAGGGCGGTGAAGGCGCTCTGCGGTCCGGCCACCACCTTGGCGACGGCCAACGGGTGGGAGATCGCCCAGTTCTTCGGCACCAGCTCGCCCACCACCATCAGCACGACGGTGGACAGGGCCACGCCCAGGGCGGTCGCCACCGGCGCGGCGGCTCCGCCGAGGCCGGCGGCTTCCAGCGGACCTCTGAGGAGCACCGCGAGGGAGGGTTCGGCGAGCATGCCGATCACCAGCGAGGTGACCGTGATGCCGAGCTGGGCGCCGGAGAGCTGGAAGGTCAGCCGGCGGACGGCCCTGAGCGCACCCTCGGCGCCGCGCTCACCGGCCTCGGCGGCCCGCTCCAGGTCACCGCGCTCGACGGTGGTCAGGGAGAACTCGGCCGCGACGAACACGGCACAGGCCAGGGTGAGGAGCAGGGCCAGCACAAGCAGCAGGATCTCGGTCACCGGTGCACCCCCGCCCGTCCGTGAGGGGGAAACGCGGCGCGGCCGGTACTGGGAGGCTCACCCATTGCGGAACTGTGGCTCCTTCGTGGCGGGCAGGTCGCCTCCAATAGTAAAGGACGGGCAAAGCAACCTGACGACGATGACGTCGGCAGCATCGCCACGGCCTTCCCCTTCGCCCCCGGTCTGCGGGTACGCTGCCGGTCCGGCGGGCATCTCGTCCGACCCAGGTGCCAACCTCTGACGGAGGCCTCCCCCATGTTCGGACTGAGTGAGCTCGCGATCATCCTGCTCGTCGTCATAGCGGTCATCGCCATCAAGAAGGGTCCCGAACTGACCCGTTCCGCGGGCAAGTCCGCACGCATCCTCAAGGCGGAGGCCCGTGCGGCGAAGGCGGGCGGCCCGGAACCCCAGGTCATCCAGGGAGAGGTGCTCCGCCCCGGGACCGCCGCGGAAACCGAGCAGAGCCCCGGCACACGCTGAGACATCCGGCGTCCGCAAAAGCGGGGGTGGTGCGGCGCGCGTACGGCGGCGGGGCGGCGCCGGGGAGTAGGCGCACCGTGTGCGTGGTTTTCCCGCACGTCCTGGATGAATCCTCCGCCTCCGGGTAGGCCAGCCACACGGCGTACCCGGGAGATGGAGTGCCATGACCTGTGCGAACCGCCCTGCACGGCACGGGACCTGGGCGGTGACCCTGGCTGTCACCGCCCTCGTCCTCACCGGAGCCTGTGACGCCAACGACGGCGGTGGTGGTGACCGCGGGGCCGGCCGGACGGCCCGGTCCTCCGCCGCCGGGTCGCCGGGCGCGACCACGGCCGGCGGCTCCCCGTCGCCCTCCGCCTCCACGGCTCCGACCGTCACCGCGCCTGCGGATCCACGACAGGCCGAGCAGGACATCCGGGAGGCGTGGACGGTCCTCTTCGACCCGACGTCCTCCCTGGACCAGCGCAGTGACGTCGTCGAGGACGGTGACGAGAACGCCCTGATGATCGACAACCTCTTCCGCGACCCGAGCGGCAGCAAGCTGCGCGCCGAGGTGACCTCCGTGTCGTACACCTCGGACGTGCACGCCGATGTGGCCTACGACCTCACGCGCGAGGGCCGCCGGCTGGATCCCGGCGGCCCGGGGGCGGCCGTATTCCAGGACGGCGGCTGGAAGGTCGCCCTGCGTACGGTCTGCGCGCTGACCCGGCACGCCGAGGACGCCCCCGAGGCACCGAGCTGCGTGGTGCCGCCCTCCAGCCCTGTCCCCAACTCTGCCTCCAGTCCTGCCTCTAGCCCTGCCGGAACAGGTCGTTGAGCTCCGTCTGGGAGAGCTGGTCGGCGGCGTACGAGAACGTGCCGCTGTCGGCCAGCTCGCGTGCGGCGTCGAGCAGATGGCGGTACATCGCGCGGGCGATGCTGCCGCCGACCGTGACCCGGCGGACGCCGAGTTCGCGCAGGTCGTCGAGGGAGAGCGCGTTGCCGGTCAGGCCCATCACCACGTTGAGCGGGCCGTCGAGTTCGCGGACCAGCGTGCGGATGGTCCCGGCGTCGGCGGCGCCGGGGACGAACGCGCAGTCGGCGCCGGCCTCCAGGTAGGCGTTCGCGCGCCGTACGGCCTCGTCGAGCGGGCCGCCGACCAGCAGCACGTCGGTGCGGCCGACCAGGACGAAGGGTTCGCCGTCGGCCGCCAGGGTCTCGCGGGCGGCGCGGATGCGGTCGGCGGAGAGTTTCTCGTCGTAGAGCGGACGGGTGCGGTCGCCGGTGAAGTCCTCGATGTTGCCGCCGGCGGCTCCGGCGGCGAGCGTCCTCGCGATGGTCGTGGCGACGGTCTCGGGCGATTCGCCGTATCCGTCCTCCAGGTCCGCGCTCAGCGGTACGGAGATCCCGCCCGCGATCTCGTGGACCCTGCGCAGCATGGTCTCGCGGTCGACGCGGTCCTCGGCCGGCTGTTCGGCGAAGAAGTCGTGGTCGGTGCGTCCGAGGGAGAACGCGACGCCCGCGCTCGTGGTCGCCACGGCCGGGAACCCGGCCGCCTCCAGGATCCGGGCGCTGCCCACGTCCCACGCGTTGGGGAGCAGAAAGCAGCCCTCCCGGTGCAGATCGGCGAAGCGCTGCGTCTTGGCCCGACTGTCGGTGTCCACACGGTCCTTCCCGGCCCGCCGCCCCTCGACGGGCTCCCGGAGAACGTACGCCCGCGGGCGGCGCGGGGCGGACTCCTTTTCGAGGGCGGGCTGGGCCGGAGGCGAGCACTGAACACAGAGCGGTGCGGAGACGTACCGTACGCCGACGGCCTCGGTGCACAGCCGTGGCACAGCCCTCTTTAGGATGAGCCCGATGACCAGGTCCGAGCAGCTTCCGACGCGACCGCCCCTGTGGCGGGCGTTGCTCGTGCTCGGGATGCTGGTCGGGGTGCTGGCCATGCACGGGCTGGCTCCGGGGGGCGGGCTTCAAGGCCACGAAGGCTCGAACTCCGCGCACATGACGGCCGTCGCGGTCAGCGTCGACGAGACCTGTCACGACGGTTGCGGGTCCGGGCATTTCCACCATGCCGACGCGACCTGCGCCTCGGGGGCCGTGAGCGGTGGGCCGGTGTTGCCCGCGCTCGCTCCCGACCCCGCCTCCACGGCCGTATCCGATGACAGCCTGTGCCCCGAGGCGGTCATGTCTCAGGACGGCGCCCGCGCACCGCCCTCCCTCGCGGAACTCCAGCTCCTGCGGATCTAGACACGGCGTGCTCCGTCACGTCCAGATCCCTTTCGCACAACAGGAGTTCCAGCATGCGTACCACCCGTTTCGCGGCGCTGACCGTGACTGCCGTGTTCGCCCTCGCCGCCTGTGGGGGCGGCGACGACAGCGGCTCGGCCGCCTCGTCGCCCTCGGTGTCCGCCGAGGCCTCGGCCGGCGCCCACAACGCCCAGGACGTCTCCTTCGCCCAGGGCATGATCCCGCACCACCAGCAGGCCGTGGAGATGGCGGAGCTCGCCGACGGCCGGGCCGCCTCCAGCCAGGTCAAGGACCTCGCCGCCCGCGTCGAGAAGGCGCAGGGGCCGGAGATCACGACCATGACGGCCTGGCTGAAGGCCTGGGACGAGAAGGTCCCCGAGTCGATGCCCGGCATGGATCACTCCGGCATGGACGGCATGGACGGCATGGACGGGATGATGGACAGCGCCGACATGGACAAGCTGAAGAAGGCCTCCGGCAAGGACTTCGACTCCATGTTCCTGACCATGATGGTCGAACATCACGAGGGCGCCGTGGAGATGGCAACGACCGAGAAGGCCAAGGGCGAGTACAAGGCCGCCACGGCCATGGCCGGTGACATCGTCACCGCGCAGAACGCCGAGATCAGTGAGATGAAGAAGCTCCTCGGCGAGAGCTGACCCGTCCGCGTGTCGCCACGGTGCCCGCGCCGCTCGGCGCGGGCACCGTGGCCTGTCGGCCTTCCACCCCCGGTGACCGCACGGTTCACGGGCCCTTCTGCGGGCACCCGAAGAAGGACTCTCCGGATCCGCGAGGAGCGACAGTGACGACAGGGCGACTCCCCGATCACGAACAGCGCATCCTGGACGAGGTGGAACGCGCCCTGCGTCGCGACCGCCGTCTGGACCGCCGACTGCGCACCGGGCGGCTGCGCCGACGGCCCGACCTGTCCCGGGTGACGCACTACCGGCCGCACGTCCTGACGGTGTGCCTGCTGCTCGCCGTGTCGGTCGCGCTGCTGGTGACCGGGATCGTCACCTCGCGGCCCGCGGTGATCTGGGCCTTCGCGGCCGTCTGGCCGCTGACCCTGTTCGCGGTGTTCCGGCTGGTGTGCCGGTGGACGGAACCGTGAGCCTCACGCCTCGCCGTTCTCGAAAGCCGACTCGATCGGCCGCTCGTCGACCAGGACCCGCCCCTGCGGCGGCCCGGTGAGCAGCGCGCGCACGGCGGTCAGGACGTCCGGCGCCACATGATCGGCCCGCGCCGTCTCCTCCGGCCGGGTCCGCTCGTCCGGTACGAGGATCCCGTGGGCGCCCACCCGGGCGGCGGCCTCGGCCTCCGCGGCCGTGCCGACGACCGCGCAGTCGGCCGGTGCGGTGCACACCCGGCCCGCCGCCCAGAGGATCAGGCCCGGTTCGGGCGGACGGCAGTGGCAGCCGTCGTCGGGCCCGTGCGGGCACACGCCCCAGATGTCGAAGGGGCCGAGAAGGTCGTCGACGCGGTGGTTGACGGCCCGTACGTCGGCGTCGCTGAGTCGCCCCCCGTGCCCGACACCCGGTTGCAGGGCGACGAACCCGGTGCGGACGCCGTGCAGGCGCAGCATGCCGAGCGCCTCACGGGCACCGGGCAACGGGCGCACCGCGTCGGGGCCGGGCGGGTCTTCGGCGAGGATGCTGTCGCGGTCGAACAGCACCGTACGCACGCGCGTCATGCGGCCACCTCCCGGCTCTCGTGTGCACTTCTTCCCCTCCGCGAGTAACCGCGCGGGGCCGGTCCATGCGGCGGGGCGCGATCTACCAGGTCAGGGGGAGGCGCTGGGGCGAGCGGTGGATCATCGTCGGCCGCATGGCGACCGGCTCCCCGTCCGCGAGCCGGAGCCCCGGAAGCCGGCCGGTGAGCTCCTGGAGCGTGAGGTTGAGCTGTTCGCGGGCCAGTTGCGAGCCGGGGCAGCTGTGCACGCCGTGTCCGAAGGCGAGGTGGCGGGCGGTCGGTCGGGTGATGTCGAACGTGTCGGGGCGCGGGTGCCGGGCGCCGTCCCGGTTGGCGCCGCCGAACGCCACGAACACCGTTGCTCCGGCGGGGAGTTCGGTGCCCGCCAGGGTGACGGGACGGGTGGTGACCCGGCGGAAGCCCTGCAGCGCGCTGTCGTAGCGGGCGGCCTCCTCGACGGCCGCCGGTATGCGCTCGGGTTCGGCGCACAGCAGCTCCCACTGGTCCCGGTGGCGCAGCAGGTGCAGGACGGTCGTGGCGATGAGCGCGGTGGTGGTCAGGTGCCCGGCGATCAACAGGTTCTGGAGGTGGGCGACGAGTTCGTGCCGGTGATCGAGGGTCAGCTCGCCGGGCTCGGTGAGGGACACGACGAGTTCGCCGCACAGGTCCTCGCGCGGCTCGGCGTGCCGCTCGCGCACGTACCGGTCGAGGATGTGCTGCATCGCCACCACGTCCTGGGCGGCGGCGACCTGCTCGCTCTCCGCCAGCGGCCGGAACAGCAGTTCCTCGGCGCGGTGGCCACCGTGGACCACGGCCGGGACGTCCACGGGGTCGAGGCCGACGATCCGCCCGATGACGTCGCCGGGCAGCTTCCGCGCGTACGCCGACATCAGCTCGACCCGGCCGTCCTTCACGAACCCGTCGACGAGGGCGGCTGCGCGCTCGGCGGCGTAAGGAAGGACGGCGGCGACCCGCGACGGCGAGAGCCCGCGCACGATCGGCGCGCGCAGCCGCTGGTGCAGGTCGCCGTCCGCGGTGACGACGACCGGTCGCCCGCCGAAGCCGCCGCCGAGGACGGCGAGCGCGGCCGGCGACGGCAGTACGTCGGGCACGAGGGCGTTCGCCGACGAGAAGTCCTCGGGACGGCGCAGCACTTCGCGTACGTCCGCTTCCCGGGCGACCAGCCAGGCGTCCAACTCGTCGACACGCGCAAGCCCTTCGGTGTCCCGGGCCCGCGCGTAGTGCGGGTACGGATCGCTCTGCAACGCGTCGAGCCTGCCGTGCCGTTGGCTGTCCACGAGACGTCCCCCTGCGGCCGGTGGTGCGGTCGCGCTCATGGTGCCGTACGGATTCGGCGGTGTACATGAGCACGTCAGCACGGGTAGGGCTGGGGGCCCCGTCCGGGGGCGTGTTCGCCCGCGGTACGTCATCGCGCCCGCATCCCGCTGCGCCAAGTATGTGAGACGCCTATGAAATCCCCGCTGAGCAGGACTGATTCCCTAAGATCAGCCCGTGGTCACCTTCCTCCTCGAACGCACGGCCCCGCTCTCCCCGGACGAGGCCTGGCGCCGCCTCACGGAGTGGCCCCGCCACGGCGAGGTCGTCCCCCTTACGCGCGTCACCGTCGTGCCGCCGGGCCCGACGAGCGAGGGCACGCTCGTCGTCGCCCGTTCGGGGATCGGCCCGCTCGCCTTCGCCGACCCCATGGAGGTCACGGTCTGGCGCCCACCCGCGGAGGGCGTCTCCGGACTGTGCCGCCTGGAGAAGCGCGGGCGGGTCGTGAAGGGCTGGGCCGAACTGGAGGTGCACCCGGGTCCGGGCGGCCGCGCCCGGGTGATCTGGCGCGAGTCGCTCAGCGTTCGTTTCCTGCCCGGTCTGTTCGCCCCTGTGCTGCGGGTGTCGGCCCGGTCGGTCTTCGGGCGGGCACTGAACCGGCTGCTGCGGGGGACCTGAAGGTCGTGCAACAGTGGGCGCCATGACGGCAGTTGACGGTACGACGGTGCGGGTGGACGAGGTCGAGGCGCTCGCGGTGGACGGGCTGCGGTGGCTGGTGGCCGCCGCGCGGGAGACGGCGGACGGCGACCTCGCCTGGCCGGCCGCGCCCTCGCAGAAGAGGACCGACCCGACCCTCTACAGCGGCACGGCGGGGATCGTCTCCGTGCTCCTGGAGGCGTGGCGGCACCTTGGTGACGACTCCTACGCCGACCTCGCACTCCGCGCGGGACACGGCCTGGCCGCCGCCGTCGACGGTCACGAGGACGACTCCCTGTACTTCGGCCGGTCCGGAATGGCTCTCGTCCTGCACACCCTGCACCACGAGTTCGGCGACACCGCCTGCGGTACGGCGGGCAACCGCGCGATGGCTCTTGTGCGCTCGCACTTCGACGGGGAGCGCTGGGGCGAGCTGTTCGAGCTGATGGGCGGCAACGGCGGCAACGGCTTGGCCTCCCTGGCGGTCGGCGATCCCGAGTTCGCCGTCCTCGCGGTGGAGCCCTATCTGCGGGCCGCGGAGAAGACCCCGTGGGGCGTCACCTGGCCGCACCGCCCGGGCACGGAAGCCCGCATGCACCACATGTCCCACGGCACGCTGGGCATCGCCTACTCCCTCGTCCGGATCGGCCACGCGACAGGCCGGTCCGACCTGGTCGACCTGGGGCTGGCGGGGGTCGCGGACGTCGTGGCCCGCGACGAGGGCGGCCCGGACGGCTTCCTGGTCCGGCACTCCACCCCGCAGTTCCTTCCGGACCTGATCGAGCCGGTCAGCTACGGCTGGTGCCACGGTCCGGCAGGGGACGCCCACATGTTCCGGCTGCTGCGCGACACCCAGGGCGACCCGGCCTGGGCCGCGCTCGCCGACCGCTGCTGGCACACGGTCGTCCACTCCGGTCTCCCCCAGCGCCTGCGGCCGGGGTTCTGGGACAACAACGGCCGTTGCTGCGGCACGGCGGGCGTCCTCGCCCTGGCCGGCGACCGGATCGCCGAAGGAGCCGGAGGGCGGGAGGCGTACGACTTCGCGCGGGTCCTCGTCGCCGACCTCGCCGCTCGCGCGGTCCGGGACAGTGACGGCGCCCGCTGGTCCAACGTCGAGCACCGGGCCGCCCCGAGCGACCTCGAGCCCGGCACCGGCTGGGCGCAGGGCGGTGCGGGCATCGTGCGTGAACTGCTGCGCTTCGTCCGGCTGAGCCGGGGCGGCGATCCGGGGTACGCGTTCACGTGGCTGGACCAGCCCCAGGTGTCCGCTCAGGCCACCGACCCGATCCGGCGGACCGGTTCCGAGGTCACGTCGTGATGGATCGGCGTGTGCGCGCCGGTGAGGGAGACCCCGCTGCCGCCCCGCCGGCTCGCCACGATCTCCGCGGCGATCGACAGGGCCGTCTCCTCGGGCGTCCGCGCGCCGAGGTCCAGGCCGATGGGTGACCGCAGCCGCGCCAACTCCAGCTCGGTCACGCCGACTTCGCGCAGGCGCTCGTTGCGGTCGAGGTGGGTGCGGCGGGAGCCCATGGCGCCCACGTAGGCGACCGGGAGGCGCAACGCCAGCTGGAGCAGCGGGACATCGAACTTCGCGTCGTGGGTCAGCACGCACAGGACAGTCCGGGCGTCGACCTCCGTGCGCTCCAGGTACCTGTGCGGCCACTCGACGACGATCTCGTCGGCCTCCGGGAAGCGCGCCTCGGTCGCGAAGACGGGGCGCGCGTCGCACACGGTGACCCGGTAGCCGAGGAACGTGCCGATCCGCACCAGCGCCGACGCGAAGTCGATCGCGCCGAAGACGATCATCCGGGGCGGCGGCACGGACGACTCGACGAGCACGGTGAGCGGGGCGCCGCAGCGCGAGCCCTGTTCACCGATCTCCAGGGTGCCGGTGCGGCCCGCCTCCAGGAAGGCGCCGGCCTCGGCGGCGATCGTGCGGTCCAGCTCGGGATGGGCGCCGAAACCGCCGTAACCGGAGACGTCCTCGGGTCCTACGACGAGCGCGCGGCCGACGAGTTCCCGCGGCCCGGAGACGATCCGCGCCAGCGCCGCCGCCCGGCCCCGCGCGGCGGCTTCCAGCGCGGCCGCGACCACGGTACGGACGGGGTCACCCGCCCGGACCGGGGTGACGAGGATGTCGATGACGCCACCGCAGGTCAGGCCGACGGCGAAGGCGTCCTCGTCGCTGTAGCCGAAGCGCTCGAGGACCGACTCCCCGTCCTCCAGCGCCTGTTGGCACAGTGCGTAGACCGCGCCCTCCACACAACCGCCGGAGACCGAGCCGATCGCCGTGCCGTCGGCGTCCACCGCGAGGGCGGCGCCGGGCCGGCGGGGCGCGCTGCCGCCGACGGCCACGACGGTGGCCACGGCGAAGTCACGTCCCTGCTCGACCCACCGGTGCAGCTCGTCGGCGATGTCCAGCATGTCTCGGTCTCCTTCACAGCGGTTGCGTACGGGTGCGTTCGAGCGGCTAGTGCACGCCCATCCAGCTCTCGATCGGGTGGAGGGCGTAGTACACCAGGAAGATCGCCGTCAGTCCCCACATGAAGGCGCCGATCTCCCGCGCCTTGCCCTGCGCTGCCTTGATCGCGACGTACGAGATGACGCCGGCGGCGACGCCCGCCGTGATCGAGTAGGTGAACGGCATGATCACGACGGTCAGGAAGACCGGGATCGCGGTGGCGCGGTCGGCCCAGTCGACATGGCGGGCGTTCATCATCATCATCGCGCCGATCACCACCAGGGCGGCGGCCGCGACCTCGCCCGGCACGATCGCCGTGAGCGGGGTGAAGAACAGACAGGCCGCGAAGAACAGCCCGGTGACGACGGAGGAGAGGCCGGTTCGGGCGCCCTCGCCCACTCCCGTCGCCGACTCCACGAAGACGGTCTGGCCGGAGGCACCCGCCACTCCGCCGATCGCACCGCCCGCGCCGTCGATGAACAGTGCCTTGGACAGGCCCGGCATCCGGCCCTGCGCGTCGGCGAGTCCGGCCTCGGTGCCGACGCCGATGATGGTGGCCATCGCGTCGAAGAACCCGGCGAGCACCAGCGTGAACACGATCATGCCGACCGTCATCGCGCCGACCTCGCCCCAGCCGCCGAACTCGACCTTCCCGAAGATCGAGAAGTCGGGCATGGAGACCGCGCTGCCGTGCAGTTCGGGGGCTCCGCTCGCCCACTGCCTGGGGTCCACGGCCCCGACCGCGTTGAGGAACACGGCGAGTACGGTCCCGCCGACGATGCCGATCAGGATCGCGCCGGGGACGCCTCGCGCCTGGAGCATGAAGATCGCGAGGAGGGTGACGGCGAACAACAGGACGGGCCAGCCCGCGAGTTCACCCGTGGGACCGAGGGTCACCGGGGTGGCCTCGCCCTGGTGGACGAAACCGGCCTTGTAGAAGCCGATCAGTGCGACGAACAGGCCGATGCCCATGGTGATCGCGTGCTTGAGGGCCAGCGGAATCGCGTTCATGATCATCTCGCGCAGGCCGGTGACGACCAGCAGCATGATGACCACGCCGTACATCACGCACATGCCCATGGCCTGCGGCCAGGTCATCGCGGGCGCGACCTGCGAGGACAGGACGCCGGAGACGGACAGGCCGGCGGCGAGCGCCAGCGGCACCTTGCCGAAGAAGCCCATCAGCAGGGTGGTGAAGGCCGCCGCGAACGCGGTCGCGGTGATGAGTGCCTTCTGGCCGAGCGTGTCCCCCGCCGCGTCCTTGCCGGACAGGATCAGGGGGTTGAGCAGGAGGATGTACGCCATCGCCATGAAGGTGGTGACGCCGCCGCGCAGTTCACGCGCGACCGTGGATCCTCGCCGGGATATGTGGAAGTACCGGTCGAGCCAGGACCTGCCGGCCGGGACGCGGGTGCCTTCTCCCGCGTCGTCGGCCGTGGTCCTGGGCTCCAGGGACTGCTGGGTCATGGTGCCGTCTCCCAAGGTTCACAGGGACACCCGCGCAACCGCCTTTTCGGGCACGGGATTTGGGATGTGCACGACCCGGGGGACGGCCCAGGACGGACAGTTGGGGGCCCGGGGGAGCAAGTCCCCCGGGAAACTCACCGGTTCATCACGTGCCGGTCAGGTGCTCCGGCCGTACCGGCGTCCTGTTGAGCTCCAGCCCGGTCGCGTTGCGGATCGCCGCGAGCACGGCCGGGGTCGAGGACAGGGTGGGTGCCTCCCCGACGCCGCGCAGCCCGTACGGGGCGTGGTCGTCGGCGAGTTCGAGCATGTCGACGGGGATGGTCGGCGTGTCGAGGATCGTGGGGATCAGGTAGTCCGTGAAGGAGGGGTTCCTGACCTTCGCCGTCTTCGGGTCGACGATGATCTCCTCCATCACCGCGACGCCCAGGCCCTGGGTCGTACCGCCCTGGATCTGGCCGATGACGGACAGCGGGTTCAGCGCCTTGCCGACGTCCTGCGCACAGGCCAGCTCGATCACCTTGACCAGCCCGAGCTCGGTGTCGACCTCGACGACCGCGCGGTGGGCGGCGAAGGAGTACTGGACGTGTCCGAAGCCCTGCCCGGTACGCAGGTCGAAGGGCTCGGTCGGCCGGTGCCGCCACTCCGCCTCGACCTCGACGCTCTCGCCCTCGAGCACGTCGACCAGGTCCGCGAGGACCTCACCGCCGTCGGTGACGACCTTGCCGCCCTCCAGGAGCAGCTCGGCGGTGGCCCAGGCCGGGTGGTATGAGCCGAACTTGCGGCGCCCGAGCTCCAGCACCTTCTCCCGGACGAGCTCGCAGGAGTTCTTGACGGCGCCGCCGGTGACGTACGTCTGACGGGAGGCCGAGGTCGAACCCGCCGAGCCCACCTGCGTGTCCGCGGGACGGATGGTCACCTGCGCGACCCCCAGCTCGGTGCGGGCGATCTGGGCGTGGACGGTGACCCCGCCCTGCCCGACCTCCGCCATGGCGGTGTGCACGGTGGCGACTGGCTCACCGCCGACGACCTCCATGCGGACCTTCGCCGTGGAGTAGTCGTCGAAGCCCTCGGAGAAGCCGACGTTCTTGATGCCGACCGCGTAGCCGACACCCCGCACGACGCCTTCGCCGTGGGTGGTGTTGGACAGACCGCCCGGCAGCTGCCGTACGTCGGCCGCCTCCCCGGCCGCGAGCCACTGCTGCTCCGGAGGGAGCGGCATCGCCTTGACGCGGCGCAGGAGTTCGGCGACGGGAGCCGGGGAGTCGACGGGCTGGCCGGTCGGCATGATCGTGCCCTGTTCCATGGCGTTCAGCTGCCGGAACTCCACCCGGTCCATGCCCACCGCGTCGGCGAGCTTGTCCATCTGCGCCTCGTAGGCGAAGCACGCCTGGACCGCGCCGAAGCCGCGCATCGCGCCGCAGGGCGGGTTGTTGGTGTAGAGCGCGAGGGCCTCGATCTCGACGTCGTCGACGACGTACGGCCCGATGCCGAGCGATGCGGCGTTGCCGACGACCGCCGGCGAGGCGGAGGCGTACGCGCCGCCGTCGAGGACGATCCGGCATTTGACGTGGGTCAGCCTGCCCTCACGCGTGGCGCCGTGCTCGTAGTAGAGCTTGGCGGGGTGCCGGTGGACGTGTCCGAAGAAGGACTCGAACCGGTTGTAGACGATCTTGACCGGCTTGCCGGTGCGCAGCGCGAGCAGGCAGGCGTGGATCTGCATCGACAGGTCCTCGCGGCCGCCGAAGGCCCCGCCGACGCCGGACAGCGTCATGCGCACCTTGCGCTCGGGCAGGCCGAGGACGGGCGCGATCTGCCGCAGGTCGGAGTGCAGCCACTGGGTGGCGATGTAGAGGTGGACGCCACCGTCCTCGTCCGGCACGGCCAGACCCGACTCGGGGCCGAGGAAGGCCTGGTCCTGCATGCCGAAGGTGTACTCGCCCGTGACGACGAAGTCGGCCTTCTTCGAGGCCTCCTGGACGTCACCGCGGATGATCGGCTGCCGGTGCACGATGTTCGGGTGCGGGACATGTCCGACGTGGTGGTCGTCGCGGCCCTCGTGGACGAGGATCGCGTCCGGCGCGGTGGCGGAGGCCTCGTCGGTGATGACGGGCAGCTCGCGGTACTCGACCTTGATCTTGGCGGCGGCGCGGCGGGCCGTCTCCGGGTGGTCGGCGGCGACGATCGCGACCGGCTCTCCGTGGTGCCGGACCTTGCCGTGGGCGAGGACCGGGGTGTCCTGGATCTCCAGACCGTAGTTCTTCACCTCGGTCGGCAGGTCGTCGTACGTCATGACGGCGTAGACGCCCGGCATGGCGAGGGCCTCGCTCGTGTCGATGGACACGATCTCGGCGTGGGCGACCGTCGAGCGGAGGATCTGCCCCCAGAGCATGTCCTCGTGCCACATGTCGGACGAGTACGCGAACTCGCCGGTGACCTTGAGGGTGCCGTCGGGGCGGAGCGTGGACTCGCCGATGCCGCCCTTGGTCTTCGAACCCTGGGTGATCTTGGTGGGAGTGCCGTTGGGAGTGGACACGTCAGACCGCCTCTCCCTGCCGGGCGGCCGCGAGGCGGACCGCGTCCATGATCTTCTCGTAGCCGGTGCAGCGGCACAGGTTGCCCGACAGCGCCTCGCGGATGTCCGCGTCGCTCGGGTTGGGGTTGCGCTCCAGCATCTCGTCGGCGGCGACCAGCAGCCCCGGCGTGCAGAAGCCGCACTGGACGGCGCCGGCGTCGATGAACGCCTGCTGGACGGGCGAGAGTTCGGTGCCCTCGCCGGTGTGGGAGTCGTGCCCCTCCGGCGCCTTGTGACCGCACGAACGCTGCTTCGCGTAGTCCGCGAGCCCCTCGACGGTGACGACCTCGCGCCCCTCGACCTGCCCGGCGGCGACCAGGCACGAGCACACCGGGACGCCGTCCAGACGGACCGTGCAGGACCCGCACTCGCCCTGCTCGCAGGCGTTCTTCGAACCGGGCAGCCCGAGCCGCTCCCGCAGCACGTACAGCAGGGACTCGCCCTCCCACACGTCGTCGGCTTCCTGCGGACGTCCGTTGACAGTGAAGTTGACGCGCATTACGCAGCTCCCTCCGTGGTGGCGGCGGTGCCGCGGTACGACTCCCAGGTCCAGGTCAGCGTGCGGCGGGCCATGATGGCGACCGCGTGGCGGCGGTAGCTCGCCGTGCCCCGGACGTCGTCGATCGGGTTGCAGGAGGCAGCGCAGAGGTCCGCGAACTGCTTGGCGACCGAAGGGGTGATGATCTTGCCGTTGTCCCAGAACCCGCCTTCTTCCAGAGCGGCGTTCAGAAACTCCTCGGCGGTCTTGGCCCGAACGGGTGTGGGGGCGGCCGAACCGATCCCCGTCCGCACGGTCCGCGTCCCGGGGTGCAGGGCGAGCCCGAAGGCGCACACGGCGATGACCATGGCGTTGCGTGTGCCGACCTTGGAGTACTGCTGGGGCCCGTCGGCCTTCTTGATGTGCACGGCGCGGATGAGCTCGTCGGCCGCCAGCGCGTTGCGCTTCACGCCGGTGTAGAACTCGTCGATCGGGATGAGCCGCGATCCGCGCACCGACTCGACCTCGACCTCGGCGCCGGCCGCGAGGAGGGCGGGGTGGGCGTCACCGGCCGGGGAGGCGGTTCCGAGGTTGCCGCCGACGCCGCCGCGGTTGCGGATCTGCGGAGAGGCCACGGTGTGCGAGGCGAGGGCCAGGCCAGGGAGCTCGCCGCGCAGGTCCTCCATGATCCGGGTGTACGGCACGGAGGCACCGAGCCGCACGCTGTCCTCGCCGACCTCCCACTCGGTGAGGTCGCCGACGCGGTTCAGGTCGAGCAGGTACTCGGGCCGCCGATGGTCGAAGTTGATCTCGACCATCACGTCGGTGCCGCCCGCGATGGGCACAGCGGTGGGGTGCTCGGCCTTGGCGGCGAGCGCCTCCTCCCAGCTGGCGGGGCGAAGGAAGTCCATGACCGGCTCTCTTCTTCGTCTTGAGGGTCGTACGGATCGAGCCAGATCGTGTGCGGCGGGGCCCGGCTCGTTCATATGCAGTTCACGTGGAGTGGAGCCAGTACACAGCGGCTTACTCCGACGGGGTCAGTCACGGAAACCATGAAGGAGTTGGCTGGTCGGGGCCGCCATCTTGTAGATTCATATGAACGGAGGTCCTCAGTAACCCCCATGTTTTCCTGCGGAAACGTGCGACACAGCCCATGTGACCTGGGACACAGCCCCGGAGACGGCACGGGCCGCTCCGCACCTCACCGGACCCTTCCCCCATCGTAGATTTCGAGACACAGAACGGCGGCGACGAGAATGCGGCTGCGCGCACTGCTGGACACCGACGCGCTGGGCCTGCGGCTGCTCGGCGGCGAGGACGAACTGGATCGCACCGTGCGCGGGGTGATGACCACGGACCTGCGCGACCCGAGCCGCTACCTCTCGGGCGGGGAACTGGTCCTGACCGGCCTCGCCTGGCGCCGGGACGCCGCCGACTCGGAGCCTTTCGTACGACTCCTCGTGCAGGCCGGAGTGGCCGGGCTGGCGGCCGGTGAGGCGGAACTGGGCAATGTCCCGGAGGACCTGGTGGTCGCCTGCGTCCGCCACCGTCTCCCTCTGTTCGCGGTGCACGAGTCGGTGGCCTTCGCGACGATCACCGAGCATGTCGTACGGCAGGTCTCCGGGGAGCGGGCCGGTGACCTGGCGGCCGTGGTGGACCGCCACCGCCGCATGATGACCTCCGGCCCGGCGGGCGGCGGCCCGGACGTGGTCCTCGACCTCCTGGGCTCCGACCTGGACCTGCGCGCCTGGGTCCTGTCCCCCACCGGCCGTCTGATCGCGGGCCCGAAGGTGGCGGGCCCCGGGCTGCCGGCGGACACCTGCGCGAAGCTCGCGGCGGAACACCTGGCGGCGGCCCGCACCGGGCGCCGCGGGCCCCACCGTGTCACGCTCGGCTCGTCGACGTACTCCCTCTTCCCGGTCCGCAGCTCCGGCCGCTCGCCCCAGGCCTCCAGGGACGTACGCGAGACGGTCCTGTCGGACTGGCTGCTGGCGGTGGAGGCGGACGCAGGCGACTGGCCGGAGGAACGCCTGGATCTCCTGCGGGGCGTCACCCAGCTGATCGCGGTCGAGCGGGACCGCAGGGACGCGGCCCGCACGGTCCGCCGCCGGCTGGCCCAGGAGGTCCTGGAGCTGGTCCAGACGGGAGCGGCACCGGCCGAGATCGCCGCCCGCCTCAGGGTGGCCGCCCCGGTCCTCCTCCCCGGCCTGGGAACGGCCCCGCACTGGCAGGTGGTGGTGGCCAGGGTCGAATGGCAGGACGGCGACCTGGAGGGCGGTCCCGTGGCCCAGTCGCTCCTGGAGGAGATCCTGGTGGACCCGTCGGCCACGGGCCCCGAACCCTCCGACCGCATAGCGGTGGCGCACACGGGCGACGAGGCGATCGCCCTGGTCCCCCTCCCGGCGGTCTCCACCGAGCACGACGGCTCCGAGGCCGGCATCCTGGCGGACGCCCTCCTGGAATCCGTACGGGACCCCCTGGCGGCCGGCCTGGACGACGACGGCAGGGTCACCCTTGGCGTCAGTGCGTCGGTCCACTCGGCGGAGGGCCTCAGAGGCGCCCTGGAGGAGGCCCGCCACGCCCGCAGGGTGGCCGCGGCCCGCGCCGGCAGGGTCTGCGCGGCAGGGCACCAGGAGCTGGCCTCGCACGTGCTGCTGCTGCCCTTCGTGCCGGACGACGTCCGCCGTGCCTTCACGGCCCGCCTCCTCGACCCGCTCCGCGACTACGACCGCCGTCACCGGGCCGAGCTGATCCCCACCCTGGAGGCCTTCCTGGACTGCGACGGCTCCTGGACCCGCTGCGCCACCCGTCTCCACCTGCACGTCAACACGCTGCGCTACCGCGTCGGGCGGATCGAGCAGTTGACGAGCCGGGACCTCTCGCGCCTCGAGGACAAGCTGGATTTCTTCCTGGCACTGCGGATGAGCTGAAACCTGTGAGGCCCCGGACTCCCACGACTTTGTGAATTCCTTCACCCACCCCCTTGGCCGGGCCTGTTGTTTCGTGCTGAGATGCCGCCACCACTCATAGCTCGACGGCGCGCTCGGGGAGGGCAACGTGGCGCATACCGCCATGTCTGGTAACGGAACGACCGCCGGTGACGATCCACTCCAGACCGCGGTATGGCGGCTGCGCTCCCGGGCCTGCTGGGCCGACGCGGCCGCCCTGCTCCAACCGGTCACCGCGCAGGCGGCTCTGCAGAGAGCGGCGCTTCTGGTGGAACGCTGCCTGTACACGGAGCAGGGCTGGGCGGAGGCGGAGGACGCGCTGCGCACCGCCGAGGCCATGGCCCACAGCGACGGCGAACGCGGAGCGGCCGCTTGTGAAAGAGGGCAACTTGCGTACGCCTCGACGCTTCACGGGGTCCGTGACCGCGCGGACGAGGCGAGGGCGGCGCTGGGCCGTGCGGCGGCGCTGATCCCTCCGGGGGTGGAGGCGAGGGCGCTGCTGGACTTCCGCCGAGGTCTGCTGGCGGAGAACCTGGCCCACGCTCCCCAGGCGGCCCGGGCGGCCTACCGCCGCGCCCACGCGGGCGCCACGGCGCACTCCGACCCCCTGCTCCTGTCCTTCACTTGGCGCCACCTCGCCGGACTCGCCCTGCGGGACGGCGAGTTGGCCGAGGCGCGGCACGGCTTCGCCGAATCACTCCGGATCCGGGAGGAGTTGGGCTACCTGGTGGGAACGGCACCGGCCCTCGCCTCCCTCGCGGACGCGGAGGTGGAACCGGAGGCGTCCCGACTCCGCGCGGAGGCGGGGCGGTTGTACCGGTTGCTGGGGGGCGTACCTACGTGGCTGGCCCGACAGTTGACTCCGCCGGCGGCCACGGCGTGATGTGACCGGGGCGCCTATGGGGGTGCCGGGTCAGGTTGTCGGGCGGCTGCGGGTCCGTTGTGGCTGGTCGCGCAGTTCCCCGCGGGCCGCGTGCGCGGGGCTTGGGCGGGGCGCCTACGGGGTGCCGGGTCGGGCTGTCGGGCGGCTGCGGGTCCGTTGTGGCTGGTCGCGCAGTTCCCCGCGGGCCGCGTGCGCGGGGCTTGGGCGGGGCGCCTACGGGGTGCCGGGTCGGGTTGTCGGGCGGCTGCGGGTCCGTTGTGGCTGGTCGCGCAGTTCCCCGCGCCCCTGGGGAGTTGCAGTCACCCGCGCCACGACGGACCGATCCCCACCTCACGCGCCACGACCGACCGTTGGCCGCACCGCGCGCCACGACGGACCGTTGGCCGCACCGCGCGCCACGACGGACCGTTGGCCGCACCGCGCGCCACGACGGACCGTTGGCCGCACCGCGCGCCACGACGGACCGTTGGCCGCACCGCGCGCCACGACGGACCGTTGGCCGCACCGCGCGCCACGACGGACCGTTGGCCGCGTACGGCGCGAAGGGGACGGGGTGGGGGGTGTCCGCCCGCAGCGGCCGGCGTCCGTCACCGAGCACTGCTGGAGCAGCCGAGCCGCCGGACCGAGGACGGATACCCCCCACCCCGGCCCCGACCCACAACACACCCGCACGCGCTACACCCGCCCCCACCGGGGCCGAAACGGGCCGCCGCAGGCATCCAGGGGCGCGGGGAACTGCGCACAACGCCCGCCCCCACCGAACCCGCAGCAACCCGCCCAACCGCCGGAGGCATCCGCCTTCGACTCAGGACGCTCCGGCGAAATGCCCGCCCACCAGCCCCCGCACCACATCCAGATCCCGCGCGATCAACGCGTCCAACAGCGCCGTGTGCTCCGCCGCGTCCGCGATCAGGTCCGCCCGCCCCCGCACCGCGGAACCACCCACCAGCGGCCACTGAGACCGCCGGTGCAAGTCCTCCGCGATCTGGACCAGTTGCTCGTTCTCCGACAGCAACAGCACCGCGCGGTGGAACGCCCGATCGGCCTCCGCGTACGTCGCCCGGCACCCCGACGACGCCGCCCGCACGCTCGCCTCCGCCACCGGACGCAACTCCGCCCACCGCTCCACCGGCACACTCCGGGCCAGCCGCAACACCACCGGCACCTCGATCAGCGCCCGCACCTCGGCCAACTCGGCCAGCTCGCGGGCCCCCCGCTCGACCACCCGGAACCCGCGGTTGGGAACAACCTCGACGGCCCCCTCCAGCGCGAGCTGCTGCATGGCCTCCCGCACCGGCGTGGCGGACACCCCGAAGCGCTCCCCCAGCGCGGGCGCCGAGTACACCTCACCCGGCCGCAGCTCCCCCGTGACCAACGCCGTACGCAAAGCGTCGAGGATCTGCCCCCGCACGGAGGCCCGCTGGACGACAGGTCGCGGAATCGGCACCTCACTGTGCGTGTGCTCACCCCGGACCCCGGAACCCGCCTCGGCCCGCGCCCGCGCCGCATCGGAGGCCCGCATCTGCGGCGGCACCCGAACCGCGCCAACGGCCAGGTCCGCGTGCCGCTCCGCACCACCCGTCCCGGCGGAGCCCTGCGCACCCTGCTTCACGGGTCCTCCTCCGGACGTGTCAGTACTTGGGGTCATTAACGAGGGCTTGTTACTCACCCGTCAAGCACCTTAGGCGCAGAACGCTCCAGTTCAAATCCCAAAGATCCGGGTAAGGTAAGCCTTACCTTTAGACGACTGCGAATCGGTGCCCCCCGCATGCCCCTACCGCCGCCCGCCCCCCGTCCGGCTCCCCGCTCCGCCGTCACAGCCGCCTACGCGCGCGTGACCGAGGCCCTCCCGGCGCTGACGGTCACGGAGCTGCCCGAGGCCACCCCCCTCCCGGCCGGTGACGGCTGGGTCACCGCCGCGGCGCTCGCGGGGAACGGCACCGCCCTGGACACCTTCCTCGCCTGGGACGACGAGCAGGTCCTCAGGGACAACGCCAGGAAGGGCCGCCCGGACGTGATCGCCGGCTTCGGCCTGCACCGCTACGCCTGGCCGGCCTGCCTCCTCTTCACGGCACCGTGGTTCCTGCACCGCAGGGTCCCCCGCTACCCGGTGACACAGGTCTCCTACGACCGCACCCGGGGCCCGATGGCCCTCGCGGTCCACCCGGGCCCGTTCGCCTGCCTCCCGGACGACCCGGCCGCCGCGCTCCCCGGCGCGTACACGGTCCCCGACGAGGAGTCCCTGCGCGCGGAACTGAGGGACGCCGTCGCCGAGCACATGGAGCCGCTCCTCGCCGCCTTCGGCCCGCGCATGCGCCGCCGCGGCAGGGCCCTGTGGGGCATGGTGACCGACGAGATCGTCGAGGGGATCTGGTACGTCGCCGAACTGCTGGGCGAGCAGGAGAAGCGCCGGGCCGAACACGCCCTGGAGCTCCTCCTGCCCGGCACGACGAAGCCGTTCGTCGGCTCCCCGGCCTTCCGCGTGCTCACGGACCCCGACGGCAGGCCCCTGGCCACACGGGACCGGATCAGCTGCTGCATGTACTACACACTGGATCCGGACGACACCTGCGCGACCTGCCCGCGCACCTGCGACACGGACCGGATCGCCAAGCTCACGGCGGCCGCTGTCAGTTGAGGTCCCGTCAGAGGGACCCCGCCGCAGACCCCGTTCCCGTGTCCCGTAAGATCAACGCCGACTGGGACGCCCGTTCGGTTACAGGCAATTCACAACTTCCTCACTTGCCGCAGGAACTTTCCGTGGAACCACCCGTACGGGTAGTCTTATTCGAACTCAACTCCCGCCCCTCAAGCGGCAGTTCGAGCAGAACGCCGCCCTGGGCAACCCCTTGCACTTCCTTGGCGGCCTCTTGCCCCGAAAACGCCTGAGGGCCGTTGGGATTGGGCCACTATGGCGGGCGTTACGCCCTATCCCAATGCAAGGGACCCCAGATGAGACTGACCGACATATCGCTGAACTGGTTGCTTCCGGGCGCCGTACTGCTCCTGGGCATGCTGGCGGCGGTAGCGGTGCTCGCGCGGAGCAAGCGGTCCGGCGGGGAGCACGCGAAAGACGACTCGTGGGAGCGGAGCGAGGAGCGCCGCAGGCGCAAGGAGGCCATATATGGCACCGCCTCCTATGTCCTTCTGTTCTGCTGTGCGGCGGTTGCCGCCGCCCTCTCCTTCCACGGTCTGGTGGGCTTCGGCCAGCAGAACCTGAACCTGTCCGGCGGCTGGGAATACCTCGTCCCGTTCGGCCTGGACGGCGCGGCGATGTTCTGTTCCGTGCTCGCGGTGCGCGAGGCCAGCCACGGTGACGCGGCCCTCGGCTCCCGGATACTCGTGTGGACGTTCGCCGGTGCGGCGGCCTGGTTCAACTGGGTGCACGCGCCCAGGGGGTTCGGCCACGACGGCGCGCCGCAGTTCTTCTCCGGCATGTCCCTCTCGGCCGCCGTCCTCTTCGACCGCGCGCTGAAGCAGACCCGTAAGGCCGCTCTGCGCGAGCAGGGTCTGGTGCCGCGTCCGCTGCCCCAGATCCGCATCGTCCGCTGGGTGAGGGCGCCGCGTGAGACGTACAAGGCCTGGTCGCTGATGCTGCTGGAGAACGTGCGCAGCCTCGACGAGGCGGTCGACGAGGTCCGCGAGGACCAGCGTGAGAAGGAAGCGGCCCGACTGCGTCGGCGCGGCGAGCAGCGCGTGGAGCGCGCCCAGCTCAAGGCGATCAGCCGAGGGCACCGCGGCTTCGTCGGCCGGGGCGGCGGGCGCCAGTTGGAGTCCCCGGCGGCCCCGGCTCTGGAGCGAGCCTCCGCGGAGCCTGCCATACCCAACCCGGACCCGCTGCCCGTACGCCAGCGTCCCTCACTTCAGCCCGTCCGCGGCGCGTCTGAGTCGCACTCCGTCGACCTCACCGCGGAGGACGACACAATGGCCCTGCCGCGTCTCGACTCGCTGGAGCGCAAACTCAAGGATCTTGAGCAGCAGTTCGGCTGAGGCGAAAGCCAAGGCCAAGGCCTGAAGGGCGCGGCCGAGAGGCCGGAGCACCACGGGAGGGGGGCGTGACCGACGCGGTCACGCCCCCCTCCCGTGGTTCACGCCGTTCCGGCGTCGAGTTCGAACCAGACGGCCTTGCCCACGCCGTGTGCCCGTACACCCCAGGCGTCCGCGAGGGACTGCACCAGGACCAGGCCCCTGCCGTGTGTACCGTCATCGGCGTTCGGTACACGCATCCGGGGTCTGCGGGCGACGAAGTCCCGCACCTCGACCCTCAGCGCCCGGGGCCCCACCGTGGCCGTGACGACCGCGTCGTGGTCTGTGTGCACGAGTGCGTTGGTGACGAGTTCACTGGTGAGCAGTTCGGCTATCTCGGATCGTCCGGGCCTCCCCCAATGTCGTAACAGCTCGCGCAAGGCCCTGCGTGTCTCAGGTACGGCCCCCAGGTCCGCCTGCTCCAGTCTGCGCCGGAGCTGAGGCGACTGCGCCTGCTCCAGGGCGCTGTCCGCCTTCTCCTCCACGGTCTTTGCCGAGAAGGCCCCTACTGTCGTGGGACCGCCTCCTCGTGCCTGCCTCTTCATGACCCCCGCCCGCGTGCCGATGTCGGTTCCCCTCCTGCTCGAACACGTTCACGGGGATCCATGCCCCGTAGTTCATGCGGCAGTCATGTCGAATCGTCAACGACCAGGTGTTCGGCCACGTTTGCGGTGGCGACCACGGCCATGCCGACAGGGCGGACGAATCCCGGGCCACGCCCCGCGGACCGCCGCGCACGGCCGCGCGGCTCCAATGGGGCGGCGCCCCGCGGCGGTCCGTACGGCCCGCACGACACGCGGCGCGTGTGCCGCCGGCCCCCTCCGCGCGGCATGTGCCCTGCGAACCGGTGTCGGGGTACCGGACGCCACGGGCGCCGCGCAGCCCTTCACGCCGGGAAGGCGCGGCAAATCACCTGGTCGGCGGGGTGGTTCCGAGGGACGCGAGAAGTGGGCCGACCTGGGCATCCGGGCGGGGACCGGCCCTGGATTCACCCCTTCCGGTCCGGGCCGCGAGGTGCGGAGCCTGCCGTACGACGACCCGCGCGCCCCCTGAAACGGCGTGCACCCCCACCACCGGCACCCGCCGATCGGGCCCGGTGAGCGGAGGTGAGCCGGTGCATCCGTTCCCGGAGGCGGCAGCCGGGCCCGCGGTGCCGCAGGTCTGCTGAGCCACATGGCTCCGGGACACCGGGGCCACCGGGCATGGGCCGATCTGCCGACCCCGCGCTGCCGACCTCGCCGTACCCGACGAACGGGTGTGGCGGTCGGGAAACTGGCCGGAATCCGCCGCTACTTGCCTGCGAGGCCCTTGGTGCCGATGTGGAAGATCTTGTGGCTGCCGCGGGTCATGTCGACGACGAGGGTGCTGGTCTGGCCGGCACTCCAGGTGAGGGTGACGACGGCCTCCGTGTGGTCGGCGGTGCCGTTGTCGGTGACCTTCCAGGCGAGGGGCACGTTCTGGGCGCGCAGGACGCCGTCGGCGTGCTCCTTGTCCTCCCAGGCGTTCAGTTCCTTCTGGAAGGCCGGTGTGAGGTAGTGCGATCGGAGCGCGTCCTGGAGGTGACCGCCGCCCTCGTCGTTGACCGCGTCGATGTAGGCGCCGTAGAAGTCGGCGATGCGGGTGATGTCGTCGGACGGCTTCCCGCTGACGCTGCGCGGTGCTCCGGCGGAGGCCTGGGCGGTGATGCCGAGGCCGAGGGCCAGGGCGAGGCCGACGGCCAGGGTGGTGCGGCGGGTCGCCTTGGTCGTGTTCATCCGTGTTCCCCGTTTTCTTTCTGAGTCTTTCTGGGTCTTTCCGGGTCTTGCCGATGGTGGTGCGATCCAGGCGGGGCCGCCCGCCCGACCCCCGTGCGGGAGGGCGGCCCCGGCTCTCAGTGGAGCTTGTTCACCGCGGTGGAGGTCGTCTTCTTGAAGGCCTTCACCGGGGCACTGGAGAAGTCGCCCATCTGGGACCACTCCACGACGGTGACGGTCCGGTCGTCCCGGCCGACGGACAGCAGGCGGATGTCGGTGGCGCCGTCCGAGTGCTCCGTGTGCAGGCCGTGCACCCGGGCGCCCTCCTCGACCGCGACCTTGCCGTAGTCCTTGTACGTCGCCTCGAGCTCCGGGTCGCCCTGTTCGAGGCGGTCCGCGCAGGTGCGGATCTCCTTGTTCATGCGGGTGGCGAGGGCCGAGGCCTTGGCCTTGGTGCCGACCTCGATCGTCAGCTGGCGGGCGCTGGTCTCCAGTTCGGTGCGGAAGTCGCGGTACCGGGAGTCGTAGCCCGGCAGCGCGTCCTCGAGGCAGAGCAGCAGTTCGTCCGGGACGCCGTCGGTCACCTTGCCCGCCGTCCAGGCGGACGAGGGGTGCGGTGGGAGGTCGGCGGCCGAGAGGAACTTGGGCGCGGCCGGCGCGGCCCCGGCCTGCACGGCGAGTGTGACGCCGAGCACGAGGCCGGTGAGAGAGAGTACGGTGAGCGCGCCTGCTCGGGTGCGCTTGGGCATGGGTGTCCCCCGTGAGATACGTGCATGGGTGTGGGATGCCGCGACGACGACGGCGGATGGTCGGTCCGGCCCGGTCGGTGCGACACCAAGAGCATCAGCGGTCACACGGGGCGGATGCAACACGGGACACGGGATCCGTCTGCATGGAACCATCCCAGGCCGTCTGACGTGCAGGTATAGGGAGTGCCTGGGATACGGGATCAGGGGGGAATCGTTGTCGGCACCGGAACCACAGGACGATGTCCAGGAGTTCGCGGCCCTGCTGCGGCGGCTGAAGGAGCGCACGGACCGCAGCTACGGTTCGCTGGCCAGGCGGCTGAACATGAACACCTCGACCCTGCACCGGTACTGCGCGGGCGACGCGGTACCGGTCGACTTCGCACCGGCGGAACGGTTCGCGGCGCTGTGCGGGGCATCGGCCGAGGAGCGGATGGATCTGCACCGACTGTGGCTCTCGGCGGTGGCGGCCCGACAGCGGCCACGGGCCGGGGAGGCGGCGGGGGCACCGGGGCAGGACGAGGCGGCGACCGCGAGTGCGTCTGCTGACGCGGCGGCGGGGACGGTCGCCACTACGGCAACGGAAGCAGTGGTCGGCGAGGGCAGCGGGGCGGGGGCACCTGACGGCGCGACGGCGACGGCCGACCGGGCACCCGCGGCAGATGGCGGTACGTCAGCGACAGCCGACGGGGTGAACGCGGCGACCGCAGCGGTGGGCGGCGGCGCGGCGCGGGACGCCGCGGGGGCCAGCAGCGCGGTGATCGGTAGTGCGGTGAGCGGCGGCGCGGCGGTCGGCGGCGCGGCTGGCGAGGTGAACGCGGCGACAAACAGCCACCCGGTGGGCGACGGCGCGGCGAGCGGCAGCGCGGCCGGCGCGGCAGCGGGCGGCGGCGCGGCCGGTGAAGTGGGCGCGAACATCGCGGGTGAGGGGGACGCCTTGCTCGCGGGGCGCGGTGCTCCTGCGCGCCGCCCCTGGTACCGCCGTCGGCGCGTCGCCGTGGCCGCGGCCGCCGCGGTGGCGCTTCTCGCCACGCTGGGGAGCCTGTCGGCGCTGCCCTCGGGGCGTCCCGCATCGGACGAGGTCGCCCAGGCCCCGGACCCGTCGTCCCCTACGACCAGGACGGCGCCGGGCTCGCCCGGCCACTCCCCGTCCAAGTCGCCGAGCCCCTCCGCCACCTCCGGCTCCCCGGCGCCCAAGGGATCCCGGAACAGCCCCTCCGCGTCGGCGACGGATGGCGGCGCCGCCACGAAGGGCACCGGCAAGTCCGGGCAGCAGGGAACCGCCACCGGCACCCCGCTCACCTGGACCGTCAACTCCCATGTCTGGAACGCGGGCTGCGGCCACGACTACGTCATCGACAAGCCGCCCGCCCAGGTCCCGCCGCCCCCGACGGCCCAGGACGCCGCGAACTGGGCGGGCACGCTGGGTGCGATCCACGGTCGGCAGACCATGGTGCAGATCTCGGTGCAGGGCCGGAACTCGACGGCCGTCGTCCTCGAGGACCTCCGGGTCCGGGTCGTCTCGCGCGGGACCCCCGGCCAAGGGCAACGCGTATGCCATGGACCAGGGTTGCGGAGGCGCGCTCACCCCGCGCTACTTCTCCGTCGACCTGGACAAGGACCGGCCGATCGCCCACTCGCAGTCCGGCAACGACGGCGAGAACGTCATCCCGGCCGTCAGGATGCCCTACCGCGTCTCCTCCGAGGACCCGGAGGTGCTGCTGGTCACGGCGGAGACCGAGGGCTGTGACTGCGGTTGGTACCTCGAACTGGACTGGTCCTCCCAGGGCCGCACCGGCACGGTCCGCGTCGACGACAGCGGCCGCCCGTTCCGTACGACCGCCATCAAGGGCCTGCCCCGCTACTGGTACGGCACGAACACCGCGGGTGAGCGGGCCTGGGTGGACTACGACAGCTAGGAGCCGGCCGCGGACCCCACACGGTGAGCCGTGCCGTCGGGGTCCACGTAGGCGAACTCCCGCAGTCCGTAAGGCGTGTCGGCCGGCTCGGCGAAGCGTCCCTCGACGCCGGAAGCGACCCACTCGGCATGGACGGCGTCGGCGTCACTCACGTACAGATAGACGACGGCTCCGGTGCGCAGAGGGTCGTGCTCGGACCACTCGCTGAGGTGCATCGAGACCGAGCCCCGCTCGACGTAGCCGTACCGCTGCGGACCGTCGTAGGCACGCGCGGCGAAGCCCAGCCGACGGTATCGCTCCAGGGCCGCGGCGAGGTTCCGGACCGGGACGACGGGCGCGACTTCGGTGAAGGCGATTTCTGGCATACGGCCAGTCTTGCACCCACGGGGCTCAGGGCCGGGGCACGTTCCGGAGGTTGGAGCGGGCCATCTGGAGCATGCGGCCGACTCCTCCGTCGAGGACGATCTTCGAGGCGGACAGGGCGAAGCCGGTGACCATCTCGGTGCTGATCTTCGGCGGGATGGAGAGGGCGTTGGGGTCGGTGACGATGTCGACGAGGGCGGGACCCTTGTGCTTGAACGCCGACTTCAGGGCCCCGGCGAGGTCCTTGGGCTTCTCCACGCGCACGCCATGGGCACCGCAGGCGCGGGCCACGGCCGCGAAGTCCGGGTTCTTGTTCGTGGTGCCGTAGGAGGGGAGCCCGGCGACCAGCATCTCCAACTCGACCATGCCGAGCGAGGAGTTGTTGAAGAGGACGACCTTCACGGGGAGGTCGTACTGGACGAGGGTCAGGAAGTCGCCCATCAGCATGGAGAATCCGCCGTCGCCGGACATCGACACCACCTGCCGTCCGCGGTCGGTGAACTGCGCCCCGATCGCCATCGGCAGCGCGTTCGCCATCGAGCCGTGCGAGAAGGAACCGATCACACGGCGGCGGCCGTTGGGCGAGATGTAACGGGCGGCCCACACATTGCACATGCCGGTGTCGACGGTGAACACCGCGTCGTCGTCGGCGAGTTCGTCGAGTACGGAGGCCACGTACTCGGGATGGATCGGGACGTGCTTGTCGACCTTGCGGGTGTACGCCTTCACGACCCCTTCGAGCGCGTCGGCGTGCTTCTTGAGCATCTTGTCGAGGAAACGCCGGTTCGTCTTGGCCTTCACCCGGGGCGTCAGACAGCGCAGGGTCTCCTTCACGTCGCCCCAGACGGCGAGGTCGAGCTTGGAGCGGCGGCCCAAGTGCTCGGGGCGTACGTCGACTTGGGCGATCTTGACGTCGTCGGGGAGGAAGGCGTTGTACGGGAAGTCGGTGCCGAGCAGGATCAGCAGGTCGCACTCGTGGGTGGCCTCGTAGGCGGCGCCGTAGCCGAGCAGTCCGCTCATGCCGACGTCGAAGGGGTTGTCGTACTGGATCCACTCCTTGCCCCTGAGGGCGTGCCCCACCGGTGACTTGACCTTCTCCGCGAACTCCATGACCTCGGCGTGCGCGCCCGCCGTGCCGCTGCCGCAGAACAGGGTGACCCTGTCGGCCTTGTCGATCAGCTCGACGAGCTTGTCGATCTCGGCGTCGCCGGGGCGGACGCTGGGCCGGGAGGTGACGAGGGCGGTCTCGGCGGCCTTGTCGGGGGCGGGCTGGTCGGCGATGTCGCCGGGGAGGGTGACGACGCTGACACCGGAGCGGCCGACGGCGTTCTGGATGGCGGTCTGCAGCAGCCTTGGCATCTGCTTCGGGTTGGAGATCATCTCGCTGTAGTGGCTGCACTCGCGGAACAGCTGGTCGGGGTGGGTCTCCTGGAAGTAACCGAGGCCGATCTCGCTGGAGGGGATGTGCGAGGCGAGGGCGAGCACGGGGGCCATCGAGCGGTGGGCGTCGTAGAGCCCGTTGATGAGGTGCAGGTTGCCGGGTCCGCAGGAACCGGCGCAGGCGGCGAGTGTGCCGGTGATCTGGGCCTCCGCGCCCGCGGCGAAGGCGGCGGTCTCCTCGTGCCGTACGTGCACCCAGTCGATGGCGGAGTTGCGGCGGACGGCGTCCACGACGGGGTTGAGGCTGTCGCCGACGACGCCGTAGAGGCGTTTCACACCGGCCTTGACGAGGATGTCCACGAACTGTTCGGCGACGTTCTGCTTGGCCATGGAACCATGCACCCCTTCGGTCTCCTTGGGTCCATCAATCCACAATGGCCGCGATCACGCCTCCCAAACGGCGGCGGCTGTACGGTCGTCGGCGTATCCCTTGACCCGGACTTGGGAGTCGGCGAGGAACGCGGCGAGGCCGGGCGGGGGTCCTGACCACCTTCCTGTGAGGTACTCGCACAGGTCGGGCTCACCGCGCAGGGGATCGGCGAGGCCTCCGGTGCACATCAGGAGGGTGTCACCCGGGCGGGCGACGGAGGCGCGGAAGCGGAAGGGTTCGCGGGGCGGCTCCGGGGCGGGTTCGTAGGGGCTCGGGGGTGTGGGGATGCCGAGGTCCATGGTGAGGCGGTCGCCCTCGGGGGTCTCGGTCGGCAGCGAGCCGAAGCCGACGACCGGTTCGCCGGTGATGTCGGTGAGGCGGGGTTCGATGTCGTGCCATTCGCCGTCGCGGAGACGGAAGAGACCGCCCGCGCCGACGCCGAAGAAGACGCGGATGCGGCAGTCGGGGTCGGCGGGCAGGAGCAGACAGCGCAGGGTGGCGGCGTACTCCTCCGGGTCGATGCCCTGTTCGACGGCGCTGGCGCGCAGCTTTCCGAGGCTGCGGTCGGTGAGCCGGTGCAGCCCGGACTTGAGGTCACCGCGGCGGGCGGCGCTGATGTCCTGTGCGAGCCGGGCGTGACTGCGGCCGACGGCCCGCCCGATCCAGTGGCAGGCCTCGGCGGCGGCGCGGTGGGCACCGGGGGTGGCTCGGGCGCCGGTGGCCATGGCGACGAGGATCAGCGCCTGCTCGCCGGTACCGAAGCGGGCGGTGAGCAGGGAGTCCCTTCGGGGCTCGCCGCGGAACCTGGCCGAGTCCCCTCGCACGGACGCCGCTCGCAGCGTGCACGTCCCGTATCTGGCGCCGTCCAGCACGGTGTCGGCCACCAGGTCGTCGAGTTCGTCGGGGTCTGCGGGTGGGAGGGCGGTGGGTTCGGCGTCGTAGGTGGGAGGGCCTGAGCCGACGAATCCGACAGGGGTGGGCGGGAGGGTGGGGATGTCCAAGCGGGTGGCGGTGCGGGGTGCCTGCGGCGCGGGGGCGGGTTCCGGGTCGGCACCGTTCTGGTCGTGTCCGGGTGGCTCGGGGGGCTCAGGGGTCGGGTTGGGCTGCGTGGAACCCGGGCCGGCTGCGGGGGGTTCCTGGGCGAGGTCGGCTTCGACGTCAGGTGCGGCGGCCCACCAGTCGCCTTCGACACGACGCGTGCCGGCTCCGCCTCGGCGCGAGGGCCCTGGAGGGCTCTCGGGGCCGCCGGCTGTGGTCACGTCCTCGGCGCCGCCTGCGGGGTCACGGGGGTCGACTCCGCCGACGCCACGCCCTCCGGAATCGCCACGGCCTGGCGAACCGGCCCGGTCGGCGTCCTGCGGTTCGTCATCGGCGACACCACTCCGCGAGGCAGCTCCGCGGGAGCCGCGGCCGTCGGGCCGAAGGGCCTGGTCACCGTCGTGTGGCGCATCATCTCCACCGACGACCCGCTCCCCGGAATCGCCGCGGTCGGAGGCAGCGACCCGGTCACCGCCGGGCGGCGGGCCCTCTGCGGCACCACCCCGCGCAGCCGCTCCGCCGTAGACACCGCTACCCGGGCCGCCGCCGTCAGGAGAAACGCCCCGGTCACCGTCCTGCGGCGCATCATCAGCGACACCACCGGGCGAGATCGCCCCGCCGCCGTCAGGAGAAACGGCCCGGTCGGCGTCCTGCGGTGGCGGGGGTGGTGCCGCGGGGCGAGGTGGGGCTGAGGGGTGTGGGGGTGCGGCGGTCGGCGGCCGCGGGGGCTCGGTCGGCATGCGCGAGGTCGGAACGGTCGTGGCCGGAGGCGTCTCGGTGGACGTACGTCCGCCGGGTGGCGGGGGCGGGCGGTCCTCGGCGGGCCGCTCGACGAAGCCGGGCGGCTTGGGGCCGGGCGGGAAGGACGCGGGGCCGTCGGATACGTCGGGTGGCGTCTGCCAGGGGACGCGGTGCCGGCCGGGTGAGGGAGCCGTCGCCTCGGAGAAACCTATCCGCGGCGCGGGGACCCCCGTGCCGGACCGACGGCTCTGCTCGTCCGCAGCACCCCACTCGGAACCGGGCTGTCCTTCACCGGACCCTGTCTCAGCACCGGGCTGTCCTTCACCGAGCTCCGTCTCAGCGCTGGGCCGTCCACCACCGAGCTCCGTCTCCGAGCCCGGCTGCCCCCCACCGGGCCCCGCCTCCGAGCCCGGCTGACCCTCAACAGGCCCTCCCTCCAAGCCGGGCCGTCCGCCACCGGACCCTGCCCCCGACTCCGGCCATCCACCACCAAGCCCCGCCTCCGAGCCCGGCTGACCCTCAACAGGCCGTCCCTCGAAGCCGGGCCGTCCACCACCGGACCCTGCCCCCGACTCCGGCCATCCACCACCAAGCCCCGCCTCCGAGCGCGGCTGACCCTCAACAGGCCGTCCCTCGAAGCCGGGCCGTCCGCCACCGGGCCCTGCCCCCGACTCCGGCCATCCACCACCGGGCCTCGCCCCGGAGCCCGGCTGACCCTCACCAGACCCTGCCCCCAAGCCAGGCCAACCACCACCAGACCCCGCGTCCGAGCCCGGCTGACCCCCACCAAGCCCCGCCTCCAAGCCCGGCCGAACCTCACCGCGCCCCGCCTCGAAGCTCAGCCCTCCGCCCCCCGACCCGTCCCGCACCGCGCCCGCCGCCGAGGCGAAGCGGTCGTCCAGGGTGTCCGGGGCCGGTGTGGGGCCCGTGTCGTCGGTGGAGTCGTACAGCTGCCCCCACCAGTCGTCCTCGGGACCATGACCGGTGGGTGTTCCCCCCTGCTGGCTCATGCCCCCAATTGTCCACCGCATGGGCCGTATGAAAACGGGGCATCCCGAAAATCAAGCCCCACCCCGCGCATCGAACTGTGTTGCGAAAGGGTCGCCGGACGGTTCCACCCCCCACGGGAGAACCGCCCGGCGACGCGGAGTGACCCGGACCCGATCCCCTGCGGCGGACGCACGTCGTGGGTACCGGTCGGGTCGGCCCTGAGTGTGACCCGCTTCCCTGTCGCGGACCTGTGACGGACGACGGCCCGAGTGCCCACCGCCGTGAGACCGATGCGCAGCTCTTCCTCAACGGTCCGGGGCGATATCGCTGACCTGCGCTTTCTGCCTGCCTCCTGCACCCTGGACTCATGGGAGTGTGGGACCTCCTGCTGGTCGGCCTGGTCATGCTGTTCGGCCTGGTCGGGGTTCTGTTGCCCGGGGTGCCGGGGTCCTGGCTCGTGTGGTCCGCGGTCCTGTGGTGGGCGCTGAAGGATCCGCAACCGGTCGCGTGGAGCGTGCTCGTGGGGGCCACGGTCGCCCTGTTCCTCTCCCAGGTGGTGCGCTGGGCGCTGCCACCACGCCGGCTGCGGGCGAGCGGGGCCACCCCGCGCATGGGGGTCTACGCCGGAGCGGGCGCGTTCCTCGGCTTCTTCCTGATTCCCGTGCTCGGCGCGATCCCCGGGTTCATGGGCGGCATCTACCTCTCGGAACGCCTCCGCCTCGGCCGCCACGGAGCGGCGAAGGCCGCCCTGCGTACGGCGATGCGCTCGGGCGGCTCCAGCGTGCTGGCGGAACTGTTCACATGTCTGCTGATCATGGGCGCGTGGCTGGGGGCGGTGCTGTGGGGCGGCTGACCTGGGACCGCGGTCCCGGACAGGCCTAGGACGAGATTCCGATGTGCGGGCGGCGCGGGCGTGTTTGGGTGGCTGGCATGACCGAATTCAGCGAGGCCGAGCGCGCGTACCTGAAGTCCCAGCGGCTGGGCCGGCTCGCCACCGTCGACCCGCAGGGACAGCCGCAGGCGAACCCGGTCGGCTTCTTCCCGCAGGACGACGGCACCATCCTGATCGGCGGTTACGCGATGGGCCGCACGAAGAAATGGCGCAACCTCCAGAAGAACCCGAAGGTCGCGCTGGTCGTCGACGACATCGCCAGTCTGAAACCGTGGACGGTGCGCGGCATCGACATCCGCGGGGAGGCGGAGCTCCTCACGGGCCCGCACGAGTTGGGCCCGCACTTCAGCGAGGAACTGATCCGCATCCATCCACGACGGATCCACAGCTGGGGGCTCGAGGAGTCCTAGAGGGCTCCTTCGAGGGTGAGCAGGGCCGTCTTGCGCTCCAGGCCGCCCGCATACCCGGTGAGCAGGCCGTTCGCGCCGATCACCCGATGGCACGGGCGGAGGATCAGCAGCGGGTTCGCACCGATCGCGCCGCCCACGGCCCGGACGGCGACGCGGGAGGCTCCGACGCGGGCGGCGATCTCGCCGTACGTCGTGGTCGCCCCGTACGGAACGTCGTCGAGGGCGTCCCAGACGCGGGTCCGGAACTCGGTACCTTCAGGACGCAACTCCAGCTGGAACTCCTTGAGTTCACCGGCGAAGTAGGCGGCGAGCTGCTCCTGGGCGTCCCGGAAGGGGGTGGGGTCGTGGACCCAACCGTCCTGAACGGTACGGCCCTTCTTCTGCTCCGGAACGGACAACGAGGTCAGCGCGCCGGTCTCGTCGGCGGTGAGGAGCAGGGTGCCGACGGGGCTGTCGAGACGGGTCCAGCGGGTGGCCATGATTACTCCAACTCTCCTGCTGTACGCAGGTGTTGCCAGGCGTAGGAGCGCCAGGGGCGCCAGGTGTCGGGGGTGTCGAGGCCCGGTGGGGCGACATCGGGGTCACCGAGGGCGCGGGTGCGGATGACGACGACCGTAGGGGCGTCCAGGCCGGGCAGGGCGAGGAGCGCGTGCTGCACCTCGTCGCGGTCGGCGCCCGGATCGAGTCGTACGGCCCCGTCGGCCAGGGCGGTGGCCAGCGTGCCCAGAGGGCCGGCCGCCTCCGAGAGGGCCGCGGGCTCGGGGAAGAGGTGGGTGAGGCTGCCGCAGGGTGCGTCCAGGGTCTTGCCGTATCGCTGGACGAGCCGTTCGGATTCGCTGCGGCCCACCAGTGCCCGTACGGCGAACTCCTCGGGGTCGGCGGCACCGGGCGACCGGAGTCCTGGGCGGGCGGCGACCAGGGGAGCGAGCCGGGTGTCCTCGCCGAGCCGCTCGTCGACGGCGTAGGGATCGGCGTCGAGGTCGAAGAGCCGCCGCAGCCGTCCGACGGCGGTGGTGAGGTCGCGGGGGTCGGTGAGGTGCAGGTGGGCGTCGAGCCAGCCGCCGGGGTTCGCGCCGGAGGTGGTTCCGGTCGTGCCGGTGCGTTCGCGGACGGCGACGATACCGGTGCCGTGCGGGAGGCGGAGGGTACGGCGGTAGGTGCGCCGCCCAGGTGCCCCGCTCACCTCCTCGACGCCGGGTACGGCCTCGCTCTCCAGCAGGTTGAAGACGGCTTCGGACCGGTAGGGGCCGCGGTGGGCCAGCCGTAGCGGAATGCCCGCCGTGGGGGTGGCAGCGCGGCGCGTGGTCCGGGCGGCGGCCCGCAGGTCGCTGGGGGTGGAGGCGTAGATCTCCCGGACCGTGTCGTTGAACTGCCGCACGCTGGCGAAGCCCGAGGCGAACGCGATCTCCGTGACCGGCAGGCCGGTGGTCTGGAGCAGGACGCGCGCGGTGTGGGCCCGCTGGGCGCGGGCCAGGGCGACGGGGCCGGCGCCGAGCTCGGCGGTGAGCTGGCGCTGGACCTGGCGGGCGCTGTAGCCGAGGCGGCCGGCGAGCCCGGCGACGCCCTCCCGGTCGACGACACCGTCGCCGATCAGGCGCATCGCCCGGCCCACCACGTCCGCGCGTACGTTCCAGTCCGCGGAACCGGGGACCGCGTCCGGGCGGCACCGTCGGCAGGCCCGGAACCCGGAGCCCTGCGCGGCGGCGGCCGTCGCGTAGAAGCGGACGTTGCGGCGCTTCGGGGTGACCGCGGGACAGCTGGGCCGGCAGTAGATCCCGGTCGTCTCGACAGCGAAGAAGAACTCCCCGTCGAACCGGGCGTCCCGGCTGCGGACGGCTTCGTACCTGGTGTCTTCGTCCATCACGTGTTCCAGTCTCCGCCGTGGGCGAGGATGCCGCTGGCGGAAATCGGACACGGTGATGGGGGTGCCGCGTCAGGTCCTTGGACGGGTGCGGGTCCGTCGTGGCTGGTCGCGCCCACGCGGCGGCAGCCGCATGTTCGACACAGCCCCGCGCCCCCAAAAGGCTGGGTACAGCCAGGCAGACCATGACTGCACCCACTCAGGGGCGCGGGGAACTGCGCGACCGGCCCCCACCGCGCCGCGGCCGAACGACTACCCGCTACCTCCGGGACCCCCGCTTCGCCTCCATCGCCGCCTTCCCCTCCGCTCCCCTCTTCTTCCAGTCCTTCCGGATCTCGGCACGGAGCCTCGCGTCCGTCTTCGCCACGATCCGCTGGTTCTCCCGGATCAGCTTCCGGTAGCTCTCCAGCCGCCGCTCGGGCAGCTCACCGGAGTCGATCGCGGCCAGCACCGCGCACCCCGGCTCACTCTCGTGCGCGCAGTCGTGGAAGCGGCACTGTGCGGCCAGTGCCTCGATCTCGGAGAACACCTGGCCGACACCGGTCTCGGCGTCCCACAGCCCCACGCCCCTGAGCCCGGGCGTGTCGATCAGTACTCCCCCGCCCGGCAGGGCGAGGAGGTTGCGGGTCGTGGTCGTGTGGCGCCCCTTCCCGTCCGCGTCCCGTGCGGCCTGCACAGCCATCACGTCCTCGCCGATGAGCACGTTCGCCAGTGTCGACTTCCCCGCGCCGGACTGCCCGAGCAGCACGGTCGTACCGCCGGAGACGACCGCGACGAGTACGTCGAGCCCCTCCCCGTCCAGCGCGCTGACGGTCAGCACCGGGACGCCCGGCGCCGTCGTCTCCACGTCCTGGACGAGATGCGAGAGCGTCACCGCGTCCGGCACGAGGTCGGCCTTGGTGAGCACGACCACCGGCTGTGCGCCGGACTCCCAGGCCAGGGCAAGGAACCGTTCGATGCGGCCGAGGTCGAGTTCGACGGCCAGCGACACGGCGACGATCGCGTGGTCGACGTTGGCCGCGAGGATCTGCCCCTCGGACCGCTTGGAGGAGGTGGAGCGTACGAATGCGGTACGGCGTGGCAGATACGTCCGTACATAGCGGGGGTTGCCCACGGGCTCGACGACGGCCCAGTCACCGGTGCACAGGACCCGCATCGGATCGGGCGGGGTGACGAAGGCCGTGTCGGCCCGCATCATCCCTTCGGCGGTGACGATGTCGCACTGCCCTCGGTCGACCCGGACCACACGTCCGGGCAGGAGACCCTCGGGCTCGTAGGGGGCGAACGCGTCCGCCCATGCCTCGTCCCAGCCGTAGGGGGCGAGAGCGGAGAAAACACGAGAAGTGGAGCTGGAAGTCAAGGGAGACCCTTCACAAGGGTGGCCCCGGCACCAGGAGTTGGTGTCAGCCGACGGCCACGGAGGTGGACTTGATGATCTGGATGCGAGCAGCGCTCATCGCAAAGACAGCCATCGGTCGACACCTCCCTCGTTCCTCGCTCGTGGGGCACGGCAGCCATGAGCCGCCGTGCGAAGCGGTTTCACCTTAGAGACCTCCGCGTCGGGGGCGCCACCGGTTTTCCGGAACCCGGTGCCGTCGCCCCCTCACTCGAACAGCCCGGTGCGCTGGTCGTACGGGAGGAGCGGTTGTGGCATGGAAGCACCCCTCATCTCCAGGAGACCTCGTGATGACCCACCGTCCGCCCCGCCCCTTCCGCGTCCTCGCCTCGGCCCTGGCGGCCGGAGCCCTGTTGACGACCGCCGCGTGTGCGGACGGTGACGACAGTGGTCCGGACCGCGCGGACACCACGGAGATCACCACCGATATCTCCTCCTCGCCGCTCGCGCAGGCGTCCCCGGCCGCGCTCACCCCGGCCGGGGCGCGTGCCGCGCTGGTGACGGAGGCGGATCTGGAGGACGACTGGACGCAGGTCAAGAACGCGGCCACCTGGCGCGACAGCCTGCTGGTCGGCCAGGTGGACGTCGCCGACTTCCTCACCGGCAAGGCCGACGCGGCCGACTGCCAGAAGCTGCTCGACCGGCTCTACGACGACGAGCTGCTGGGCAAGCCGTCCGGAGCGTCCGCGCTCACCGGCTTCAAGGAGGGCGAGTCCAGGCTGCTGTACCAGGTGGCCGCCTATGACAAGGCCGCGCTGGACACGTCCTTCACCTGGTTGAAGAGCCTGCCGGTCAAGTGCGACCAGTTCACGGTGAAGGACGGTTCGGGCGGGCAGCGCACGGTCCAGGTGGTCGGGACCTCCCTTCCCAAGGAGGGCGACGCCCGGCAGGGGCTGCAGGTCACGGTCCGGGGCACTTCGGGCGGCGAGCCCACCACCCTCACCCTCGACGTCGCGGCCCTGCGGTTCGGCACGGACGCGATCACCTTCACCAACGGCGGCCTCGACGGAGCCGGCGACGACACCACCGAGCAGGCGGCGAAGCTCGGCGCGGCACGTCTCGAGGACGTCCAGGCGGGCCGCACCCCGTCCGCCGACCCGAGCGAGATCGACTGACGGCCCGGTGAGTCCCGTCCGTCCCACGGCCCGCCCCCCCTCCGGTCCGACCTCGGGGTGTTCCCGCCAAGAGCGGCATGTGACATAGTACTGATGTGAGCAAGCGACTGACCTGCGATGTCGTGGTCGTCGGAGCCGGAATGGTGGGCGCGGCCTGCGCCCTGTACGCCGCCCGGGCGGGCCTCGACGTGATCGTCGTCGACCGCGGTCCGGTGGCCGGTGGTACGACCGGCGCCGGTGAGGGCAATCTCCTGGTCTCCGACAAGGAGCCGGGGCCCGAGCTCGAACTCGCCCTGCTGTCCGGCCGGTTGTGGACCGAGTTGGCGGAGGAGCTCGGCGACGCAGTCGAGTACGAACTCAAGGGCGGCGTGGTCGTGGCCTCCACCTCCGACGGCCTCGAAGCCCTGGAGAAGTTCGCGACCGGACAACGGGCCGCGGGCGTCGAGGCGGTGCGGGTGGACGCAGGCCGGCTCCGCGAGCTGGAGCCCCACTTGGCACCCGGACTCACGGGCGGTGTGCTGTACCCCCAGGACGCCCAGGTCATGCCGACGCTGGCCGCCGCTCATCTCCTACGGGCCTCGGGTGCCCGGCTGTTCACCGGCGCGGCGGTGACCGAGGTGCTGCGCGGCGCCGACGGTGCCGTGCGCGGGGTGCGGACCGGCCGGGGCGGGATCCATGCCCCGCATGTCGTCAACGCCGCCGGGACCTGGGGCGGTGAGCTGGCCGCGCTGGCGGGAGTGAGGCTCCCCGTGCTCCCCCGGCGCGGCTTCGTCCTCGTGACCGAGCCGCTCCCCCGCCTGGTCCACCACAAGGTGTACGCCGCCGACTACGTGGCCGACGTGGCCAGCGACTCGGCGGCCCTGCAGACCTCACCGGTCGTCGAGGGGACAGCAGCCGGACCCGTCCTGATCGGCGCGACCCGTGAACGGGTGGGCTTCGACCGGTCGTTGTCGCTGCCGGCACTGCGCGCGCTGGCGGAGGGCGCGACGCGGCTGTTCCCGTTCCTGGAGCGGGTGCGTGCGATGCGGACGTACCTCGGCTTCCGGCCGTACATGCCCGATCACCTGCCCGCGATCGGCCCCGATCCGCGGGTGCCCGGGCTGTTCCACGCCTGCGGGCACGAGGGCGCGGGCATCGGACTGTCCACCGGGACAGGGCAGTTGATCGCCCAGGTGCTGGCCGGGCACGCTCCCGACCTCGATCTCGCACCTTTCCGTCCCGACCGATTCCCCGCCTCCGACTCCGACTCCGAGGAGGCCTCGTGAACCCGCTGGAGCTGGTGCGCGCCGAGCCCGGCCCCGCCTTCACCGTCGCCCTCGACGGGCGGGAGATCGAGGCCCTGCCCGGCCAGACCGTCGCCGCCGCACTGTGGACGGCGGGCGTCACCTCCTGGCGCACCACCCGCGGCGAGGGCCGCCCGCGCGGGATCTTCTGCGGCATCGGCGTCTGCTTCGACTGCCTGGTGACCGTCAACGACCGCCCGAACCAACGGGCTTGCCTGAGGCCCTTGCAGCCGGGCGACGCGATCCGCACGCAGGAGGGAACGGGCCACGATGACTGAGCCGAGCCTGGCGGTGATCGGCGCGGGTCCGGCCGGGCTCGCGGCCACCCTCGCGGCGGCCGCCCGGGGCATCCGGGTCACCCTGATCGACTCGGCGGCGGAGGCGGGCGGGCAGTTCTACCGGCAGCCCGCTCCCGGGCTCGGGGCCCGTCGACCGCAGGCCCTGCATCACCAGTGGCGGACCTGGGAGAGGCTGCGGGACGGTCTGCGCGCCCATGTGCAAGCCGGCACCGTAAGGAATGTGACGGACCATCACGTCTGGTTCGTCGAGCGCCTGGACACCGCCGGGTTCACCGTGCACGCCCTCGTCGGCCCCGAGCAGGAGCAGCCGGCCGAGGTACGCGCGACTGCGGTCCTCCTCGCCACCGGCGGCTACGAGAAGGTGCTGCCCTTCCCCGGCTGGACCCTGCCCGGTGTCGTCACGGCGGGCGGGGCGCAGGCCATGCTCAAGGGCGGGCTCGTACTGCCCGGCCGTACCGCCGTGGTCGCCGGGACCGGGCCGCTGCTGCTGCCCGTCGCCACCGGCCTCGCCGCGGCCGGCACGACGGTCGCCGCGCTGGTGGACTCGGCCGACCCGAAGTCGTTCGTACGGCGGTCCCGGGCGCTGGCGGGCCGGCCTGCCAAGATGGCCGAAGGCGCCCAGTACGCGGGGCAGTTGCTCCGGCACCGGGTACGCACTCTCCTCCATCACACCGTCGTGGCGGCGCACGGCGCCGAGCGGCTGGAGGCGGTGACGATCGCGGCCCTCGACCGGGAGGGGCGGGTGCGCCCAGACACCCGCCGCCGCCTCGTCTGCGACACCCTCGCCGTGAGTCACGGCATGCTGCCGCACACCGACCTCGCCGACGCGCTGGGCTGCCGGGTCGACGGTACGGACGTGTACGTCGACGACGAGCAGCGCACCGACGTGCCGGGTGTGTGGGCGGCGGGCGAGACCACCGGCATCGGCGGCTCGGCCCTCTCACTCGCCGAGGGGCACATCGCCGGTCGGTCGATCGCGGCGCGGCTGACCGAGCGGGCGCCGGACCCGGGTGAGTGGGCGGCCGCCGCGCGCACCCGGGCCGGGCTGCGGGCCTTCTTCGCCGCCGTCGACTCCGTCTACGTGCCGCCCGCGCACTGGGCCGAGCAGGTCACCGACGGGACGGTGGTGTGCCGCTGCGAGGAGGTGTCGGCCGGTGCGGTGCGGGAGGCGGTGCGCGAGCTGGGGGCCGGTGATCTGAGGACCGTGAAGCTGCTGACGCGGGCCGGGATGGGCTGGTGCCAGGGCCGGATGTGCGAGCCCGGAGTGGCCGGCGTCGCCGGGTGCGCGGAGACGGCGGGCCGCAGGCCGTTCGCACGGCCGGTACCGCTGGGCGTGCTGGCCCGGGCCGGAGAGACCGAGGAACAGTGATATGTCACACGCTAGTCACCCTAGTCACCCTATTGAGAGGACCCACATGACCACCAGCCTTCATCCGTGGCGCGGAGTTCTCGTCGCCACCGCCCTCCCGCTCAACGACGACCTGTCGGTGAACTACGACAAGTACGCCGAACACTGCGCGTGGCTGGTCGAGAACGGCTGCGACGGCGTCGTACCGAACGGCTCGCTCGGCGAGTACCAGGTGCTCACCCCCGAGGAGCGGGCCAAGGTCGTCGAGACGGCCGTGGCCGCGATCGGCGGTGAGCGGGTGATGCCCGGTGTCGCCGCGTACGGTTCGGCGGAGTCCCGCCGCTGGGCCGAGCAGGCGCGTGACGCGGGCTGTGCGTCCGTGATGCTGCTGCCGCCCAACGCCTACCGCGCCGACGAGCGGTCGGTCCTCGCGCACTACGCCGAGGTCGCGAAGGCGGGTCTGCCGATCGTGGCGTACAACAACCCCATCGACACCAAGGTCGACCTGGTGCCGGAGCTGCTGGCCGCACTGCACGCCGAGGGGTTCATCCGCGCGGTCAAGGAGTTCTCCGGCGATGTCCGCCGCGCCTACCAGCTGTCCGAACTCGCCCCGGAACTGGACCTGTTGATCGGCGCCGACGACGTCCTGCTGGAACTCGCCCTCGCCGGGGCCAAGGGCTGGGTGGCCGGCTACCCGAACGCGCTGCCCGGGGCCTCCGTCGAGTTGTACCGGGCAGCCGTGGCCGGCGACCTCGCCACCGCGAAGAAGCTGTACGAGCAGCTGCACCCGCTGCTGCGCTGGGACTCCAAGGTCGAGTTCGTACAGGCGATCAAGTTGTCGATGGACATCGTCGGCCGGCACGGCGGCCCCGTGCGTCCACCGCGCGTCCCCCTGCTGCCCGAGCGGGAGGCCGTCGTGCGGGCCGCCACGGAGAAGGCCGCCGCCGCGGGACTCGCGTAACTCGTCAAGGAGAGCGGACCATGCGCAGCAAACTCGTCCTGCACGCCGTCGACTCGCACACCGAGGGCATGCCCACCCGCGTGATCACCGGCGGAATCGGCACGATCCCCGGCGCCACCATGAACGAGCGGCGGCTGTACTTCCGTGAGCACCGTGACGACATCAAGCAGCTCCTGATGAACGAGCCGCGCGGGCACTCGGCGATGAGCGGCGCGATCCTCCAGCCGCCGACCCGCCCGGACTGCGACTGGGGTGTGGTGTACATCGAGGTCTCGGGCTATCTGCCGATGTGCGGACACGGCACGATCGGGGTGGCGACCGTGCTGGTGGAGACCGGCATGGTCGAGGTCGTCGAGCCGGTCACCACGATCCGGCTGGACACCCCGGCGGGCCTGGTCGTGGCCGAGGTCGCGGTGGAGGACGGCAGGGCGAAGAACGTCACCCTGCAGAACGTGCCGTCCTTCGCCGTCGCCCTCGACCGCAAGATCGCACTGGCCGACGGGCGGACGGTGACATATGACCTGGCGTACGGCGGCAACTTCTACGCCATCCTGCCGCTGGACCAGTTCGGGCTGCCCTTCGACCGCGCCCGCAAGGACGACATCCTGAAGGCCGGGCTGTCCCTCATGGAGGCGATCAACGCCGCGGAGGAGCCAGTCCACCCCGAGGATCCGTCCATCCGCGGCTGTCACCACGTCCACCTGCTCGCGCCCGGCGCGACCGCCCACCTCTCCCGGCACGCGATGGCCATCCACCCCGGCTGGTTCGACCGCTCCCCCTGCGGCACCGGCACCAGCGCGCGCATGGCCCAGCTGCACGCCCGCGGCGAACTCCCGTTGCACACCGAGTTCGTGAACGAGTCCTTCATCGGGACGCGGTTCACGGGCCGGCTCCTCGGCACCACCGAGGTGGCGGGCCGCCCCGCCGTCCTGCCCAGTTTCACCGGGCGGGCGTGGATCACCGGCACGGCCCAGTACCTGCTCGACCCGACCGATCCGTTCCCGGCGGGATTCGTCCTGTGAGCCCCGAGGGCGTCGAGGATAATGCCGGGTGCCGCGTGACATTGCACCACTAGGAGATGCCCCTCATGGCCGCCCAACGATCCAGCACCCCCGCTCTGCCCGTTCTCGGCGGCAAGAAGAGCAGCTACCGGGAGCGGGTCGCCGACGCCCTGCGGGCCGCGCTGATCGCGGGCGAACTGCTCCCGGGCCAGGTGTACTCGGCGCCCGCGCTCGCCGCCCGATTCGGGGTGTCGGCCACCCCCGTGCGCGAGGCCATGCTCGACCTCGCCAAGGAGGGCCTGGTCGACACCGTCCCCAACAAGGGCTTCCGGGTCACCGCGGTCTCCGAGAAGCAGCTCGACGAGTACACCCACATCCGCTCGCTCATCGAGGTCCCCACCATCGTGGAGCTGGCCTCGACCGCCGACCCGGTCTCCCTGGAGGCGCTGCGTCCCGCCGCCCGGGAGATCGTCCAGGCGGCGGTGTCCGGTGACCTCATCGCGTACGTCGAGGCCGACACCCGCTTCCACCTCGGCCTGCTCGCCCTCGCGGGCAACGCCCACCTGGTCGAGGTGGTCGGCGACCTCCGCAAGCGGTCACGGCTCTACGGCCTCACCCCGCTGGTGAAGTCCGGCCGACTGCTGGCCTCCGCCGAGGAGCACCTCGAACTCCTCGACGCGCTGATCGCCCGCGACGAGAGCGCGGTCCACGAGGTGATGACCCGGCACATCGGACACGTCCGGGGGCTGTGGGCGGCGAAGTGACGGACCGCCGCCGAGGACGCGACCGCGGGTGTCAGGACTTCACGCACTCCCTCCCGTTGAGGGAGAAGTCGTACGCCGGGGCGTTCCTGCCCTGCCAGGAGGCGAGGAAGCCGACGGAGAGCGAACCGTGCGCGGGGACCGACTTGTTGTAGTCGGCGGCGCTCGCGGTGACCTTCGCGCCGCTCTGGGTGAAACTGCCGTCCCACATCTGCGTCACCTTCTGGCCGTCCTTGAAGGACCAGGTGACCCGCCAGTCGCTGAGCGCCTCGGTGGTGGCGACGGTGACTTCGCCCTGGAAGCCGTCGGGCCACTGGTTGACGAGGGTGTACTCGACCTGGCAGAACGGCGTGACACTCTCGCTGGGCTCCGGCTCCGCGGCACCGGCGGAGGAGGTCCCCTGGGGTTCCGGGTCGGATTTCTTCGCACCCGTGGACTCGGACGGGTTCCCGCCGGCCGTCCGCGACGGGCCCGCCGAGCCGGGCGCCCGGGACGTGGCGGAGGGGACGGACGAGGTGGGGTTGGCCACCGGCTCGCTGTCGGCCGAGGTACCGGTGCCGGGCTTGGCGGCGCCGTTCTCCATGTCGTCGCCCGGCATCATCGAGACGGCGAGGGCGAGCAGGGAGACGAGGACCGCCGCGACGAGCAGGCCGTTGCGCACGACCTTCGCCTTGTGCGCGCCCGGGTTCGGGGGCCCGCTCTCCAGCGCCTCCGGGCGCCCCGCGCCAAGGCGCACCTCGGCGGCCCGGCGGCGGCGCTCCAGATAGGCGAGCCCGCCCCAGCCGATCACCCCGCCCGCGAGGGCGGCGGGCAGCCCGCCGCCCTGCAGTCGAAGACAGGCGGCGGCCTCCGCGCACTGCCGGCATCTCGCGAGGTGGCGGGAGAGGTCGTCCGGCGTCTCTCCGGAGGTGGACCGGGTGACCGCGTCCAGCAGCCGGGCGTAGCTGCGGCACTGCGCGTCCATCGGCATGTCGAGATGGTTGCGGTGGCTGCGGTCCCGGAACAGTCCGCGCACCTGGGCGAGTTCGTCGCCCACGGTGGCCGGGTCGAGGCCGAGCCGGCGGGCCACCGCGGACAGCGGCAGCGCCTCCACCTCGGCCAGCCACAGCAGTTCGGCGTCCGCCGCCTGCAGATCGCGCAGTCCGCGCAGCGCGATCGGCCGCTGGAGCGGCGGTCCGGTGTAGCGGGCGGCCTTGTCGGAGTTGAGCCACAGCCGCAGATCGGGGTCGAGCCGGTGGCCCAGGCCCCGGGCCTCCCAGTCCGCCGCCGTCGTGCGAACGGCGGTCAGCAGCAGGGGTATTCGGGGCAGCCGGGCCGGACGGCGGCCGGCACCGCGGGCGGCGGCCTCCGCCTCACGGGCCTCGCGCATGCCGAGCGAGAACGCCTCCGTGGCCAGCTCGGTGGCGGCGGTGGAGCCGGCCGTGCACAGATCGGCGTACGACAGCACGGCGTCCCAGCACTCGGAGAACAGCGCGGCCTCGGTGGCGTCCTGGGGGGTCGGCAGGTCGGGCATGGGTCTCCTGCATCCAAAGCGAGGTCAACTCGCCATACTGGCAAAGGAGTTGGGGGGAACCTCGCGGCAGGACAGGACCCTTTCACGTCTCCCACACAACTGACAAGCAGGCTATTCAAATCGGTTACCGAGGGTTCGCGCCAGTGGCCGGAGCGCGCGACCGGGAGCGCTGTTACGAGAGTTATACGGAAAGAACGCCGGGAAATCTCGATACCGGGTGCATCTCATCGCGAAATGTGCGGAGCAGCGCGGCCACTCCGGTCACCTTGTCGATAAATCCCTCGGCACATAAGCGCGGGCCGCGGATCCCGAAGGTCTCCGCGGCCCGCGCCCCAACCGTTTCGGCGGTGCCGGGTTACACCTCGACCGGCTCCTGGGCCGGAAGGCTGTCCATGAAGGAACTCACGGAGAAGACGGCACGGCCGGGTCCGGGCGGGCCGTAGCCGGGAGGCGAGGACAGTCCGAAGTCGTCCATCGTCCGGCGATAGGCCTGGAGCAGCCGGATGTGGTACTCCAGCGGCGCGCCCTGCGGGTTCGCATTGCCGAGGGGGGTCGTGGGCTCCGGGCACCACGTGGTGAAGCGGGGTGTGATGCCGTGCGACATGAAGAAGCGCAGGCCCTCCGTGGTGGACGCGATCGCCTCGTCGACCGACTTGAAGCCGAACGGCTCGGCCATCTCCACGCCCGCCACGAAATTGGGGATCACATTGCGCGCGCCGAAGATCTCCGCCGAGTCCAGGATCCGCTTGTGCCACTCGTCCCGGCCGACGTACCGCTCCTTGCCCGGGCAGTACATCTTGAAGAGATACTCGTCCCACACCTCGTAGTTGGGGTGGTAGATCTGCACGCCGTAGTCCTTGAAGCGCTGCACGTCGTCCTTCGGCAGCGCCTGCGCGACGACCTTGCCGATCCAGCGGCCCGGGAAGTGCTCCTCGATGGCCTTGGCGTACATGCCGTAGAAGTCGGCCTCGTCCCGGCCCTGGAGCTTCGAGGTGATGGCGCCGCCGGTGAGCGTGTAGGCCGTGGAGACCTTGGCGGTGTCGTACCGGTCGATGATCTCGAGCGCCTCGAGGACTTCGTCCACGTCCTTGACGCCCGTGTACGGCCGCCCCGCCGCCTTGTGCTGGCGCCAGTTGTGGTTGATGTCGCAGTACTGGCACTCCTCCTTGGCGCCGAAGTACTGGCACACCCGGAAGACGGTCAGATAGATCAGGTAGCCCCACTGGATGGTCGGGGCCACCTCCATCACGGACTTGCCGTTGGAGAGCTTGTGCCGGTAGTACTCCGGCATCGGCGGCACACCCACGTCGGCGATCCGCTTGCCGTCGAGGTAGAGCCCGAGCATGCCGGAGTCGTCGGCCGCCACGCGGTAGGGCGAGGCGGGGTTCACCCGCACCGACACCACGGTCCGCCTGAGGTCGTACGGCCCGCCGGTGAGGATGATCTCCTCCGGCGGGCGCCGCAGCGCGGCCTCGCCGAGCTCCGGCAGGGTGCCGTGGTCGAAGGAGAAGATGAAGTACGACTTCGGCTTCATCTCCCCCGACTCGTTGTCGCTGAGGGCGGACGGGTCGAAGGCCACGCCACCTCGCAGCAGGTCCTCCTTGAAGACGGCTTCCCGCGGCACCTGCGGAAACCGCTCCATCAGATCCTCGACCAGCGCGGTACGGCTGCCCATCCCGTGTCTCCTCCCGGCTCAGACGTACGACCGACTCCTCACGGTATGCCCTCGCACCGGCATCACCCGTGCCGGGTCCCCTCACGGCGAGCTATATGGGTTGGTACGGGCGTTTCCTGCGGCAGCAGCGGGTCGGGAACAGGCGCGTCCCACGTCGAGGTGAGCGGAAGCACACCGGCCCACAGCCCCAGCTCCGCGTCGGGTCCGTCGCCGTCGTCGGGCGCACCGGTACGGATCTTGACGGAAGCCTCCTCGAGGGAGACGGCGAGCAGGGCGGTGGCCGCGAGTTCCTTCCGGCTCGGCTGCCGGGCGTACGCCCACTGCCCCGGCGCCGCGTGGTCGGTCAGCAGGCGCAGGCCCGCCAGCTTCTCCTGCGGGTCGGTCACCTTGCGGGCCTCGCCGTGGATCATGGCGCTGCGGTAGTTGACGCCGTGCTCGAAGACGGACCGTGCGAGGACCAGCCCGTCGACGTGCGTGACCGTGACACAGACCGGCGTCCCGCCCGCGAGGCTGCGGCCCGCCACCGAGCCGTGCACATACAACTGTCGCGCGTCCCATCCATAGACCGTGGGCACGACCAGGGGCCGCCCCTCGACCACCACACCCAGATGACAGACGAAACCGGCGTCGAGGATCGCCTCCAGATCGGCCCGGTCCAGGCTGCCCTGCTCGCGCAGGCGGCGATGCCGGGTGAGCTCGGTCTGCGGGAGGGACGCGGGGAGGCGTCGCGGGTGAGGCTCGGGGTGCGTTTCGGGGCTCATGACCAGGCAGGCTACTGACGCCTCAGACCCCTGACCAGGCAGGCTCCCGACGCCTCAGGCCCCGCGCTCCAGAGCCTCGAACGCCACCGGGAACGCCACCCCTGCCCCGGACACCACCCGCTCCGCCTCTTCCGCGACCGCCAGGCCCAGCCGCGCCAGTTCGTTGCCCTGCGACCCCGCGAGGTGCGGCGTGACGAAGGCACCCGGGAGCTCGTGCAGCGGCGAGTCGGCGGGCAGCGGCTCCGGGTCGGTGACGTCGAGGACCGCCGAGAGGCGACCTGCCCGCAGTTCCGCGACGAGGGCGTCCGTGTCGACGAGCGACCCGCGCGCGGTGTTGACCAGCACCGCTCCGTCCGGCATCAGGGCCAGCTCGCGGCCACCGATGAGATGCCGGGTCTCGGGGGTCTCCGGGGCGTGGACGGTCACGATCTCGGAGGTGCGCAGGAGTTCGTCCAGCGGCAGCAGCGGGACGCCCAGCTCCGAGGCCGCGCTCTCGTCGACGTACGGGTCTGTCAGGCTCACCGAGAGGTCGAACGGCCGCAGCAGCTCGATCACCTTCCGCCCGATCCGGGACGCCCCGATCACGCCGACCCGCCGCCCGTGGTTGCCGATGCCGGGCACGATCCCCCAGCCGGGAGACGCCCGCTCGGCGCGCAGCCGCTCCCGGCGCACGAAGACGTCCTTGCCGGCGAGCAGGATCACGGCGAGCGTGTACTCGGCGACCGGCAGGGCGTTGGCCTCGGCGGCCGAGGACACGGCGATCCCGCGCCGCCAGATCTCGGGAGTGGCGAAGCCCTTGACCGAGCCGGCCGAGTGCAGGACGGCACGGAGTTTCGGGGCCGCGTCGAGGACGGCCGCGTCCAGGCGGGGGCAGCCCCAGCCGGTCACGAGGATCTCGGTGCGGGCCAGGACGTCCGCGAGTGCCGGGTCGGTGAGGTCCTCGGCCACCAGCCCGGGATCGATGTCCACGGACTCCCGCAGCCGGGCCAGCGCCTCGGGCGGGAAGACGAGCGGCACGTTCTCGGCGGTCATGGCGAACAGCGCCTGGGGTCGCTCGGGCAAGGTGGTGATCCTCCAGACCGACGGAAAGGTTGTAGAAAACGCTCTCTACGGTAGGCCCCGACAAATGAGAGGGTCAACGCATACACACTTCCAGGAGGAACGACGGACATGTCGGAGACGATCACCAACTGGGCGGGGAACATCACCTACTCCGCCAAGGAACTGCACCGGCCGTACTCGCTCGACAAAATCGCCGCCCTGGTCGCGGGCAGCGCGAGCGTGCGGGTGCTGGGCAGCGGGCACTCCTTCAACGAGATCGCCGAGCCGGGCCCCGAGGGCGTACTGCTGTCGATCGCCGACCTGCCGCCGGTGATCGACGTGGACACGGCGGCCCGTACGGTACGGGTCTCGGGCGGCGTCCGCTACGCCGAACTCGCCCGCGCGGTGTACACCCGCGGCCTCGCGCTGCCCAACATGGCTTCGCTGCCGCACATTTCCGTGGCCGGCTCGGTCGCGACCGGCACCCACGGCTCGGGCGTCGGCAACGGTCCGCTCTCCTCGGCCGTGCGCGAGGTGGAGCTGATCACGGCCGACGGCTCCGTGCTGACCATCGGCCGGGACGACCCGCGCTTCGGCGGGGCCGTCACCTCGCTGGGCGCGCTCGGTGTCGTCACCGCGCTCACCCTGGACCTCGTGCCCACCTTCGACGTGGAGCAGTACGTCTTCACCGAACTCCCCCTCACCGGGCTGGACTCGGCGACCTTCGGGACGGTCATGGCCTCGGCGTACAGCGTCAGCCTGTTCACGGACTGGCGCGCGCCGGGCTTCCGGCAGGCATGGGTCAAGCGGCGGACGGACCAGCCGCTCGCCGACTTCCCCTGGGCCGCGCCCGCCACCGCGAAGATGCACCCGGTGCCGGGGATGCCCGCGGTCAACTGCACCGAGCAGTTCGGGGTGGCGGGGCCCTGGCAGGACCGGCTGCCGCACTTCCGGGCCGAGTTCACGCCGAGCAGCGGGGCGGAACTCCAGTCGGAGTACCTGCTGCCGCGTGAGCACGCCGTCGAGGCGCTGCACGCGGTGGACGGCATCCGGGACACGGTCGCCGGGGTGCTCCAGACCTGCGAGGTGCGGACCGTGGCCGCCGACGAGCAGTGGCTGAGCCCCTCCTACGGCCGGGACACCGTGGCCCTGCACTTCACCTGGATCGAGGACACCGCGGCCGTCCTGCCGGTGGTGCGCCGGCTGGAGGAGGCGCTGGACGCCTTCGACGCGCGACCGCACTGGGGGAAGGTCTTCACCACGCCCACGGACCTGCTGCGGGAGCGCTACCCGAGGCTCGGCGACTTCCGGAAGCTGGCGCGTGAGCTGGATCCCGAGGGAAAATTCGCCAACGCCTTCGTCCGGGCCGTACTTGCCGACTGACTTTATAAAGCCCCTTTCCTAACCCCTTGTACAAAGTCCCCCGCAGCCCATAATCTTGCGCCGCGCCGGTGCCACTGTCGTCCCGGCATGAGCGAAGGGATGGGGGCCGGCCCCGATGAAGCGCACATCACGTGACATCCGCACCGCGAACCGCTACGAGGTGTTGCGCCAGATCATCGCCGAGTCGCCCACCTCCCGGCAGGAGCTGGCGGCGGCCACCGGGCTGAGCCTGGCCACCGTCGCCACGCTCGTCGGCGAGCTGCTCGACCTCCGCATGATCACGGAGGTCGGTTTCGAGGAGTCGGCAGGCGGGCGCCCCCGGGGGCTCGTGGCGGTCAACGCGTCGGGGGGCGCGTTGATCGGCGTGGACATCGCGGAGACGTACGTCCATGTCGAGCTGTTCGACCTCGCGCTGAACGTGCTGGCCCGCGCCGAGGAGGACGTCAGCCCCGGCGAGAGCCTCCCGGAGCAGGTGGTCGGACATGTCGCCGCCGCCGTCGGCTCGGTGGTCACGCAGGCCGGGATCGAGGGCGCCCGGGTGCTCGGTGTCGGCGTGAGCGTGCCGGGGCAGGTGGACCGCGCCACCGGCATCTCGGAGTACGCCCCCAACTGGGACTGGCACGACGTGCCGCTGGTCGACCTGCTCTCCGAGTACATCGCCTACCCGCTCTACCTGGACAACCCGCTGCGTGCCGTCGCCGTGGCCGAGCTGTGGTTCGGGGCGGCGCGCGGGAGCGGGAACGCCGTGGTGGTCACCCTCGGGACCGGCGTGGGCGCCGGGCTCGTCCTGGGCGGCGCCCTGCATCGCGGTGTCTCCAACAGCGCCGGCGAGTGGGGCCACAACACGATCGTCCTGGACGGACGCCTGTGCCGCTGCGGCAACCACGGCTGCGTGGAGACGTACGTGGGCGCGCCCGGGATCATGCTGAACCTGCGGGAGCTGAGCCCCGACAGCGAGCTGCTGCACCCGGGCGACCAGACGGCGACGATCGCCGCGCTGGCCCGGGGGATGCTCACCCAGGACCCGGTGGCGGTCAAGGTCGTCCGGCACACCGCCCGCTATCTGGGCGCCTCCATCGCGCACCTGGTCAATCTGTTCAACCCCGAGGTGGTCGTGCTCAGCAGCTGGGTCGCGGCCGCCCTCGGCGAGCCCCTGGTCGCGGAGGTGCGCGAGGCCGTCGCCCGGCACGCGCTGCCCCGGCCGATGGCCGCCACCGAGATCGTCCTCTCCCCGATCCCGACGGACCCGGCGTGTCTGGGCGCGGCGACGTTCGCGCTCGAAGGGGCGCTCCAGTCGGTCGGGCAGAGGTCCGCGAAACGCACCACCCCGGCAAGGACGAAGACGCACGACCCCCGCTAGGAGCCGTACCGCACCACCTTCATGACGACGGAAGGGATGCACGTGTCTCACCCCCACCGCAAGAGATCAGCCCTGCTGACAGCCGCAGCCGCGTTCGCTGTCGCGGGACCCCTGATATCCGCCCCGCCCGCCTCGGCCGCCACCCCCACGGTGGCCGAGGTGTCCCCGCACGCCGCCCAGACCATCGACAACATCGGCGCCTCGGGCGCCTGGTGGGTCAACGACCTGAAGAACTTCGACCCGAAGGTCCAGGCCCGGGTGTCCAAGCTGCTGTTCTCCAAGGACGGCCTGGCACTGAGCAGTTACCGCTACAACATCGGCGGTGGCGGCACCGGGGTCACCTACGCCCCGCGCGCTCCCGAGGACTTCCTGAAGGACGACGGGTCCTACGACTGGAGCAAGGACAAGGCGGGCCGTACATTCCTGTACGCGGCCGCCAAGTACGGCGTGAAGGACCTGATCGCCTTCGTCAACAGCGCGCCCGCGCAGTGGAAGACCAACGACAAGAGCTGCGGCGGCTATCTGAAGACGGAGAACACGCAGGACTTCGCGGACTACGTCGCGGACGTGACGGACCACTTCGCCAAGCAGGGCGTGCGCTTCGACTACATCAGCCCCTTCAACGAGCCGACCAACAGCTTCGACAGCTGCGGCCAGGAGGGCATGCTGGTGCCGGTCGACCAACGCGACGACATCGTGCGGGCGTTGGGCGCCGAGCAGCAGGCCCGCGGTCAGAGGACCGGCATCATCGCGGACGAGTCCAGCAGCACGGTCAGCTTCAACACCGAGGTCCCGCAGTGGATCTCGCAGCCGGACACCGCCCAGTACGTCGACAAGCTCGCCCACCACACGTACAACAACCCGGGCGACGACCAGCGGGCGAAGATCTACGAGACGTCCAAGTCGGTCGGCAAGCAGTCCTGGTCCACGGAGATCTGCTGCTTCGGCAACGGCGGCACGGGCTGGGCGCAGGAGTACGACCCCACGATCGACGGTGGTCTGAACCTCTCCCGGATCATCTACAAGGACTTCGCGACCGCGCACGACTCGGCGTTCCAGTGGTGGGTCGCCCTCTCGGAGCAGATCGGCTCCGACCCCCTCGCGAAGAACAGCGAGGGCTGGAACGACGGCCTGATCTACTACGACCCCAACTACGCCACCAACGGCAACCAGACCCTGTACTTCACCAAGCGCTATTACGCGCTCGGCCAGTACAGCAAGTTCGTCCGGCCGGGCTCGGTCGCCCACAACGTGACCGGTGTACCGGACGGCGTCGAGGTGTCGACGTACGACGACCACGGCAAGTGGGTCGTCGTGGTCAACAACCACAACACCACCGACACCGCGGTGAAGCTGCGCTTCAACAGCAAGGCGCCGGTCCGCGCGAGCAAGGCCGTGCGGACCTCGGCGACCGAGAGCTGGGCGAACGTCGCGAAGCCGGCGGTCAAGGGCGGCACGGCCTCGGCGACCCTGCCGGCCCGGTCCATCACGACGTACGTCCTCGACCAGAAGGGCCACGGCACTTCGGCGGTCACGGGCGCGCTCCAGGGCAAGCAGTCCGGCAAGTGCCTGACCGCGAACGCCTCGGGTGCGGCGATCAGCAGCTGCACGGGCGGGCCCGAGCAGGTGTGGTCGTACGACGCGAAGGGCCGTCTGAAGGGCGTGAACGGCTATCTGACTGCGGGGAGTTCGGGGCTCACGACGAGCCCGGAGGCGACCCGTGACGGCAGCCGGCAATGGCTGCTGAACTCCAACGGCCAAGTCGTCAGCGAGGCGTCCGGCACCTGCCTGGACGTCGGCGGACAGGCGACGGCCGAGGGCAGCAAGGTCGGCCTGTGGACCTGCAACGGCGGGACCAACCAGGCCTGGTTCAAGCAGTAACACGTCACATCCGCAAGGGGGTTGCGGGCCGCTGGTGCGGCGGCCCGTGACCCCGGGGTGTCCGGTATCCCGAACGCCGCACAACGCTTCGTGCAGACTTCGTCCAACCCCTTGCCGAAGCCTTAGCCGAAGGTTAACGTCCCGCACCGCAGGTCCATTTGAGCCACCTGGCACTGAGCCGCAGAGCCATGGCACAGAGCCGTAGCCGTATTCGAGACAAGGACGTCAGCATGTCGGCATTGAGCAACAGCAACTGGGACCGTCGAAACGTTCTGCGGGCCGCGATGGGCCTGGCCGCCGCCGGCGGGCTGGCCGCGTGCGGCGGGAACACCGGGCGGAGCAGCGGAGGATCGGGCGACGGGCTCGTCCAGTTCTTCCACGCTTACGGCGAGGCGGGCACCGAGCAGGCGATCAAGCGGTACGCGAAGGCGTACAAGGACGCCAACGTGACCACCAACTGGATCACGGGCAACAACTTCGAGGCGAAGCTCTTCGCGTCCCTGCTCACCAAGAACGCGCCCGACGTCTTCGAGTTCCACCCGCAGATCCAGATGGTCAAGAGCGGTCAGGTGGCGGACCTGAGCGACATCATCAACCCGGTCAAGGACGACTTCAACCCGGCCGACATCAAGTCGCACACCGTGGACGGGAAGATATACGGCGTCCGCATGATCGACGACCCGCAGTTCTTCTTCTACCGCAAGTCGATGCTGGAGAAGGCCAAGGTCGACGTGCCGACCACCCTCGACGAGCTGCTCGAGGCGGCGGAGAAGCTCACCACCAGCAAGGTCAAGGGCGTCTTCCTCGGCAACGACCTCACGCCGGCCATCAACCCGCTCCTCTGGTCGGCGGGTGCCGACACCCTCACCGCCGACAACAAGCCCGCCTTCCACACGGACGCGGTCGTCGCCGGCATGAAGCAGCTGCGCCAGCTGTTCACCAGCGGCAACCTGCTCCTTGACGCCCCGGCCGACTACTGGGACCCGTCGGCGATCAACCAGGGCCTGTGTGCCATCCAGTTCTGCGGCATGTGGGCGATGCCCGCGATGCAGAAGGCGCTCGGCGACGACCTCGGCGTCTTCCCCTTCCCCAAGGTCGGGGACAACGGCAAGCAGTCGGTCTACAACGGCGGCTGGTCGATGTTCGTCAACGCCAAGGGCAAGAACGTGGACGCGGCCAAGGAATACGTGAAGTGGCTGTGGATCGACCAGAAGGAGTACCAGGAGGACTGGGCCACCTCGTACGGCTTCCACATTCCGCCGCGCACCTCCATCGCCCAGTCCGCCACCAAGCTCAAGTCGGGTCTGCCGGCCGAGGGCGTCAAGCTCTTCAACGAGTTCGGGCACTTCGACAACATCGGCTGGACCCAGGCGATGATCACCGCCCTCACCGACGCGTTCGCCAACAGCGTCCGTAAGAACGGCGACCCGAACGCCGCGCTCGCCGACGCGGAGAAGAAGGTCAACGCCGAGCTCAAGAAGCTCTTCGGATAGGTCGACGGAGAAACCACGACATGTCGACCACCACCACGCGCGGGGTCGCCCAGCCCGCCCCGGCCAAGGCCTCACCGGCCCGGCCGCGGCGGGGTCTACGGGGCAACCCGACCTTCAACTTCTGGCTCTTCACCGGGCCGTTCCTCATCGGCCTGGTGATCTTCGTCTTCGTGCCGATCGTCTGGAGCATCTGGCTCAGCTTCTTCGACGCGCGCTTCACCGTCACGCCGAGCAAGTTCATCGGCTTCGACAACTACAAGAGCATGCTGACGAACTCCAACTTCACCGGTTCCCTGGTGACGTTCACGGTGTTCGCCGCGCTCATCGTGCCCCTCACCTGGGCCCTGTCCCTGGGCCTGGCGATGCTGGTGCACCGGCTGCGGTTCATGCGGGCGTTCTTCCGGTCGGTGTTCTTCCTGCCGACCGCCGTGTCCTACGTCGCCGCCGCGCTGATCTGGAAGATGTCCATCTTCACGGGTGTCCGCTTCGGCCTGATGAACACGGTGCTCGGCTGGTTCGGCGTCGAGAACATCGCCTACCTGTCCGACCCGAACCCGCCCTGGTACTGGCTGGTCATCGTGACCGTACGGCTGTGGCTGCAGGCCGGCTTCTACATGATCCTGTTCCTGGCCGCGCTGCAGAACATCCCGGCGGAGCTGTACGAGGCCGCCGCGATCGACGGCGCCAAGCCCGGCTGGCAGACCTTCCGGTACATCACGCTGCCCCAGCTGCGCGCCACCTCCACCGCGGTGATCCTGCTGCTGCTCGTCGCCGCCTACCAGGCGTTCGACGAGTTCTTCAACATCATCACGACCAAGGCGACCTGGGGTCAGACCCCGCTCATGGTCCTCTACAAGACCGCCCTCGGCGAGAACCAGGACTACGGCGCCGGCAGCGCGGGCGCCGTCATCCTCACGCTGCTGATCTGCGCCGTCACGCTCCTCCAGGGCAAGTTCATGGGCTTCGGAAGGGGGGAGGACTCCAAGTGACCACCACCGCACCTCAGGTGGGCAAGGAGCGCCGCAAGAAGCACGGAGGCGTCCTCGGCAACACGGGCCTGTACATCGCCGTGGGTATCGCCGCCCTGCTCTTCCTGCTCCCCTTCTACCTGATCCTCCGCAACTCCCTCTCCACGGACCCGGAGATCACGGGCGAGAACTGGAAGCTGCTGCCCTCCTTCCAGTGGGGCAACATCAGCGAGCTGTTCGACGACCCGACGGTCGACTTCGCCAGGTCCATGTGGAACTCGACGGTGATCGCCGTCTCCATGACCATCGGCACCCTGCTGATCTGCTCCCTGGCCGGCTACGGCCTGGCACGTATCCCCTACAAGCACGCCAACAAGGTCTTCTACGTCGTCCTCGCGACCCTGATGGTCCCCACCGCCGTCACCTTCGTGCCCAGCTTCGTGCTGGTCTCGTCCCTCGGCTGGATCGACACCTACCGCGGTCTGATCATCCCGGGCCTGTTCAGTGGTTTCACCTGCTTCCTGTTCCGGCAGTACTTCCTCGGGTTCCCGAAGGAGCTGGAGGAGGCGGCACGCGTGGACGGGCTCGGTTACTGGGGCGCATACTGGCGAATCGTCGTACCCAACTCGCTGAACTTCTTCGCGGCGATGGCCACGATCACGTTCATCAGCGGCTGGAACGCCTTCCTGTGGCCGTTGGTCATCGGCCAGGACCCGAGCTCCTGGACCGTCCAGGTCGCACTGTCCTCCTTCATGACCAACCAGACCGTCAACTTCCACCTGATCTTCATGGCCACCGCCATTTCCATCCTGCCCCTGGTGTTCGTGTTCCTCTTCCTCCAGCGCTGGCTGGTCCAGGGGATCGCGCAGACCGGCATCAAGGGCTGACGCCTTTCTCTCAGGACCTGGAGACCGATGTCTTTCCGCACGACCAGCGCTTTCGACTACGTCGAGGACGTCTCACCCGGCAGCGGGGCCCTTCCGCCCCGCGCCTGGTACGCCTCCTCCGACGCGAAGGCCCTGCCCCTCGACGGCGCCTGGCGCTTTAGGCTCTCGGCGACCGCCGACGCCGAGGACGACTCCTTCGCCGAGGAGGGATACGACGCCGACGGCTGGGCCGAGGTCACGGTCCCCGGGCACTGGGTCCTCCAGGGAGACGGAGCCTTCGGGCTGCCCATCTACACCAACCACCTGTACCCCTTCCCGGTGGACCCGCCGCACGTTCCGACGGAGAACCCGACCGGCGACCACCTGCGCGTCTTCGACCTGCCGGAGGACTGGCCCGCCGACGGCGGCGCGGTCATCCGGTTCGACGGTGTCGAGTCCTGCGCCCGGGTCTGGCTCAACGGCACGGACATCGGCGAGTTCAAGGGCTCCCGCCTCGCGCACGAGTTCGCCGTCGGCCATCTGCTGAAGCCGAAGGACAACGTCCTCGCGGTCCGCGTGCACCAGTGGTCGGCCGGGTCCTACCTGGAGGACCAGGACCAGTGGTGGCTGCCGGGCATCTTCCGCGAGGTGACCCTGCTGCACCGCCCGGCGGGCGCTGTCCTCGACTTCTTCGTGCACGCCTCCTACGACCACCTGACGGGCGAGGGCACCCTGCGTGTCGACTCCGACGTCGACGGCCGGGTGCTGGTGCCCGCCCTCGACATCGATGTCGCCACCGGTGAGACGGCGACCACCCTGGTGGCGCCGTGGAGCGCCGAGAGCCCCCGGCTCTACGACGGCGAGCTGGTCACCGAGGGCGAGCGGGTCCCGCTCAGGATCGGCTTCCGTACGGTCGTCCTCGAAGACGGGCTGATCAAGGTCAACGGCAAGGCGGTCCTGTTCAAGGGCGTCAACCGGCACGAGTGGCACCCCGAGAAGGGCCGCACCCTCGATCTGGAGACCATGCGCGAGGACGTGCTGTTGATGAAGCGGCACAACATCAACGCCGTGCGCACCTCGCACTACCCGCCGCACCCGGCCTTCCTGGACCTGTGCGACGAGTACGGCCTGTGGGTCATCGACGAGTGCGACCTGGAGACCCACGGCTTCACCGAGCAGGACTGGCGGGACAACCCCGTCGACGACGACCGCTGGACCCCGGCCCTCCTGGACCGCGCGGCCCGCATGGTCGAGCGGGACAAGAACCACCCCTCGATCGTCTTCTGGTCGCTGGGCAACGAGGCCGGCACCGGCCGCGGACTGACCGCGATGGCGGAGTGGATCCACGGCCGTGACTCCTCGCGCCTGGTGCACTACGAGGGCGACTGGAACTGCCGGGACACCGACGTGTACTCGCGGATGTACGCGAACCACGCCGAGGTCGAGCAGATCGGCAAGGAGCTCGACGGCGGCACCCTGGGGCGCCGCGCACTCCCCTTCATCCAGTGCGAGTACGGCCACGCCATGGGCAACGGCCCCGGTGGCATCGCCGACTACCAGGAGCTCTTCGAGAAGTACGACCGTCTCCAGGGCGGCTTCATCTGGGAGTGGATCGACCACGGCGTCAAGCATCCCGAGCTCGGTTACGCCTACGGCGGCGACTTCGGCGAGGAGCTGCACGACGGCAACTTCGTCTGCGACGGCCTGATCTTCCCGGACCGCACGCCCTCCCCCGGCCTGATCGAGTACAAGAAGGTCATCGAGCCGGTCCGCATCGACGGCGCCGACGGCACCGTACGGATCACCAACACGTACGACTTCGCCGACCTGTCCGGGCTCGCCTTCGAGTGGTCGTACCAGGTGGACGGCGAGACGGTCGAGGCCGGCACCCTCTCCGTGCCGGCGCTGGCGCCCGGGGAG